>NZ_JBGUHR010000041.1:0-23614 GCF_045112255.1 Fibrobacter sp.
GCTTTATCGCGGGATAGACGAGGCTTGAACTCGCAACCTCCGGCGTGACAGGCCGGTGCTCTAACCAAAATTGAGCTACCACCCCAAGTGGTTCGACTGATTTCTCAATCGGTGAACCATATTTAAAAACTTGTTTTGATTCAGTCAAGTCCTTTTTGCAAAAAAAGTGGAATTTCTTTTTAATATGGGATGATTTTCTATCCAAATGTTCACTAATTTTTAGACATTTGGGGCCTCTTTTTCTATATTTGAGGCATGACGAAATCTATTGAAATCCGCGATGCTCATGAACACAACCTCCGCCATGTCGATTTGACGATTCCCCGCGACTCGATTGTCGTGGTCACAGGCGTTTCGGGCTCGGGCAAGTCGAGCTTGGCGTTTGATACGGTGTTCCAGGAAGGGCAGCGCCGCTTTGTGGAGTCGCTTTCGGCGTATGCGCGCCAGTTCATCGGGCGTATGAAGCACCCGGATGTGGAAAGTGTTCGCGGAATTTCTCCGACGATTTCGATTGACCAGAAGACGGTGAACCGTAATCCGCGCAGTACGGTGGGTACGGTGGTCGAGATTTTGGATCATTACCGTTTGATGTTTGCGCGCCTCGGCGTTCCGCATTGCCCCAAGTGCGGCAAGGTGATCCAGGCGCAGTCGGTGGACCAGATTGTCGATAACTTGTACGCTAGTGACGAGAATAAAAAGATTCTGGTGATGGCGCCGATTGTGCAGGAGCGCAAGGGCGAATACCGCAAGGAACTCGCGGAGCTTAAGGAAAATGGCTTTGTCCGCGTACGCGTGGACGGAACGATTTACAGACTCGAAGAAGTGCCGCTGTTGGTGCGTTACGAGAAGCACACGATTGAAGTGGTGATTGACCGCTTGACGCTCGAACGCAAGAACATGAGCCGTTTGCGCGAGGCGATTGAAGGCGCCTTGAAGCTCACGGACGGGAAGCTCGTATCGTTCTTGCTGACATCTCCGGAGGCGGACTCGGATGGTACCGCGAAGGAAGAGTACCGCTTGCAGGGTACGCAGCTCGCTTGCCCCAAATGCGGAATTTCTATCCCGGAACTCGAACCGCGATTCTTTAGCTTTAACGATCCGAAGGGTCAATGCCCCGCATGCAAGGGCCTTGGCGAAAGTTGCAAGTTCGATATCAATTTGATTGTGCCGAATCCGAATTTGTCTTTGAAAGAGGGTTGCCTTGCCCCGCAAAAGAAGGATGACGGCTGCATCATCTTTAGCGATTTTGGCTGGCGCAATTTGCGCACGATTGCAAACGAAATGCATTTTACGCTCGATACGCCGTGGAACAAGCTCAAGAAGGTGCAGCAGGACGCCGTGCTGTATGGAACTCCGAGCGGGAGCGAACGCGGCGTGGTGACAATCATGCAGGAACTTTGGGATATGTGGCATATTTACCACTTCCGAAAGTACATGCAGATTGGCGTTTGCCCGGAATGTCACGGAACGCGAATCAACCGTATTGCGGCGGCTGTCGATTTCCACGGCCATAACATTTGCGAGATGACGGAATGGTCCGTCGAAAAGTCCGTCGATTTTTTTGACAAGTTAAAGCTGAGTCCAAAAGAACAGCGCATCGGTCGCGAAGTGCTTAAGGAAATCCGTGGGCGCCTTGGATTCTTGAAGGCGGTGGGCCTTGGCTATTTGGATATTAGCCGTAAGGCTTCGACGCTTTCGGGCGGTGAGGCGCAGCGTATCAGGCTCGCAAGTGCCGTGGGTGCGGGCTTGCAGGGCGTGCTTTATGTACTTGATGAACCGAGCATTGGGCTGCACCCACGCGACAACGACAAGTTGCTCGAAATGCTCGAGCGCTTGCGAGCCCAAGGCAACAGCCTTCTCATCGTGGAACACGATGAGGATACGATGCGTCATGCGGACTGCGTGATTGACGTGGGTCCTGGCGCAGGTGTCGAGGGCGGTCGCATTTTGGCGGCAGGCACGGTCGAAGAGCTGGAGAAGAACAAGGCTTCGCTCACGGGTGCGTATTTGAGCGGTCGCAAGTCGATTGAAATTCCGTCTCAGCGTTTGAAAATTGATTCAAAGACGCCGAAGCTCAAGATTTGCGGTGCTTGCGAAAATAACCTCAAGAATGTTGACGTGGAAATTCCGCTTGGCGGTGCGTTTACGGTAGTCACAGGCGTTTCGGGCTCGGGCAAGAGTACGCTCATCAACCAAATTTTGCGTCGTGAACTTGCTCGCGTGTTCTACAATTCCGAAGAACCGGTTGGCAAGTTTGACCATTTGGAAGGTCTCGAAAACATCGACAAGGTCATTGAAATTGACCAGACGCCGATTGGACGCACTCCGCGCAGTAACCCTGCCACTTATACGAAAATCTGGGATGATATCCGCGACTTGTTTGCCGGCATGGAAGAAAGCAAGGTGCGTGGCTATACGAAGAGCCGCTTTAGCTTTAACGTGAAGGGTGGCCGTTGCGATGCTTGCGAAGGTGCTGGCGTGAAGGTCATCGACATGCACATTTTGCCGAGCGTTCAAGTCGCTTGCGATGTGTGCGATGGCAAGCGTTTTAACGAAGCGACCCGTGAAGTTTACTTTAAGGGCAAGAACATTTCGGAAGTTCTGGATATGAGCATCAGCGAAGCGGCTGAATTTTTCAAGGACATCCCGAAAATTGCAGAACCGCTCAAGCTCCTTTGCGAAGTGGGCCTTGGCTACCTCACGCTTGGTCAACCTTCGACGACTTTGAGCGGTGGCGAAGCGCAGCGCGTGAAGATTGCTTCGGAATTGCGACGCCCGGGTACGGGCAAAACGCTTTACTTGCTCGACGAACCGACGACCGGTTTGCATTTTGAAGATATCCGCCGATTGCTCGAATGTTTGAACCGCTTGCGCAGTCTCGGCAATAGCGTCGTGGTGATTGAACACAACCTCGATGTGATCAAGTGCGCGGACTGGATTATTGACCTTGGCCCAGATGCGGGCGTGAACGGCGGTCGCATTATCGCCACAGGTACTCCCGAACAAATTGCCAAGTGCAAAAAATCGGAGACGGGGCGTTACTTGGCTCCAGTCTTGGCGAAAAAGCATGGCGAAAACAAGCACTTTGAACGCACGGACGAAAAGGGCGAAGATTACTCGCTCGATATCGAAGTTCATGGCGCTCGCAAACACAACCTCAAGAATATCGATGTGACAATTCCGCGCCACAAGCTCACCGTGATTACGGGTGTTTCGGGTTCGGGCAAATCGAGCCTTGCGTTCCATACGCTCTTTAGCGAAGGCCAGCGTCGCTTCGTCGAAACGCTTAGCACGTACGCTCGCCGCTTCTTGGGACGCCCCGACCGCGGTAGCATCGATTCCATTTCGGGACTCGCGCCTGCGATTGCGATTGACCAGAAGAGCGCAAGCAAGAGTCCGCGCAGTACGGTTGCAACGCTCACCGAAATTTACGATTACTTCCGCATTTTGTGGGCTCGCGTGGGTACGGCTCACTGCCTCCATTGCGGAAAACCCATCAGCTCTTATGCGACGGGCGACTTGATGCAGCTTGCGTTTGACCGTGACCTCAACAAGATGGTGACGGTGCTTGCTCCGTTTGAAATCAAGGACGAAATTAAACTCTCCAAGATTCTCACGGAAAAGGGCTATCGCAAGGCGTATCTCGGTAAGAAGCTTGTTGAACTCCCGCTGCCGAAAATGCCGACGCGCGAAAAGCAGTTGCTTGCCGTGGTCGATTCCGTGGTGGTCAAGGAAGAAAATCGCGCCCGCTTGGTCGAAGCGTTTGAACGCGGCTACCGCGACGGTAACGGAATCCTCTATGTGGATTGCGATGGCGAAGAACGAATCTCGGCAAGCGAAAAGCCAGGTTGCCCGGAATGTGGCTGGTATATGGATTCGGCTCTCAATCCGAAGCATTTCAGTTTCAATACGCATTGGGGCGCCTGCGAAACTTGCCTTGGCCTTGGCCACTTCAAGGATGGCGAAGAATGCCCGGATTGCCATGGCGAACGATTGAAGCCCGAATATCTTGCGGTGCGCATCTTGGGCAAGAACATCATGGATGTGCATCACATGAGCATCGCCGAAGCTCGCGACTGGTTTGCAAAAGTCGATTTCGCGAACGAAGAAAATGCAACTTCTGCAACCATCCAAAGCAAAACGACAATTGCATCTCCGCTCCTCCGCGAAATCATTGGGCGTTTGGACTTCTTGATTAGCGTGGGCCTTGGCTACATTGGCCTTGACCGTGCGGGCGATACGCTCTCGGGCGGTGAATCCCAGCGCATCCGCTTGGCAAGCCAGATCGGTAGTGGCCTCGAAGGTGTCTTGTACGTGCTTGACGAACCGACCGTTGGCCTCCACGAAAGCGATACTGCAAAGCTTTTGGATACGCTTTACCGCTTGCGTGACCTCGGCAATACGCTCGTGGTCGTGGAACACGACCTCAAAATGATGCAGGCCGCAGACCATATTATTGATATGGGACCGGGTGCGGGCGATTTCGGTGGCGAAGTCGTTGCCGAAGGAAGCCCGGCGGAACTTGCGAAGCCGTATGCGTTGCAACAGTTCCCGCGTAGTGAAACGGTCAAGTTCCTCACGTATTCAACGCCGGTCGCTAACCAGCTGGAACCTGTGCGCATCACGGACGATACGGAATTTTACGAGTTCAAGAATCTCAAGGCAAATAACTTGAAAAACTTGTCTGTAAAATTCCCCAAGAAAGCCGTGAGCGTCGTCTGTGGCGTTTCGGGATCGGGCAAGAGTTCTCTCGTTGTCGATGAAATTTTCCCGGCGCTTAAAAAACAGTTCCAGGCGCGTGGCCGCAAAAAGCAGAGCGGCGAAGTCCTGCTGGTGGATCAGAGCCCGATTTCGGGAACGCCTCGCAGTACGCCGGCGAGCTTCACGGGCGTCTTTGACGATATCCGCAAGCTGTTCGCGAAGCTCGAACAGTCCAAGATGAAGGGCTTTGACTACGGCCGCTTTAGCTATAACCTTGCGCGTGGGCGCTGCCCTGCTTGCGAAGGCCGTGGCGCCGTCGCTGTCGAGATGCACTTCCTTTCGGACATCTGGGAAACTTGCGAAGTTTGCGGTGGCAAGCGCTACAACCAGGAAACGCTCACGGTTACGTTCAAGGGCAAGAACATTGCCGACGTGCTCGACATGCGCGTTGTCGAAGCTTGCGAGTTCTTCAAGGACCAGCCGAAGATTTTGCCGAAGCTCGAATGCCTTCGCGATGTGGGCCTTCCGTACGTGAAACTCGGTCAGCCGGTCACGACGCTTTCGGGCGGAGAATCCCAGCGCTTAAAGCTTGCTGCGGAACTCTGTCGCCGTCCGGCGACAGAAATGGTCTACCTGCTTGACGAACCGACGACAGGTCTCCATCTCAAGGATATTCAGATCCTCTGGAACCTCTTGCGCAGGCTTTCGGCTCGTGGCGATACGGTCATTGTCATCGAACACCACCCCGATATTATCCGATTGGCCGACTGGAAGGTCGAATTGGGACCTGTGGGCGGGGCAAATGGCGGTTACTTGCTCGAAATGGGCGCAAATTCGTCAAAATAATGGAACTACTTTTCTTATAAGAAATTATTTTTCTAGGCTAGAAGGTTCCTAAAAAGACAGGAGTGCTTATGACATTTTCCCGATTGCTTCCGCTTTTGTTGCTGGTCCCGGCGTTAACTATGGCCGATGAGGATCGTAACTTTAAATTGACTTCGGAAAATTTTAAAGTCGGTAGTCTTTTAGATGGTAGTCTTTTGGAAAATGCATCCAAGAAAGCTATTGCGCTGGACCGTGCAATCGCTATTTCTCAGGAACCCGTATTTCCGTTGCAGCCCAATACGCTTTATCTTCGCTATAAGAAATCCGCTAAGGAGTATTTCTGGTTCTCTGGAGAGGCAAAGCCTGAAGAATATAAAAAGCTTCATGCTTTCAACCTTAAGGAAAACCATCTGAGTGCACGTGAAGTTATCGGACTTCGTCTGTACGCTTCTCGCCAGTATAAGGCGTTTCAGGATGAGTCCGATATTTATTTTGATGCAGAATACGTTTATTCACCACGTGTGCCTAAGCTCTTGTTCATGAAGAATGGACAGTGGCAGATTTTAAAAGAAAGTACCCATCCAGGAATGGTTCAAATCAAATCTGACGAAAAGGATCTGGATGTTGTTGCGCTTAATTCGTCCTTGAAAGCGGGTTCAAAGGCCGTTTATCCGGTAAACGATGGCGTTTACGTTTTCTCGTTTGGCGCCCCGGATAAGCTTCCCTACGTGGACGCTGGTGTTCTTAAACCAGGTGAAGTGCTTACCTTTGATGTTAATTTCCCGGTTTCTGATTCTGGAGATATTGCTCCTGTAAATATGTCGGTTTCGCTGGAGCAGGTTCAAGCTCTTCAGACTGTAGAAGAGGCTGAAAATCTTTACGATGTATTCTCTTCTGAAGTGGATAGGAATTTCACGCGAATAGATACAACGGAATTTTCAAAGTTCTATCCGCCGGTAAAATCTGCCGATTCTCTTGGATTGGATGATTCGAACAAGGTTTATCGCAGTTATGTTTCTCACTATAATTTCAAGCGTAGTGAAGCGCAAACTCTTTGGCGTAATAAAAAGCTTGGAGCCGTAAGTGAATTGTACAAGGCTTTTCGTGCGAAGTTTGATAGTCTTCAGGCTCTCCCGGTTCAAATCAACATGACTCCGGTTTTTGTGAAAAAGATTATGAATGCGACGGATTCGACGAAGATCGATTCTCTGGAATTCCGTTTCGGCATTGACCGTAATCGCGTTGAAACCACATGGAAAGGTGTCGTTGATGAAATTCCGATGGATTCGCTTTTGAAGTTGATGATGGTCGGCGATGGATCCTTTGTGACAACTCTGTTCCTGGCGAATAATAAGCCGGTGTGGGTGTTCAAGGAAGGTAAAATTGTTGGCCGATACCATTATCGCTATGATAAGCTCGGCTTCCGTATGGGCGATAAACTCATTTTTGGAAAAGGTGAGTTTACTTTGCCGTTGCACATCGCTATTGAACCAGAGGTTGTTGAATGGCTTAAAAACCGTGCGCCGGAATCCTCTTCGTCTTCCATTGCAAGTTCATCATCTTCCGAGGTCGTGAAGGATACGGTTGTTGCTGAACCGAATAAAAAAATTATCGAACATGCGACTCGTGGAACTGTTGCCCTGATTGATTCTGGCTCTTTCCGTTTCCGTGGAAAAGTGGTTTCCATGTCTCCGTATGCTATTCACACAACAGAAGTGACTCAGGAATTTTTCCATAAGATTATGGGGCTTCTGGATTCAGCTAAGCGCATTCCCGATCGCTCTGCGTTCACGGGCGCAAATAAGCCTGTTCAGGGAATTACCTGGGAAAACGCTCAGTATGCTTGCAAAGTTCTTGGCGGCGATTTGCCAACTGAGGCCCAGTGGGAATTTGCAGGCCGTGCTGGCAGCAATGACGGAGTCCTTTGGACTGATGATGATGCTATGAGCGTGGGCAAGTATTCGATCTTTGCAGAAAACTCCTTGAAGAGGGGGAAGAAAGACGCTGCCTATGGTCCGCACGATGTTGCAACAAAGACTCCGAATGCCTGGGGTATTTTCGATATGTCGGGGAACGTCGCTGAATGGACTCGCGATAATTATTTTGCGATCACGTTCTCTATCGAAAGTTCTAATCCGACGGGTTCCTACTGGGGTACGAACAAGGTCTTGAAAGGTGGTTCCTGGAAAGACAAGGCCAAGAATTTGAATATGACCGTACGTGATGATGAAGATCCGCGCTACTGGTCTGACCATATCGGATTCCGCTGTGTGTTCCCGCTCGAACGAATTATTCAGGATAACAAAAAATGAGTAGTAACTCCAATAAAGAAAAAAGTCTTTTTAAAAAACTGACGGCAATCCCTTATTTGCTTGTATTTCTTGCTTTATTGATGCCTTTGGCGAATGTTTCTTGTTCGGCAAAGGATGGTGGCAAGCCGATTGCTGAAATGACGATTTACCAGATTGCTTCTGGTGTGGATTTGGACAAGTCGCTTCAAGAACCGGCCCTTGGCCAGATGCACCGCATGGTGAAGGAAAATCCGAAAGTTCTTGACCGTTTCAAAATGCAGATGCCGAATTTCCCGAAGATGGAACCGGTACATCATTTGTATGGTATTCTTGCCGCAGTATTTCTTGCTGCTGTATTTGCCTGGATTGTGCCTCTTGCTTCAACGGTGATGGGACTTTTGTCAATGGTCTCGTTGTGGTCCTTGTTGATGAAACTTTCGCAGGTGAGTGACGCTCTTGGAATCCCGCTACTGAAAGTTGAAGCGGGCATTGGCCTTTATGCCGCAAGCTTCTTGATTTTGATCGGGACGGCGATGAATATTGCAACGGTTATCCGTCCGGCGGTGATTGCCCGCCGCGAACGGAAGAAAGCCCGTAAGTAACGTCATCCTGAGTGAAACGTAGTGAAGCGAAAGAACCAGTGAAGTTTAAAAAAAGGAAGGTCGCGAACGTTCGCGACCTTTTCTCTTACATTAGCTATAAGACGTTCTTATTGCAGTCCTGCCTACTGTTTACTGTCTACTGCCAACTGCGGCGAAGCCGCTACACGTTGAACAGGAAGTACATGATGTCGCCATCCTGCACGAGATATTCCTTACCTTCGGTACGGACAAGACCTGCTTCCTTGGCGGCGTTCCAGCTGCCATGCTTGAGGAAGTCGCTGTAGCTCAATGTTTCTGCACGAATGAAGCCGCGTTCGAAGTCCGTGTGGATGACGCCTGCGCACTGCGGGGCCTTGAAGCCTGCGTGGAATGTCCATGCGCGGCATTCCTTTTCGCCAGCGGTGAAGAACGTGCGGAGTCCGAGAATCTCGTAACCCTTGCGGACAACGGAATCGAGGCCGGATTCCGTCATGCCGAGTTCCTTCAAGAAGTCTGCCTTGTCGGCGGGTTCCATGGCGGAGAGTTCTTCTTCGATCTTGCCGCTGATGACAATCACGTCGTGACCGTGCTTGGAGGCGTATTCCTTGAGCTGATCCACATAAGCGTTACCGGTGAGAATATCGTCTTCCTTGACGTTTGCGCAGTAGAAGAGCGGCTTTGCGGTGAGGAGTCCGAGATCCTTGACGATGAGTTCCATTTCTTCGCTGTCGTGCATTACGGTGCGGGCGGCATGACCTTCTTCCATGCTCTTCTTCAAGAGTTCGCAAGCGGCGAGGCGAGCCTTGGCTTCGGCGTTGCCGGTACGTGCGCTCTTAGCTTCGGTAGCGAGGCGCTTTTCGACAGTGTCCAAGTCCTTGAGGATGAGTTCCGTTTCGATCACTTCGACGTCGCGGATCGGGTCCACGGAACCGTTCACGTGAATGATGTTTTCGTCGTCAAAGCAACGCACCACTTCCATGATGGCTTCGCATTCGCGGATGTGGGTGAGGAACTGGTTGCCGAGACCTTCGCCCTTGGAAGCTCCCTTCACAAGACCGGCAATGTCCACGAATTCTGTAACTGCCGGGACGATGGATTTCGGGTTGTAGACCTTGACGAGTTCATCGAGGCGGGCATCCGGGACGCTGACCATGCCGACGTTCGGGTCGATGGTGCAGAACGGATAGTTGGCGGATTCTGCGCCTGCGTTAGTGATTGCGTTGAAGATTGTGCTCTTGCCTACGTTCGGGAGGCCTACGATGCCGCATTTAAAACCCATGATAATCTCCGATTTGTGGCGCTTGTAATCGCTTTATCCTATAGCGATTCTAGTCACCTGATTTTTGCGATGTAAAGTTAGAAAATTGCCTTTTAAGCTTAAATGTAAAAATCTAAATTTGCCGCGGTTTTAAGGTGCTGTATGGCAACGGATGCGTTAAAGACGAATATGGATATGTTGAACGGACCCCTCGGTCGGAAGATCCTGAGGTTTGCCGTTCCGCTTGCAGCAACGAGCATATTGCAGCAGTTGTTCAATGCTGCGGATGTTGCTGTGGTCGGACAGTTTGCTGGCGATAAAGCCCTGGCGGCTGTCGGTGCCAATACTTTCGTTATCAACTTGCTGATAAACTTGTTTGTGGGCATCTCTGTCGGTGCAAATGTTGTTGTCGCTAATTCCATTGGTGCCCAAAGTTACCGGGCAGTTACTCGCAGTGTCCATACGTCGGTGATGGTCTCGTTCTTTAGTGGAATTCTCCTTTCGTTTATCGGCGTCTTTTTTGCAAGGCAAATCCTTTCGGCAATTTCAACCCCTGAGGATATCCTGGATATGGCGGTGCGCTATCTGCGAATTTATTTTGCAGGCATACCGTTTGTCATGTTGTATAACTTTGTGGCTGCGATTTTGCGCGGAAAAGGCGATACCAAGCGCCCGCTTTATGTGCTCCTTGCGACGGGCGCTATCAACGTGTTGTTGAACATTCTCTTTGTTGCGGGCTTTGGCATGGGCGTTACGGGCGTGGCTCTTGCGACCGTAATTGCAAATGGGTTGAGCGCAGGTACTTTGTTCTACTTTATGCTCCACGAGGTCGGGCCGTTCAAGCTCGAATTCTGGAAGTTGAGAATCACGCCCGTCTTTTTCGGGCGCATTATGCGCGTGGGGCTTCCGGCGGGGCTTCAGGGCGTTGTATTCTCGTTTAGCAATGTGTGCCTCCAGTCGGCGATCAACAGTCTCGGTTCTGCGACGGTGGCGGCTTCTGCGGCTGCACTCAATTACGAGTTCATTGTCTATTACTGGCTCAATTCGTTCTCGCATGCTTGCGTGACGTTTGTGGGGCAGAACTATGGCGCGAAAAACATAGCGCGTTGCCGTAGTGCGGTTCGGTGGACCATCTTGCTTGCGTCGACTTCGACGCTTGCGTTGAGCCTGCTTTGCTGCCTCTTTGCCGATCAGTTGCTTTCTGTATTTACGTCCGATCCTGGAATTATCGCGACGGGCTCTATTCGCATGAATGTCGTTGTGGGCTTGCTGTTTATCAATGTCTTTTTGGACGTTTTTTCAGGGGCGCTCCGTGGCATGGGGCAATCTTTGGCGCCGGCGCTTACTTGCGTGGTCGGGGTTTGCGGCATCCGGATCCTCTGGGTGATTTTTGCTTTCCCCGTGTATCGCAATTTTACATCATTGATGGTTGTTTATCCGTTGAGCTGGGTGGTCACCATTTTGGTTCTTGTCGGGATATACGTTCACCGGGTGAAACACCTGAAATTTTAATGTAAATGTTTGTTTTCTGAATTGCGCTTATACGCGCTATTGCCAATTATTTGACATTTTGTCAATGAACGAAAAATGGCTTTTTAGAAAAAAAGCCTTAAATAAACATAATTTATGGACATCCAAATACACTGCCGATTTGGGATTGGATTCTTGTGGTGCCTGTTAGTGTTGGAGAACTGGCGCTTCTGTATCGGGTGGAGACTCGGATCACTTTTCTTCATGATATAAATTTAAGTGTCCTTGGCCGAACAGAGCTTTCAATCCCAAACGGCCTTATTTGTTTGCCGAAAAACTGCAATAAACATAAGCCATTGATCAATAAAATGACTACTGACCAATGACTAATTACTAATTGTTAATTAAAGCAAGTCGTCCAGGTTGATTCCGTACATCTTGGCGTTGTCAATCCACAGGTCGTCACCGTTGTACATGAAAATTGTGAAGCGGGTAATCTTGTTACGGGTCACATTCCATCCGTGGTAGCTCTTTTTTTCGTCAGGACTCGTGAAGTCTGAAGGCTTGATGGCAACGCGTGTCCATTTTTCGTTGACGCTACCTTTGTACGTGGTCTTGTAGTTTGTATCGGACTCGATGATTGTTTCAAGGATGACCTCGAAATCACCGCTGCCTTTCACCCAGACTTCAACGGAATCAAGTCTGCTCAAGTCGTGTTGCTTGTTGGCAATGCGCGTTCCGAGAACAACATAACGGCCTAATTTGTTGGCTTGGTACTGCACATGCAGAACATTCTTGCCGAAAATGGTGCTGTCGGCTTTTTCGATACCGCTTGTCGGATCTTTTTCAAGAGCTTTGCTGATGGTTGCGCTGTCGTGTGGCTGGATGTACCAGTAGTTGTGCAACGGGGAGGGGAGCGCATTGTATTCAGACCCTTCTTCGAAGTCGAAAATGGTAACGCTGTTGAGTGCCTTTACGAGTGAATCGCTGAGACCTTCCCAGACATCAACATCCTTGAGCTTCTGGGCCTTCTTGTCGCCCCACATAAGCATCCACGGTCTTACTGTATCTGCGGCGCTTTCAACGCGGATGTTGAGCGTTGCACTGTTGATGGTCGTGTCCCAGCCGTCGATTTCAAACGGGATGAGATTTCCGCTACCGTCGTAGAGTCGAATATCGCTGCCATCTTTTTCGGCCTTGCTAAAGTCGAAGTTCTCGTCGTTCAAGCGCATGACGAGTACGGTCGGGAAGCTGAGCGGTCGCATCCAGTCCGAGATGAGTTCGGAGGGCATAAAGCGGATGGCGTTTTCCGGGAGTTCCTTGTTTGGATTCTCGATGAGTCCTACGTTTATCGTATCGCTTGCGGTTACCGTTGTCGAAACTTGCCCGATGGAGTTGAGGTCTTCTGCATCCCAGGCGCTTACGGTGATGTTTCCGCAAGGAGCTTTCTGGATGACGAACTGTCCAAGCGTATCGGTCTTGACAATTGTATTGACGCCTTGAACGGCGACCCAGGCGTAATTGGCAGAGTCCGGCAAGTCGACGAGGCCCTTGACTGTGCCTGCGGCTTCGAGCGATGCACTGTCGAGCGTGTATTCGTGATTTAGATTGTTGAGCGTGTACTGCAAGACGATCGAGGAATCGCCCTTGGTAAACTTGATGGTGTAGGAACCGTCTTTGTGGCCGTCGATATGCATCCAACCGTCGGTGCCCGTAGTGCCTTGATAGGTGTATTTGACTTTACTTGTTTCGGTGGTGTCTGCAACATACCAGGACGGGAGCACCTGATAGCGCACGTTTGCTGCGGGCGTCCCGTCATCAAAAACTCGAATAGCGATGGCGTTTTCGATTTCCGTCGTATTCCCTGCGGAGTCGCCACCTATACCGCAGGCGGCGAGAAGTACAAAGGGTACAAAATAAAGAAGCTTGTTAAAACTGTTCATTTTATTTTTCCTTCTTTTTATTGAGTGCGACGGGGAATAAGGCGAGATTCAGCTGCATGACGCGGTCGGGAACGATACATTTATCGACACGGATCTGTATTTCCTTGCGAAATTCCTTGAGCATGTTCTTGATGTCTTCGAAACCCTTAGAGTCAACAGCCATTGTGATTGTAGAGATGTCTCTGTTCTCTGGAGGGATTTCGCTCAGTGAGCGGATCCCAAATTGCATGACCTTGGAGTGGAAGCTGCGGATAGCTTCGGCCTTTTCGGCTCCTTGAACTGTGATGTGCGGGTCGGCAAGGCGGACTTTGCTGTTGTTGTTGATGGGCTGGATAAAGCCGAGCGATTTTAAAATTTCAATGCTCTCTTGCGCTTGTTCTTCGGTGATCGGCGGAATCACGCTGTTTGCAATTTCAGGAATATTGACATTGCCGTGGTTCACTTCGATGAGCGCTCTTACGACGATTGTCCACCAGGCGCTTAAATATTTTAGTTCGTTGTCCTTGAGCAAATGACGCTTGACGTCGCGAAGCTGGAATGCCTTTTGCAAAATCTCGGCTTTCGTTTTCTCGGACTTTGTGCGCGAAGCTACGATGAGCAAGTCAAAGTAGGCGGCTCCACGACCGTCGAGTCCGAGCATTTTCTTTGCGGCGGGAACTGCGTGAACGGGAAGATTGCGTTTCTTTTGAACTATATAGTAAGCGTGACTTGAATCCAAGCCAAGCGTCTTGCCGAGAGTGCTAAAGGAATACAAGGAGTTGTGCTTTTTGTGCTCCAAGTAGTAATCCTTGATCATATCCCGGTAATCATCGTAATCAAAGATTTCTGCCATAACCAAACCTAAGTGAAATATACTTTAATTTTCTGAACTCTGCACACATATATTCCCTCTAAAGGTGCTATCGGTCACGCGTATTGTCTGTTTTTTAGTGGAGCGTCGTTTTGCAAAAAACGAATATGATCACGTATAATGGAATGGCGATGGCCCAGATCCCTTTAAAATAAAGCTTTAAATCGGCGGTGCTCATGGAAGAATGGTTGATTATCGAAATACCGAGATATATTAGCAAGGTCTGCGCCCAGACCCCATAAGTTGTTGTAAGGAAAATGTATGAAACGAGAATGAAGCTTGCGATCCCCACAATGACAGGGGCGCATGCTGTAAGTGAGTGTTGCACGGCCTGCAAAAAGAAAGGACCCTTCGGCTGGTAGGCTATGTGCCCGAGCGATTCCTTGTTGCGGTCGAAAAAACTTATTTCAGTGATTTTTGCCCCTGTGATAAATGCAAATAGCGCATGAGAGAGTTCATGGAGAATTGTGCCTGCGAGGGTGGCGTAATTGACGATGTAGAATGCCGCTTTATAACCAAAGAAGTAGCAGAAAAAAGCGAATTCTAGCCGTTCGATAAGGTTGAGCAAAAGTCCTGTGATGATGAGAGAAAGGATGATTGCAACGAGGATAATCCCGCTGACGGCGGCCGTTCCTTCGAAACCTGTTCCGCAGTTGACTACGTCGTAAAGCCAGGCGACGAATTTTAGGAGCTGTGGGTAAAGATTAAACATAAAGGGGTGGGGGTAGAACTTTTAATGGAATTATAAAAATAATTTAAAGGATTAAATCTCCCTTACAGATTTAATTGCTAGAATTATATGGGACTTATTTGATGGAAATTGTATTGTGAAGAATAAACCTAATTGGATCAAGCGAACTGTTTGCCTTTTGCCGGTGTATGTTTTGATGCTCGTGGGGTACCTGTATTACGAAAAAAAAGTTGAAGAACGCATTCGATATGAAGACATGATTGCGATGACAAATAAGTGCATTCGAGTTGGCGACTGGAAGTGTGCCGAGCATTATGTCCAGGAACTTTTAAAGGCTGAACCGAACGATACGAATTTACAGATGCACATGGCGGGGATTCTCTTTGAACAGGAACGTTATCAGGAATGTATCAGCTATATTGAAACGCTGAATTTTAAACACAAGGATTTAGATTACCTTGTTGAAAAGTCAAATGCCTTGGAACAGGAGTTGAAAAATCTCGGCGTCGAAAAGTCCATGCATTTCCGCCTGGAATTTGATGGCGGCCCTTCGAAAAAAGACGTGATGGAAGCGCTTGCTGTTTTGGAAGTGGCCTACGATTCGATTAGTAATTTGTTCGACTACTTGCCCGAAAACAAGATGAGCCTTGTGCTGTATGAGGATAAGGAATATCAGGGAACGGGACCGCGCCCGGACTGGGTGGCTGCTGTATTTGACGGCAAGTTGCGTGTGCCTGTGAACATGATGGCGTATCGTGATGTTTACCGCCCGGTGCTATTCCATGAGCTGACACATTCGTTTGTTCGTGCGATGACGCATGCGAATGTGCCCTGCTGGATGAACGAGGGAATTGCGCAGGTGATTGACGGCTCGCATAACAATGAAGAGCGCCCGTTGGGGACTTACCCGAGCGTTGAATCGTTGAGAAAACCTTTTGTGAAAGAGAAGGATTCGGCAACCGTGAAAAAGCTTTACTGGTTCTCGAGACGAATGGTCGAAGAACTTTTGTGGCGTGATGGCGGTGGTCCGGATGCCTTCCGCAAATTTGCCAAGTGCTTGCAGGATCTTCGTGAGCTTGGAATGGATGGCTCCTTGAAAAAACATTATGAAACAACCGCTCAGGATTTGTTGGAGTCTGTAAGATGAAAAATATCGTGATTTTAGCGACGGGCGGCACTATTGCAGGCGCGGGCGAGCAAGGTAAGGATATTGGGTACAAGTCGGGATCGATCAAGGCGCAGACGCTGATTGATGCCATCCCAGAATTGAAGAATGTGGCAAACATTTGCGTCGAGCAATTTTGTAATATCAATTCGGATGATATCACCTCTGGAATTTGGATTGCTTTGTCGAAACGGATTCAAGAACTCATGCAGCGTAACGATGTTGATGGCATCGTGATGATGCACGGAACTGATACGATGGAAGAAACGGCGTTTTTCCTGAGTCTGACTCTGGATGGCTTTGGTTCGCGAATCGCCGGGAATGCCGCTGATGAAAGTGTAGGTTGTTCGAGAGTCGCCGGAAATGTCACAAAGCCCGTGATTATGACAGGCTCGATGCGACCCGCTACAGCCGCAGAACCTGACGGCCCCGCAAATCTCCTCTTTGCCGTGAAAAGTGCAGTGGACTTGTGTGAACGTAGTGTGCGAGAATCGCTGAATTCAGCATTGTCATGCCCGCTGGAAAATGCGGCTGAAGTTTATGTCGCCTTTGCAGGCAAATTAATGAACGCTCGCACAGTGCAAAAGATTCATGCGAACGATTTGGATGCTTTTGAAGAAATTTCCTCTGAACTGTCATCCCATTCACATTGTCACCCCGGATTTATTCCGGGGTCGCCATCTTGTTTTACGTTCGACATCTCGTCCTTGCAATCATTGCCTCGTGTCTCCGTCCTTTACTTTAATGCTGATGCCGATGCAGAGCTTGTGCGTTTTGCTGCTGAACGCTCGGCCGGCCTTGTCATTGCAGGCGCTGGCGCCGGTGAATTTTCTCGCGCATGGGCCGATGCGATTGCCGGAGCTGTTGCAGAAAAGAATATTCCCGTCGTGATTTCGACGCGAATCAATCGCGGTCGCATTGTCCCGGAGCAGCTCCTTGTGCCAGGAACGATTGCCGCTTATGGTTTGCCCCCTGCTAAAGCCGCCGTCCTCTTGCGTCTCGCGTTAACCGTCACGAATGACCCCGCGGAAATTCAAAAGTTTTTTGAAACGTCGTACACCTTGTCATCCTGAACAATTAATCTTGTCATGCCCGCCACTTGTCATCCCGGACCCCGTTCCGGGAGGGCATCACACTCTTGTGAGTGGATAACAATGCATTGTCATCCTGAGCGAAGTGTAACGGAGTCGAAGGATCCAGTTAAATCTAGAGAAAAAACATTATGAAATTTTTAATACAGCGAGTCACTAAGGCTCAAGTCGATATTGAAGGTCAAACCGTCGGTAAAATTGATAACAAGGGATTCCTTGTGCTGATTGGCGTAGGCGAGGGCGACACCCGCGAAATCGCCGACCGCTTCATCAAAAAAATGCTTGCACTCCGCATCTTTGCCGACGAAAACGGAAAGACGAACCTCTCCATCAAGGATGTCGGCGGTTCGCTCTTGCTCGTCTCTCAATTTACATTGTACGCCAATTGCAACAAGGGCAATCGCCCGACGTTCAATGGCGCAGGAAACCCGACACTTGCCAATGAGCTTTACGAGTACATTATTGAACAGTGCAAAAAAGAGGTTGCTGTCGTCGAAACCGGAAAATTCGGTGCCGATATGCAAGTGAGCCTCGTCAACGACGGCCCTTTTACTATAATGCTAGAGTGATGCCTCCTACGTCATCCTCGAACTTGTCATCCTCGGAGCGAAGCGTAGGGGATCCATTATTTCTCGTATTATATTTGCGGAGTCTTATTATGAAGTTTTGTCACTTTATGTTATTGTTCGCCTCGACGCTTTTCATCGCTTGTGCGGGTTCGCGCGATAGCGCTCCCGAAGGCGGCGACATGGCCGACGCTCCTTGCACGGAATGCGGTACGCAAGGCGATATCGTGCTGAAAATCACGGACGAAAAGTTCTACCGCGAATGGAACCAGGTCGCGTTTAGCCGTATCGATTCCAATGCTGTTGTCGGCGTTTTTCCTGCGCTCAAGGTGACGGCGACCCGCCCCGAAGATTGCAAAATGTGCCACAGTTTTAGTGCCGATGCTCTTGATTTTGACTTGGCTCGTGTTGAAGATTCTTTGTTCGCAAAAGCATTCCCGAAAATGCAACGAGACTTGATGATTGTCGGCATGCGTGTGCCTGATGCGGATTCCGCTTACGTTGATTCTTTGTCTGCAAAGATCCTTGCCGAAAAATTTGTCGAAGGCAAGCGCTTGGATGATGTGACGCCGTGGGAAGAGCGCGATGGCGTAGAACAGACGATTGCGCGTCAGTTGCCGTTTAAACTGAAGGAATTGCTGAACGGAATTGCAAGCCGCTATGAACTGCGCTACTTGACGATTCCGCTGGTGCTGAATGTGGAAATGGATCCAGACTTGGGCAAGAAAGGCGGATTCACATGGCAAATCGTGTGGAGCATGTGGGATGCCCGCTACGGTGAACTTGTCGCTCTCACTTACTCCAAATTCACCGCCGCAACGACAACCCGCGTTGCGCCCGAAAAGGAATGGGCAACGCCTTTTGCCGCGAGACTCTGGAAACTGCTCAACACCGACGTCGCGCATTTCGAAAACCACTAATTTAGTTACTAGTTCTTAGTCATTAGTTATTAGATTAATTTTTGGCGCCTTCGGCGCGATTATAAATAACTACAGACCATTGACTAAAGACTAATTACTACTTTTTAAGTTATGAACACTCCTTTCTACGTTTTTATGAAGCTTTTGCCGAAGAATGCCGCAAGTCGCATTTTCGGTGCCTTTGCGCGTTTGCGCATCCCGTTCCTGAGCAAAATCGCTCGCAACGCCTTTGCTAGCTATTACAAGCTCGACATGTCCGAAGCGGAATACCCGCTTAGCCATTACAAGAACATCGGTGAACTTTTTATCCGCAAGCTCAAGCCGGGCATGCGCCCCGTTGCCGATGGTGCCGAAATCGTGAGTCCGGTTGATGGAGTGCTTTCGCAGACGGGAACGTTCGATGGCGACGAGCAGAACCTTATTCAGGCAAAGGGCAAGACTTACACGCTCAAGAGCCTTTTGCGCAATGAAGAAATGGCTGAACGTTTCAAGGGTGGTGCCTTTGCGACGATTTACTTGGCTCCGTTCAACTACCACCGCATCCACAGCCCCGTCAAGGGCGACCTTGTGCTTTCGAGCTACTGCCCGGGTACGCTTTGGCCGGTGAACGCTGGTAGCGTTGAACGTGTCGAAGGTCTTTTCTGCATCAATGAACGCTTGACGAGTGTGCTTCGCTTGACGGACGGCTCCGAAGTGCTTGTGGTCAAGGTGGGCGCTACAAACGTTGGTCGAATCGGCGTTGTGTATAATGAATCCATCTTGACGAACGCCGGCAAACTTCCACGTGACGATAAACGCGTGGACTGGATTCCCAATCAGGTGTATTCGTTTGACCGTGGAGATGAACTTGGCCGTTTTGAAATGGGCAGTACCGTGATTCTCGTGGTTGATAAGAATATTCGCGAACGCCATCCGGACTTGTTCAAGTCCCGTCTCGGACAGGCGGTGAAGGTGGGCGAGGCACTATAGTTGGTCTCGGTAAAGCGATTCATTCACGACGAACCTGCGTTATTCAAGGCGTCAAAAGCTTTTGTGGCGCTCCTTTTCAAGTGCGCTGACCCCATAGTTTATGTTGCTCAAAAAATGCCCACGGCAAATGAACAGATTGCGTGGACATTGCTTGGTTCGGTCTTGTTTCAAGATCGTTCTTACCCCGATATTTTGCGGCTCCTCGTGAAACTGCACGAGCGTTTCCCGGGCGATAAACTCTGGTCTTTACCGGTGCCGAAAGGGGGCAAAATAGAAGAGGTCGTTGAGCAGACGTTCAATAGCCGCAACTGGACTGCTTTTGAACATGTCGCTGGAATTTTTTGGAGCGTCGGACTTTTTGTGCGCCATCACCCGGACCTTGTGGCGTGGGTGCGTGAGCAAACTCCCGAAGAAATGTGGGGGGACTTGGGTGAAATCTATTTTATGGGACGCTCGAATCCGCGCCCTAAAGCATGTGCCGCAATTTACCGCTTGCTTGCTCCGCAGCCACTTGGCCTTGGACTTGCATGTCGCGACAATTCCAGAATGCCGCCCTTGCCGCTTACGATGGGTGCCCGTCGTTTTTTGGCGATGCTCGGGCCAGCAAAGGAATCTAGCTTTGCGGAACTTGAACCTGCTCAAAAACAGAAACTTGCAAATGAATATTTTGCAGCGCTTGCCCCGGAGAACCCGTATTTCGCGGCGCATTCCCTCCAGTTCTTTTTGGAGAATGGGTCGGACGGCTTTATTTGTCGCGAGCTGACATCGCACTGTGCCAAGTGTCCTCTTTATGAGTACTGTAATTACGCTGAAGTCCGTAAACGTGATTGATGTATGCTAAATTTTAAGAGTATGAATCGTTTCTTTTCGGTGTTACCAAAGTTTGTTTGCGCTTGTGCTTGTGCGGCTGCGTTTGTGCTGTGCGCCTGTGAACCGAAAGAAGAAGAATCTGTCGATTATACGGAACTGTGCTACAACGACAGGTGGCCGATGGATGATATCCGTATCGACGAGAATCCGAACGATGATATAAAAGCCCTTATGAGGCGCGTCGATTTACGTTATCCGATGGGGATGACCGGAGACACGCTGGACGTGACGATTCTTGAATTCAAGAGCGATGTGTATGCGCTTGACTATTACATGAACAGCGGGCGCTTTCAGGGAATTGTCCCGATTTTGCGCGGCTCGTTCCTGGAACAGAGCATCCGTTCTGCGGCGCGAATCTTCATCTTTAAGCATGATAGCTTCCGTCGCTATGAACGCAGTGATCTTGAAAATTACGTGCGGCAGTTCCCGAACGCCCGTCATGGCGGGTTCCCGCAAGAGTTCCTGAGCCTCCCGTTCGAACATCGAGAACCGGGACATACGTCCATCCAGACGAAATATTTTATTGGCGTAAAGGCGTACTTCCCGGTGCTTGCGCAAAGCTATCGCGACTCCGATTTGCAGTGGAATGTAGCCCGCAGCTGGGATCTGGTGGATGAAAATGATTTTATCGCTTGGGGGCGTCAGCTGAACATTGTCCACCCGAAAGGCATTTACCGCGAAACTTCGACGCTGTATTTTAATGCCGGCGATGGCGTAAACGGTATGGCGACCAGACTCCCGGGTGGGCGCGTCGTGGCTGTTTGGGGCTATCTCGACTGGGCTGATCTGGAACGCAAGTTCTTTACCGCGAGCGACCGCATCTACAGCGCGCGATACTAGCGGCTTCGCCGCTATTTAGACGAGAAAACGCCGCTATGCGGCTGTAGACGAGAGACGAAAGGTGAATAATGGCGCTTTGCGCAAATAAGATTACGAAAAGTGTAGATTTCTTTCGTCTCTCGTCTCTCGTCTTTCGTCTATAATCTATATTAATGACATGGCTATTGAAAAACTTGCTGAAACTCTTTTAGAAAAGCTCCGCTTCATTACGAAGGCGGAAACTGTCATTGGTGAACCCATCCAGGCTGGTGAAACGACTGTCGTGCCTGTAAGCCGAGTGTCCGTTGGTTTTGGATTTGGCGGACATCAGAACAAGGGGGACACATCTGCGTCTGGCGGTGGTGCTTCGGTCGAACCGGTCGCGTTTCTTGTCATCAAGGGGGATGACGTGCGCATCATGCCTATTACCAAGGACAGTTCGCTTGCATCAAAGGTAATGGAAATCATTCCTGATATTACGAATAAATTTGCATCCAAGAAAAACGCGGATAATTAATTTTTGTAGCGGCGCCTTTGTTGGCGCTTTTTTCTTTTAAAAACGAATTTTCCAAAATCGCCAAAATTTACGTGAAATAATAAAGGATTTTATTGCGGTTCACGTAATTTTTGGTCTTTTGTTTTTTTAGCCGTAGTGGTTAAAATGGTTTAAAACTGAACTTTTCTGGTCTTTTTGTCGTTGTGTGATATGTTCTTAATGACATGGAAATTTTTGAGAACATTTTGAAGTATTCTCAAACTTAAAATTTTGCTAAATAATATTAAAAAACGCTTTTTCCTATTGACACGTGCTGTTTAATAGAGTATCTTTTGTAACGTAAAAACGAGAACATGAAAGCCTTTGGGTATGTATGGGTTGCTTTTTTGAGAACAAAAAGAAGGCTTTCCCATAACTCGATAGTTTTACAAGACCGTGTTTGGTTGTTGGGTCTTGTAAAGCGCCCGGCACGGGGATATACGTGCCACGACATCCTCCTCCAAGGCGCCGTAATGGCGTACTCCTAACACAAAAAATAGGACCTCCCCATACTCCATGGGGAGGTTCTTCTTTTTCATGCCCTGTCATCCTTGAATTTGTCATCCTCGGAGCGAAGCGAAGGGGATCCATTATTTTCATCCCTTACGTTTGACGGGGCTTCTCCCTTAAACGAAAAAGCCCCGGCGCTGATGTGAACCCCGAAAGTTGGACATAACTTTCGGGGTTTTCATGTATAAAAAACACACAGAAGAAGAATGGGCCAAGGCGTTTGAACTATACAAAGAAGGATACAACACTCCGTCAATTTCTCGGTTGACGGGTCTGGAATTGTCCGAAATCAAGCGTCATATTCGACTCTATCGACAGACGGGCTTTTGGCGGACGAAAAGGAAAACGAATGTTCGCTCAACACCAGCCTTGAAGAAGGCCGTTATTGACGCTGTCTTCAAGAAATCTCTATCTTATGCGGAAGTTGTAGCCTTGTATGGCCTAAGTTTTACCAGCCTGGGTTCTTGGTTGCGCAAGTTCCGTCATGGCGGTTACGAAAAACTTCTTGCAACAAAGCCCAAAGGGAGACCTCCAAAGATGCCGAAGTCGAAAAAAAGTACAAAAGGAATGAGCGAACTTGAACGCCTTAGGGAAGAGAATGAATATCTCAAGGCGGAGAATGCCTACCTAAAAAAATTAAAGGCCCTAGACCAGGAAGAGAATGCCGAGATGTTCGGTATAGGGCCCAGGTCATCCGAGAACTGAGTGACAAACACTCTTTAAAACATCTCCTGAAGGCGGGCGGATTGCCTCGCTCCACATACTATTATAACCTCCGCAAGAAACCTGACCGCTATGCAGACGAACGCGCTCGGATCAAGTCCGTACATGCGGAAAACAGGGGCGGCTACGGCTACCGCAGGATAGACAACCAGCTCAGAAAAGAAGGCTTCACCATCAATCACAAGACAATCATCAGGATCATGAGGGAAGAGAACCTGAAGAACGTCCGTAAACGCAGCAAATACCGTTCATACAGAGGCGAAATCGGCAAGGTCGCTCCAAACATACTTAACCGAGACTTCTCCACGACCGGTCCCGACCAAAAGTGGACAACGGACGTGACACAGATAAATATCGGCATGGACAAGTGCTACTTGTCACCGATACTCGACATGTACAACGGGGAAATCGTCAGCTATACCATATCAGACCATCCCGACCTGAAAATGGTCATGGACATGCTGGGAATGGCCTTCGCCAAGGGTCGATCAAGGAGCGGGCTGATACTCCACTCCGATCAGGGATGGCACTACCAGCATGCAATCTATCAAAAATCGCTGCGTGACCACGAAATCATCCAAAGCATGAGTCGCAAGGGCAACTGCCTAGACAACGCCATGATGGAGAACTTTTTTGGAATAATGAAATCGGAGCTACTCTATCCAAACGACTTCAGGGATATGGATCACTTCAAGGTAGAACTCAGAAAATACATCGAGTACTACAACAACGACCGGATAAAACTGCGCCTAAAAGGAATGAGCCCGGTACAATACCGAACTCATAACACTGTTTTATCCTAACTTTAAACTGTCCAACTTTTTGGGTTCAGTTCA
>NZ_JBGUHR010000042.1:0-100381 GCF_045112255.1 Fibrobacter sp.
TGCGACGATGTTACCGCCGAATGCCGGACGGATCTGGCAGAGCTGGTTTTCGTAGAACTTCTTCACGCCACCGATGCTCATTTCGAAACTGTCGATTTCGAGTTCGGTACAGTCAGCGGTAAGGCCGCTGTGCATGGCGCTGGAGATGCGCGGGCCGAGGTCACGGCCGATAACCGTTGCACCGAGCAAGCAAATCTGCGGCTGTTCTTCCTTGAAGAGGTTCACCACGAGAGATGCGTGCGGGTTGGTGGTGTAGGGGAACAGGCCTTCGGCGTCGAACACATGAACCTTGTCCACACCGTAAGGGAAAACCTGTTTTTCAATGCCGTCAAGGCCCTTGCCAGCGCAAATGCACTCGAGCTGAACGCCGAGAGTGTTGGCCAACTTGCGACCCTTAGAAAGCAGTTCAAGGGAAACGTCAACGACGGTGGTTCCCTCAATTTCGCAATATACAAATACGTTATTCATAGGTTAGCCAATAATCTTCCCGTCTAAAAGTTCCTTGATAAGTCCTTCAATGTCGGCGTCGTTTGCGGAGAGCGTGCGGCTTTCCTTAGCCTTGAACACGATGTTCTTGACGGCCTTCACGTTCGTCGGCGAGCCTGCCTTACCGATCTGAGCCGGGTCGGCGTCGATATCGGCTGCACCCCACTGCGGGATGTCGAGGTAGGGCTTCTTAGCGATGAGGGCTGCGTACTTGTCAGCATCTTCCGGCTTGCGTTCGGCAACAGCAGTAGCGTTCTTGAACTTCATGATGCGCTTTGCATTGCGCGGACGGCACGGTGCGGCACTACCGTTAACGGTCACGACCAGCGGGAGCGGTGCTTCCACAGTTTCGACACCACCGTCGATGTGGCGGCGAATCACGACCTTGCGTGCCTGTTCGTCGAGCTTCAAGATTTCTTCGGCGTAAGTGACCTGAGTAAGTCCGAGCTTTTCTGCAATCTGCGGACCGACCTGTGCGGTATCGCCGTCGATAGCCTGGCGGCCACCGAGAATAATGTCGTAGTCACCGATCTTCTTCACTGCCTGGGCGAGCGTGTAGCTCGTAGCGAGCGTGTCAGCACCACCGAGCGGGCGGTCCGTCACGACGTAACCGCAGTCAGCACCGCGGTACAAAGCTTCGCGGACAACTTCGGCAGACTTCGGGAGACCCATGGTCAACACGGAGATGGTGGAACCCGGGAACTGGTCCTTCAAACGAAGGGCTTGCTCCAGGGCGTTCAGGTCTTCGGGGTTGAAGACCGCGGGCAATGCGGCACGATTGATAGTACCCTGCGGCGTCATGGCGTCCGGGCCTACGTTTCGTGTATCAGGTACTTGCTTTGCAAGCACAACGATTTTAAGACTCATATTACTATAGTGTTTTAATTTAACGGTTAATTGAAAATCCTGCTACTCTGCAAAATTTTACGGATACAAGATAAAATTATTAAGCCCGCCGGATTTCCGAATATGATCCAAACGGGCTGGAAATAACTCCATTTTAAGATTTACGTAATATTTCTGTAATAAATAAATTTGACCAGGTGGGGGAGGGATCCCCCTGATTGCAGCCCCGGCTTACATTGTCACCCCGATCATAATGTCATGCCCGCCACCGAGCGGGCACCTCCTTCTCGTACAGTATCAATGCATTCCCGCCGGGTCTTCCATCACCCTCTCGTGCGGGCTTCAGGCGCCAGCCCGCAACGCCTGGCTTGAGAACGCTATCCTTGTGTGTGGTTCTCTTGACTTATCATAATTATGATAGTATATTATCATAATAAAAGGTAAGCATATGCCGAATATTAGACCGATTTCTGATTTACGCAATAATTTCTCTAGCGTTGCCGAAACCGTACATAAGTACGATGAACCCATGTACCTTACTAAAAACGGCGTAGGGGATATGGTTGTTATGTCTATTGAGTGTTATGAAAAACAAATGGCTCAGCTAGAGCTTTATTCAAAACTTGCCGAAGCTATTTCTGAAATTGAACATGGTGCAGAAGGTGCTGATGCTGAAAAATTCTTGAAGGACTTGATGGATGGCTAAGAAATATAAGGTTCTTGTCTATCCATCGGCTCAAAAGGACTTGAACGAAATCAAGAACTATTTTTCGAATATCCTTAAAACATCTTCAAATTCTGTGTTCAAGAAATTCCTTGAACAAGTGCAAATTCTAAAGGAACATCCGCTTGTGTATCCAGTACATCAGGATTCGTTGCTGAAGCTTATTGGCTACCGTGTTATTCCCATAGATAACTATTTGATGTTTTATGTGGTAAAGGGTGATTCTGTTCAAATACATCGTGTCCTTTATGCTAAACGAAATTACTTGCAGTTGCTAGGAATTGTCGATTCTTAATTTTTATCACTATATTTAACATCGAAAAAATCAATAAAAAGGGGAGCAATGTATGATTGCGAAAATTTTTGCGGAAGGATTCCCGTGTCCATGAAAAACGACTGGAAAACCATCTACGGCGACGGTGTCCAGAAGGCAAAATAAAATGCGCAGCGGGCGCCGCGCATTCCGAATTATTTCACGATTTCCACGTAAATGCCTTTAGGCAGGTCGGGCAATTCGCCTGAATCAGTCCTTTTGCCGACAGGCTTGCCGAGCGCGTTAAAAATCACATTCCCGGGTTTGCCGCGTCTTAAACTGCGGATATTTGAAATTCGCGTCGTCTTTTGCTCAATCGTGACCGTGATTTCGAAGGTGACCTGCTTGTTTTCGTAAACGACCGCTTGCCGCACGGTGAATGAATCGCCTGCATAGACCTTGTTTGGCATATGCCCGATTTTTGTCGTCATTGTCGAAATGTCTGCGTTAGAATAGACGATGCTCGAACCGTTTGGATCCCAGGCGACGATTTTGCCGTCCTTGTCAAACCAGTGTCCGGTCCCTTCGCCGGTGGTACGGCTGTTGAGCGAACCGTCTGGTTCTACGCCGTAGAATTTGACTTTATCTGCGATTTCGCTTTTCTTGATGTTTAAAATTTTTGCGACGTCGTCACCTTTCAAGTCGAGCGTGACGTAAGCATAATTGTTGTCTATCGGAAGCGTCACGTCGAATGCGATTTTCTCGATTTTCATTTCGACGGCGCTGCTGCTCTCGGGCTTCGGCGCACTCGAGGAACTTGAAACAATTGCGCTGGACGAACTTGACGCAATCCCCGTTGAACTTGACGATTCTTGTGCTGGGCAGTTCCCGCCGATGCAGAACGTGAGCGTTTCGCCGGGCGTTCCGATGTCCGTGATTTTGAGTCCTGTCTTGGAACCGTTGTACCAGCGGATGGCGGGGTACTTGTCATCCGAAAATTCGGGATAGGCGCTGTAACTGAAGAACGTGTTTGCGGTACTGCCAGGGCTTGGCCACTGGTCTGAAACGTTGTCCGTAGATTTGCCTGCTGCACTTGCATGTACGATTCTTAAACCGAGCTTGTCGGCGGAGGAATTGGCGCCGATCGAAAAATCGTAGTGCTGCATCAAGAGTCCGCTACCTTTAAGAACTTTGTTGCGGCCCGTGTTTCGTACGTATGACCATACCAAGCCTTCTTTGTCCGGCCTTGCGGGGTTCTTGTAGCGGTAGCACACTTCGCCAGGCTTTGTGGTTTCGAGGCTCACGTCTTCGCTGGTCACGTCCACGAACGGAATCCAGCCCTGGTCCGCACGGTAAAAATCGTTGATGGCGACGGGGTTCAAGTCGTTTGCGCGATTGCCCATGGTGCAGTAGTCGCCGTACCAGTAAAGGTCCGGCCAGCCAAAAATCATGTGTCCGCTTTCATGCACAAAGACGTAAATGGAAAATTTGCCCGGCATGTCCGTCATCTGGTGGTGCGTGAGCTTTACGCCGTCGCGTTTTTCGTTGGACCATCCCGAGTGGGGCCACAAGCCTTGTCCCCATGTTTGCCCGGCGCCTGCGTACACGATATTGATCGCTTCGGTGGTGCCGTCCTTGTCGTTGTCGTAGCGGGAAAAATCAACTTGTGGATCGAAATAGTCAAAGACTTCCTTCATCAGCGAATCCGATCCTGTGTACCCTTGCAGGTTCTCGTACCAGGATTTGGGGTGCTTGGCGCGGTACCAGCCGTAGACTTCGTTGGTGAGGTCGAGTTGCCCGTTTGAAACGTCCAGATAGTAATCGCGGACGGATCCGTTGCAGCCGTCCCTGTTGAATCCTTCCTTGTTCAGCCATTCTTCAACGTCGGCAACTGAGACGGGCGCCTTCTGGTCCGAAAAATCAACGAGAAGCGTCAGGCTGTAAATTTTGCCTTTGGGGGCAGCGTAATGGCTTTGGGTCTGTGTCGCGGACGTTCTTGCCAAAATAAAGCTGGGCTTGTTGGCGTTTGAACCGTTGAATGTCGGACGGGCCTCGTCAGGCCATTCCTGGACCCTTTTCCCTTGATACACGATGTCTGCGAAAAGCATCGTCGGTAGCAACAATAAGCTTGATAATAAGCCAAATACAATTTTGGTTCTCATAGAACATCCCTTTCCCTTCAACTCTTTTTATAAATACATTAATTAGTGGTAAGAAGGCGTTTCGTATGAAAAAAGCAAGGACTTTTAGTGTTGGCCATAGCCTATTTTTATTACATTTCCTCTGAGACACTAATGGTCTCGTCATCCTGAACGTAGTGAAGGATCCAGGGCTTTAATTGACTGGATTCTTCGGCTTCGCCTCAGAATGACGGCGACAAATAACCATTGACTACTAACTACTGACCAACTTATGAAATTCAAACGCATTCTCCTCAAGCTCAGTGGCGAAGCCCTCGCAGGCGAAAAGGGCCACGGCATCGACAACCAGATTCTTTCTGACATGGCCTCCGAAATTGCATCCATCGTCAAGCAGGGTGTTCAAGTCGCTCTCGTGATTGGCGGTGGCAACCTCGTTCGCGGCATTTCCGCTTCTGCAGGCGGCATGAATCGCGCCCAGGGCGATGCCATGGGCATGCTCGGTACCGTGATGAATGGCCTTGCCATGCAAGACGCTCTCGACAAGCAGGGCATCGACTCCGTCGTGATGTCCGCTATCCGTATGGAACCGGTCTGTGAATTCTTCGACCGTCGCAAGGCTCTCAAGCTTTTGTCCGCTGGTTCCGTGGTCATCTTCTCTGCCGGTACGGGCAATCCGTTCTTCACGACGGACAGCTGTGCTGCTCTTCGCGCTATCGAAAGCGAATGCGACGTGATCATGAAGGCCACCAAGGTCGATGGCATCTACACCGCAGACCCGGTCAAGGACCCGACTGCCACTCGCTTCGACGATATCTCCTACAAGGAAGTCATCTCTCGCGGCCTCAAGGTCATGGACACGGCAGCTGTTGCACTTTGTATGGAAAACAACATGCCCATCTTCGTGTTCAAGATGGAAAAGGGCAACCTCACGCGCGCCGCTATCGAAGGCGATCTCGGTACGCTTGTCCACTGCTAAATTATAAATAACTTACAATTGTGCGCCCTTGCGATCGCGGGGGCGTTTTTGTGTTTTAAATAGGCCAAAAATGTAATACTTGCTTTGCTTTTATTTATATTTAGCCTCTAGAAGAAATCACTAAAACCTTTAACCTTTTATCTAGTAACTACTAACTAGTAACTAGGAACACAAACTATGGCAGATTATTCTGAAAAAATGGACAAGGCCATCGAGGCCACCGAACGTGAATTTTCCAAGATCCGTGCTGGCCAGGCTAGCCCGGCTATCCTCAACGGTGTGCGCATTGACTACTACGGCACTCCGACTCCGATCTCTCAGGTCGCAAAGATTTCCGTGCCGGAACCGCGTATGCTGCTCGTGACCCCGTGGGAAAAGCAGCTCGTCGATACGATAGACAAGGCTATCCTCGCTGCAAACATCGGCCTTACCCCGATGAAGGACGGCAACTGCATCCGCGTGACGCTCCCGATCCTCACGACCGAACGCCGCAAGGAACTTGCCAAGATCGCACGCAAGCATGCCGAAGACGGCCGCGTGGCTATCCGTAACATCCGCCGTGACGCAAACGACGCCCTCAAGAAGAACAAGGAACTCTCCGAAGACGACGTCAAGAAGCAGCAGGACGAAATCCAGAAGGCAACTGACAAGGCTATCGCACAGATCGACGCTCTCCTTGCTGAAAAGGAAGCCGACATCCTCAAGGTGTAATAGGTTCTATGGCCAATCAGCTTAGACATATTGCCATCATCATGGACGGTAATGGCCGTTGGGCCCGCCGTCGCGGTCTAGAACGGTTCTTGGGGCACCGCAAGGGCACGGAATCGACGATTGACGCTGTGGAAATGGGCGTGAACCTCAAGCTCGAGCACATGACATTGTACGTGTTCAGCTCGGAAAACTGGGGTCGCCCGTCCAAGGAAGTGGATTACCTGATGAACCTTCTCATCGAGATGGTTTACAAGGAAATCCCGGACCTCATGGAAAAGAATGTGAAGCTGATTGTCATCGGAGACATCAGCCGCTTGCCCGAGAAGCCGCGTGCCAACTTGCAGATGGCGATTGATAAGACGGCGAACAATACGGGTATGCAGCTGAACCTTGCCATCTCCTATGGCGGTCGTCAGGAAATCGTTGAAGCGGCAAAGCACATTGCTGCAGAAGTTGCCGCAGGCAAGCTTTCTATCGACGAAATCAACGACGACGTTTTTGCAAAACACTTGTACCTGAAGGGCGCTCCCGATCCGGACCTGATTATCCGCACGGGTGGCGAATTCAGGCTTTCCAACTACCTTCTGTGGCAGGCCGCCTATAGCGAGTTCTATGTGACGGACACGCTCTGGCCTGATTTCACGAAGGAAGAGTTCATGAAGGCGGTCGAGTTCTATAATACTCGCGAACGCCGTTTTGGGAAGGTTCTTCATGAGTAATTTGGCTCAGCGATTGATCACTGCATTTATTGCAATTCCAATCGTTTTTGTTTTACTTTGGTTCAACGATTTTAGTCGCATTGGACTGATGTGTTTTCTGGGCGCGGTTGGCGCCTGGGAATGGGCCGGCATGGCATCCAAGATGTACGCAGGCCCGGATATGCGTTACCTTTCGTTTGCGTCGACTATGGCGCTGACGCTTGCGTGGGCGCTTTCGAAGGGCGGCTACTTTGGTCTCCCGGCTGTGCCTTATGTTGTCGGCATGACGTTCCTCGCTATTTTTGCGATTTACATTGGCGTTGCCTACGCGAAGGTTGAGATTGACCATTTGTTCCCGTGGCTCGTGATGCAGCTTGGCGCTCCGCTGTATGTGGGGTTCTGGGGCGGCATGAACGTGCTCATGATGGGCAACGGCCAGGGCTTTGAACATTGCTACCCGTTCATCCTCGTGATGACGGCGGTATGGCTTTGCGACACGGTCGCTTATTTCTTTGGAAAGTTTGCGGCGGGCAAGGGACCGTTTGGCCGTCATCCTTTTGCTCCGAGCATCAGCCCGAAGAAGACTTGGGAAGGTTCGGTTGCGGGTTCCATCGCAACGATTGCCTGGGTCGCGTACTGGGTCAAGTGCAGTGCTGCACTCAGCTCGTTCGAAATGAATTTCACTTGGACATCGGCGATCGTCATTGGCCTCCTCATCACGGTAGCAGGCCAGGTGGGCGACCTTCTGATGTCTGCGCTCAAGCGCTGGAGCGGCACGAAGGATTCCGGGAACTTGTTCGTTGGGCACGGTGGCGTACTCGACCGTTGTGACTCGTTCCTCCTCGCAGCACCCGCCCTATACATCTTCATGGACTTCTTGAAGAGCGTCGTCCATCCATAAAAATGGCAAGATAGTCGATAACGCCTGATGCAGCGCCCTTCACGGGAACATAACGCATACTGTTGTCTGTTCCGATGATGATTGCAAGTCCGGCAATGTAATTTATCCAATGGTAGTCCTCGTGGTATTTGAGGGCTACTTTTTTGTTTGAACCGAATACGGCGAGCGGCATCACGAAAATGTCGTGCGAGACCATTATGCTTACGCGCTTCCATTTGGATAAATTCTTGAGGATGACTTTCTGCATGAATTCTTCGGCGCGGGGCGAGAGTTCATAGAGTACGTCGGGGTAGCCGCCTTCGTATGCCCAATGAGCCATGAGTTCGACAGAACTGCCTTTCATGTTGAACTTGGTGGCGTACTGTGCAAGCGAATCTGCTGAAATTTTCAGGAACCAGTTCCCGGTGATGTCGTAGTTGGTGATGAGTTTCGGGAGGCTTGCTTCTCCGCGACCTTTCGAAATGTTGTTTGCGGTTTCGTTAGTGCGCACAAATCCAGAAGTGATGTATGAAAATTCTTCATCGCTTTTGAGGGTGGCGCCTAGGTCTTGGGCCATCTTTACGCCATTGGCGGTGAGTTCCGTTTCTATAGCGACGTCATCTTCGCGTTCGGAATGGCGTATGATGAATACCGCTTTTTCTTCGGGGGCGAGGCTTCTGTAAACATCGGCGATGGTCGCAAAGCCGTTTTCGTCGAGCATGATTTTAACAGGCGGGGATGCTGTTGACGATGATGAAACCTCTTTTTGCGATGAAGCTTGCGTGTCTTGCGATGATGAAATTATGGATGAGCTTGTTTGTGCTACAGAAGACGAAGATCGTCGATGGCTACTTCGTGATGAGCTGGAATTATTTTTTGTTCCACTTGACGACGAGCTTTGTTGAATTGCTGAGCCGGATGACTCAATGGTTGCAACCTCCGATGACGAGAGTTCCTCAGTTGTTGTTGAGGATGAAGCGATGCTCTCAGGAGCTGTTGAGGATGTGGTGTCGCTACAGGCTGAAAGCATCGCTGTGAATGAGATTGCGACAAATAGGGGCTTTGTCGCAATTGCGCGGAGCACGCTATGGTTGAGTTTTTGCATTTACGAACCCCACTGGTAATCCCCTGCTTCGTAGACGGGTTTTTCGCCGTTGAAGCCTCGTGGGCGTTTAATCTTGTCGTCGAATAAAGTCTTGTTGAATATGCGGAAGTCTCCACGTTCGTAGCTCTGGAAAGATATATGGCAGAAAATGGGGCCTGCCGGCATGTACTCGCTATAACTCATGGTGCGTTCGCCGGATGTGTAGAGGTAATTGAAATACTTGCCGTTCAAAACGATGTGTAGCCCGATGTTGCCGACTGTGAACCAGCGCCCTTTTGCGAGAATGTTTTCGTGGTGGGTGTCATCGTAATCCATGACGACGAATTCTGCATCGCCATTCTTGTCGAGGTGGAAACGGTATTTGTGGTTGCCACCACAGCAACGCCCGTCAAAGAACCAGGTGTAACCACTTGCGGTCGCAATGCGCGGGTCTCGCACACTAGTATCGGGGTGGGCGAGCTGTTCATCGCTCACGATTCGTTCGGGTTCCACTGCTGCGATAAGCTGTGCCAATGTTTTGGGGTTGCTTACCGTGGGGATACTCACTTTGCTCTTCGCTTCGCTTGCGGCTCGGCGGTATAGACGATAGGGAATGCCATCGTCACTGATCATCGTGAGTTCATCCTCGCTGAACACGTAATAAGCGTAAGTTTTGGTGCCGTTCTTGGTGACAACGTTAAAGCTGCGGTTGTTGAGCGTGTACCATTGTCCTGAAACATTCGGGAATCCGGACACGGCCGCTATTCCGTCTTCGTTGATGATTACGGTGTAATCGTCGCTGATCCAGGCTTCGTCTGTAGCGGTGATTAAACGGCAGTCGCGGTTCTTATCGCCTTGGCAGACGGCGGCCGAGGGGTTTGCAGCTTCGCATGGGCTGACCATTCCCGGCGGGAGCTTTGTGGACATCCCGATTCTAAATCCCATGTCGGCGGCGCCATCGCGGCTGCGGATGGCGCGACGGCTCACTCGCGCGAACTCTGCGGGTTCCCCGTAACTTCCGCCTCGACGAGTCTTGTTGCCGGAACCCGTGAGCTGTACCGGGTTCACCTTGTCGCCAGATGTATAGCCTACGAGCCAGTCGTACACCCATTCCCAGGAATTCCCGCTCATGTCGTAAAGTCCTAGCTTGTTTGGCTTCTTGGTCGCTACATCGTGCGATTTCCCGCCGCTGTTTTCGGAATACCATGCCACATCATCGACGTTGTTACTTCCTGAAAACTTAAAGTTGTCTGTAATTCCGTCCTTGCCTCCGCGGGCGGCGAATTCCCATTCGGCATCGGTCAGCAAGCGGTATTGCCGTCCTGTTTTTTGCCCTAGTTTACAGGCGTAGTTGTTGGCGTCAAACCAGCTTACTCCAATTTTGGGTGCCTTGTCCGATTCCCAGGCGCTCTTTTTGCCGCCCATTACAGCGTTCCATTGTGCAATAGTCACTTCGGTATTGGCGATGAAGTATTCATCGACTGTTACTTTGTGTGATGGACTCTCGTAAATTTTATCTTGTTCGGCGCAATTGTCGCAGCCTCGTGTATAAGAACCGCCTGTTACATAGACCATGTTGAATACAACGCCGTTTACCGTATCGGCGAAATTTGCAGGCGAGGTGTAGACAAAAGATTCTTCGCTGGAGCTAGAATTTACTTGAACTCCAGACGATTTTCCTTGCTCGGGACTCGAAGATGAACTCCGGTGAGGACGTGTACTCGAAGAGCTGTTGCGCGAACCAGCGGACTTTTCTGATGATGCTATCGACGATGTTCCCGACGAGCTTTCTGGTACATTTGTGATTGATGATGAAATATTGATGTCCGACCCGGAAATGCCATTGCTTGACGAATCCGAGCAACTCCAAAGCACCCCAACTGCGCAACAACACGCAGCATATACACCCGAGGAAAGTATGCGCATAAGCACCTCCTTCGAGCAACAAACCTAACCCATATTCAATATACACTAATTTTTTTTATTGAAATGTAAAATGTTGTAATTGTCTCAACGCAAGCATATATATGGATAAATCGTTTATCTCCATATGTATGTTACCCTAGAATTTAAAGCTTGCTTTCTTGGCGGGATCATCTCTTTATTCTATCTTTACCGAAAAAGCAATCACTGAGGTTCTTAAATGAAAAACGTAGTTCTTTTGGGTGCCACCGGTTCTATCGGTACTTCTAGCGTCGATGTCATTCATCAACATTCGGACATTTTTAATTTATATGCCGTTGCAGCAAATAGTAGCGTAGAAAAAGTTGCAGAAATCGTGCGCAAGTACAATGTCGAACGCGTTTGCATGTTCAACGAGACTGCCGCCAAGGAACTCGAAGGCGTTCTCGGCAAGAAGGTGCTTGCCGGTATGGACGGCCTCTGCGAACTTGCTGCCGATCCGAAGGCGGACATCATCATCAACGCCTTGATGGGTGCAGTGGGATGCCTCCCGACGATTACCGCTATTGAACATGGCAAGCATGTCGCTCTTGCGAACAAAGAAACGATGGTCATGGCGGGTCCTGTCATTTGGGATAAACTTGCTGAAAATCCGAAGTCTTTCATTACACCGATTGACTCCGAACATAGCGCTATTTTCCAGTGTCTCGAAGGCGGCAAGCGCGAACACGAAGTCGAATTCCTTGAAATCACGGCTTCGGGCGGCCCGTTCCGCGAATGGCCTATTGAAAAGTTTGAAAACATCACTGTTGCCGATGCCCTCAATCACCCGGTGTGGAGCATGGGTAAGAAGATTACGATTGACTCTGCGTCCATGATGAACAAGGGCCTCGAAGTGCTCGAAGCTCATTTCTTGTTCCACATTCCGTATGACCAGATCAAGGTCGTTGTTCACCCGCAGTCCATGGTACATTCCTTGGTGCAGTTCCGCGATGGTTCCTTGATGGCCCAGCTCGGCGCTCCCGACATGCGCATTCCTATCCAGGTGGCACTCACGTGGCCCGACCGCCTCAAGCTCGAAACCAAGCGCCTCGACTTGCCGACGCTTGCAAAGCTCACGTTCTTCGAACCGGACTTCAACAAGTTCCGTTGCCTCGCTCTCGCGTTTGAAGCTGGCCGCCGTGGCGGTATTGTGCCTTCGATGATGAACGCTGCAAACGAAGTCCTCGTGGACCGTTTCCTCAAGGGTAACCTCAAGTTCACCGATATTCCGAAGTATGTGGAAATGGTGATGGAAAAAGCCCCGAATGCCACCGGTCACCTTTCGCTCGAACAAGTTCTCGAAGCCGACAAGGAAGCCCGCCTCATGACAGAAGGCTTCTTGAAATAATCGCCTTATGTGGTTTTGTTGCAAATAATGCATTTGTTTAGCACGGCTTCGGCCGTGCTTTTTTGTATATTCTGCACAATTTGTTTAAGGAAAAATTTATGAGAAATTCATGGCGTGTTGCGGGTTTGTCTGTAGCTATTCCGTTGCTTGCATTTGTTGCAGGTTGTTCCGAAAATCCGACGAGTCAGCTTGATGAACCGGGCAAGAACCCTGCATCACATTCGGGGGATGAGTCTTCGTTCGAAACTTTGCTCTGCTCTTCGCCTGTTGGCGGTGCGGTAACGCCAGAACCCGAGTACCTGAATGTGGGGTCGATGACGGCCGTCATTCGCGACTTCCAGCCGAATCATTCGGACTTTGAAAACTTCTCGGAAGAAGCGACGACACAACTGGAGTACGAATCCATTGCACATCTGGATCTCATTTATAACTATGTCACGCGCACTGGTGTTGCGATGAAGGATAATGGCTACGGTGATGATTGGTATACCGCTGTTCCTTATCACGCTTCTTGCGGAACCGTGAGTGCCAATGCCAAGTATGGCTCGGGAACGCAAATAGGTGTCGACGGTCTTCCTATGGACGAAAATACGAATTTGCCGGAATACCTCCGACAGACCTCCGCAGGTCCTGTATTGGAATACGGCGAATGTAATTTTTATAAGAAGTATGAATCCGGGCAAATGATTGTGCGCGGATACAAGAATGCCCTTGAAGGTATTGATTATTATTCGTGCGAAGGGGGCAAAACGAATTGGGCAAATCCTGTTATCGCTACGACGGGCATGGTTTCTCCTTATCTTACATTTGCCAAGGCCGGTGCTGATGGCAAAATTGATATGATTGATGGTGTTACGATTAGTAAGCTGAACGAACGCTGCGATAATGCGAACTTTGATCAGTGGTTTACCGATGTCCCGTCTGTAAATAAGCGAGTCAATACGACGCTTAACCTTATTAAGGATCCCGAGTCCGATGATTACATTTACAGCCGTGGCTATAATAATGGGGGCTTCTTTCCGCTCGATAGCATTAATCCCTCGACAAGGGAATGGGTCATGAACAAGCCCTGTGACCCGTCCATCCAACCGAATGGTATGTGCGAACAGTATGAACCGCAATCCCTTTCTATTTATTGTCCGCCTTATGATTATCAGTATGCACGAACTCAGTCGGATGAATTTCAACAGAATACTTATGAGCTTTGCGATGAATGGTTGAATCAGGGTGGGCCGCGTGCCGCTGATCCCCAAGGTACTGGGTATAGTGCGGCCTGGCTTGCTATGGTGTCCATGGCGAATAGGGGGGCCAAGATCGGTATGCAGCACCTCCGCAATTTCCATTTTACGATGATGGCTTATTCGACCTTCAAGTATGATGCCGCCAAGCAGGCTACGGCTCCGCAGAATTTTGAATTTATCAGTAGCGGTGATATGTGGGTTTTTGTGGATGGTGTGCTTGTTGCCGATATGGGTGGCGACCACATGCCGGTCCCGAGCATTGTGAATCTTCAGGTGCTTGCCGCTAACAACCATGGATGCCATGATGGAGAACCTCTTGCCACATACGAAAACTGCAAGGGTTCGTCAGAAAATGCGGGCTGGGCCGATGGTTCCGTCCACCACTTGCATATTTTCTATGCAAACCGCCAGACGAACGGTTCCGAAATTTACATCCGCGCAATTCCTGAAAAACGCGCAACGCGCCGTGTTGAACCGCTTTCGATGAATAAGTTCGAAGTGGTAAAGGATGCTCACGGCAATACGCAGAACCGTATTTCCATGAATCTTCCGTTTGCGGATTCTACAGTTAAGGCAGTGACCTCGCAGAATATACCGTCGATGATCGTGCTTCGCGACGATGCTGATGGCAAGACAAAGGCTCTTGGCCTTTATCTACTCTCGTTGACAGGCCCGACGGCCAGCGAAAATGGCGAACAGGTGTACCAGTTTGAAGGGGTCCTGAGGGACATCGATGGTAATACTGTTGAGGGCGGGTTGCGCAGCTTGGACCGCATAGCCTTTAATGTTCCCTGGAGCAAGGCGCTCGAGAATGGAAGTGATTCGGAAATGTATGTCGGCGATGTCTGGGCGCAGATGATGGCTTGGTCCAAGATGATGCCGACCTACATAGCTTCTTCGTCTGGGAAACAGATTGTGACCTTTACTGCAAATAATGCATTGAACAAGTTGATCAATTCATGTGCTGAATAAATTTTTGAGGGTTGTAAAACTCAACAATGGAAATGAAGCTCCGCTTTGTCGCGGGGCTTTTTTTGTGTATAAATTTGATGGCAGGATGCGGCTATAGAATTTAGCCGGTGTTGATTGGAGTGGATATGAAAAAGATGACAATGGCGGTATGCATTGCCGCTGTTTCTGCGTTCGCCCAGTGGGGCGGCGGTGGAGGTTTCGGCGGTGGTGGCTTTGGCGGCCCACAAGGTGGTGGGAGCGTATCTAATGCCGATAAGACTGCCGATGTAAACTATGTAGGCGACGGAAAGTCCTACCATACGCTGGATATTTATATTCCAAAGGAAGCCAAGGAATCGTATCCGGTGGTTATCCATACTTATGGTAGTGCCTGGAGCTTTAACAACATGAAAGGCTCTGCGGACCTGAGCACCATCTGTTCCGCATATGTCAAGGCGGGCTATGCCGTCGTGACTCCGAATCACCGTTCTGCAAGTGACGCCAAGTATCCGGCGCAGCTTCACGACATCAAGGCTGTGGTCCGTTTTGTCCGTGGCAATGCGGCTAAGTACAAGTTTGACACGAATTTTGTGGCTGTGTCCGGCTTCTCGTCGGGTGGTCACCTTTCGAGCCTTACTGCGACAACCTGTGGCTTGAAAGAAGGCAAGTCGGGTTCGGTGACGGTGGACTTGGTGGGTGACCTTGGCGAATTTACGTCGTTCAGCAGTTGTGTGGATGGTGCCGTGCTTTGGTCTCCTCCGACCGACCTTTACACGATGAACCCCATTCGCATGGGCGGCTCTGGGACAATGGAAGGCGATTTCATCGGTGTCGAGCGTGAAGGTAACAAGGATAAGTGGACTGTTGCCAGTTCGCCGTATTATGCAAGCGATGACGATCCGCCGATAATCATGTTTCATGGAACTTCTGACAATATTGTGAATATCGAACAAAGCCAGGAACTTTACGATTCCCTCAAGAACCACAATGTGGTGACGGAATTTGTCAAGGTGTCGGGCGGTTCCCATGGCGGCGACAAGATGAATGCGACTGAAAACTTGAACAAGGCGGTCGCGTTCCTTGACAAGGCGCGCGAGGCGAAGGCGGCAAGCGTCCCGCCAGATACGGTTGCTAGGGACACGTCCGTGATCGATACCTCCGCAAGGGATACATCTAGGACGGATACGAGCAAGGTGGATTCTGGCAGGACCATGTTGCCGGAATTTGCAAAGTCCCATGGTGTGGAAATTCGCGGAAATCGCTTGACGGTTCAGGGATCTATGGCGATATTCCGTTATACGGTAATTTCTGTAGACGGGGCGCGTAAAGTTAGCGGATTCTTCCGTAGGGAACTAGATCTGTCTCTATTGCCGGTGGGCGTTTATGGGATTATGGTGGAATCGCCTTCGGGTGTGACGAGCATCATAAAATTTGCGAAAAAGTAATACATTGGGTACAGTTGTAACCAGATTGTCCAACAAAAGTTGGGCAATTCTTTTTTTTAGGGGTAAATTTATATTGTGAAAATGGAAAGGAGTGTCTTATGAAGGCTTCATTTGGCTTAAAACAGTATATCCCCCTCGCAGCTACGGTTCTTTCGCTTGCTACGGCGGCGACCGCTGCAACAGCCTACATCAACCAGGTTGGCTACCGTACCACAGATCCGAAAGAATTTACGCTTTTTGAAGGTTCTGGTGATATCGAAATTGTGGATGCCGCCGGTCAAACTGTGCTTCAGGCTACTCCGAAAGCGGCATCCCGCTGGAATCCGAGCGGTCAGGATGTGCAGCTTGTCGATTTCTCCGCCTTGACCGTTCCTGGAACTTATTCCATCAAGCAGGGCGGGCAAGTGCTCCGTTCCGATTTGGTAATTGCCGAAAAGCCGTTTGAAAATGTTGCTAAGGCAGCCCTTAAGTGGTACTATTATCAGCGAGCTTCCATGGAACTGGAAGAACAGTATGCGGGTCAGTGGAAACGCGCTGCGGGCCATACGAACTCGACGGCGACGCTCCACAGTTCTACGGGAGCTTCGGGAACGATTGAATCTAGCAAGGGCTGGTACGATGCTGGCGACTACGGCCGCTATATCGTGAATTCAGGTATTACGACTTATACACTCCTGTCTCTTTACGAGCATTTCCCGGAATATTTCAAGACTTTCAAGTGGAACATCCCGGCCGACGGAACCCTCCCGGATTTGCTTGCCGAAATCAAGTACAATCTTGACTGGATGCTTACCATGCAGGCGGAAGATGGCGGTGTCTATCACAAGCTTACGACGCTCCAGTTCCCGGGCGACGTGATGCCCGCGAAGGATACGGAAAAACTTTATGTGATTGGCAAGGGTACTGCAGCTGCGTTTGATTTTGCGGCGGTGATGGCTACGGCATACCGAGTGTACAAGCCGTTCGACTCTGCCTATGCGACAAAGTGCCTTGAAGCGGCGAAGAAGGCTTATGCCTGGGGCGCTCAGAACCCGGAAAAGGCATTCAACAATCCGATGGATGTAGGCACGGGTTCTTATAGCGATGGCAAGCTGGATGACGAAAAGGTCTTTGCTGGTATGGAATTGTTTATTTCCACAGGCGATGCATCTTACAAGCCGACTCTGAATCCGAACGAAACGAGCATTGTTCCTGCATGGCCTGAAGTTTATGGCCTTGCTGTTTATGGTGCTGCAACTCATGCAACGGAACTTGGTGCTGAAGCCGCTACCGCAAAGAAAATGCTTACGGACTATGCTAATGAATTTGCGTATGAAGCCTCGAAGGGCTTTGGCGTTGTTATGTCTCAAGATGATTTTGTCTGGGGATCGAATGCTGTTGCTGGCAATCAGGGCGTGTTCCTTCTTCATGCTTACTATATCACAGGTGAACAGAAGTATTACGAAGCTGCAAAGAAGGTGGTGGACTACCTGCTTGGCAAGAATCCGCTCGACATGTCTTTCCTGACGGGTTTCGGTACCAAGTCCGCCAAACTCCCGCACCATCGTCCGAGTACTGCTGACAAGGTGACGGATCCTGTTCCGGGCATGATCGTTGGCGGTCCGCAGCCGGGTGGTGAAGATATCGGTTCCAAGTCTTGGGAATGCAAGGACTATACATCTGGCAAGAAGCCTGCGACGGCTTACATCGATGACCGTTGCAGCTATGCCACGAATGAAGTGGCCATCAACTGGAATGCTCCGTTTGCATACTTGGTTGGCGCTATGGAAGCCTTGAATGCTGGTTACGCTCCGTCCTTTGCTGTAGAAGGTGTTGCAAAGGGAACCTCTGCGATCAAGCCTTCCGTTTCAAGAATTCGTAAGAATGCAAATGATGGTGTTCGTCTTCGTTTTGCTGATCAGAAGGTGTTTATCGAAAAGAGCGGCAAGCGCTTTGACCTCAAGGGTCACCGCATGAAATAGAATTCCCCAAAATCCATATTCATAGAATGCAGAAACGGCGCCCCTTCCGGGACGCCGTTTTTTGTGGCATTTCGTCATCCTCGTATGAAGTGAGAGGCAACCTCAAAAGGCTAGTATGCCCCAAGCACGGTCATCCTCCGTTAGGAGGAACCATAATTTTTCGCCAAACACTTGCTACACTTTTCTGTAAAATAACGTTCTCGCGGGTGGGAAATGCGTTCAAACGGCTCTATATTATATGGACCAAAAACTTGCACTTTTTTACGAGGATGTTTGTGAAGAATCATGCGTTAAAGTCCGTCGCGCTTGCCGCGCTCGTCGCAGCCCCAGCTTTTGCAGCGACTGCCTACATCAACCAGATCGGCTACCGTCCGGGCGACTTCAAGGAACTCGCCTTGGTCGATGCAAACGGCAACGTGGATTTTGTGAATGCTGCCGGCCAGGTCGTTCTCTCCGTGACGCCTAAGGCCGCATCTTACTGGGATGCGAGCGGTCAGAATGTCCAGCTCGTCGATTTCTCCAAGCTTGCCGAAGCGGGCAAGTACAGCATCAAGGTAAACGGCAACGTGCTCCGTTCCGACCTCGTCGTGAAATCCCAGACGTACGAAGAAATCGTCAAGGCCTCCATCAAGTGGTTCTACTACCAGCGTGCCTCCATGGCTCTTGAAAGCCAGTATGCTGGCAAGTGGGCTCGCGCAGCCGGCCACACGAATCCGACTGCCGAACTTCACAATTCTACGGGTGCTTCGGGCACGATCAATTCCAGCAAGGGCTGGTACGATGCTGGCGACTACGGCCGTTACATTGTGAACTCGGGCATTACGACCTACACGCTTCTCTCTCTTTACGAACACTTCCCGCAGTATTTCAAAACGCTCAAGTGGAACATCCCGGCTGAAGGCTCCCTCCCGGATTTGCTTGCCGAAATCAAGTACAATCTCGACTGGATGCTCACCATGCAGGCTTCTGATGGCGGCGTCTACCACAAGCTCACCTCTCTCGGGTTCCCGGGCGACGTGATGCCTGCTCAGGACAATTCCAAGCTTTATGCTATCGGCAAGAGCACGGCGGGCACGTTTGACTTTGCTGCCGTGATGGCGATGGCTTCCCGCATTTACAAGCCGTTCGATGCCGCTTACGCTTCCAAGTGCCTTGAAGCCGCTAAAAAAGCTTACGCTTGGGGCCAGCAGAACCCGAGCCGCAACTATCTTGCCAATCCGTCGGATGTCTCGACGGGCGCCTACGAAAACGACAATCCGAACGACGAAAAGATTCTTGCTGGCACAGAACTTTTCATCACGACGGGGGATGCTTCTTATAAGCAGTCCGGCTCTTCGGAATACGTCTCTTACTGGGGCGATGTCATGGGCCTTGCCACGTACGAGAAGGCAACGCACCAGACGCAGTTTGGTGGCGACGCAAGCGAAGCCAAGCAGAAAATTTTGGGTACGGCGGACAAGTTTGTGAACCGCGCCGAATCTGGTTTTGGCGTTACAATGGTAAAGGATGACTTTGTGTGGGGTTCTAACTCTACGGCTGCAAATCAGGGTGTTTGGCTGTTGCATGCCTACTACCTCACTGGCGAACAGAAGTATTACAAGGCTGCCGTCAAGGCCCTTGATTACCTGCTCGGCAAGAACCCGCTCGACATGTCTTTCGTGACGGGTTATGGTACAAAGTCTCCGAAAATGCCGCACCACCGCCCGAGCACTTCGGATAACGTAGAAGAACCGATTCCGGGTATGCTCGTGGGCGGCCCGCAGCCGGGCGGCGAAGACGTTGGCTCTGCCGCTGAATGGAAGTGCCCGGATTACCGCACGGGTCAGGCTGCTACCGCTTACACTGATCAGCGCTGTAGCTATGCCACGAACGAAGTCGCTATCAACTGGAATGCTCCGCTGGCTTACCTCGCTGGTGCAATCGAAGCCATCAACTCTGGTTTTGCCCCGGAATTTGCTGCCGCAGGCGTTGCAAAACAGGATACGCCGGCCTCTAGTTCTTCCGAGGTTCCCGCAAGTTCATCTTCGAGCGTACCGCAGAGTTCCTCCTCCGCGATTTCTGGCAATTCCTCCTCTTCCGAGATGCCCGCAAGCTCTTCTTCTATTCCGGGCGTTTCCTCTAGCTCTTCTACAAACATTGAATCTTCCAGCTCGCAGGGCACGATTGCAATTCACGCTCCGGTGGATTACAAGGCCGTTCACTCGACACAGCCGCGCCTTCGTTTCGACGACCAGAAGCTTTTCGTTGAAAAGGGCGGCAAGCGCTTTGATTTGAAGGGCCATAGAATTAAGTAGGTTCTATTTTCTAATATTCATGGATTGTCAAATGGTGCCCTGTCTGGGGCATCATTTTTTTCTACATTGACCGTATGATGTCGAGTATCTTAAATAATTTGTTGATGTTCGTTTTGGGGCTTTTGGCGTTGAGCTTTCTCGTGACTATTCACGAACTGGGCCATTTTATCGTCGCCAAGTGGAATAAAGTCCGAGTGAACACTTTCTCTGTAGGCTTTGGCAAAAAGCTTTTCCGATTCAAGAAAGGCGAAACGGAATACTGCATTTCTGCAATTCCCTTTGGCGGCTACGTTGCCATGGCGGGTGAAAATCCGGACAGCATCGAAGAAGGTAAAGTTCCTTCGCAAGATGATTTTTTGGGAAAGTCGGTTGGCGCTCGAGCGGCGATTGCTTTTGCGGGTCCGTTCGTGAATATCGCATTTGCATTTATCCTTCTGATTTTCCTTTATATGGTTGGCGTTCAGGAACCTGATAATAAGAGTCTCATTATCGGTTTTGTGGCGAAAAATTCGTCTGCTGAAATTGCAGGCATCCAGCCGGGTGATACGATTACGTCTATCAATGGCAAGGAAACGCAAGGTTGGGATGATTTTCGTGAACAGATTGGCGTGAGCCTTGGTGCTGATGTGATGCTCGAAGTGCATCGCGGCGGCAAGCCTCTTGCCATCAAGGTTGTCCCGCAAGAACTCGTGATCCCGGCGGCGGATTCCGCTTCAGAACCCATAAAGATGGGAATTGGCGATATCGGTATTTATCCGCGCAACCGCGTGATTGTGCGTCTGCCACCTAAAGAAGGTTCTGCGGCGCAAAAGGCGGGCATCATGCGCGGTGATACGCTCTTTGAAATTAATGGAGAGCATATTTCGCGTTACGAAGATGTTATCCGCCTCATTGATGGATCCAAGGGTGCCGAAGTCAACGTGACGCTTTTGCGCAGTGGCGAAAAGGTCAACGTGAAGATGACGCCTGCTTATAGTGAAGAATTCAAACGCTACATCGTGGGTATCCAGATGGGCTATGTGATGTTCAGCGAAACGCATCTCGTGCGTCGTGGCCCGATCGAAGCTTTCGAAAAGACTTGCGCCACAAGCTGGAAAATGACGACGAGCATCTTCCGCTATTTCAAGCGCTTGTTCCAAGGCCAGGTGAAGGTCGATGCGTTCTCCGGCCCGGTCTCGATTGTCGCCGTGATGGGTAACGTGTGGATGAGCGGCTTCCAGGACTTCCTCATGCTCCTTGCGCTTATCAGCATCAACCTCGGCGTGATGAACTTGCTCCCGCTTGCAATTACCGATGGCGGTCTGCTCCTGTTCCTCGGTATCGAAAAAGTGCGCGGCAAGCCGCTGAGCCTCAAGACACAATCTGTGATCCAGAACGTCGCGGCGGCGTTCTTCATCAGCTTCTTCGTGTTCATCACGATTCTCGATTTCGGGAAAATCTCGCTCTTCTTGAAATAGTAATCTTTGGGCAAGTGCTGCGCGAACTCGTGTCATCCTGAGCGGAGCGTAGCGAAGTCGAAGGATCTAAACTCACAAGAGACTAGTAGTCATGATCCGCGTATGGGGAGGGAATCTCCATTTATCTTGCTTGCATGTACGCGTACGCGAAATTCATCGGTGGCGTACTGATGCAAATGTATTCGAAAATCTCGGGTCCCATATTGCGCAGCCCGTGGATTTCCTTTTCTGCAAAACGCACAACATCGCCTGCTTCAAACGGAACTTCCTTGTCGTCGGCAAGCAATAAAACGCCACGGCCCTGAACCGCGACCCACACCTGTTCCGACGTATAATGCTTATGGCGCGGCTGTTCTGCACCCGGCATTACAGAAACTTTCGTGACCGAAACCTTTTCTGACCTGCTGTTCTCGGGCGTGAGCATCTGTGCAGACTCCACTCCAGGGTTGCACAAAACCGTTATGTCGTACTTTTTAATCAGTTCCATTTCATATGCAAAGATAGCTCTTTATTGTGCACAAATGGCTCAATGCTGTGCTAATCTTCTGTATTTTGCCGTTTTTAAGCTTCCATCCCGAGAACGGCTCGGGCGAGCTGGTCTGCGCAAGAGGTCGGCTTTCCACCGCAGGTGTTGCCGAGCAACTTGGCAGCAATGTCTTTGGCCTTCATACCTTCGCAAAGTTTTGCAATGGCCTTGAGGTTTCCGTTGCATCCACCCGTAAAGCGGATGTTGCGGATTGTATCTCCGTCACGCGTAAACTGAATCGTCGTTGCACATGTACCTTTTGTCTTAAATGTTTCTTCCATAGAAAACTCGTTGTTGTTTTGTAATGTTCGCGTATCTCGCCATCCTGAGCAACGCGAAGGATCCAGTGATGTCTTGATTTGCACTAAATATAGAATGTCTTGTCACTGAGCGTGGCGACTTAGCGCTCCCTAGTTATTTTTTATAGATTATAGCAACAAACTATATGGCAATGGTTTAAATATGAATATTCTTGTTCTTTCGGGTAGCCCGCGCAAGGGCGGCAATACGGATTTATTGGTGGAATCGTTCGTAAAAGGAGCCTCGCAAAATCATCAAGTCGAAGTCGTTTCGGTTCATGATTACAAGGTCAATCCTTGCATCGGTTGCAATTCGTGCTTTGCCCGAGAAGACCACAAGTGCTTCCAGAAAGATGACATGCAGACCATTTACGACAAAATGGCGAGTGTCGAAATGCTCGTGATTGCATCGCCGGTGTATTTCTATGGACTGAGCGCCCAGCTGAAATCTGTCATCGACCGTTTCCACAATCCGATTCGCGATGCGTATCACATCCACAAGATGGCGCTCCTCTTGGTCGGTGCGGCTTCGCTCCCGGAACTGTTCGACGGCATCCTCACGCAGTACAAGCTTTGCTTGAATTTCTTCAAGTTGCAGGACATGGGCCAAGTGCTTGTGCGCGGCGCAAAAGATAAAGGCGATGTCAAGAACAGCGATTCGCTTCAAAAAGCTTTTGAGTTAGGACAAAGTCTTTGATGGTCCGTCATCCTCGAACGAAGTGAGGGGGTCCATTATTTCTTGTATTTACTATAAGGAGGAAAAATGAAACGTTTTCGTGATTTTATCGGATACCTGTTGGGCGGGATTCTTTTTGTGATGCTCATCCCGACAATCATGTGGCTTGCTTCTGGAATGCCTGCGCTGTGGCCCGTTGATACTTGGCGTTGCATCGTGTCGCCTGTCGTGATGCTTGTTGGCCTTGCGCTGAGCGTCTGGACAATCGTCTATATGCGCAGTCGCGGCAAAGGAAATCCAATGGATGCATTCGGCCACGAAGTGGCCCCGCGTACGCAGCATTTGATGGTCGAAGGCCCGTATAAAATTAATCGCAATCCGATGCTGACGGGAACTCTTGTTTACCTCGTGGGCGCCGCCGTATGGCTATGGACTTGGCAAGCTTGCGCCGTATTCGTCGCCTTCTTTGCCATCATGATGGTGCAGGTGCTGAGCGAAGAAAAACGCCTCCGCCGTGATTTCGGCAAAGAATACGAAGAGTATTGCAAACACTCCCGCCGGTTCTAAAATTTGAGATTTTGTATGTAATTTATTTTACAGCTTGAACTTTACACCCCAAGCCATGAAACCGGCCTGCCCGATTCCAAACTGCATAAAGAAGGATGTGTCCTTTCCAAATTCAAATCCCGCAAGGGACAAATGCCAAAGTGTATTTGCTTTAAATTCTTCACTGTTGAAAAGGAATACGGTTCCAATTGCCAGTAGAGAGTAAAAACGAAAATTAGATTCGTTAATCCAATTAATTTTAGCTTTGGGCATGAACGTAATGGTGTGATTGTTATAACCGGAACCGACATACGAATATGTCAGTATGCCGCCGGTTTCCAATTTTCCCCATAGCTCGTATCCATATGCGACATTGAACGAACTCATTGTTAAAAGATTGATATCTTTTAGGTCTTCTTTGTCACCACCAAAGTAACTGACTAGCGCATTTGCTGCCATGACGCTTGCTCCAGTCGTGTTTAAAAGACCGTAGCTAAGGCTCACGCTGTGGGCTCCATTTTCACTGGCGAATAAAACAGAAACTGTAAACAGCAAACAGAGAATAAACGATTTCTTCATATAACAGACAATGTGCAAAAACGTTTTATACGTGATTGACATAATTGCGTTTAAATATAACATTGTTGGCAGGACTGTCGTGAAATTTTATCATAAAAAATGTGATAGAAACGCAATGAAAGTATATTATAGGTGTGAATCTCTTTAACGCTTTGAAATGACCACTGGAATTTAGAATGATGAACAAGATATATTTCTATTCGCTGTATGCTTTTAGCGCGCTTCTTTTTGTCATTGGTTTGTTCCTGCCGCCAACGCCATCTTTTTGCTTTGTTATGCCTGCCATTGAATTGGTATCGGTTTTGACATGTTTCATTTTGTTAGAGAATGTTGTGCCAAGACTGAAGTACTTAAAATGGACGTTGTATTTGTTTGTTGTTGTTGCTGTTTATCATTTGGCATGGCTGCTTGTCGGTTTCTTGGAAATACCCCTTCATTGGAGTAACGGAACGGAATCGCTGCTCTTTTTTTATTACATGACAATGGTGCCGCTTAGAATCCTTCCGCAAATATTTCCGCAAGAAGGTGTAAATATGATTTTTTATTCAATTGCGATTCCTGTGCTTGCGGGGCTTTGGTGCGATGTGTGTATTTTGGGGCTGTTCAGAAAACTCAAAAAGAAGTGAGAGTTTATTAAGCGTTTCGAAAACGGAGTCTCGTGGATTTCTATGGAAAAGAAAAAATGATATGCTAAAATGCTGTAATCTGCATAAAAATATTGAATAATTGTGCAGATTAATATTTTTTTCTGCATAAAAAGAGTTCTTTCGCTACTTCTTTTGTACAAGAATGGTTACGATGTCGGCAAGTACATTTCGTACGAAGAACAGATTAGCAAGAATAAGTCTTGGTATTACGAATCCTTGCGGGAATCTTCCGTGAATTGGCATGAAAGCCGCAATAACTATTTTCCGTTCGTTCAGCACTTCTTAAGCATGCTTTACCAGTGCTATCAAGAATTAGACAAACGCTTTGCAATAGTGAATTCAAATAAAATAACAAAGTCGTCCCGCATTGAGGCTACAGTATTGAATAGCCTTCTTCCGATATCGAAATCCGAGATATGCAAAATTCTCCCCGATGTCAGCCCGACTACTGTCGAATATGTTTTATGAAAAATGGTGAAAAATGGAGTCGTCACGACAGTCGGTGCCGGGCGTGGCACGAAGTATTTGAGGAAGTAATTCAAAACGTCAAATTTTTTTAGCTAGTTTCGGTTCTATATGGAAAAAAACTTGCATGAATGAAACTTTAAAAGACCTTGATAAGGTTAGTGTTTTGATGCTGCATAAATTTTCCAGGCTTCATCTTCGTCGAGTGCTGACATACACCATCCGCCGCCAGGGGTTTTATTTTCGAGCAAGGAAAACATTTGCTGGTCGATTCTCTTCTGAACTTTAATCTCGTCTCTATATGCAGCCATTTCAGATGATACATGATGCCAGGTTGGTGCGAAAAATAATTTGTGACAAGGTAAAATCCAGGTTGGACGTTTTAAATAAAGATAGCCCATAAACTGTTCATCGTAGGGGAAATTTTTATCGGCGTGAAGGACTATGTTGCTTTTTTGATATACTAATAATTTTTGAATTTTATCTAGTTTCAATAGTTCTTCAAACAATTGCTTCCCGGATTGCTCCATCTGGGCTTCGAAACCTATAAATTTTCCATTGAGAACTGGTTGTAACTCAAATCCGTGCTGCAATAAAATTGCTGCATTAAACCCTTTCTGTACTTTCAGAATAACAGTGTTTTGATATGGCATTTGTTAATCCTTAATTTATCTTACCGAATATCCGGTAACTTTATTTGCTTAGTATTTTACGACGCATATTTGACCATGCTTGAGCCTTCAACCGATTGCTCTCAAATCATAGTATTGTGTTATACTCCAAAAAGAGGCGGCGTTTCTAGATCCAAGAAACACATCTTCTTGTTTGCCAATGTAGTCTGCTTTAATTTCGTTGTCTTGTGTCATCAAGATTCTCTATAAGATTCGTATTATGAATATACTTTTATTTTACGAACTATCGTAAAGGATGTGGAAAAGAATATGGATTAAGTTTGCTAACGATGCTATAGCGTCGGCCAAGGATGGGGAGGGTGCAGGGAGGGGCCCGTGCGGCCTTCGCAACTCTGAGCTGGGGCCCCTCCCGCAAGCTTTTTTTCTACATTTTCCTCCGTACAAAGATAAGGACTCGCTTATGAACATTCTCGTCGTTGGTAGCGGTGGTCGCGAACATGCCATCGCTCTTGCAGTCAAGAAGTCGCCGATGTGCGACACTCTCGTGTGCGCTCCGGGCAACCCGGGCATGGCTAACCTCGGCAAGTGCGTGCCGGTCGATGTGGCCGACCCGAAGGCTATTGCCGATCTCGCCGTAGCCGAAAAGATTGACCTCGCGATTATCGGCCCCGAAATCCCGCTCGTCGCTGGCGTGGTGGATGAATTCCGCCGCCGCGGTCTCCGCGCTTTCGGCCCGACTGCGGCTGCTGCCGCGCTCGAAGGCTCCAAGGCCTTCAGTAAGGATATCATGAAGAAGTATGGCGTGCCGACGGCAGCCTTCGAGACCTTCACCGATCTTGCCTCCGCGAAGAAGTTCCTCGCCGAACACCCGGCTCCGATCGTGGTGAAGGCGTCGGGCCTCGCTGCTGGCAAGGGCGCTATCGTCTGCATGACCGACAAGGAAGCAAACGACGCTGTCGAAGAAATGCTCGGCGACAAGGCCGTCTTCGGCGAATCCGGCAAGACGGTCGTGATTGAAGAATTTATGGACGGCGAAGAAGCCTCCATCTTCGTGGTTTGCGACGGCAAGGACTACGTGATTCTCTCCTCTGCTCAGGACCACAAGCGCGTCTTTGACGACGACAAGGGCCCGAACACCGGTGGAATGGGCGCTTACAGCCCGGCTCCGGTTGTGACCGACGCTCTCCTCGATGAAGTCAAGGCAAAGATTATCGAACCGACTCTCAAGGGCATGGCTGCCGAAGGCAAACCTTACACGGGCGTGCTCTACGTGGGCATCATGGTTACGAGCAAGGGCCCGAAGGTTGTGGAATACAACTGCCGCCTCGGTGACCCCGAATGCCAGATTGTGCTCCCGCTCTATGACGGCGACGTGCTCGCTTTGTTCGACGCTGCCGAAAAGGGTGAACTCGCCAAGCTCGGTGCCCCGAAGGCTCCGAAAGGCAGCTCCGCTATCGTCGTGCTCGCCAGCGCCGGTTATCCGGGTTCCTACGAAAAGGGCAAGGTCGTCACGGGAATCGAAGAAGCCGAAAAGAATGGCGCCCAGGTGCTCCATGCCGGTACCAAGATGGTCGACGGCAAGTTGGTGACCAATGGTGGTCGCGTGTTCGGCGTAGTCGGTCACGGTGCAACGCTCCAGGAAGCTTTGGACATCGCTTACGCCGCTTGCGAAAAGGTTCAGTTCGAAGGCAAGTTCTACCGCAAGGACATCGGCAAGAAGGGCTTGGCCCGTCTCGCCAAGATGGGTAAATAAAAAAAGGAATTGAAAATGCAGATTAATGAAGTTCCGAATGCAAAGGTCGGTATCGTTGCGGGTAGCAAGTCCGACCAGGAAACTGTAGACAAGATCACCGCTGTGCTCGACCAGTTCGGCATCACGTGGGAATACAACATCCTCTCTGCACACCGCACCCCGAATGCGACCGCGAAGTATGCTCGCGAAGCCGCCGGGCGAGGCCTCCAGGTCCTCATCGGTGTGGCTGGCCTCGCTGCAGCCCTTCCGGGTGTGCTCGCAGGGCACACGATTCTTCCGGTAATAGGCTTGCCCTGCGCTGGCGGCCCGCTCAATGGCGTCGATGCTCTGCACTCCATCGTGCAGATGCCCCCGGGAATCCCGGTGGCCACAGTCGGCATCGGCAACGGCAAGAATGCCGGTTTCCTCGCTGTCCACATCGTCGCCCTCTCTGACGCATCTGTCCGCGAAAAGCTCGTTGCTTACCGCAAGGGCCTCGGTGACATTGAAGCATAAGCCTCCGGCTTATGCTAATTCGGAGTTCGGAATTATGAATTAGGAATTATTTAAATTGGCGGCTCTGCCGCGATTATTTCAATTCCGAAATCCGAACTCCTAATTCCGAATTAAAAAACGCTGGCGTTTCGTCAGTGTTTTTTTATATATTGTCCTTATCTTAAAATTTATTCATTATAAAGAGTATTGGGGTTTATGTTTTATCGTGCTTTGAAAAGTGTTTTGTTGCTTGCGTTTACTTTGTCGGTTTCGTCTATGGCGGCGGAATCTTCGGATTCGTCTTTGTCCGCGCAGTCCCAAGGTGCGGCGACTCTTGACAAGCTGCCTCAGTCATCGGCGACTCTCGAATCGCAGGCCCCAGGCGTCCAGCCGTCCTCAAGTGCTAGTGCGCCTGCGAAGCCGCTCTCCAAGTGGCAGACCCTTCCCGAAGTTAACGCCCCGTGGATGAAGGGCGAACGTCTTGAATATGAACTCAGCTGGGGATTCATTACGGCTGGGTATGCAACGCTTGAAGTCAAACCTCGCAAGGATGGCAAGGTTGAATTCCTGACTTTTGCAACCGCCAACAAGACCGTCAATAAGTTTTACCCTGTCCATGATACCGTCTATACGCTTGTTCACAAAAACGGTCTCATGACGGACGTGTTCCGCAAGTCCCTTCACGAGGGAACATTCCACAACAAGTCGCTTATCAGGTTTAATCGCGATGGCAAAAAGGCCGTCCTTTCCGATACGGTGTTTAAGGACCCGGTCAAGCACTATGTCAAACGCTCTGCAGATACGTCTGTGACGATAGATGGGCTTGAGCACAGCATTATGTCGGCGTTTTACCTTGTGCGTACGCTCCCGCTTAAAGAGGGGGAAACGTCTCGTTTCTCGGCGGTAAGCGGGAAAAAACGCTATGAACTCAAGGTGATTATTCACAAACGAGAAACTATCAAAACGGATTTGGGCACGTTCAAGACCGTTAAAGTAGAACCGGTTTTGGACGGCGATGGCATTTTCAACTCCAGTGGCCGTATTTTCATCTGGTTTACGGACGATGAAAAGCGACTTCCGGTGCTCATGCAGTGCGAAATTAAGCTCGGTTCGATTAAAGCAGAGCTGAAAAAGGCTAAATAGTCATACTAGAATCTTACGAAATTGTAAAATCAAACGAAAAAACAAGTTTTACAAGAAGTTTTCGAAAAAAACTTCTATAAAAAGTTATATTCCAAGCGTGGTTATTTATCCGAGGCTTTTTTAATGCTGAAAAAATTGTTGTTGCTGTTGTGTCTTTCGAGTTTGGTTGCATGGGCTGCTCCTGCAAAAGCGCGTAAAGCTAAGTCTAAAAAGGCTGCTCCTGTAGCAGAACAGACCGTTGAAGCTCCTGCTGCTCCGGCGGAATCCGATGATGGCTTTATGTCTGTTTCCGAGGCTCCTTCTTCTTCTTCAAAAGCTGTTGATGATGATGACGAAGAAGAAAATGCCGAAGCGTCCATGGCTGGCATGAATGCCGCTCAGAAAAAGGATTTCCTTTCCCGTAAAAAGTTTGAAGAAGAACAGCGTTTGGACGAATATGCAAACTCTGAACGCCGTCGTGACTGGCTCAAGGACCGTCTCGTTTTTGAATTGGGACTTGGTTCCCGTATGCCGTTCATGGGTGAATCTGGCATGGGCATGGGTCTTGGCGCTGGTGTCGAATATATCACTCGCTGGCATGTAGGCGCTTTTGCCTCCTTTGGTTTCTTGCCGAAGGTCAAGGACAGTGAATTTGACTATATGGAACTTGAAGGTGGTACGGGTTATAAGATCGGTATTAACTACTACTTCTTCCCGAAGATTCCTATCCACCTGGGCTTGTCCGCTTCTTACGGTACGGTCTACTTTGACCACGATATGGAACCGGATGACAGTGGCCTTCGCCGTTTGATTTCTGTAAAAGGCTACCAGTTTGATATCCTGGTGTCTTACCTCTCGAATGAATGGTATTATTTGCAGTTCTCTTTTGGTTTCTACTATTCTCCGGAACTTGCTAAGCCTCGTGAATCGAACCCGAGCTTCAAGGAAACGAAGGACTCCAAGACGGAAACCGAAGTTACTTATGCCTCTCGCGTCGTGAACAAGCCTAATGGTATGGACAAGACCGGTATTGTGTTTGGCATTACGATCGGTTATTCCTTCCCGGAATTCTTCCCGGACGATACCGAAAAGCGTCGCCGTCAGCGTGAAAAGGAACGCAAGAACGCTAGGTAATCCGCATTTAGCTTAAGTGCTAAAAAGCCCGCCAGTTCAAATGAACGGCGGGCTTTTTGTTGCTTTTAATACCCATGTCCGGAATCGAACCGGAATACCTTCCTTCGGAGGGAAGGACACTATCCATTGTGATACACGGGCCTATGCAAGTGTACGGGCAAATATAATAATATTAGATAATTAGGAATTCGGATTTCGGAATGAGGAATTGAAATGATCGAGGCTTCGCCGCGATTGTAAATCCTAACCACTAATCACTAACCACTGTCAACGATGTTTTCCCCGTGATTATATCTCTCGTCTCTAGTCTTTCGTCTCTCGTCTGATCAGTCCACAATCTTCACCACAAGTTCGTGCGGTTCGGCGTCTACGACGAGTGCGTTGTGGAATTCTCCCACGTCGCCATCGCCCTCGATGACCTTCACGATATCGTCGTTCTCCATCGAGTTGCCTTCCGTGCGTCCATAGAAATGGTATTCGCTTTCTTCGGCGACCTGGTCGATGATGATCTTGACAGTCTTTCCGATCATGTTCTCGGCGTATTCGGCGGCAAGTTCTTCCTGGTAGTCCGTGACGGCTTCGAGCCTTGCGCGGGCATCGCTTTCGTCCACGGCCGGGAGGTCCATTTCCATCACCGGGGTTCCTTCTTCGGGGCTGAACACAAAGCCACCCAGATGGTCAAATTGCACATCCTGCAAAAGTTCCATCAGCTCTTCGAAATCTTCGTGCGTTTCACCGGGGAATCCGACGAGTACGGTGCTGCGGAGCGTCACGCCCGGGATGCGTTCACGGATCTTGTGCAAAAGGTCTACAAGTTCTTTTTTGCGGTAATTGCGCTTCATGTACTTGAGCATCTTGTCGCTGGCGTGCTGGATTGGCATGTCCACGTACTTCACGAGGCGCGGTTCCTTGGCCATCAAGTCCAGAAGTTCATCGTCCACGAACATCGGGTACCAATAAAGCATGCGGATCCACGGGATGCTCGTGTTGTCAAGCAGTGCTCGCAAAAGTTCGACAAGCGTACCGCCCTTCTTGCCTTTTTCACGTCCAAAGTAAGTCGTGTCCTGTGCAATCAAAGTAATTTCCTTGACGCCCTGGGCTTCGAGGTCCTTTGCCTCTGCAACGATATCTTCGATGGAGCGGGAGTCTTGCTTGCCGCGAATGAGCGGGATGGCGCAGTAGGCGCAGCGGCGGTTGCAGCCTTCCGCAATTTTCAGGTAGGCATGGTGCGAAAAACCGCCCAGGTTCATGCGGGGGAGGTTCTCGGCGTCGCAACTCTGCGGAGCGACAATGCCCATCTTCTTTAAAAGTTCGCCTGGCTTGTACGTGCCGACCCAGTAGTCCACCTCGGGCAGTTCCTTCATCAGTTCTTCGCCATAGCGGCCGCTGAGGCAGCCCGAAACAATCAGTTTCTGCTTCGCCTTCTTTGCTTTTGCCTGGGCGAGAATTGCGTTGATGGATTCTTCCTTCGCGGCTTCGATAAAACCGCACGTGTTCACGAGGATGTAGTCCGCTTTTCCGGCGGTATCGCAGGTTGCAAAACCTGCATGGAGCATTTCGCCGACGAGGTTTTCTGCGTCGACCTGGTTCTTGGCGCATCCGAGATGCACGACAAAGACTTTGGGCTTTTTTGTAGGCATGACACAAATATAGAATTTGAGGCAAGGGGTGCTTCGACGACGTGTTCGGGAGCTGTTTTTTTTCAATGATGGCTTTAAAGCTGTGTTTCTGTATCTTTTTTTTATATTTTCCAAATAACAAAATAATAAGGAGAGTATTTATATGAAAAAAATTATCCTTGCATCAGCAATTATGCTTGCTATGACCGCTTGCGATACTGGTACCAGTGCTAATGCTGACTCCGGAAAAGTCGTGAACGGTTTTTCGTGCAAAGTGACTCGCACGGCCAATTCCGTTACGCTTTCTGAAACGTATTTGCTGGGAACCTATAAACAAACGCAAACGGTTTATCAGGATCAATATGGTTTTGATTATTCCATTTGGGCTACGGACATTGTTTTCACTGATCTTGAGGAAGCCGCTGAGGAATGCGCGGACGAAAGGGATGAAGCTAGGAGCTGGAGAGATGGCAGCTACCAGGTGGAATGCTCGTCGAATTCTGTGCATGTGAAACAACGTGATGATAGCACTCGAGAGGATCTGGAAGATACCGCTCGCGAGTACCAGGCCCAGTGTGACGAAGGTTACCGGAGAGCCCAAAACGGCACTCTTTACGAATACGATTGATCCTGTTTTCGATAGGTTTTAAATGAAAAAGGCTCCGCAAAGTGCGGGGCCTTAACAGTTCGTTGTTCTTGTAAAATTACATGTCTTCGCTTGCGCCTGGCTGGCCAATGCGGTCGTTCTTGCGGTTGTCCACCCATCCGGCATAACCCTGCGGAGCGAGGACTTCCTTGCCGAACTGCTGGGCGTTTGCAATCGTGGAAAAATACCCGACGCGGACGCGGTAGAATGTGCCTTCGAGTTCGCCCGGATTTTCAACTTCGGCAACGTATGCCTTGATGCCCTGGTCGGAGAGCTTGCTCACGACGTTGTTGGCGGCTTTTCTGGAGGGCTGGATGCTTACCTGGATTACGAATGGGCCGGAGGCTTCTTGTTCGACGCTGGATGCCGGAGCCGGGGTTTCGACAGGAGCGGGCTTTTCTTCGCTAAGGGATTGGATCGGAACGAGTGCCGGTTCTTCCTGGACTGGTTCTGGAACCGCTTCTTGCACTGGAGCGGGTTCTTCGACGACGGATTTTACCTCGACTTGGGGAGCAGGCTGTTCTTCCTTGCTACCGCAAGCAGAAAGTAGGGCGATGGAAAGGGTGAATGCCCCAAGTAAAGAAACCGATTGCAATTTCATGGTCGTACTCCGCTTAAAAATAGTTCTCCGGCAATTTGGAAAATCTTACAAATAATATACATAAGTCTTTGATACTTCGCAAGTTATGAAGATTTATTTTTCTGAAAAAAGTCCATATTTTACAAAAAATTACGAGGAAATTTTGATTATTTATTTAGTTTTAGTGCTCAAATGTTTATACGCCTGTAAAGCAGAAGCCCTGGAAATATTTCCAGGGCCTCGTAATTTAAAGCGGATTGTTCTTCTTAAGAATCGCAATACCCGTTACGGAACTCTCGACATGTGGAAGCCCATGATCATTTGATCGTCCGGGGCGTCGTTCTGAGTGCAAGCGAGCTTAAGAATGATCTTTCCGGATGCCGGAACCGTGAACGAATGGAGAATGTACGGTTCGCGGATTTCCTGCATGGATGTGGAAGAGTATTCATAGCTGGACTTGGAGGTGAATTCGGTGCCGTTCTGGAAGAGGTGTGCTTCCATCTTGATCGGCAACTTGCCCAGGGACTTGATCGTGTTACCCTTCATGAGCCATGTCACAGCGAGCTTGTACTTTTCGCCAGCCACTAAGCCGTCGATGAGGACGTTCTGAGTCTTGTTGTTTCCGTTGGCGTCCTTGAAGAGAGACGTGTAGTTTGCGCGGTTCCAGTAGCCAGAGAAGGACTTGTTGGATGCCATGAGGTTGAATGCCGGAACGCCCGGAACTGCACCGCCGTCAGAATCTCTGTCTTCAATGAGGCTGCCAAGAGTAGACGTCAAGAATACGGGCTTGACCATTTCCGGGTGACCCTTGAAGAACGGGTGCTTGCTCATCAAGACTGCGCCCATGGCTGCAGAGTATGGTGTCGATGCGCTCGTTCCGTTAAAGATGTCGCCGTAGGCATCCGGGAAGATGGGGTCTGTGAAGTTCGTGAGGTTCATGATATCGGGTTTCGTATTGCCGATATTGGAGTTGATGTAGTTGCTGTACGGCAAGTAGAAATAGGCCGGTCCTTCCGGAGTTGTACTTGGGAGCGGGTTCACGGCGCCGACAGTAATGACGTTTGCGGCCTTGCCCGGGGAATGGATGGTCGGTTCGGGCTGTATGCTTTCGCTCTTGAGGTTACCGGCGTTCACGAATTCAGTAACGCTGGTTTCATAGACGTAGTTGTCGTACTGGGCGTCGATGACTTCATAGTTATTGCGGTACTGGCCGTTATAGTAGAAGCCCAGGGAAGTTGTACCAATGTAGATCTTCGGGCTGAACGAAGACGGGTCAGCAGGACCGTCGTGGGTGTTCAGGACCGTGTAGTCATAACCGTAGACGTTTACGTTCGGTGCAAAAAGCTGGAGAACGCCAGTCACGCCGGTAGCGTGGTCGCTGGTGCCGGAGCATCCCGGCGTGGAGTGCTTGGACGGGTCCGGAATTTCGCTTACTCTTGCGCAACCCTGTTCCAGATAGTAGACGCCGACGTCATTTCCCTTGTATCCGTCAGCGTGTGCAAAGTTGAGCTGGGAAATTTCGAGAGCTTCGTCACGCGTTACGTAATTGGCGGTGTAATAGCCGTAGCCACGAGTGTAGTCTGTAACGGTGAGGTAGTTCGGTTCGACCTGCAATTCTTCGCTTTCGATGTAGATGGCATCCGAAGACTTGAGCTTCTTTTCGATTTCAGTAGGAGTCAAGAAAGCCCTGTAAGATTTCTTGAGCGGCTTGCGCTTCTTTGCGCGGCGCTTTTCCCAGTCTTCTGTTTTCTTGAAGAACGACTTTCTGTCGATTGTCTTGCCGTTCAGCCAGAACTTTTCTTCCTTGGAATCGCCGTTGAAGGAATAGAATGCGCTGATCGGTTCGATGTCAATGTTGTCCACCTTCAAGTCCGTGACGGTGACTTCCATTTTTGGTTCGATTTCGTCTTCAACCATGTAAACGGTGGAATCGCGGAACTGACCTTTCTTGGATTTGCGGCCGAGAATGTCGCTCTTGAGGACAACTTTTCTCTTTTGTGCGTTGATTTTTTTATTAGCCTTTTCTGCTTTGTATTTTTCAACAAATTCCCTAGCTTTGGGGGACAAGCGGTCTAGATGATTGTCGGCTAAACCTGCTTGCGCAGAGACTACTCCAGCAAGTGAAAGTACCAATAAAGTCTTGGTATTCATCCTTTTCTCCTAATTTAATTGTAATTGATTATTTTACATTTTGTTAGCAAAATGTTGTATGAATATAATTTATTCTTTGAAACAAATGAATCTAATGGGTTGTAAAATGTGAAATATTAAAAATATTTTACACAAAGTGGACTGAGCATGAGTGTGACATCGTTATTTTTACCCCTTTAAAAGCCTCTAATTTTGAAAAATGGTTTTGACAACCTCCTGATTTATTTCTATTTGTAATAAAAAACAATTTTTGTTGTAACAAAAAGAAAAGGTTTATATGGGCTTCAATATGCACGGGCTGGCGTTCAAGCAGTCCATGATGACCCTTGTTGGTTTTAGCATCGTTTTTGCGACGCTTTTTGGGGTTCTCAGTTTTCAGGTGCAGAGCAAGCTTTCGACGCTTCTCACGCAAAAAGGCGAAGAAATAAGCCTTGCGAATGTTGCCATTATAGAGAAACTTTTTGAAAAGGGAAAAGCGCTCGGTGATGAATATGCCGAGATTCTTGGCCGGGAAATGCTTTCGGGCAAAGACCTCGACGACTTTCTGACGCAGGCGGTCTTTGATGCGCGGCAGACGCTTCCGCAGGTGCTGGCTGTTGTGGTTGCCTATGAACCGGGTATGGCGCCTAAGGCAAAATGGCATCAGGAGGTGATGCGGCTGGCCCAGTATTCGGGAACTGATATCAAGCTCCTGAAGGGTAAGGATTATCTGGAGAAGACTTGGTACAAAAGCACCAAGAACTTGCAGAAAGGGCTTTGGCAAGAACCTTTTATCGGAGACTTTATCAAGGAACCCATTGCGATTTATACGGCTCCGATTTATCAGAAAGATGCTTATGGAAACACCGTCTTCGCCGGTGTTCTCTGTGTTGATATGTCGATTGCCTTCCTTAAAGAAACGGTAGCCTCGATCCCGGTGTCGAATTCCGGGTATGTTGTCGTCTTGTCTGCAAATAATACTGTTATCGCGCACCCTAAGAACGAAATTGTTTTCAAGGAGAGTTTGTCCGACCTCTCGGGAGGGATGGGAACTCGCACGGTCACGGAATTTGAAAAGGCTGTGCAGAGCATGAAGAAGGGCCTTTTCATGGGAAGTACGCCTGATGGCAAAGAGGCTGTTATTTACTTCAAGGCGATGGATGTGAATGGCTGGACGTTTATGATTGTGTGGCCTGCGCATGAATATATGGAAAGCCAGCGTTCCTTGGAAAAAATGTTTGCGTGGATGAGCGTTGCAGGCTATGTGGTGATGTTGTTTTTAATATTTGTAATTTCGTCCAGGGTATCTCGACCGCTCAAGGAACTTGCTGTAGCTGCAAATAAAATGGGACAGGGCGATTTTGATGTGGAAATCCCGCACCTCTCTGGACGCGATGAAATTGCGCAGTTCGCGTGGGCGTTCCTGAACATGCGCACGTCGCTCAAGGAGCATATCGAAAAGCAGAAGGACTTGGACCGCATTGAAAGCGAACTGGATTTTGCGAAGGACATCCAACTTGGGTTCCTTGCGATGACAGAAAAAGAGGAAAATTCAGAGGACTCGCTCCATGAACTGACTCCGTTCCTGCAACCGGCGAAGGAGGTCGGTGGTGATTTTTACGATTTCTTCAAATTGGACGACGGACGTTTGTGCGTAGTCGTGGGCGATGTGTCGGGCAAGGGCGTTCCGGCAGCGCTGTTTATGATGGTGTCGCGCATTGTGCTGCGTACGACGGCTAGAAACTTGCAGTCTGTTGTTGAAACTTTTGAGAAGGCCAATTACGAATTGGCGAAACGCAACCGCGCGAACATGTTTGTAACCGTCTGGATGGGGTTTGTCGATTTGCGGACGGGACATATTGAATTTGCGTCGGCGGGGCATAATCCGCCGGTGATCCGCCATAAGGATGGCTCGGCCGAATTTGCGAAGAGCAAGGCGGGGGTCGTTATGGCGGCTATGGAAAACTCGCGCTACAAAATGCAGACGCTTGAACTTGCTCCGGGCGATACGCTGTTCCTCTATACTGATGGCGTGACCGAAGCGACCAACGAACATAACGAGCTGTTCGGCAATGACCGATTGCTTGATGCCGTTTCGCTTGGTGGCGGGCGGGGCACTAAAGAAATTTGTCGCTTTGTCAAACGCCAAATTGACGCTTTTACAAGAAATGCTCCGCAATTTGACGACATTACCATGCTGGCAATGGATTATAAAGGGGGTAATGACCGGTAAGCTTAAAATGCTTACAAAATGTTACCCTTGACGGATTTAGAATATTTAGGTATATTTGGCTATCCAAAAACTGAATTTTTAACCAAAGGATTATCGTGATCGGCGTTATTGTTAAGTCCAACGAACCTTTCGAACGCGCACTCAAGCGTTTCACCAAGTCTTGCGAAAAGAATGGTATCATTTCCGACGTCAAGAAGCGTCAGCGTTTCGAAAAGCCCTCCGAAGAAAAGAAGCGTATTGAAACGGCTGCTCGTCGCAAGCGTCTCAAAGAGATTGCTGACCAGAACCGCAAGCGTCTCTACTAATTCGATTCAATAATCGGAATTTTGCTAAGCTTTAATGAGTTGTCGGCTGGTGCTGATGACTCATTAGGTGTTTTATAACAAATCTTCATCGCTTGGAGCGAAGCGTTATAATCGCTCGAGGTCAATATGAGTTGTGCTTTGCTTACCCAGATTCTCGACGACATCAAGACCGCCATGAAGGCTCACGATGCCGAAACTCTCGGAACTCTTCGTACGCTCCATTCTGACATCAAGAACGAAGCTATGAAGTCTGGTGCCACTCCGGCACAGATTACCGAAAGCATAACCGATGCCATGTGCATCGACGTTCTCGCCAAGAGCGTGAAGCAGAAACAGGAATCCATTGAAATCCTCAAGAAGGGCGGATTCCTGGACAAGATCCCGGCCGAAGAAGCTGTCATTGCGATCTACCGCAAGTACATGCCGGCTGAAATGACCGAAGACGAAGTCAAGGCCCTCATTGCCGAAATCAAGGCTGCAACGGGCGCCTCTTCTCCGAAGGACATGGGAAAGATCATGAAGGAACTTTCCCCGAAGGTCAAGGGCCGCTTTGACGCCAAGCGCGCTTCTGCCCTCGTGCAAGAAGCTCTTAAGTAACCGCTCGCTTCGATGGCGTCGTCATGGCGGACTTTGATCCGCCATCTAGTCGAGCTTTGTCATGCCCGCCACTGAGCGGGCATCTCTTTTTTATACAGCAAAAAAAATTATATTGTTTGTATGGTAAAAAAGTTTTGTCCTGTCATCGCTTTGTTTCTTGTGTCGCTTGCTGCGGCTTCCGACATTTCCTGGAAAACATTTGATGTCAAGTTTGGTCCTGCATTGGGCAGCTGGACCGATGCTTCGACAATGATGTTTGGAGGTTCGCTTTCTCTTGTAAAACCGATTACACCTTATATTGGCGCTGGTGTCATGGCTGAATTTGCGACCGATGTTTCTGCATGTGAAGATTGCGATGATTATGATTTTGATGAATTTTCTGGTGGGCTTTTGCTTAATTTGAAAGCGCCCATAAGTAATCAATTTAGTTTGGTTGCAAATTTCATGTTCCTAGTGACTTTTCGGGACGGAACTGTTGATGAACTTTATTTTTTCAATTCTGCGCCCATTGAAGCGTACGATGCGGAAGGGAATCGCATCTTGACATACACGCGGGAAAAAGACAATCACGACTATTACTTTGAATCGTTCATGTTCCGCTCGAACTTAGGCGTTTCGTGGCGCACAAAGAGTGAGTTCTTTGAATTGGAATTCTATCCTTTGGATTTTGCTGTTGTGAGAGGTGGTGATGCGCGCATGACGTTCTCGTTGAATGCTGTATTCCGTGTATTCTAGGTGACTCATGACTTCTGGTGAAGAACGTAGAATCCAAGAACTAGAGCTGCTCTACAAGATCAGCTCTATTTTGAACCAGAGTCTTGATTTCGAGACGGTGGCGCATCCTGTATTGCAGACCGTCGAATCGGTGATGGGCGTCGAGCATGCGACCCTCACATTGTACAACCGCCATACCGGCGAAATTTCGATTGAAATTGCAGAAGGCTTGAGCAGCCGTCAGGCGAGCAAGGGTCGCTATAAGGTGGGCGAAGGCATTACCGGCCGCGTCGTTGAAACAGGCAAACCCATCATCATTCCGTCTGTTGCGAAAGACCCGGATTTCTTGGACCGCACGGGCCGCGGCAAGACCGAAGACAAGGCGTTCCTTTGCGTTCCGATTATCATGGAACAGGAAGTCGTTGGCGCCTTGAGTGCCGACGAACACAATCCCGATGAGGCAAACCTCAACGACCAGATTCATTTGCTCGAAATCATCGCGCAGATGCTTGCCACTGCAGTGAAACTCCGCCGTCAGGCCCGAGAAGAAAACGAAATCCTCAAGGCCGAAAACGAACGTATGGCGATGGAACTCAAGGCGAGATTCCAGCCGGATAACATCATCGGAAAAACGCCCGAGATGCAGCAGGTCTATACGCAAATCGACCAGGTCGCGAAAAGCCCGCTCCCAGCGCTCATCGTGGGGGAGGTGGGAACAGGCAAAGGTCTTGTTGCAGAAGCGATTCATTTCCGTTCTGACCGCAATTTAGGGCCGTTCGTGCGAGTGCATTGCGCGGCCCTCCCGGAGTCCGTTCTGGACCGGGAACTTTTCGGTAGCGAAAAGGGCGCCCTGGTTGGCGTCGTCAACGAGGCACCGGGCCGCGTCGAGCAGGCCGAAGGTGGTACGCTATTCCTCGATGAAGTTGCGGAACTCACGCCGAACTTGCAGATAAAGTTGCTCCGCCTTTTGCAGCAGGGCGAAATGGAACGCGTAGGCGCTCGATTCCCGAAAAAAGTGAACGTGCGCGTGATTTGCGCAACGACTAAGAACTTGCAGCAGATGGTCTCGGATGGAACCTTCCGTGAAGACTTGTACTACCAGCTTCACATTGTTCCGATTTACGTGCCGCCTCTTCGCAAGCGCCGCACTGACATTGTGCTCCTGGCTGATTACTTTGTTGACCATTACTGCCGCTTGGTCGGCAAAAACGTGCGCCGCCTTGCTCGCGGTACGATCGAAATGCTCATGAGCTACCCGTGGCCGGGCAATGTGCGCGAACTTGAAAACGCGATTGAACGCGCAGTCCTCTTGACCGAAGAAGACGTCATCTATCCGCATCACTTCCCGCCGACCATCCAGACCGACGAAACGAGTGGAACGCCTGTGAGCGGAAACCTCAAGCTCATGGTCGAGGCGTACGAACGCGATATCATTTGCGATGCGCTCAAGAGCAGCAAGGGCAAGATGGCCGCTGCCGCCCGCAGCCTCTCGACCACCCCGCGTATCCTCACTTACAAAATCAAGCAGCTCGGCATCGACCTCACTGCCTTCAGCAAGTAGCCGTACCCCTCACATTGTCATCCCGGACCCCGTTCCGGGATCGCCTTACACAGTACCAATAGCAGATACGTTCCCCTTCACACTGTCATGCCCGCCCCCGAGCGGGCATCACCTTTCAACTTCCTACCGCCTACGGCCTACTTCCTACTGCTAATAACCTATATTTCTCTCTATGGAACTGACTCAGCTAAAATACTTCTTGGAGGTGGCCCGCACGGAGCATGTGACGCAAAGTGCAAAGAACCTCTGCATAGTCCAGCCGGCGCTTACGCAAGCTATCCACAAGCTCGAAGATGAGCTGGGCGTATCGCTGTTCAAAAACTCCGGGCGTAACATCAAGCTCACCGATAGCGGAAAGTTCTTTTACGAAAAGCTCCAGCCGCTTTACGAGAACATGATGGCACTCCCGGCGCTACTCAAGGAGACTGCGGATAAGCAGAATAACAACGTCAAGCTGAACGTCCTTGCGGCATCCACGCTCATCACAAGCGCTGTGATTGAGTATAAACGTGGTAATTCTGATATTGACGTGGACATTGTGCAAAATGAGGAGACAAGCGTCTTTGATATTTGCGTTCGCACTTACGCCAATTACAAGCCGGAACTTGATAATACCGAAAGCGACGAAACGTTTGTCCATTCCGAAAAAATTTTCTTGGCTGTACCCAATACGGCGCAGTACAAAAGGCTCGATTCCATTTCGCTATTTGACTTGAAAGACGAAAAATTCATTCGTCTTTATGGTTCCAAGCAGTATAGACAAATTTGTAATGAACTTTGCGATAGCATTGGATTTCATACAAATGTGACGTTCGAAAGTGATAACGCCGCTGTTGTCAAGGAAGCTGTTGCCGCTGGCATTGGCGTTGGTTTCTGGCCGGAACTCTCGTGGGGTAAAATGGACCACAAGCGAGTCAAGCTTCTTGAAATTACCGATACGGATTTCAAGCGCGATATCGTGGTTTCGCTTCGCCGTAACAAACAGGACAATTCCAAGACGGAGCAGTTCTATAATTTTTTGACGAAGTACATTCTCCAGTGCCAATCCAAAAAGCGGAAGTAACTTTACGTAGATTGCCAAAGTTTTCCAATTTTACTGTTTACAGCCTGCTATCTACTTCCAACTTCCAACTTCCTACTGTCTACTAATTGCTATCTTTGTTCTGTAACAATTAACTAATAACAATTAACTACTAACTAGTAACTAAAATGCAATTCCGTCCTGTTAAAGAACAGCTTGAAATTTTGATGCGCGGCGTTACCGACATCGTGCCGCAAGACGAACTCGAAAAGAAACTCCAGAAGTCCTACGAAACGGGCAAGCCCCTCCGTGTCAAGATGGGGGTAGACCCGACAGCTCCGGACGTTCATTTCGGTCATACGGTCGTGATGCGCAAGCTCCGCCAGTTCCAGGACCTCGGTCATACGGTCGTCCTCATCGTGGGTGACTACACCGCGCAGATTGGTGACCCGAGCGGTCGCAACAAAGCCCGTCCGCGTCTTACGCACGAACAGGTTCTCGAAAACGCCAAGGAATATCAGGAACAGTTCTTCAAGGTCGTCCGTCGCGACCAGGTCGAAATTCACTACAACGGCGAATGGTTCTCCAAGCTCCCGTTCAGCAAGGTCACCGAACTCATGGGCCAGTTCACTGTCGCCCAGATGCTCGAACGCGAAGACTTCCACAACCGCTATACCGCCAATACGCCGATCAGCCTGCATGAATTCATGTACCCGATGATGCAGGGCTACGATTCCGTCGCCATCAACAGCGATGTGGAACTCGGCGGCACTGACCAGAAGTTCAACGTGCTTCGTGGTCGCGATCTTCAGATTTTCGAAGGCATGGAACCGCAGATCGGTCTCTTCATGCCGATTTTGCTCGGTACGGATGGCAAGGTCAAGATGAGTAAGTCCATCGGCAACTACGTTGGCCTCAATGAACCTGCCGACGTTATGTACCACAAGATTTACAGCCTCTCCGACAACATTGTCGAGAACTGGTATGAACTTTTGACCAACATCCCGCTCGACGAAGTCAAGCAGATGATGGCAGACATCGCCGCTGGCAAGATGAACCCGAACGAAGCTAAGCACCGCCTTGCTATCGACATCGTGACGCAGTACTACGGTGCCGAAGCTGCCGAAGCCGCTGCCGCCAAGGAACGCGAAATCCATAGCGGTAACGCTATCCCGAGTGACGCTGCCGAATGCTCCGTCGATGCTGGCTCGTATGGCGCTCTCGACCTCCTCGTGAACATCAAGGCTTTTGCCTCTAAGGGCGAAGCCCGCCGCATGGTGCAGAACGGCGGTGTGAAGATTGGCGGCGAAAAGCTCGCTGATCCGCAGGCCCAGATCGAAATCAAGGGTGGCGACCAGCTCGTCGTCCAGGTGGGCAAGCGCAAGTTCTTCAAGGTGAACTTCTAAGGTAAGCGATGTCAAGGGAAATCTTAGTTCTCGGTTTGAATCCTGCCTGGCAGAGGGTGTTCTTTCTGGACAAGTTTACTCCAGGCGAAGTGCACCGCATCTCCAAGGTCAAGGAATACGCGTCGGGCAAGGGCATCAACTGCTGCCGTGTGTTGCAGCTCCTGGGGGGGACTCCCCGCTTGATGCATTTCCTCGGCGCCGGGAACGGAGAAAAAATCTTTGACGAGCTTTCTGCTTGCGGCATCCAGCAGGTGCCAATCTGGATTCGCGAAAACACGCGCATTTGTACGACGATTGCCTGCAACGGCGATACCACAGAGCTTGTGGAGCCATCCCCGATGCTTTCGGATTCCGAGAACGAAGACTTCACGCAAACGCTGAATGAATACTGGGATTCTACGCAGTACATCGCCTTGTGCGGAACATTCCCGCAAGGCTTTAACGCAAAGATATTCAATGACCTTGATTTCAGCGACAAGCACATCTTTGTCGATGCCATTGACGGCATTGACGAACTCCTCGCGAAAGGCGTGGACGTCCTGAAAATCAACATGCTGGAATACTGCAAGCTCCTGGAACGCATGGGCATTCCGCAGGTCAAGTCGAGTCCGCAGTTCTGGAAAATGACGGCAACAGCAGTCCTCGAACGCCTCCCGATCAAGAATCTCATCGTGACCGAGGAAGATGCCCCTGTGCGTGCTTTCCGCCTTATGGAAAAGAAGTTCCAGGGCATTCAGTTGCAGCCGCCGACCATCAACGTGAAAAACGATATTGGCGCCGGTGACTCGTTCTTTGCGGGCTGGCTCTATGCTTTTGAACAGAACCTGAGCTTCGAAAGCTGCTTGGCGAAGGCGACTGCTGTGGCAAGTGCACGTTGCGAAGTCGAACGCCCGTGGAACTTGAGCCTCGACCGCGTCGCCGAACTCGAGAGCGATCTCTCGACAAAGGTCGAACGCCTGGAATAGGAATTTGGCTATGGAGAACGACTTTGTTCCTTTGTTTGCCTTTGCGTCAAACGTGGAATTTTTTGGCGTTTTTCCAGAATGCAAATCTTTTGTTCGAAATGACATCCGTTTAGGCGAAATCGTCGAACTGCCCGAAGGGCGCGGCTTTGCCGTTGTCCTTGGCGTTGGAATGCTTGAATTTGCAACAAATTTATCAGTATTGCTCTCTCGGTTTGCTGCCGAGGGGCCTTTTTCGCATGTGGTGCTTGCGGGAATCTGTGGCGCTTACCCTGATCGCGGATTGAACGTAGGCGACGTTGTTCGCGTCGATTCTGAAGTTGTCGGGGATTTTGGCGTTGTCGAATGCGATGGCTCGTTTACGCCGTGGCACAAGGTTTGCTTAACTTCTGCAAACGGTTCTGTAACTCAAGCGTCTGCCCAGGTTTACGAATCCTCGTCGTTACGGGGTGTTCCCGCCTGGCTTTCAAAATTAAAGCCTGTTGCCGGCCTCAGCGTCAACTGCTGCACGGGAACCGCCTCCATGGCTTTCGACCGCGTACGAAGCTTCAATGTCGATGTCGAATCGATGGAAGGGGCTGCCTGCTTTTCGATTTGCCATGCCTTCTGTGTTCCCTGCTGCGAAATTCGTGCCGTGAGCAACTTTGCCACTACCCGCGACAAATCCACCTGGCGCGTCAAGGATGCCTTGGACAGGCTCCGGATGGCTATTGCTGCGATGTAAATTTTTTTCGTAGCCAAGCCTATCGAAAAATATTTTGTATCGCGTATGTTTTTCTTATGTTATTTTTGTAAATAATTTATCGTTAAACAAGGAGTTTAAAATGAAAAAAATTGTTTTTTTGGTAATGTCCGTGCTTGCTTTGGTAGCTTGCTCTTCGGATTCTAAAGTTTCCGAACCTGAACCTTTGACTATCCAGTGGTCGCTATCGGGGACTTTTGGTGGTTCCGTTCTTGATTCTCTCCGTAGCGACATGAACTTGACGGGAAATGTGAACCGTTCCGCTTCGACGACCTTGCATTTGAACGGTTATGATACGACTTATTTCGAAAACAAGATTGTTGTTGAACATGTTATGAACGGCATTAAAAGGGAAGCCGAAATCGATGAAGCCGGTAATTTTACTTTCCGCAATGCGGATGCTATCGTCTTGCAAGGGCGTAACGATGTTCGGTTTACTCCGCGAGCCAAGGGAAATGTGAATCTCAGTCCGTGGTCTGTGACTGTCCGTGCCATGGTTTATTAGTTTTCTGTATTTTTATGCAACTCTCTCTTGGTATTTCCACTTGCCCAAACGACACCTTCATCTACGAAGCTTTGCTCCAGGGGCTTGAAAATTCCCCATTTGAATGGAAAGTGACGTTTGCCGACGTACAGACCCTCAACGAGATGGTTCTGCGAGGTGAACTCGATGTCGCAAAGATCAGCGCTCAGGTTTACCCTCAAATTGCCGAAACGTACCGTTGCCTCGGTTGCGGGGGCGCCATCGGGTACGGCTGTGGTCCGCTTTTGCTCTCTTCGCAGTCCGATACGTTCAATCCTGAACTCCCGACAACGCTTCCGGGCGCAAATACGACCGCAGCGCTCCTTTTCAAGTTCTGGTATGCGCACCATTTCAAAAACGCTCCAGAACTCGAATATGCCCTCTTTGACGAGGTTTATCGGCGGCTTCTCGACAATAGCGTTTCTCAGGGTGTTACCATCCACGAACACCGTTTTACGTGGAAAAGGGACGGCCTCCATCTTTTGCAGGATCTGGGGGCGTTTTGGGAGCAGGAGACGGGTTCTCCGATTCCGCTGGGGATCGCTGTTGCAAAAAAGGAATTGGGGTATGCGGCTATCGAATCCGTTGAAAAAGAGATTCGGCATAGTCTCCAGATAGCCCGCCAAAGGCATGACCCGGTGACCCCGTTTATCGTCGAAAAAGCACAGATCGATGACGATGAAGTCATCAAGTCCCACATCGCCATGTTTGTGAACGACTTCTCCGAAAATGTTGGGGAGGCCGGTTTTCGGGCTCTTGAGAATCTGTGGCGGTTATCACACTGTTAATAAGTTGTTGAATTAACCCAAACCTATGTAATAGTTTGTAAACGTAAACATAATTTTGCAAAACGGCGAATTTTTAGCAAAAACTTTATTTATTTTCCAAAAAGCATCTTTTTTTGGAGTTTGCTTATGAGTTTAGTAAACGATCTCGAACTAGAAATTGAAAATTTCAAACGCGAATACGAGAAATTCGAACGCGGCAACAAATCTGCTGGCACACGCGCTCGCAAGGTCTTGCAGAACATCAAGAAGACCTGCCAAGAGATTCGTGTTTCAATTCAAGGTGCAAAGAAGGAGGAGGAAAAGGAGGACGATCTTCCGAGTGAGGATTGACAGATAAATTTTCCCTAAAGGCTATACCTGTGTATTTTTTACACGAAAAATGGCGTTTTTGACGAAAAGTATTTGACTAAAGTCATTTTTGAAGGTATATTCCCACATGGGTTTTGTGTTTGCCAAACTGGCAAGCGTATGTTTAACGAATTTAAGTGTTCTATGATTGGAGAAACGTAGCAGTATGACCCTAAAGAAACTGGTCTTAATTACGGCCGGGGCGATGCTTCTTTCAGGAACCGCCATGGCAAAGAATATCAACGTGCCTGGCGATTTCGCAAAGATTGCAGATGCTCTCGGAAATGCGGATGCCGGGGATACAATCCTTGTCAAACGCGGTGTTTATAATGAAAACATCACCTTGATCATGGGTGTTGTTCTTAAGGGCGAGGATCCCTTGTCTACCATCATCGATGGTGGCCGCCGTGGTCCGACCGTCATGGGTACTTCAGGCGCCGAAATGTCGCACTTCACAGTGAGGAACGGTCTCGAAGGTATCCTTTGCGAAAACGCTGCCCCTTACATTCATCATTGCTATGTGATCGATAACCACGCAACGGGTATCGGTGCTTTCATTTCTCTGCCGTGGCTCCGCAACAACGTTGTCTACGGTAACCGCTGGTCTGGTATTCTCGCTTGGGGTGCTAAGTCTCTCGATGCTTACATCGAACAGAACGTCGTTCTCCGCAACGGCTATTCCGGCCTCGCTTTGAAGGGACCGACCAACGTGGTCGCCCGTAACAACATCTTCATGGAAAACCACTATTACGGTGTGTTTGCTGACCCGGCTGCCGGTCAGACGAAGGTGGAATACAACAACATCTACAAGAACTACTATCCGTTCAACCAGTTCATCAAGGTGAACCGCACGAACGTTTCTTTGGACCCGAAGTTCAACAACCCGTCTATCGGCAACCCGAACTTCTTCTGCCAGTCCACTTCCCCGATGCTCAAGCGCGGCAAGGGCAAGCTGGATATTGGTCTTACTGCAACTGACGTCGTTAAGGAAGAAGAAGCTGTCGAAGAAACTCGCAATCCGGACACTGATGGCGATGGCCTCTGCGATCCGTGGGTTTCCGAAGAAGGTCTCTCCGAAAAGTACGCTGGCGTTTGCACCGGTTTCGATAACTGCCCGGAAGAAGCCGAAGACTTTGACGGCTTCCAGGATGACGATGGCTGCCCGGATGCAGACAACGACCGCGATGGTCTCTGCGATCCGTGGGTCGAAGCTAAGGGTATGCTCTCTCAGTACGCTCACATCTGTAAGGGTGTGGACCTCTGCCCGGAACAGGCTGAATCTCTCAACAACTACAAGGACGACGATGGTTGCCCGGATGAAGTTCCGCAGCCGCCGAAGAAGGTCTTCGTTCTTGAAGGTGTGAACTTCGAATCTGGTAAGTCCACGATTACTCAGGACTCCTACATCTCCTTGATGAAGGTTGTCGATATCATGGAAACCTTCCCCGAAGCTACTTTCGAAATTATTGGTCATACTGATAACATCGGTAACAAGGACAAGAACATGACCCTCTCCGCAGACCGTGCTAACGCTGTGAAGAACTTCCTTGTCGAAAAGGGCATTGCCGAAAGCCGTATGACAACTAAGGGCATGGGCGATACGAAGCCTGTTGCTTCTAACAAAACACCCGAAGGGCGTGCGCAGAACCGTCGTATTGAGTTCATCCGCACGGATATTCAGTAAAGGAGTAGGTGATGTTGCGTACTAGTTTCATCAAGACGTCCGTTTTTGGACTTGCCGTAGCCAGCACTTCTTTGTTTGCAGAGGCAACCTACACGCCGAATAAGTATCAGCAGAATGACTGGTTTGCCGAATTTGGTGGTAACACCTCGATGTATGTGAACCCGGCTGGAATTTCTGAAACCGATCAGCTCGAATTCAGCGCTGCATTCTTTAGCACCATTAGTGGCGAAGCTAGCCAGGAATATGTCAGCTTGACATATCCGATGGATTACAAGCACACTTTGGGCTTCTCCCTTTTCGAAAACGGTGCTTCCATCGAAGGTGGCCAGTCCTATAGCGAAATTGCCGCAATGTTCGGCTATTCCTACAGACTTTTCCACTTGCTCTCCCTCGGTGTCGATCTCTCTGTCTTGTACATCAACCAGTTTGATGAAGTCAAGCAGCTTACAGTCGGTGCTGACGTAGGTTTGAGCTGGAACCCGCTCGCTTCTTCGAAGTACGGTTACTTGCTTATCGGTGTTGCCGTTCAGAACGCCCTTGCTCCGGCTGTTAGCGAAGCTGAAGCTACCGATGGCATGAAGTTCGTGTTCATGGGTGCTGCCGATGCATACCAGATTCCGACGAATCTCAATGTGTCGTTGTTCTATCGCGGCTTCAACCGTCTCCTCGAATTCAAGGCTGAACTCTCTGTGATTGACATCATCCACGATTCTGATGAAGGTGGTAAGGGTGCTAATCTCGAAATGAGCTTCTCCTTGACCTACTATCTTTCTTCTCACCTCGGTGTCCGCGCCCGCTTCACTAAGGAAGGCTACCCGGTCATCGGTGCTACGGTTAACGTCAAGGATGTCAGCATCTTCCGTTACCTCGCTCTCGACCTCGAAATGTCTCACGACGACCTCTGGGCCAAGAAGAACCGTGGCTTTGTGTGGGCTGTCAAGCTGACTTCTCGCTTCGGTGATACTCGTGAAGAGAAGATCGGTGAAGAACGCTATCGCCGCTTGAAGATCGAACCTGAAAACGACTACCGCGCTGCTATGCGTCTGTACTTGAACCGTCAGTTCCTCGAAGCTGCCTATGCCTTCGGTAAGGTTCAGACCAAGTACCCGGCATTCCACTTGGTGGACCAGGCTGCTTTCTACAAGGCAAAGTCTTTCGAAAACCTCCGTATGCACAAGGCTGCTAAGTCCGTCTACGAAGATGCTATCAAGCGTTATCCGCAGAGTGACCAGCGCGCCAAGTACCACTTCCAGTTGATGAACATCGACTATAAGGAAGGCAAGTACACGGAAGCTATGAACAAGTATCAGAACATTGCTCAGAAGTTTGGTGAAAGCGACGTGAAGGCTGACGCTGACTACGTTGCAGGCCAGATCAAGTTCGAACAGGGCCTCTATCAGGAATCCGTCGATCTCCTCGCCTCCATTCTCCCGGGTAACGCAAACTACTTCTACGCTCGCTATACCATGGGTATTGCCAACAGCCGTATGGGCAAGTTTGACGAAGCTGAAAACTGCTTCCGCGATATTACGGAACAGCCGGTTTCCAACCAGTCTGAACGCGACCTTCAGGACGCTGCAAGAGTTAAGCTCGGCCACCTCTTCTTCTCTGGTGAAAAGCCGGACATCGCAGCCGCTGCTCAGATGTATGGCCAGGTCCAGAAGGAATCTCCGGTGTTTGACGAAGCTATGCTCGGTATTGCTTGGTCCTTCCTTAAGGTCAACAAGCCGGATGAAGCTATCAAGCCGGCTAAGTGGATTATCAGCAATCTTCCGGAATCCTTCCTCGTGTCCGAAGCTTATCTCGTGATTGGTTACTGCCACTTCATGAAGAAGAACTATCAGGACGCTCTCGAAGCCTTGACTCAGGCTGAAAAGCGTACGGAACAGCCGATTGTGTCTGTTGCTTCTCGCGACAGTGCCCGTCAGGCTTACGATGCAATGCAGAGCCAGTTCGACTCCGTTCAGGTTCTTGCTTTGGATCTCGCTCGCCAGTTGCCGACTCCGCGTGTGGAAAGCAAGCGTGAAGCTTTGCGTCCGACGTTCAACAAGGCTAACCAGGCTATTGAAGATTATGCTTCGTTCATGCAAAGGTCCATCCAGAGTGACCGCTTCGAATCCAACCGTAAGCGCATCTTGGATGACGCTGGCTTTACAAAGGCTACCCTCTTGTCTAAGATGGGTGGTGCTGGTGGCGGCGCCTCGAAGTCTGGTGCATCTGAAATGCCCTCGTTGGAGGATGACCTCTAATAGTTATAGTTGCGGGCCCGCTTAAAATCGGGTCCGTCCTTTTTATTTTTTAGAATAATCATAGGTGGATAGAGAACGATGAAAAATCTATTGCTCGTATCAGCAATTGTTTGCTCCATGGCCGGAACATCATTCGCTGCATCGGACCCGTGTAAAGATAAGACTACCGAAGCTAAGAATCTTTACGCAAAGTGCAAATCCATTGGAAAGGGCAACTCTGGTTATGAACAGTGCGCCAGTTCCTATCGAGTTATCAAGAACCAGGCTGAACAGGCTTGCCGTTCTGGTGGCCTTGACGAACAGGGCATGCGCGATGCTATCGCCCAGTGGGAACGCCAGGTAGAACGCTGCAAGGGCAAGGTGAGCAACCGTTGCGCAAGCTCCTTGCAACAGCTCGGTCACTACCAGTTCCAGCTCGAAGAAAAGCAGTTCCTCGACAAGAACGCCCAGTATGAAGAAGATGTCGCATGGTGCGCTGACCGTGACAACAAGCCGGCAAAGTGCGCCAACATCGGCCAGTTCCCGAAGCCGGATCACCAGAAGTCTTTGGGCTATTTCCTCGAATACATCGACAAGTATCCGAAGGAAGCAAAGGCTCCGACCGTGATTTACCAGGCTGCTGCTGTGCAGGAAGCTAGTGGCGAAGACGACAAGGCTTACAAGCTCCGTATGCAGCTCGTCCGTGACTTCCCGGACAACGGTCTCGTGCCGAAGGCATGGCTCCGTATTGCTGAATACCACTTCATGAACCGCAAGTTCAAGGACGCTATCGGTGCCTATAAGAAGGTGACGGGCTTCGAAAACCTCACGGGTAAGGAAGCTGCACTTGCCATGTACCACTTGGCAGAATCTTATTACAACACTGCCGAATACGAAATTGCTGCTAGACAGTATTTCGACTACATCGTCGGTGCTGACAAGGGTAAATATCCTAACGACTTGCGCGCTGAAGCTATGGACTTCATGGCTGCATCCTTCTCTGACTTGGAAGGTGGTGGTGTCCAGGAAGCTGAAGCTTTCTTGAAGGACAAGAAGGTTCCGTTCAAGGACTCTGTCTATTACCGCATCGGTATGAAGAACAAGGACCATGACCGTAACGAAGAAGCTGTCCAGTCCTTCAAGCGCTTGATGAACATCAACCCGGACTATATCGACGCTCCGCTCGCCGATATTGCCATGATCGAAATCTTGATCGTCCAGCAGAAGTTCGAAGATGCTCAGGCTCACCGTTATGAAGTTGTGAAGCGTTATGACCGTAACTCTTCCTGGTACAAGAAAAACCAGAAGTATCCGGAATCTGTGAAGAATGCTGAAAAGGCCATCCGTGGCGCTATGCTCGACATTCCGCAGTACCACCACGCTCAGGCTGCTAAGCTCACCAAGGAAGGTGATATCGAAGGCGGCAAGAGACAGTATACTAAGGCTATCGAAGCTTATGAAGCATTCCTCAAGCGCTATGCTAAGGAACCGACCTGGGATGAATACAAGGTTCACATCAACCTTGCTCTTGTCTATCAGGAAATGAACCAGCATGCTAACGCTGCCAAGATGTTCAACTGGATCGTTGAAACCGATACGACCCGCTATGGCCGTCGCGAAATGGGTTCCGGCGCTCTCCTCACGAAGGATGAAGCTGGTTATAACGCCGTTCTCATGATGGACCAGGCTCGTGAAAATGCAAGAAAGTCTAAGGCTAACGATGACGCTGTCCAGGCTTACAACTTGCCGGAAACTAAGGCTTACTTCGACCAGGTCGATAAGTACATGGCCAAGTTCGGTAAGAACAAGGAAGCTGCAGAACTTGCTTACAACGCCGCTATCGTTCATTACGATGCAAAGCAGTTCAGCGTTGCTGTGAACGTCCTCCGCAAGCTCAAGAAGGACTTCCCGAAGCACCAGTACATTTTGCTCATCAGCCGTATGCTTGCCCAGTCCTTGCTGGAATCTAACCAGCTCGATGAATCCCTCACCGAATTTGAATGGCTCCTCAAGCAGTACAAGGCTAAGGAAACTCGTAACGACTCCATGGCTGCTGAAATCGAAAAGGCTATCGCTTACGTTCTCTTCCAGAAGGCTGAATCTTCTGTCAAGGCCGGTAAGTCCGAAGCTGGTGCCAAGGCTTACTTGGACCTCGTGAAGCGCTACCCGAACATCGACATTGCTGACAAGGCTATCTTCGAAGCTGCTGCCGCTTACGAAAGCGTCAACCAGTACAAGAAGGCTGCTGAAACCTTCATGCTCCTCCCGAAGAGCTATGCTAAGTCTCCGCTCACTGTCAAGGGTATCTTGCGTGCTGCTAGCAACTACAAGAAGGACAAGCAGCCGGTGGTTGCTGCTAAGACGTTCTTGTTCATCACGGACAACTTCCCGCAGGATTCTATGGCCTTCCCGGCAATTGGCTTTGCTGCTCAGACCTATGACTCCATCCCGGACAAGAAGCAGGCTGCTCAGACGTTCGAACTTGCTTACAAGCGCTACCCGCAGAACGAAGAAACTCCGTCCTTCCTCTATAGCGCATGCTTGAGCTACGACGAAGCCAAGATGACCAACGAAGCTATCCGCTGCTCCAAGGACCTCGTCCGCGACTATCCGAAGAGCTCTTACGCTGTTGACGCTGCCTTCTCTATCCCGATGGCATACGCTAACGCTAAGAAGTGGGACCTCGCCATCCAGGAATATCGCAACTTCATCAAGATGTACCAGGAAGACAAGGAAAAGCTCATTGCCGCTTACATCGGTATCGCTCGCGCCTACCGCAATGTGAAGGACATGGATAACTCTGTTGATGCTTACAAGAAGACTCTCGAAGCTTACGACAAGTACGGTTTGCAGATCAAAAACGCAGACGCTGCTATCCCGGCTGAAGCTGCATTCTACATGGGTGAACAGGAATACAACAAGATGACTCCGGTTGTCTTGAAGGGCAAGGAAAAGGAAAAGGCCAAGATCATCAAGAGCTTGGTTGAAACCCTCCAGAAGGCTATGGGGCATTACTCCAAGTCTGCTGCCTACGCATCTGAAAAGTGGACCTTCCGTGCCACCAACAAGATGGGTATGCTCTTCGTGACGATGGCTGCAAAGATTCGTGAACAGCAGCTCAACGGTAAGAAGGAAGAAGAAAAGTTTGCAGAACGCATCGGCATTGTGCAGCAGCTCCCGACTTACTACGAACAGGCTCGTCCGATCTTCCAGAAGAACATCGACCTTGCTCGTGACCAGGGCTTCTACAACAAGGACGTGATTGCTGCAGAAATGGGCTACATCGAAATGTATTACCAGGGCTGCGCTGTGTTCGTCGAAGTTGCTGATGCATTCGCCAATTCTCCGCTTCCGGACAGTGCTTTGATCGTGCGTGAATACATTGGTCAGGGCATGGTGAAGGATGACGCTATCATGGCTGCCCATGAAGACTTGGAAGCCTACCGTGAAGAATTGAACAGCCGTTCTGATGCTGCCAAGCAGCTCGCTATCCCGCAGTGCGCAACGGGTATCAAGGCTTCTGCTCACTACGGTATCGATAACGAATGGACTGCAAAGCTCTTTGAAACCTTGAGAAAGCTCGACGAAGCTAACGAAGATCTTAACACCAAGATCGAAAAGTTTGACCCGTCTACGCTCTTTGCTGACCCGGCTTACTTCAAGTTGAAGGCTCGTATCGAACAGATTGAACAGTCTGACGCTATGACCCTCGAAGAAAAGGTCTCCACCTTCCGCAACATCGTCAAGGAAACTAAGGACGATCGCGCAAAGCTTGAAGAAGAACTCGCCAAGCTCAAGCAGTGGATGGCTGACCCGAGCTTGATCCCGGCTTCTGAAAGAGGTGTCGAAGCTGCTTCTGAATCTTCTAGCGATGAAGAAGCTGTCGAAGCGACCTCCAAGAAGGGCAAGAAGGGCAAAAAAGCTAAGTCCGAAGCCAAGAAAGCCAAGAAAAAGGCTAAAAAAGGCAAGAAGAAATAGCGGTAAAAACTATTTTACGGGGAATCCTAGTTCATGGGATTCCCCTATTTTATTGGGCTTGAGGGCGATTTCAGCGCGGTAAAGAAAGTTTTACTACTAAAAACTCCCACAACGCTCCAAAAAAAAATAAATATGAACGAAGATTATCAAAAACAACAAAAACAATAACTCAATTAAAGGAGTCTCTAATGTCTAAATTGCTTCAATCCTTCAGCCCTGAATCTGATGGTTACCAGTTCATGTGGATCATCTTGGTCGTGTTCATCATCGGCCTCGGTTTCTCTCTCGAACGCGTTACCTACATCATGGTGAAGAGCTCCAAGGGCCGCGCTAAGTTCATGGCCGATTTCGGTAAGCTCGTTATGCAGAACCAGCTCGAACAGGCTCTCCAGTTCGCTAAGAGCTCCAAGCTCCCGATCGCTAAGGTTATGGACGCTATCGTTGCTGCTAAGCTCAACTGCAAGGATGCAGACAAGGCTCGTGACTTGATGACTGCTGCTTCTGATGCTGTGTTCCTCACTGAAGCTCCGCGCCTCACTCGCTACATCTCCATCATCTCCGTTATGGCTTCCATCTCCACGTTGCTCGGACTTATGGGTACGATTTACGGTCTGATCTACACATTCGACGCTGTTGCTAACAAGCCGGCTTCTGAACGTGCTAAGGCTCTTGCTGATGGTATTGCTATCGCTATGGGTACTACGCTCCTCGGACTTCTCTCTGCAGTTCCGCTCCTCGTCATCGTTGGTCTTCTCAACATGAACTCCGAACGCCTCATCCAGGAAATGGAAGAAAAGGGCCTCAAGATTATCAACTCCCTCGCATAATCAATCAGAGAGTTTAATTTTAACTGGAGTTTAAATAAACATGGCAAAAAATATCAAGAAACCAGGAAAGGTCGAAGAACCGGATTTGCTTCCGGCGATGGGCTTGTTCACCATCTTGATTCCTATGCTTTTGACCATGACTGCTTTCTCCAAACTCGCCATTGTCGAAGTGAACCTGCCTGAACGCAGCCAGATGCTTATCGACAATGACGTGCCGCCTCCACCTGATGAGCAGGCATTGAACTTATCCCTCGCTATCGCTAACAACTACCTTGTTATCGGTGCACGCGGTGGTTTCCAGCCGAACGTCTATTTCAAGGAAATGTGGACGTTCCGTTGCAAGTCTGATGCTCAGCTCGTTACGTATCCGATGGAAGACGTGAAGACGGCTGTTGAAAGTGGACATGGACCGAAGTGCAAAGATGGTTCCGAAATGGACAAAGAGAAGTATCTCTACGAAATCGAAACCATCGAACTCTGGGCTATTCAGAAAGAATCTGAAGAAGACCCGGGTAAGGTCATCTGGGCCGCATATAAGAACGACGGTAGCTCTGAAGAAGCTCATGCCGACAGTGCTTATGTAGACGGTGCCAACAACTTCTTGTCCCTTCCGGGTGAAGGTGCAATGGGTATGCAGAAGCCGGCCGCTCTCAAGGCCCCGACTCCGGGCATGGCTGTTGCAACGCTTCAGCCGAACTCTGCCCGCACTCTCAAGCCGGGTGACAAGTCTATGGTTTATCCGCTCTCCGCATACGATCTCATCGCTAAGGACTTGATCGCAATCCATACTCAGTTCATCGACTTGGACGACGTTGATAACATCATCATCGTTGCAAACGACGACACTCAGTTCGACAAGATCATCCAGCTCATGGACCGTGCTAAGGAAGCTGGTTTCAGCAAGATCAACCTTGCAAAGTTGGGAGGTTAATCATGGCTAGAAAATCTCGTAAGTATAGCGAAGACGTACCTTTCTCCTTAACGTCCATGATGGACATGATGACCATCATCTTGGTGTTCATGATCAAGAACATGGACGCTGAAGGTCAGCTCTTGACCCAGGCAGAAAACTTGATTCTTCCGATCTCGACCTCCAAGGTCCAGCCGAAGGAAGTTTCTTTGACTGTCGTGGTCGATGCTAACTACGTTATCGTTGACAATGAAAAGGTCGTGCCGACCGCTGACGTTCTCGCTCAGGAAGACCTCCTCGTTACGAAGGTGGACGAAATCCTGAAGGACCGTCGCGCAATCGAACAGGAACACGCTCTCAAGATGGGCCTTCCTGCCGATGAAGCTGGTCACATCATTGTCCAGATTGACAAGAACATCCCGTATGATGCGATGTATAAGGTCATGGCCACTTGCGGCTTCTCCGGATACACGAATATCGCATTCGCCGTGATGGAAAAGAACGGCGGGGAGGAATAATCAATGGCAAAGAAGAACATAGATCCGTTTATTGCGTCGCTCATGCCGGAATCCGACAAGAAGATGGGCGCAATCGCCGGTGTCTCTCTTGTGATCGCTTTGGCTATGTGTATTTGGGCTTCCATGTACGAACAGGTCGTTGCTGAAGTCGTATTCGACAACGCTGATTCCGTGGACCTTACTACTTCCATGCAGATTGAGCAGAAGGAAGAAAAGAAGGAAGAAAAGAAGAAGCCCGAACCGAAGAAGCCTCGTAAGAAAGCTGGTGGCGGTGGTAAGCCGCGCGGTAAGGGCCAGCCGAACGCTCCGCAGACTCGCGGCGTGCTCAAGCTCCTCACTGCTCAGACCAAGAATGCCTCTGCTGCTGCTTATGACTTGATGAAGAACCAGAAGTTCACCAAGGACATCGATAAGGTGCTCAAGGACGTCGCTGGTCTCCAGACTACGGGTAAGACCGTTCTCGGTGGCCGTCGCGGTAAGGCTAATGGTGGCTTCAATGAAGGTTACGCAGAAGGTGGTTCCGGTGGTATCGGTGACGGCCTTGCAGGTCTCCTTGGCGGTGGTGGCGGCGGTATCGCTACTAAGGCTAAGGGTTCCATCAAGACTCCGTCCATGCGTGATATCGACATGGGTGCCGGTGGTGGTTCTCGTTCCGCTGCAGACATCATGAAGGTTGTCCGCCAGCGTACTCCGGGTCTTCGCCACATCTATAACAAGTGCCTGAAGAAGAAACCGGGATTCCAGGGTAAGGTTACCTTGAAGTTCACGATCGCTCCGGGTGGCGAAATCATCAGCATCTCTACTGTTTCTTCGACGACCGGTTTCCCGGAATTCGACTCCGAAGTCAAGAATGCAGTTAGCCGCTGGACCTTCAGCAAGGTGAAGTCTGGTAACACGACGGTTACGATTCCGTTCACGTTCACCGAATAATTCACTTATAAAGCTTGCAAAAAAGACCAGACTTGCGTCTGGCCTTTTTTGTATCCTGATTTCGGGAATGACATCAAAAAAAATGATGTTTCATTAAATTTATGTTGCGTTTTTTCTTTTATAAAACTAACTTTATAAAAGAATTTTCAATAGGAGTTAATCCATGAACTTAAAAACCGTAGCTGCGGTTGGCACCGCATTTGGAATTCTTGGTGTTGGGTCTGCTTTTGCAACATTTGCCCGTATTGAATCTATGGGTAAGAATACGACCTACATCATGGATGATGTGAGCATCTTTGATAACCCGGCAAACATCAACCTCTACTCCAATTACTTGATTGGTGAATTTGGTCCTTACACGCAGGATGTGGCTGCCGGTACGAACAAGGATCCGCAGCACCCGAATTTCGGCGGTATCTTCTCCATCTCTGTCGGAGAAGACAACAATCCGGATCCCCGTATTTCTATCGGTGGTCTCTTTGGCCGCATTAATTCCGAACTTATCCAGTACTTGCCGGATGTCGTGATTGGCGAAAATGGCTCTAGCACTAAAGTTCCTGAAACGGTGACGAACTTCGATGGTTTCTTGGGCGGTACGCTCTCGAACGGTAATGCCTGGGGCTTGCATGTGTATATTGCACAGCAGGACGGTGGCGACATGGGCGAAGATGGCAATTATCAGGTGAAGAAAGACGCCTTCGCTTCTATCGTACAGGCTGACGGTGGTATGAACTTCCAGTTCACGAACTACTTTGACTTGGAATTCTCTCTTGCTTTGGCCCGTATCCAGTACGGTCCGGAACACCACAGCTTCTTTGACGACGGCAACTTCTCCTGGTTGATCAAGTCCCGTGCGTTCTTTACTTTGGACGCTATTAACGGCGAACTCGTTCCGGCTATGAACCTCAAGTTCATCGATGCTCCGGGTCTGGATGAAAAGCATGCTCAGGTGGGCGTCGGTATCAACGTCGCTCTCGACCGTGGCTTCTTCTGGATGGGCTTGGACTTTATCTATAACAAGAGAAAGGCTCATGACTGGCTCTTTGACAAGTCCTTGAATGGCGGCTCTTGGGTTTATGACTCCCGCAATGAAGACAACAAGCACTGGGATGAACGTACCGATGTCGGTGGCATGATCAGCTTCGGTATCGAACGTAATATCTGGTGGGATTGGTTCATTATCCGTGTTGGCGGTCAGAAGTCCATCCTTTATACAGATTGCAATGTCAATGACAAGAACGAAGCCAAGTACAAAGCAGATAAGGGCGGAAAGTACGGCATCTGCAAGGAAGACGGCAACTTCTTCAGCACAAACCCGCTTGCTGATGGAACCTCCAAGGACCACATTGGCTTCGGTTTCGGTATCAATATCGAAGAAAAGCTGAAGATCGACGTGACTGTTGCTGAAGACCTCCTCTTCCGTAACCCGTTCCAGGGCGAAGGCAGACTCTTCTCCAGAATCTCTGCAACGTACTCGTTCTAATGATTTAATTCGGAATTCGGAGTTTGGAATTCGGAGTTGAAATAATCGCGGCGAAGCCGCCAAATTAAAAATTCCTAATTCCTACATCCTAATTCCTAATTGCTCTAACAGTCTTGTTGCTAAAATTTATGAAGCGCATTCCACTTGGGTGCGTTTCTTTTTTTATTTTATGGGCATGAAGAAAATCTTATCCCTCATATTTCTTGTGTTGCTTTCGTCTTGTTCTGAACCGACGGAACGCATTGAAAAGAAACTCCTCTCGTACTTGCAGGAAGACTTGAAGTTCATGGTCGCAGAAACGTTGAACGCCAATGCGACTAAGGCTGACTTGCTTGATGAACCGTATTACAAGATTCGTGATTTTAGGTTGTTCGAAGGCGCCGAGGCTGAGATTTACGCGGCGTATGCAGAAGTCGATTTTTACATCTATCGGGACCTTGCCATGTACGAAAAGCGCAAGTACCGTTACGAGGTTCACGGTAGGCATTGGGACCGTTATTCCAAGGTCCTAAAATTTGGTAAGGATAAAAATCCTTAGGTAATGGTTTCGACTATTTTAGTTATATTTTTAGCTGGGATTTCTACTACAGAGGGTTAAATTTTGTTCGGACTTTTTTCTTGTGATATCGGTATAGACCTGGGTACCGCAAATACGCTTGTCCATGTGGCTGGACAGGGCATTGTCATTAACGAACCGACTGTGATTGCTGTTGACCGTAAGAGCAATCGCGTGACTGCCATTGGCGGCGAAGCTAAGAAGATGCTTGGCCGTACGTCTGGCGAAAGCCGTGCTATACGCCCGATGCGTGATGGCGTGATTGCTGATTTTGAACTTGTCGAGACGCTCTTGCGCACCTTTATCACGCGCGTACAGCGCTATCCGTTGTGGATGGTAAAACCGCGTGTGGTGGTTGGCGTTCCGAACGGAATTACCGAAGTGGAAACGCGTGCTGTGATCGATGCTATCAAGATGACGGGCGCTAAGGAAGTGCACCTGGTACATGAACCGATGGCTGCCGCTATCGGCATGGGCATCCCGGTCGAAGAACCGGTCGGTAACATGATTGTGGATATTGGCGGCGGTACGTCCGACATCGCTGTGATTGCCTTGAACAAGTCCGACTGCAACGGCTCTGTGCGCGTGGGCGGTGACGAAATGGACGAGGCCATTGTACGCTACCTTCGCACTATGTACAACCTCTGCGTTGGTGAAAGCACTGCCGAACAGATCAAGATCCAGATCGGTTCTGCAAGCCCGCTCGAAGAAGAATTGACGATGGAAGTCAAGGGCCTTGACTTTATTGCCGGTATGCCGCGCACGATTCCTATCGGTAGTGCCGAAATCCGCGAAGCCATCAACGAGCCGGTGACGGCCATTATCGAAGCTGTGAAGCAGGCCTTGAGCATCACGCTTCCGGAACTTTCTGCCGATATTTACGACAAGGGCATCATCCTCACGGGTGGCGGTTCCCAGTTGCGCGGTCTCGACGAACGTATCCGCAAGGAAACGGGCCTCTCGGTGAACGTGATTGACGATCCGATGACTTGCGTTTGCAAGGGCGCTGCCCGCATTCTCGAAGACCTGGACAAGTACCGTCCTGTTTTGGTGGCATCTTCTACCTAAATTCTGAAATTGCACTTCGATGCTTAGAGCTTTTCGCTTTATTGTCGATCTGTTTACCCAAAGGCATGGCGTTGTCGCTTTTGCCTTTTTTCTCGTTTTAGGGATTCTGATACATGCGTCTTCGACGGCGGTGCGCGAGAGCATTGTCGATAAGGCGCTTTCGACGGTGTTTTACCCGGTGCAGCTCTTGCTTGCCTCGGTGAACGACTTCAAGTCCTTGCAGGCCGAGAATGACCATCTGAAGGCGGAAAACGCAAGGCTCCGTCAGGAGACTTACCACGCGAGCGAGGGCTTGCAGGAACTGGCTCGTTTGCACACGCTTGTGCGCTTTGACGACAAGTGGGATTTCCCTATCGTGACGTCTCGCGTGGTGGGGCATAACCCCGGGCGTTTTCTGACGACTCTCGTGATCAACCGCGGAACGCATCACGGCGTGAAGGAGAACATGCCGGTGATGTCGATGAACGGCCTTGTCGGGAAGATTTCGAAGGCTTCGCTGACGCATTCCCGTGTACAGCTCCTCGTGGATCCGAACTTGAAACTCTCCGTGCTTGAGCGCCGTACGCGAGTGGTGGGCTTCTTGGAGTCCGTAGACGGTCATTTGCTTTCGGCGATGATTCCCTCGCATGCAGGCGTTGCCGAGGGCGATACGCTCATTACATCGGGGCTTGGCGGCATTTTCCCGAAGGGAATCCCGGTGGGCACGGTGCACAAGGTGCGCAAGGCGGATCTGGACGTGATGAGCCTTATGGATGTGAAGCCGTTCCAGGAATTTTCGACTTTGGAAGAAGTGTTTGTGATGCAGAAGGAACCGGATTGGATTATCCAGGAGTTGCTCGATGAGTAATTACGGATGGTTGAAGACGCTTCTGATGTTTGTGCTTGCCTTTGCGGTGCAGTCGACGATTGGCGACTGGCTTAAGATTTTGGGCGTCGGGCCTGACTTTGTCTTGATTTTCATTGTATCTGTGGCGCTTCGCTTTGGGGCTGCTACGGGGTGTCTCTGGGGCTTTTTGGCGGGCTTTACGCAGGATATCTATGCGCCTGTGGAATGGCTTGGCGCCAATGCAATTGCGATGACGATTGTGGGTTTTGCCGTGGGACAGCTGGAAGAACACTTCCTCACGTTGAATTTGCCCCCGAAAATTGGGGTCCTTGGGCTTGCATTCTATGTGAACGATATGTTCTATTTCCTAATTACAGGTCTCGAAAAGGATGTCGTGACGACTTTATTCCTGACGAAAACGGTACCGGAAAGCATTTACACTGTAGTTATTGGCGGTATTTTGTTCTACCTCATTTCGGGGAAGAAGTCGGATGTATAACGATACTTCGGAGAATGAGGCCAGAGTCCGCAGAAACTGGAATATTCTGATATTCCTTGCCGGGACTGTTATTCTTTTTGCGGTAATCCTGTTCAGGCTGTTTTCGTTGCAGTACTTGCATTACGAGGAAAACTTCCAGCGTTCCGAAAATAACCGCTTGCGCCGTATCGAGCTGATTGCCGACCGAGGCTACATTTACGACCGCAACGGGAATGTGCTGGTGCGCAACCGCCCGTCGTACCAGATTGCGTTACAGGCGCTTGAAATGCCGCGCAAGAAGGCGGACAGGGATTCCATTTTCAGAAAGCTCTTGAACATCCGTGATGCGGCTGGAGTGCGGCTTTTTGATTCCTTGTCGCTTGATACGGCTTTCCAGAGGATTCGCTGGGTGCGTACGCGCCCGGTCCGTATTCTGGAAGATGCGACGATGGAGCAGGTCGCGGTAATTGAAGAGCATTCGACGGAATTGCCGGGCGTTTCGGTGATCATCGAATCGCGCCGAGAATACCCGTACGGGACGCTTGCTTCGCATGTGCTCGGCTACACGAGTGAAATTTCGGAAGAGCAGCTAAAGCTTCAGGAATATGCGTCATATTCGCAGGGCGACCGCGTAGGGCAAAAGGGGCTTGAGCAGGAATACGACAAGGAGTTCCGCGGCAAGAACGGTCTCAAGCTAGTGGAGGTGAATGCCTCGGGGCGCGAAGTGCGAACGCTCTCGGATGTGGGGGGCTTTATTGCGCCTGAACCGGGGCTGCACATGATTTCGACGATAGACCTGAAGCTACAAAAGGCGGCCGAGGCGGCGATTCCCGATTCGGTAAAAGGCGCCTTGGTGGCGCTGGACCCGCGCAATGGTGAAATCCTCGCGATGGTTTCTTCGCCGCGACTTGACCCGAATATCTTTTCCTTAAAGCGCCGTGAGCGCAACAAGGGCTGGGCGCACGTGGCGCTTGATTCGATGCGCCCGCTGACGAACCGTGCGATTTCGGGCATTTACCCGCCGGCGTCGATTTTTAAGCTCGTGACGTCTGGGGCAGGGCTTGAAAGCGGGATTATCTCGGAGACAAAGTATTATCCGAAGGCTTGTACGGGCGGCTACCAGTACGGGGCACGTTACCAGAGGTGCTGGGGTGTGCATGGAAACTTGAACGTGGTGCATGCGCTACGCCTTTCGTGCGATGTGTATTTCTATCAGGCGGGCCTTGAAATCGACATGGCGCGTATCAACGAATTTGGGCGACGCTTTGGCTATGGCGAAAAGCTGCTGGGCGTGGATATTCCGGGCGAACGCGCGGGATGGCTCCCGGATTCGGCTTCGTTTAATCAGCGCAACAAGCGCCTTGGCTGGCGCTGGGCGCGTGGACTTATCTTGAACCTTTCGATTGGGCAAGGGCAGATGGTGACGCCTTTGCAGCAGGCTGTATTTGTGGGTTCTCTGGCAACGAACAAGGGCGTGTACAGGCCGCATTTTATGAAGGAACTGCAGGATGCCGAGGGCAATGTGGTGCGCCGTTTTGAACCGGAGATTATCCGTCCGGGAACCATGAAGCCTGAGACGCATCGTGTGCTCTTGAATGCAATGGACTCTGTGGTAAACCATCCGGGGGGAACAGGTAAGAAAGCCGCTGTACCTGGAATTCGCGTGGGCGGAAAGACGGGTTCTGGCGAATGGAAAAAAGGGCAGAAGACGCATGCCTGGTTTGCTGCGGTAGCCCCTTTGGATGATCCGCAAATAGCCCTTGCCGTAATTATCGAAGCTGGCGGCGGTGGCGGTTCAGTGGCGGCCCCGATTGCTCATAAAGTGCTGATGGCGTTTTTTGGTAAAGAAGAAGAGGAACATGAATGAGTACCGATCGCATTCAGGACAAATCGTTAAAGTTCGATTGGCTCTTTATTGCCGTGACGCTTGTACTTATGACATTTGGCGTGTTCCTCGTGTATTCGGCGACTGTGGGCGAGGAACTGGCCCTCTACAATACGCACTGGTTTAAGCAGATTATCTACTTTCTGGCGGGGATTGCGATTGCCGTGGGCCTTGTGTTTGTGAAAATTGACTGGCTCAAGCGTATTGCAGTTCCGTCTTATGCCATTGCGCTGGTCTTGCTTTTGTTCGTGCTTATCTTTGCGGGGGACGTGAAGGGGGCGGGGCGCTGGATTGACTTGAAAGTGATCAAGTTGCAGCCTTCGGAATTTGCAAAGATTGCATACCTCATTACGATTTCGTACTGGCTTTCGAAACACCCGGTGAGCTTGCATAAGCTCAAGACTTTTTTGGTGCCGCTCGGGCTTTTTGTTGTGCCGTTCCTGCTTGTGCTGAAGCAGCCGGATTTGAGTACGGCGCTTGTGTTTACCGCAGTGACGCTTGTCGGGTTCTTTTTTGCGGGGCTGACCTTTACGGACTTGTTCCTGATCGTAAGTCCCGTGCTGTCAGTGCTGTTTTCGCATTCACAGTCGATGGTGATGCAGGTCTTGTGGGGCGTGTTGATTTGCTTTGTCGTTTTCTCCGTGTTGCGCAGGCATTTGTCGAAGAAGTTCTCGGGCGTGATCATTGCGACGAACATCTTGGCGGGGTATGCCAGTACGATGGTGTGGAACATGCTGGAGCCGCACCAGCAGAAGCGCGTGAACACGTTCCTGGATCCGATGAGTGACCCGCTGGGCGATGGCTATCAGGTGTTGCAGTCGCTTACGGCAATTGGTAGTGGCGGCATTGGCGGCAAGGGCTTTGGAAACGGTTCCCAGACGAACCTCTCTTTTTTGCCCGAAGAACATACGGACTTTATCTTCAGCGTTCTCGGGGAGCAGTTTGGGTTTGTCGGATGCGCGGCAATTCTTGCCCTGTTTACGTTGTTCTTATGGCGAGCCTCCTCGATTTGCAAGACGAATGACGATCCGTTTGTAACGCTCATGACGATGGGGGCTTGCACGATTTTCCTGTTCCATATCACGGTGAATATCGCGATGACGATCGGGCTTATGCCTGTGACTGGGCTTCCGTTGCCGTTTCTCTCCTATGGTGGTTCGTTTGCGCTTGTATGCATGTTCCTCGTTGGGCTGTTGATGTGCCTACGCTATCAGGGGAATAAATAGAGGGTTAGACGAGAGACGTGTCATCCTGAGCGGAACGTAGTGGAGTCGAAGGATCCAGTGAAGTTTTAGGTGGTAGAATTTTAAATAAAATTTTACCGAACTATTTGCCTGAAAAAAGCGTGTTATAGAGATGGACGCGATTTTGCGCTGCTTTATGACAGGAGGCTTTATGGGAGTTTTGAGGACTGTATCAAATTTTGTTTTCGGGATGGAGTGCCTGGGATGCGGGAATTCTTCGGAGAAGCTTGATCCGTGGCTTTGCCCGTCTTGTGCGGCGGAACTGGCTCGTGAATCGTGTTCGCCTAAATTCCCGAACGAGGATGTTTTTTGCCTTTTCCCGATGCGTCCTTTGACAAGGCGCCTTGTGCATGCGCTCAAGTACAGGAATATTCCAGGACTCGCGTCTTACCTGGTGCGCCATTCGTCGGCGGTAAAGCAGGGAATGGTGGCGCAGGAGCTATCGATGCTTGCGCAGCCGCTTTACTTTGTGCCTGTGCCGCTTCACAGGGCGAGGTATCGCGAGCGCGGTTACAACCAGGCGGAACTTCTGGCGGCGGCGCTTGCTGTTGCGACTGGTGGTAAGGTTTGCCGCCTACTAAAGCGCAAGACGTTCGTGGTTTCACAGACGAAGCTTTCGAAAGAAGAACGCGAAATGAATGTGGCGGGGGCGTTTGTTGCAAAATTTCCTAGAAAAATGCCCACACGGGGGACTGTCGTCGTTGTAGACGATGTCTTTACGACTGGGGCGACGACATCATCGTGCTTGGCTGCGTTCGGGGCGGATTTCCCGCTCCCGCTCAAGGTGTGTACGCTTATTTATGATGAGCCTGCGACTGCTGTTGCGGACTTTGCCGCAGATTGCCGCGCTGATTGGGATGGGCTTCGCGGAATTAGGAATGCGGAAGTATGAGTTAGGAATTGAAATAATCGCGGCGAAGCCGCCTAATTCCGAATTAAAAAAAGCTCCCCGAAGGGAGCTTTTTACGGAGGAAGAGGGACTCGAACCCCCAAGCCTTACGGCGGCGGTTTTCAAGACCGCTGACTTACCAATTAGCCTATTCCTCCAATTGGTGCGCAAAGAATAGAAAAAATACTTGGATATCGTCAACGATACTTTGCATTTTATGCAGAAATAACTATTTTTTTACATACTATGAGCTATCAAGGAAACGCTACCGATCTTGGAGACGGCGAAGTCGCTGCTCTTTTGTTCGAGTACATGCCCAAAATTGCTGCAGAGCATAAAACGGACAGTCTCCTTATGCTTATGGCTGATTTAGGCCGGAAAATTGTCCAGGCCGACCGCTGCTCGCTCTGGCTTGTCGATGAAGAACGTAACGAACTTTGGACAAAAGTTGCCCATGGCGTGAGCGAACTGCGAATACCGCTATCGGCTGGCTTTGTCGGCTATTCCCTCAAGACGGGTGAACCGCTTTTGGTGGAAGACGCGTACTGCGATTCCAGGTTTGACCGGCGGAGCGATATCAAGAGCGGTTACCATACGACATCCGTTATGACGATGCCGCTAGAAAGCGATGATCGTGTGATGGGCGTATTTCAGGCGATCAACAAGGTCGGGGAAAATGTGTTCTTTTCCGAGAAAGACCTGGAACGCTTGAAACTTATTTCGGTTTATTCTGCAAAGACGATTGAGTCTGCAATGCGGGCCCAGAAGCTAGAGCGCTATGCGAAGCAGCTGGAGCGTAAGGCCGATGAACTCAAGTCGGCGCACATGGAACTCATCCGCATTCTGGGTGAGGTTTCTGAATTCCGCAGCCACGAAGTGGGTGACCACATTCACCGTGTTGCAGAAATTTCATTGAAGCTTGCCCGCTATATGGGACTTCCTTCAGAACAGCAGGAGTTGATTTTCTACGCGGCTCCGCTGCACGACCTTGGAAAGGTCGGTATTCCGGATATGGTTCTGAATAAAGCCGGGAAGCTGACTCCAGAAGAATATGAACGGATGAAGGCGCATTCCATTATCGGTCGTACTTTGCTCCGTGATTCCAAGACGGATTTGCTTTGCATGGCCTCGGATATTGCCGGCTGCCATCATGAACGCTGGGATGGCACGGGTTACCCGGATAGGCTAAAAGGTGAAGAAATCCCGCTTGCCGCCCGTATTTGTGCTGTGGCGGATGTCCTGGATGCGCTTTCTAGCCCGCGCTGTTACAAGCCGGCCTGGCCTGAAGAAAAAGTCAAGGACGAAATGCAAAAATCCCGTGGCTCGTATTTCCAGCCGGAACTCATCGATATTCTCATGGAGCACTGGGACGAATTTTATTCCTGCTATAGGCCCGAAGGCGAGTTTGCCAAGAAGGGACTCCTGCCGCCTGTGAAATAAATCACATCCATCTCAGACGAGAGAACGCCGCGTCGCGGCTACAGACGAAAGAGTTTTTTTTCAATGTCCTTTTTTACGAGGGGACATTTTTTTTTCTGCTTTTCTCGGGAAATTGCCGAAAATAAAGAAAAAACCTCGGTTTTCACCGAGGTTTCTTCGTGGTTCCGATTGGAATTGAACCAACGACACGCGGATTTTCAGTCCACTGCTCTACCAACTGAGCTACAGAACCATTTTGGTGACCCAATTATAGATATTTATTTTCGGCTTGTCAAGGGTAAAGAGAATATTACTGTTATTTTTTTAAAAAAACTACTAAATTTACTGTTGTTGGATGGATGATTAGGTGCTTCACGGCATTTTGCTGTGGAGAGTGAGTCTTTTATTTTAGGTGGTCGCCGTGATACGTTTGAAAAAAATAAGACCGTTCTTTGCCTTTGCTGCGGTTTTAGGTACAGTTTTTATTCTTGGCTGTGCTGAGGAGAATAAAAACCCGATTATACCAGGTAACGATGAACCTGGTCCGCAATGTTTAACGCCTGGTGCTTGTAAAGATACGATCATTAAGCCGAAGCCAGGTGGCGGCTATGACACATCGGTCGTTCCTGTGAACCCGCATTTTGATACGACGTATGAAATTATTGGTACGGATACCGTTCGCGTTATCGATACGGTTTATATTCCGCAAGATACGTCGCTTATTTGGGTTGGGCAATCTGCATTGCGTATAACGGAAATTGCTCCGCTGAATACAGACTGGCTGGACGAAAACGGCGATGATCCGTCCTGGGTGGAAATTTACAATTCCGGCGATAAGGATATTGATCTGAAGGGCTACACGCTTGTTGAAAACATGAAGAACTTGCGCAAGTGGGTTTTTGGTAGCTATGTTCTCAAGGCTAAGTCTTTCTTGGTCGTTTTCTGCGATAAGAAAAATATTTCTGCAGTGCAGAGTGCGGATCTTGATGGTGGTCGCCATACGCGCCCGCATACGAACTGGAAGCTCGATAAGGATGGCGGTACGATTTACTTGATCGACAAGTACAACGGAATCCGTGATAGTGTTGAATATCCTGAATTGACAGCCGGCCTTAGCTGGGGTATTGTCGATGGCGGATACTGGAAATACTTTGAAAAGCCGACTCCGGAAAAGCCGAATACAGCATCAAAGGCTTACGATGAAGTTGCTCCTGAAGCAGATATGAGCGGCCTTAAGTCTGGATTCTACAGCGAACCGTTTAAGCTGAATCCTCCTGCTCTTGATGAAGGTGTCAAGCTCCGTTGCACAACGGATGGTTCTGTCCCGACGGAAAATTCTCCAGAATTTAATTCCCCGAAGACGATTGACCACAGCGTGGCATTCCGCTGCGCCACTTTCAAGAAGGGTGCCCTTCCGAATAAGGTTACAACCCGCACGTTCTTTGTTGACGAAGACCAGGTGAAGATGCCGATTGTCGCGATCAGCGTAGATTCCAGTTTCTTCCGTGAACATTATATCAAGACGAGCTGCAAGGCTCCGAAGGGTTGCAGTGACAGTGTAGGCCTTTATGCCGATGTTGAAGTGCCTGTTCATGTGGAATATTTCGAAAGTGGATCTTCTACGAAAAATGGCTCGACTTGGGAAATTGATGCCGGTATTTCCTTGATGGGTGGCTATAGCCGCTTGAATGACAAGAAGTCTGTCTCGATTCGTATGCGTGAAGAATATCAAGACGGCAGCATCAACTATCCGTTGTTCGAAACCCGCAAGGGCGTAAATGACAAGTACAAGTCCTTTAATCTCCGTAATAATGGTAACCGCTTTGTTAGCGACTACATCGAAGATGCTATGGGCGGAGCCCTTCTCGAAGGTACTAGCGTCGATTACCAGAGAAGCCGTCAGGTTGTGGTGTTCTATAACGGTAAGTATTACGGCATCCATGATATGCGTGAACGCTTCAACAAGCATTACGTAGAAACGAACTACAAGATCGATGCGAATACGGTGAACTTCATCAAGCATTTGGGCAAGGAAGTCGAAGCCAGCAGCGGTACGACGGACGCCTATATGAACATGCTCCACTATGTGGCAACCAATGATTTCTCCGGTGAAAACAATGCAAAGTATGACACCGTGAAGACGATGCTCGATGTGGGTAACCTGGCCGATTATATGGCTGCTGAAATTTATATGCACAATGGTGACTGGCCGAACAACAATGTTCGTGCATGGTCCGCTCCGGGACATCCGTGGAAGTTCATGGTCTATGACCTCGACCATGGCTTTGACTGGACTTGGGGCGTGAACGATAAGGAATTCAACCAGGAATCCAATATGTTTGCCTGGATCAAGAAGGGTGGCGGAAATAAGCCGTGCAAGGATGAAGGCTGCTTCGCCAATCTTTATAACCAGCTCATCAAGAATCCGGATTTCAAGCGCATGTTCATTAACCGCTCGGCAGTGATGTTCGATAGCTACACGAACGGTAAGAATGTGGAAAAAATTGTCAATTCCATGGTTTCAAAGATTGACAAGGCTGAAATGGATCGCGACCTCGCCAAGTTCAAGCAGGATCAAAAGTACTATACCAACTCTTGCCCTGACAATAATGGCTTCAGCAGGGATGGTTCTTGCTTAAAGAAATGGGCAAATGACCGCGATCCGAAGGTCCTTAAGGAATACCAGGAAGAATTTGGCTTGAGCGGTACAGTTTCCGTGAGCATTGGCGCTACTGGCAATGGTACTGTACTTATGGAAGGCATGAAGCTTCCGAGTGCAAGTTTCAAGGGCAAGTTCTTTGGCGGCGTGAAAATGGAACTCAAGGCTGTTCCGGATGCTGGTGCGGTGTTTACCGGCTGGAGCGATGGCGTGACGGACAATCCGCGTCTTGTAAGCCCGACGGATGGAGCGTCCTTTACGGCGAAGTTCCAGTAACTGGTAGCGACGCGATACGCCTCGCCAAGATGCGTCTTGTCGAGATGCGTCGCCGCTCATGATGAAATTCGCGGCCTGGATAAAAATCCAGGTCGCTTTTTATTTCTACATTTTGCTATATGAAAAGTCCCGTGCGTAAGATGTTCGATGGCATTGCAAGCCGTTACGATTTTCTGAATCACTTTCTGAGCTGCTATCAGGATGTGCTGTGGCGCAGGTATTGCTGCAAGCGCTTGAAAAAGATGATGGGCGCTGAATGGCGAGAAGAGATGCCGGGATTGCTTGGCAAGACGCCGCTTTCGGGAATGCAAGCCGAGATGCCGCGCGGTTTGAATAAAGTGCGTCTGCTCGACTTGTGTGGAGGCACGGGCGATTTTGCCGATACCTTCCGCAAGATTTTTGAGAGCGGTTGCAAGTGCAAGAGTGTGTGTAAGTGTGAATCGCAAACAGAAATGCCGCGCGACTTTGTCGTGGACCCGGCTGTAATCGGTGATTTTTCGTACGGGATGCTTGCCGAAGTCAAGCCGAAGAAAATCGATGCGCATGCGGTGCAGCTCGATGCGATGAAAATGCCTTTTGCCGAGCGCCAGTTTGACGTGATTCTGAATGGCTTTGGCATGCGTAATGTGCCCGATGCCCGTGGCGCCTTGATGGAATCGTACCGTGTGCTTGACGCGGGCGGCTACCTCTGCGTTTTGGAATTTTTCTCGCCGAGGAACTTGTTCAACAAGTTCTTCTATAAAGTGCTTGCGCCGCTGTTCATTCCGGTGATGGGCGCCTTTTTTAGCGGCAAGCGCGATGCCTATGAATATCTGGTGAATTCGATTATCCGCTTTTTGCCGGTTGATCAGTTCTGCAAGATGGCCGAAGAATGCGGCTTTGAAGTCAAACAGGTCAAGATGTTCGATGGCGGAATTTCGTTTGGCGTGTTCTTGCACAAGCCGGGGAATGCATGAGTCGCTTTGTGCTTGGAGTGACGGGCGCTAGCGGCGGCATTTATGCGACCCGTACGGCGATGTACTTGCAGCGCTTTGGTCATGAGGTGACGCTTATCGTAACGCACCCAGGTAAACAGGTGCTTGAGTACGAGGGCCAAAGTGCGCTTTTTGACTACAGCAAAGACGTGTGCAACGTGGATGATTTTTTTGCGGAATGCGCGAGCGGTTCTAGCGATATTGCGGGCATGGCGGTGGTGCCGTGCTCCATGGGAACGCTTGGACGCATTGCGGCGGGAACTTCGGATAACTTGCTTGTGCGCGCGGCGGATGTTTGCCTTAAGGAACGCAGGCCGCTCGTGATTGTGCCGCGCGAGATGCCGTACAACTTGATCCACATCGAGAATATGAAGCGCGTGACTTTGGCGGGTGCGGTCGTGATTCCGGCGTCGCCGCAGTTTTACAGCAAGCCCCAAAGCATCGAAGAGCTTGTGGATACCGTCGTCGCGAAAATCCTGAAGCACTTGGGCGTGGAACAATCGCTTGTCGCGAGTGTTGCTAAAGTGTGGAATGGCGATGAAAGGGAGATTCCCGCTCGGAGGCGGGAATGACAACCAATGACTATTGACTAACAGCTAAACCATGAATAAAATTCTTGAATTTACACATCTTGTCCGTTTGAGCCATTCGCTGTTTGCAATGCCTTTCGCGATTGGCTCCATGTGGGTCGCGGCAAACGGTTTCCGTGACATGAGCGCTTTTGAAACCGCCCGCATTATCGTGCTCATCGTGCTTTGCATGGTGACCGCCCGTAACAGCGCCATGAGCTTTAACCGCATTGCAGACGCCAAGTTCGATGCGGAGAATCCGCGGACGGCAAAGCGCCATTTGCCGGCCGGGCGCCTGAGCCGAAAATCGGTGATGGCGTTCTTGGCGTTGAACGGAATCTTGTTTGTGGTGTTTGCATGGATGCTTCAGCCGCTGGCGGGTGCGCTTGCGTTCCCGGTGTGGCTATTGTTGCTCTCGTATTCGTACTGGAAGCGTTTTAGCTGGCTTTGCCACTGGTTCCTCGGATTTGCAATTGGCATGAGTCCGCTTGGCGCCTGGATTGCTGTTCGTGGTGAATTTGCTGTGTTTCCGATTTTCCTCCTGTTCATTCTGATGCTCTGGATGGGCGGTTTTGACATTATTTACGCGACGCAGGATATTGAAATTGACCGCAAGCAGGGCTTGCATTCCGTGCCCGCCCGCTTTGGCCTTGAAAAGTCCTTGCGCATTGCGCTGGCGAGCCATTTGGCGATGCTTGTGCTTTGTGTTGTGTTCGGATTCTTCTGGAACATGGGCTGGATCTGGTGGGCGATTACGGGACTCATGACAGCCGCCATCGTCTATATTCACTTGTTCAGAAAATCGAATGACCTGGATGCGATGAATCGCGACTTTTTCCTCGCGAACGTGGCGATTAGCGCACTCGTGATGGTCGGTCTTATTGTCTGGATTTGCATGGGAGGAGATGTCAATGCCCTTTATTAATCGCCCGAACGGAAAGTTCACAAACGAAGAAAAAGTGAAAATGTTTCATACGATGGGCGGTGTTGCCGCTGTCTTAGCGCTTGTCTGCATCTTGCTGATCGAAACGGGCGCTGCTGGCGAACACCGCGATATCGCCGACATGGGCCTTACCGCGATGATTGTGATGCTTGCCGTTTCGCTTGTGGGCGGGATGTATTTTAAGAGATAGCTGTTAGAATAAGTAACTTGCGCTAGTATTAGCTTGACAGTGCTTTCCTGAAAAATTTTCGCCGACATAAACAGTAGCACCTAAGGAAAGCTGAATATGTTTGTTCAGCAGGTATGATGCTCCCATATATTGTTCAATAATAAATGGAAACGAAAATGTAATGTCGTGCGAGTCGAAATCATCTGCCGTCCACCACGGAAAATAAATTGCGGGGGCGTAAGTCAATGCTAATTCTTTTGTTATAAAAACACCTGCATAGGTCCCTAGTGCTATGGTGAATGAAATTTTCGTGTTGTCCTTTTGGGATAAATGACCATGCCCACAATCATATTCTCCTTCGAATGTGTGGCAGTGTTGAAGAAAATCGCCTTCTAGAGAGTACCTATAACCACCAAAGCCCAATTGAAGACCGATACCAAATTCAAAGTGTTTTCCATTCCAACCGGTGTAAGCTTTTAGATATGGAAATGGATCTAGTCCGCCACCCAATGAAGCTTGCCATACTTCTGACTTCATTAGATAATCGTATGAAGCTGTTATGGGAAAATTTTTCAGCCGATATGCAATGTTGGCTTTTCCTTCTGGTAACGTTCTATCATCGCCTACCGCTTCTTTATTCCAAATTTCATGTAGTTGTAACATCTCTTTTTTTTGAAGCTTTATCTGTAGAGAAGCTCGTTTGATGGAAGAGTCTTTTGGAATATTATAACCAGCTCCTGTAAAAGTAGGAGGAACATAAACGTCAAAATTGCCGGAATGGACGTTCAATTGGTTGAATGCGTTGCATCCTGATAGAATCAATGTAAATAGGCAAAGAAAGAACGGCCAAAAGAATTTGAAGTCGTTTGTCTTCATTTAAATTTCCAAATCCGCTGAAATAACGGTTTCGACGGTTCCGTCGTCACATTCAAAGAGCAGGCTCCCATCATTGTTCATGTCGATGATGCGGCCTGTTTTTTTGATGGCGCCTTCGCCGGTGTCACGGTTTTGGTCGGTACAGTGGTTGTTTACGATGATGGTTCCGCGGGCGCCGATGAACTGGTCCATCTTGCGCCAGGCGCTTATCCAGGGCGATATGCCGAAGGCGCGGAATTGCCCGATGGCGCGTTCGAGATTCCCGATAAGCGCTTGCAAAAGCTTTTCACGATTGATGGAATGCCCGAAAATGGCCTTGAGGGTGGTGACGGCGCGATTCAGGTGCGCATAATCGGCGGGTTCGCTATTGACGTTGATGCCGACTCCCATCGAGAGCGCTGGCCGCAGCACTTCTTGTGTGCGCGTATAAACGATCTCTGCTAAAATCCCGCAGAACTTGCTTTTGCCGTAGAGAATGTCGTTGGGCCATTTGACCGTAATTTTTGGCGAGTTCGCGTTTTCCGATTCTGCGCAATCCCGATTTGCGGGACATGCTTGGCTTTCCTTCGCGCATTCTCGAACATTGTTGAATGTTTCTGCGAACGTGAGAGCTGCAACTTGCGTAATTTGTGCGAAATTGCTTGCAGGGATGCCGTCGAGCGGGATTAAAATGTTGAAATAAAGATTCTTGCCGGCGGGGGAGTCCCACGTGCGTTCGTGACGACCATGACCATCGCTTTGTGAGTCTGCAACAAAGAGCGTTCCCGGGGCAATTTCTCCAGAGGCTGCCATGGACTTCATGAGCTTGTGTGTACTGCCGACCGTCTCGAAGAGAAATGCGGGGGCATCACCAAAGCCAGTAAGCTGCCAGTCTGTAAAATTACGTTCTTGAAAAAACATTTGCTTAGTTGTTAGTCGTCGGGCATGACAAGAAGTGCGATTCCCGATTTTTGTAGTAGTCCTAATTCCGAAATCTGAACTCCTAATTCATAACTGCGGCTCTGCCGCGTTACTCGTCGGCTTGCTTTTCTTGGAGTTCCTTGAGGGCTTCTTCGGGGAAGATGTTGAAGAACTCGCGCTTCTTGTCTTCAAAGAGCTGCAACATGCGTTCCTGTTCGAACTGTTCGCGGTCGATGTTCTGCATGAAGAACTCGTCTTTGGCGAAGTTTCTGCTCTGTATCGTTTTCTTGATATCTTCAGAAAGGTCTACGTTATCCCAAAGAATGTAATACGAACCGATAAAGCCGTCTGCAAAGATATCGACGTTCAATTTGATCGAATTGCTTTGCGTGGAGTCGACCATTTCGACTTTGGTTTCTCTCTTCTCGGGACGGAACACGTCCACGTCGTTTACAGGTGCGGTCAAATCTTGTCCCCAGCAGATGGCTGAAGCACAAAGAATGAGCATTACCTTATTTTTATACGACAAAATCATATTAACAATATACAATGAAAAATGCAAAAAGAACAAAGGCAATTTTAAAAAGCGCTGCTAAAAACGCGACTAAAAAGCCGCTAAAATGCGCCGGAACAGTATATGCAACGCTTTTGTTCTGTGGAATGTATTATATGCGCGGTTTCTCTCGCCTTTCGTCTGTAGCCACGTAGTGGCGTTCTCTCGTCTAAATAGCCAGTGGCATCCACGGTTTCACGACGTCGATGGACTCGAGCTTGCCCTGCAACTTGCGGCGAATGGCGGCTGCGGCGATCATCGCTCCGTTGTCTGTACTCAGGCTGCGATCCGGTACGCAGAAGCGGATCCCCTTCTTGTCGCAGTAGTCCTGCAATCGGGTGCGCAACCAGCTGTTTGCACTCACGCCACCGCCCATCACGAGCGTCTTCATCTTCGTCTTCTTGAGGGCGTTGATGGTCTTTGTGACAAGGCTATCGACAATGGCATCTTCGAGCGAGGCGCAGATGTCGCCGAGATTCTGCTGGATAAATTCCGGGTCGTGCGTCTCGGTGTAACGGAGCACGGCTGTCTTTAAGCCGCTGAACGAGAACTCGCAGCTGTCGTGCGTGTGGAGCGCGCGCGGAAATTCCACGAATTTGCGGTTGTGGTCCTTGCCGAGACGGCTGATGGTTGCCCCTGCGGGGTACTTGAGGCCGATGAGCTTACCGCACTTGTCGAATGCTTCGCCGGCGGCGTCATCGCGGGTGCGTCCGATGCTTGTGTACTTGAATCCCGGTTCTTCCATCACAAGTTCCGTGTGGCCGCCCGAGACGGTGAGCGTCAAGAATGGCGGTTCGATGTCCGGGTTCGAGAGCCAGGCGGCGGCGAGGTGGCCTTCGAGATGGTTCATGCCGTAGGCCGGGATGTTCAAATCGCGGGCAAGGCCTTTGGCAAAACTTGCACCAACGAGGAGCGGTCCCATAAGGCCAGGACCTGTGGTGTAGGCTATTGCATCGATGTCCTTGAGTTCTATACCAGCTTCCTTGACGGCAGCTTCGGCGATTGGCGCAATCTTTTGCAAGTGTGCACGGGCGGCAATTTCGGGAACGACACCACCATAGAGGGCATGTTCGTCAATTTGGCTATAGAGCGGGTTCGAAAGAACTTTTAAGGGGGCGTCCTGCAAAACGGCGCAGGCGGTTTCATCGCAGCTGGATTCAATTCCAAGCCAAATCATATTCCGTATTCCTCGTCTTTATTATCGTCCTCGGTCTTTGTCTTGATGAGCTTGATCTTGTCAGGCTTGACAAGGATGGCCTTGATGGACATGCTGCGGTCAATATCGGGCGGCAGGTTCAGTTTTATAGTTGGGGCAAGGCTATCGGCATCTTCAATGGCGAAGCGGTTGTATTCAATGAAAAGTTCAATATCGTTGTGCTTGATGGCTTCGATGACTTTTTCGCCACCGGTGACCTCGACTGTTGCCTGTTGCGGCGAGAGTGTGTTCAGGGCTCGGTCATAGAAACCGATAAGCTGGATAGGGATGTTTTTAAATTCTTTGGAACTGATTTTCTGGATATCGACAAAGACTTTGGCGACCGTATCGCTGGGCGTCACAAACGGCGGGAGCTGTTCGGTCGCTAGCTTCACGGAGAATGTCTGACTTGCCTTGATGCTGTCGAAAAATACGGAGTCCGTCGGAATGTCGATAATGCGCGTGAGGGCGTTGCGGGCGCCAGAAACCTTCAGGTCTTCCTGGAGAAGCTTGGGCTGCTGCACAAGTACGTAACCAGGGGCTGCGCCAAAAGTTACGTTGCTCTTGATGGGAATGCTGCGCTCAATGCGTGTATCGACGGCTACATCGATAAAGAGGTACTGGTTGTCTGGTTCCACGTAGTGCACCGAAGAAAAGTTCGGGGCTACAAAATTCTTGGAATCGAGGTGGATGCGTCTGGAGCCAAGTTCGGCGAGGTGCATGTCAACGACCATCGCGGCCTGCTTCTGCGACTGCAGGCGGATGAGGTCCAGGGGCTTGCCTTCGACAGTCACCGAAACTGTGCTAGGCGGCTTTGATGCAATCGCGAGTGCTTCGGGCAACTTCACGAACGTAAGCGGCACTTCCATCGTCAGTTGGAAGTCCTTGAGCGAGATGACATAGAACCAGAGGGCCATCGCGCATACCAAGGCGGTAATCTTTAATATGATGTTTCCCATAAAAGCCCCTTAAAGAACTGCTATAAATTTAATTATATTCGAGGCGTGTTCGGACAATTAGGTTACTTAATATCGGAATCTTTTAGAGGATGGAAGCAGCATCGCACGGTGATTCTCCCGTCTCTCTTGACGATTTTCCTGTGCTCGCTTTTACTTGCGGCCTCATTTACGGCGCTCGGCGTCTCGTTTAAGCTCCTCTCGGCCGAAAAATCGCTGTATGTGATTGAGGCGTTCTTGAAAGAGGACGTTCCCGAAGATTCCATTGCGGTTATCCAGACGCGGCTTGAGCATACGCGCCATGTGGAGTCCGTCTCGTTTGTGAGTGCGGATTCTGCGCTTGCTGATTTTAGCAACCATTTTTCGTCGGATATGCTGGAACTTGTCGAAGGGAATCCGATTCCCGCTTTTTTCCGTGTGTCTCTGAGCGAAGAGGCGCGCAACCCGGCTGACCTTTCCGAAGTGCGTAACACGATCGCCGAGGAAGCGTACTTTGAAGAAGTGCAGGCTCCGTTGAAATGGGCTTCGCGGATTGCGTCGTGGAAGTTCAAGATGATTTTCTGGCCGATTTGCATCAGTATCCTTTTGCTCATTACGCTCTCGCTCATCATTTGCAATTCGGTGAGGCTTTCGCTCATGTCCCGCAAGCTTTTGGTTGAGAACATGAAGTATGCGGGTGGCAGTTACCTGTTCATTGAATTTCCGTTTGTGCTCGAAGGGGCAATGCAAGGGTTTTTAGGGAGTGGCATTGCTATCTTGTTGCTTGGGCTTGTCATCCGTTCGCTTGTGCAGATGTTCCCGATTGTGGCTAGTGGCGTTGCCTACTTTGGGATCGTAGCGCTATTTACGGTGCTATTGGAAACGATGCTTGCGGGCTACTTTAGTTTCCGCACGGTGCGCAGTTTCTTGTTCGAAAAGAAGGGTGAGCAGGAATAATGCGTCTTGTTTGCCGGATCATTCCGCTTTTGTTTTTCATCTTTGCCGTGGTGGCGGGTTCAGCCGTTTCGTCTTATGCGGCCCCGAAAAAGACCGACGCGCAGATTGATGAGCAGAAGAACGCCCTCAAGAAGCTTGAGGTGGACTTGGCGAAAAAGCGCGAAGAACTTGCCGTCCTTGAAACTGAAGAAAAGGGCGTCTTGAACACGATTTCGCTTTTGGACCAGAATTTGAACCGCACAAGGTCTTACCTTTCGGAACTGACCCGCAATGAGGATCTGTTGCAGGGGGCGGTTAAGCAACTTGTGATGGATATTGATTCTCTTGACTCGAAAATCAAGGCCCGCAAGCGCGCCATGAGAAAGCGTATACGTAATTTGTATGTACACGGCCGTAGCAGCGATGCCGAAATTCTCTTTGAACTTTTGACCAAGAACGGGAACCCGGAACGCGAAGTTTACTGGGTGCACCACTTGCTGAACCGCGACCGCGAAGACGTGGAAACGCTTCGCAGGCTCGTGGCCGAACGGACGCAAAAACAGCAGATGCAAGAAAAGCATTTGGCCGAGCTTTCGAGGCTCCGCTCCCGCAAGGCGGTCGAAGAACGCGGTCTTGTAGCGCAGATGAACGGTCAGGCCCGCATGCTGAATTCCCTCAAACATGACAAGGCCGTGCAGCGCATGGCGCTCAAGGAATTCGAACGCAACCAGAAGACCATGCTTGCGCTCCTCAAGAAACTTGAGCAGCGTCGCAAGCGAGAAATCGAAGAAGCGAAGCGCGCCGAGGCCGCCCGCCTCGCCGCTCTCAAGAAGAAGGAACGCGAAGCCGAGAAAAAACGCCAAGCGGCAGACAAGAAGCGCGAAGCCGAAAAGAAGCGTGAGGCTGAAACCGCCCAAAAGCAGACTCCAGTGCCGCATTTCAAAGGCCCGAAGTGCATGCCGCTCGACGGCCCGGTTATCAGCGAGTATGGCTTGCAGGAACACCCTGTGCTCCACATCATGACGCGTAACCTCGGTGTGGAAATCCGTGGAAAGCGCGGTGGTCGCATCCGTGCCGCCGCCGCCGGAACCGTAGCGATGGTCGCTGAAATTGACGGCCGCGGCCCCTCCGTGATCATTGAACACGAAGACGGAACGTACACGGTGTACGGTCACATGAAGGCAATCCACGTCCAAGAGGGCAAAAGTGTCAAGAAATGCGAAGAAATTGGAGAAGTGGGCGATATAGCTTCGTTAAATGGTATTAAATTGTATTTCCAAGTAAGCGAAGGGACACAGACCGTGGACCCGTTGCAATGGTTGAAACAGAGATGATAGAATATCGCTTAAATGGCCCCGCCTCCCAGGAACGAATCCGCATTCGTCTTATGGCGGCGTTGCGTGAGAACCGCTTCCCGCAGTCGATTCTTATCGACGGTCCTGTGGGCATTGGCAAAAAGGCGCTCGCGATGGAAATTGCCCAGGCGCTCCAGTGCACAAACCCGAGCGTTCGCCCGTGCGGTAATTGCTTCGGTTGCAAAATGGCAGCCGATACTGGCGTGACCGACAACTGGGTCGTGCCGATGGAAGCGAAAGAGGCTAGCGCCCGCAATGCGGCTGACGTCTCTGCCGGGAGTTCTGCAAAGACCATCCAGGATTTTAAACAGGCTTACATCGAAGAAATCGCAAAGAACCCGTACCGCGTGGATATTTTCAGCGCGGGCGCCGTGATTTCGGTAGAACTCATCCGTACGATGACAGCCTCCTTTGCGATGAAGGGCGACCGTGTTCGCGTGGTGATTATCGCCGAGGCCGACCGCATGAACGATTCTGCGGCAAACGCGTTCCTCAAGACTCTTGAAGAAGTCCCGCCGAACACGTACTTCATTTTGACGACTTCGTCTCGCGAAAAACTCTTGCAGACGATCCGTTCACGCTGCCTAGCGCTCCACCTGCCACCCCTCACGGATGAAGAAGTCCGTCAGGAGGCTATCCGCGTGGGTGGCGAAGAATTTGACGAATCGACACTGACCGACGATGTGATCGGGCTTGCTGTAGGGTCGCCAGGCATGGCGCTTTACTATGCCGAACATGCCAAGAATTGGTGCCCTCTCGCGGTCGATTTTATCGAGAAGTCGCTTTCGCAGGACTACACGGACCTGTTCTTTAAGCTCGAAGATTCCGGACTTGAAGACCCGGCCATCGTAAACCGATTCTTGGAAGTGCTCTCGTTCTTGATCACGGACTTGTTACGCCGTGAATCGGGCGCTCCGCTACGCATCCCGGAAGCAACCGGCAGCGTGAATCTCGAACGCTATCCGCAAGTGGGGGCTTCTGCCCTCGAAGCGGCCCTCGTGAGCGTACAAGAAACTATGTCGAGAATCGCCTCCAGGCGAATGGCGGCAGTGACCTGCCTCCAGAACCTCTCGCTAAAACTTTTTGAAGGCTACAAGTAATGGAAGATCTTGTCGCCTCAACTTTGTCCTCTACGCTAAAGATTCCGCATGCGGTCGCGAGGTTCTTGGTCTCGCGCGGCATCAAGACCGTTTCTGATGCGTACCACATGCTGTGCTCTAACGAGAGCGACGTGCATGACCCCTTCCTCATGATGGGGATGGACAAGGCTGTGGAATGGATACTCGCGGTTCGCGAACGTGGCGAGCGCGTGTTCATTTTTGGCGACTACGACCTGGACGGCATGACGTCCGTGACGCTTTTGACCCGCTGCCTAAAGACTGTGGGCATTGAATCTGAATGGCGACTCCCGAACCGCTTTGGCGATGGCTACGGTCTCTCGGTTTCTGCCGTCGATGAAATGTATGAGGCGGGGGCGCGCAACTTGATTACCGTCGATACGGGCATTACCGCGAATTTGGAAATTGCGCATGCCAAGGAACTCGGCATGGCGGTCATGGTCATGGACCATCATCAGCCGTCGGGCGATGGACTCCCGGTGAGTGATGTGCTTCTGGACCCGCACCAGGATGGCGACAATTACCCGAATCCGGAACTTTGCGGCGTCGGCGTTTCGTACAAGTTTATTTGTGCCTTGTTCAGCCGCCTGGGCATAAAGGCTCCGGTGGAATATCTGGACTTGGTCGCACTCGGAACGCTTGCGGACCTGGTGCAGATGACGCCTGAAAACCGCTATTTCACGCGTACCGGACTCGAAAGCCTCAAGAGCAGCCGCTGGCCTGGCGTACAAGAAATGTACTCTTCCCTCATGAAGCCCCATAGCTGTGTGGGCGGCATTGATGTGATGTATAAGCTTGCGCCGCTCCTCAACGCTCCTGGCCGCATGGAACGCCCGGACCCGGCACTTAAACTTCTTTTGTGCGAAAACAAAGGCGAGGCGGGCAAGCTTCTTGAAGAACTGAAAGAATGGAATAAGCGCCGCAAGGACAAAGAAGCAGAAATCACCAAGATGGCGATGGAGCAAGTTCAAGCGCTTTACGGCGACACCATCCCGACCGTCATTGTAGTTGCCGGCGAAAACTGGCACGTGGGCGTGATTGGCATTGTCGCGGCAAAGCTTGCCCAGGAATTCCACAGGCCTTCGGCCGTGCTGTCGATTATCAACGGCATGGCACATGCGAGCGCCCGTGCAGTTCCTGGATTCAACTGGCACAAGGCTCTTTTTGACAGCCGTGAACTTTTTGACCGCTGGGGCGGCCATGCAAATGCGGCGGGTTTCTCGCTTGAAGCGGGCAAAATTGAAGAACTCCGCGGGCGCCTTTTGCAGTCTGCTAAAGATCAGGGCTATACCGGCGAGGTCATCAACATCGATGAATCGTACCCGTACGACATCAAGATCGCGCTCCGCGAACTGACCGTGGAAACGCGCGTACCGACAGGGCGTTACCCGATCCGTGAACGTTCGATTCTCGAGTACATCGACTTGCTTGAACCGTTTGGCGGAAACTTCCCGTACCCCGCATTCCGCGCCGAGAACGTAACCGTGCATCGTGTGCGTGAACTTCGCGGCGGACACCTGCAGATGGAAATTTCGCAGGCGGGGAGTGCTGTTTTCCCGGCTATCGCCTTTGGACTCCGCAAGAGCAAGGCTTTGCTCGGGCGCTCCCGCCCGGTGACGGTCGTGTTTGAGCCGATTTGGAATTACTATAACAACACCAAGACGGTGCAGCTCTGCATCAAGTCCATCGAGTAGTGCTATGCTGAAACGGAACGCTCCATTGCTTGCATTTGCGCTTGTCTTTGTGGCTGTGCTGTATTTTGTCTACAGCATTCCGCAGTACGAACCTATCGTGGATGTCGAGGAAGAAGAGGAAGTTCCTGAAGAAGCGTTTACCGGCCGCGTGGAAATGCCCTCGATTGACGAAATTTACGTGATTGAAAATACCGCAGGTCGTGACCTGAACAAGCTTGCGATGTTTTTGGAAGGGCGTGCCGCTGGCCTGCATTACCTCTCTTCGGAGTATTTCAAGAAAATCTGTGTGACCCGCAAAGGGCACAAGTTCTTTAAGTCCGATGACGACGTGTTCCTCGGGCTGCACCTCACACTCGATAGCCTTGGACGTTTTATGGATCCGCAAATCATGTTTACGAATTCCGATAACGATGTGTTCAAGGTGAAGCTTCTCAAGCACGTCGAATACTTCTGGCGTCTCCCGCCGAGCAAGCAGGGCAAGCTCGAGATCTGGATCCCTATCCGATTCCACGCAAACTAATCCCTTCTTACAAAAGTATTAGAAAAATATAACCCATTTGGGTTATGGGATAGTTTACTTGTTTTTTTTAGCATTGTACTTTGTAAAAATATATTCAACAAATACGGTGCTAAAATACTATGACCAGTCATCTAATTCATTCATTATGTTCGCTCCGTTTGGGGCTTGTGCTCATCTTTACCCTGCTTATGGCAGCAACCTCGTTGGCGGAAGATGTGATCAACATCGAAGCTATGGGGCAAACCATCAATAAAGAAACAACATGGGAGAACTGCTCTGTCAATATTATTGGCAACGGTACTGTTACGTTCAGTAGGCGAATCTATATTAGAGGTTCTGTTACATTGAACCTTGGCGCACAAACAACACTTGATGCACAAAATGGCATTGGCGTTCATGATGGACACAGCCTTACAATAACAGGCGAGGGAAACCTTAATACGAGATCTGGCAGCAGCAACGAAAATTCTCCACTTGGTGGAAGTAAAGGCAATGGCATTGCCAATGCAGGTTCGATTACAATATTAGGGGGTAATATAACAGCGATTAACACTGGTACACTAAGCTATTATTTCGGGGCGGCAATAGGTGGTGCGGAACTGGGCTCCGGTGGTAACATCACTATCCGTGGTGGTACGGTCAATGCTATATCTGATTCTGGAAGTAAAGGTTGCAAAGGTGCCGGTATTGGAGGTGGTTTTAATGGCAATGCTGGTACGATAACCATTACTGGTGGCGTTGTTAAAGCAACAGCGGGAACATATGGCGCTGCGGCGATTGGCGGCGGTACCATTAACGAAAGTGGAAAGGGCAAAGGTGGATCGATTACCATCAGTGGAGGCCAAGTCACTGCAGCAAGTTTAGGTGGTAACGGAATAGGTCCAGGCCGTGATGGTTCAACAAGAGAGGGAACCGCAGGAACTATTTCATTGTCGTGGACTGAAAGTACAGATTTCATCAATGCAAATAATTACAGGGGTGATATCAGCATTGAGGGAGATTCGCGTTTCTATTACGCAGGAAGTACAGACTTAGTCTTAGCGGATGAACTTGCAAAAAGGCGAAATCAGAAAATTATTCCGGTTGAGCTGGACAACAACTCGATTGCGTTAGCGAACCTTCAAATGCAAGGCTATAGCATTCTCTCGAATGGAGCGATAAAGTATATCAATTATGACGTTTACGATTACAACGGTAACAAATTGATAAAAGGAACTCACTATACTGAGACCGTCGGGTATAGCGTGGATGCGACTGGAGCTATGGAAAAAGGCAAACTTATGCTGACGATTAAGGGTAAGAGCCCCTATTTCGGTTCACAGTCATTCATAATGTGGGTTAACACGGCTGAACTGACGCAAGACGGCAGCGAGAGGTATGTAACTATACCCGAAAAACGTAAAATGACGCTGAAGATTACAGAATCGGAAATCAAAGACGGCTTGACATCCTTCAAGGTCTATGAGGCTGGTGGCAAGAATCATGTTCTTGCTAAAGAATGGGATGGTGTCCTCGTTATCAACATTCCTGACAATTCGAACTATCTTATTCAATTGTCTGGTAAAGCCCTGGCTGCGGATAGGACGTCGAAAAACGATTTGATTGATCGTTCATTAATATATGAAGGGTATTTGACTGTTTATGACAACGATGAGGCGAGCGGAACAATACTTTTAAAGAATTCGGAGCTAATTTATGATTACCTACCTAGCCCAGTGGCTATAATTCCCACCATTACTAGCACGGGAAAAAACTTAGCAATTCATTATCAAGAGACGTATGGCTATTCAGATTTAGACCTTTCGGTGACACTTGTGCCAGCCGACCGCAAATACAACGTAAATCTACCTGACAGATTTACCGGCGGTCAAGTAACGGCGAATTTGAGACAGGCAAAAGCAAACGACAACATAACTCTGACTGTTACGCCCGACGAAGGTTACATGCTCAACGAGCTAAGGGTTGTAAAAGCTGACGGTGAAACTGTCAACGTTACTGATTGTAACTGGTACACCGACTGGAGCGAAACTACCAGTAAGACAGTGACATTTAAGATGCCTACCCAAAATGTAACCGTCGCTGCTGTATTCACCAACAAGCTGAATTCAGATGAAGGAGGCCTCTATGTCAATATGCCGCATTCTGGCACAAAGAACATGGTCATTCCCGACAATATTACTTCATTTAAACTCTACGACGACGGCGGCAAGGATGGTGATTTTCAACCATTGAGCGATGGCACCCTGGCAATAACGGCACCTTCGGGTAAAGCGATGAAATTTTCGGGAAAAAGCTTTATGGCGGATAATAGCTCTAGTGAGTCTTACTATGCAATCTATAATGACCCTCCTAAAAGTTACGGAGAAAAATTAGCATATAGCAATCAGCAGAAAGAGGAGACTCTTTATCCTGTTGTTGGTGAAGGCAATACAGCTTATGTCCGCCTTAAGGCAGCCGATATTTCGAGAACAGATTTTTATCATAAGTACGGTCTCGACCTAAAAGTGGAAGTCATTGCCCCTAGTATTTACAGTGTAAGCAGCGACAAAAAATTAGAGCACGGCAAAGTAATGTTTGACAATACTCAGGTCAAGAGTGGCGGAAAGGTCAACGTGACCGCAATTCCTGACGAAGGCTATGTGTTGAGTGACGTCATTGCTACCGATGCAGACGGAGAAATTGTCGTGACAAAGCCTAAAGAAGACGGCCTATGGGGCGATGCCGTTTATTATGCGTCCTCTAGCGGCTTCTCATTCAAGATGCGTACGTCGGATGCGGCAGTGAACGCATTATTTATGCCCAAGACTGACTTTTTTGTCAATATGCCTAAGACAGGCCAGCGTGAATTCAACATTCCTAATGGCACGATTTCATTCAAAGTTTACGACAATAGTGGAAAGGAGGGTTTCTATTTTACCCGTGATGATGGTAAACTGTTGTTGACAGCTCCCGAGGACTATAAGATGAGTGTGGATGGATATGTCAAACTTTACTACACTAAAGAAGATGGGGACTATCTGGATATTTATGATGGCAACAGCACTAGTGCAAAGCGCCTCGGACGTTTCAAAAATACGGGCGGCAACTCAGGTTCTCAGACAAAAACAGTCACAGCTGTTGGTAGCTCCAATCAAATGCTACTCCACTTTGTTTCCGATGAATGTTGCTATGTCAGCAAAGGCGGTGGTGTTTATTTGACAGTGTCGATGACGAAGAGTTTGGCAAGCCCTGACATTGCAGTTGCTATTGAAGACCAACCTTATACGAGCAACAAAATTTGCCCCGAAATTAACATTACTGACGGAGAAAAGCCTCTTAAGCTCGGCCTCGATTACACGACTAAATGCACAAATAATGTATCGATTGGAACGGCAAATATGACTATTACCGGTAGAGGCTATTACTTCGGTGAAATCAAAAAACAATTTAACATCACTAAAGCTCCTTTGATCATTACCGCAAAGAACAAGTCGATTATCTATGGTGACAAACCTGCAAATGCAGGTGTCGAATATGCGGGCTTTTTGGGTGGCGATAACGAAAATAGCTTAAGTGGCTCGATTGTCTTTAGCTACGATTACGCTCAATACGATAAAGTCGGTGAATACGCCATTACGCCGAGTGGCCTGACTGCCGACCACTACGAACTCACATTCGTTGATGGCAAATTGACGGTTGAACCGAAGGAAATCTCTATTGCCTGGGATGATAAAGAAACTTCGTTCACTTACAATGGTAAGGCTCAAGCTCCGAATGCGACTGCAGTAGGTCTCGTGAACAATGACGAATGCAACATTATTATAGACTCCGTTATGAATGTCGGAAAGTACTCTGCCGAGGCAATAGATTTAACCAATAAAAATTACAAGTTGCCTGAAAATCGAGATGGACCGGACTTTGAAATTACAAAGGCTCCGCTTATGATTAAGGCCAAGAATGCAGCAATTGTCTATGGCGAAGAACCGTCTAACGCAGGTGTCGAATACAGCGGCTTTGTGGGCGACGATAACGAAAATGACTTAAATGATTCGATTGTCTTTAACTACGATTATGCGCCATTCGATAAAGTTGGCATATACGTCATTATTCCAGGCGGTTTGTCTTCTGACAACTACAACATCACTTTCGTCGAAGGCGAGTTGACGGTTGAACCGAAGGAGATTTCGATAGCTTGGAGTGATGCTTCGTTCACTTACAATGGCTCTGGACAGATTCCAATGGCTACGGCTAATGGTGTCGAGAATAGCGATGAATGCATTTTCACGGTGACAGGTGCTGCTACGAAAGTCGGCAAGTACACCGCAAAAGTAACGGATTTGAGCAACGAGAATTACAAGTTGCCGGCAACGGGGCTCGAACAGGCTTTCGAAATCACAAAGGCTCCGCTCACGGTTACGGCCTTGAACGATACGATTGTCTATGGCGATGAACCTGCTAGCGCAGGTATTGCTTATGACGGATTTGTTGGAAAAGAAACCAGCAATGTCTTGACAGGCGAACTTGCTTTTGAAATCAATTACAAGCAGTACGGTGATGTCGGTGAATTCGCCATTACGCCGAGCGGCCTGACGGCTGACAACTACGAAATCGAATTTGTGGCTGGCAAGTTAACGGTTGAACCGAAGGTCGTTTCCATTGCTTGGGATGATGAAACTTCGTTTACCTATGACGGCAAGGCTCATGCTCCGAATGCAACGGCAGAAGACCTTTTGAACAATGACCAGTGCGATTTCACGGTGGCTGGGGCTGCTACGGATGCAGGCAAGTACACCGCTACGGTAACTGGCTTGAATAACAAAAATTACAAGTTGCCTGCAACAGGGCTTGAACAATCTTTTGAAATAGCCAAGATTCCGCTCACGGTTACCGCAAAGAACAATACGATTGTCTATGGCGATGAACCGTCTAATGCAGGCGTTGAATTCAGTGGCTTTGTCGGTGAAGATAATGAAAAGTCCTTGAATGGTACGCTTAGCTATAGTTACGGTTACGCACAAAAAGAAAAAGTCGGTGATTACACCATTACGCCGAGCGGGTTGACATCCGACAATTACGAAATTGATTTCGTCGATGGCAAGTTGACCGTTGAACCTAAGACAGTTTCTGTCACGTGGGATAAACAGAATACGTTTACTTACGATGGTGCCGAACATGCTCCGGCAGCAATGGCCGAAGGTGTTTTGGATGGCGACAAGTGCAGCTTCACGATGACAGGCGCTGCGGTAAATGCAGGTAAGTATACTGCTGCGGTAACGGCATTGGATAATGCAAACTACAAGCTGCCTGAAGCGAATCTCGAACAGCCTTTTGAAATTACAAAGGCTAAACCGACGATTGTCAAGGCTCCGGCCGCTGTTGAAAATCTGGTGTATAACGGTAAGGCCCAAACGCTTGTGACGGCGGGCGAAGCCAAGAATGGAACGCTGGTCTACAAGATCGGTGATGCGGAAAAGTATTCTGAAACGTTGCCGTCTGCAACGGATGCAGGTGAATATGCCGTGTACTTCATGGTGCTTGGCGACGAGAATTACAATGACCTTAAGGCAGAAACGCTTGCGGCTTCTATCGCTGCTCCGGCATCTTCTTCAAGTGCTCCGGCTTCTAGTTCCAGCAGTGTCAAGGCTTCCAGCTCCAGCGCAAAGCCAGCCTCTAGTTCCAGCAGCGCCAAGGCATCCAGCTCTAGCGCAAAGCCGGCGTCAAGTTCCAGCAGCGGCAAGACTTCTAGTTCCAGCAGCGGCAAGAATTCCATCGCCGCTCCGGCAATTGCGAAGGCTTTGAAGGTCGTGTACTCCCAGAATCAGTTGTTCGTGACGAACCCGGCGGCATCGTCCATGGAAGTGCTTGTGTTCGATGTGCAGGGGAACCTCAAGACCCGATACCGCGCATACTCCGCTGGAGAACATCAGGTCTCGCTGCAACAGCTCAACCGGGGCGTTTATATCGTCCGGGTCGAAACTCGCGGCGCGGTAGAGACGCTCCAGGTGCGTGTCAAGTAATTTGAGAAAGTTGTAAAAGCATAAGGCGGGCGTTACAAGTCCGCCTTTTTTGTTTTTGCTATTTGCGCTGTCAAGCCCAGCCCTGATCCGCGTATGGGGAGGGCTTCTCCGTTTCATGCAAAAAATGCCCGCTTATGGCGGGCATGACAAAAGTTTTTTTGGCAAGCGTTTATGCTCTCAGAATTTCGATAAGCTGTTTTGCATTCTTTTCGATGAGCACGAATGCTTCGAACATGCGGGCTTCGCGCCACTTGGTCAGGTACTTCGTCTGCCAGTCCACGGCGATCACGTCCGGGTCCTTTGGTCCGTTTTCGTTCTGGTACCAGACTTCCTTTGTGATTTCGCGAATCATGGCGCCCATTTCGGCAGCCGGCTGTAAAGAACCTTTGCAAAGAAGAAGTGCACGAAGGTTGTCGAGCAGAATTTCGTCAGAGGGATTTTCGGCATCCTCGCGGGCGCATTCCCAGATTTCGTCCCGATGACGTTCCGTCCAGCCCATCAAGTATTGTTTGGTCTTTTCAAGCTCGCCCTTGGCAAGCTTTTCATCGACCGCTTCGCGCGGATAATATATGCTGTTTGGATAGAATTCAATCATGATCTACCTCCTTCTGCGAAGTTGAAGCACAAAGACAATGCCCGGGGCGGGACTTGAACCCGCACGGAGTTGCCCCCAAGGGATTTTAAGTCCCCAGTGTCTACCATTCCACCACCTGGGCAGGTCGTGCGAGCAGAATATAGCAAATTTAAGTAGGATAAATTATGCAATTTGGCCAATTATTATGGAAAATATCACATTTCCCCTTAAAAAAATATTTTCTGTTTACAAATGTTTACTTTTAAAGTAGTGTTAATGTATATTATAAATTAGACCAAAACGAGAAAAAGGCATCTTTTTATTGTTAATTTTGGTTCGGTCCTGTTTGGAGATTTTTGTATGTTGAATTACGGTTCTAAAAAGAACGGCTATACTTTGATAGAAGTCCTTGTCGTCGTTTCGATTATGGGAATTCTGTCTACTATGGGCGTCGTGAGCCTGCGTGGTGCCGTAATCAATAGCCGAATGAAGGATAACGCTTTAAATACGACCGCTTTTTTGGAACGAATCGCCAATGAAGCTAATCGTATGTCCAAGACTCTTTGCGTTAAGAAAATATCTCCTCATGGACTTGGTGTGTATGTAACGGATGATTGCAGTAGCCTTCCGGAAAATACGTACGATACTTTTTATATCGACGCACCTGCCGTTTTTGGCTGTGACAATCAAATCGAATTTAGCGTTTTTGAAGGATCTGACTGGGCTGGTGGCGATGGTGTCATTTTCCAGCCTCGTATTGGGCTTTCTGCGGTTCCTTCTACGGGATATATCTGCATGCAGTATGGCGATGACGATGTTTACGCTGTGGCTGCGAAGTATAAAAACAAGAATATGATTGTCCCTATGTGGAGAACAGGTGCCTATTGGGATGAATTGTAGGTGAACTATGACGAAACTTTTGAAAAATAAGAAAGGCTTCGGTATTGTAGAGATCCTGGTCGCAGCTGCGGTCCTTGGTTTTATGTATATGGCTGTGCTCAATCTCCAGGGCGGTAACCACGATGCCTTGTTGCGCATTCGCGGACGCGATGGAGCAATTGAAGTTGCTCAGCAGGTTCTGGATTCCCTTAAGTCTATAGGGATTGCGGCGATCCCGTCGAAGTCTCTTTCCGATACGACTTTTGAAGTTCCCGATATCGACCGCAAATGGGCCCGTGGCCTTGGCGATTCTGCAACGGTGACTTATTCGCCGATGGTGACTGTCGCCCCGACTCAGAACTACACGTCGCAATCTTCGTCGCAGTTCGAGACGGTTTCGCATATTTACGCCAAACAGGTGAAAGTCAAAGTTTCCTGGAACTTCAAAGGTTCCACGCAGTCTATCGAAGTCTCGAGTGTTATTAGATAATTCGGAGTTCGGAATTCGGAATGTGGAATTGAAATAATTGCGGCGAAGCCGCCTAATTAAATAACTCCTAATTCCTAATTACCTAGTATATGCATGATTACGGGCCGGTTCTTGCCGGCTTCTGTTTTATGTATCGTGAGCTTGCCGGTGCTGTCGTAACTGAACTGCTCGCCGACGCGTTCCCCGTTCACGTAGTTGAGGCTGTCTTTCAAGATACCGCTCGGGTACCAGTTGCGCCAGATGCCGTGACGCTTGGAGTACCCGTCTGCGTCTGTTTGCCAGAAGCCTTCGCTTGCCATTCTGCCGCCCATGCTGTCCGGGTAGAAGCTACGGCTTGTCTGGATATGCGGATCGACATGTGTGGTCTGCTTGTCGTCGGCCCACAATTCTTCGTACAAAAGAACGTGACCTTTTTGAATGTAGCGGAGCGTTGCCGGGTACTTGCCGATGCTTTTCTTGAAATCGTCTTTATGGCTTAAAGTGCAAGAGTCGAGTGTTCCATTGGGTTTTTCTGAATGGACGAATAAGGTTTCTGCACAGAACAGCGTGGATGAGCTTGCGCACGTCCCGTAAGCGATGCCTGAATTACTATGGGGCGGGTCGGTTGAATCTGCAACAAAATTGCTTTCGCGGATAACATTATTGTTCTCGTCGAACCATTGGATTTTTTCACGACCGTATATATAATCGGACTTGATTTTTCTGATGAAGGTTCCATCCGCTCTGTAAAAAGTTAGCGGCAACGGGTCGGCTCCGGCCCATATAATCCCTTCTTCCATGATTTGTGCTTGTTCACAATTCTGGGTGGAATCGGCTGGGCCGTATGATTCGTAGTATTTTTTGTATGAACCATGTAAGCGACCGTCGGGACATTCAAATTCTTCTAGGATTTTGCAGTTGCGGCCATATCGCTTGATGAATCCCGAATATGGTATGTATTTACCATCTTTTGTAAATTCAGGTTTATTCAGATGGCAACTGTTTTCTTCGGCAAGTACGCCATTGTCGTGCCATTTTTTCCATACGCCTACGACTTTTCCTTTGTCGTCGTAATGTTGTTCGAATGATTTTAGCCCGTTAAAATGAAAGCCTTCCCAGTCGCCAACAGGGTGGTCGTCTTTATAGAACTGGACCGCTTCGACTTTCTTGTTCTGGTAGTAGACCGTCCACTTGCCGTCTTTTTTCCCTTTGTTGTAGCGCCCAATCATTGCGACATCGCCAAAGCCTGTCCAGCGCTTGAATTCCCCGTGCGGGAGGCTGTCTTCGTAAGGAATCTCGAGTTCCTTGATGCCGTCGTTGTACCATTCGTTACGCTTGAGGATGGTGCCGTCGGGGTAGACCCAGATGGATGTCTTTTTGACGCCGTTTGCATGCCTTGCGAGGATATGTTCTTCAGCCCGCTCGACTGTACAGCCGGCGAAATAGCATAAAATGGCAAAAAAGACGATTAAATGACGGAGTTTCATTGTTCGTAAAGTAGAAAAAAAGTAATTTCTAGGTGTGAACGGACAGACAAAAAAAACAATTGCAGAAACTTTGCACATGAAAATCCAGACGCCCTGGATTTGGCTTGTCGTCGTTCTTACGATTTGTTTGACGGCGCTGTTTTATGTTTCGCAAAAACCGCAGGTCGCCGTTTATTCCCAGTACGTGAAGTCGCTTTGCGATTACCAGCTTGCCGATGCGAGCCTCATGCGTTCGATGGAACGTGTCCGTAGCGGTTACGAAGTGGATTCGGCGGTGGTGCTTGCGCAGATGATGACGCTTCGCGAAGTGGCGCTCTCGTTTGAGGCTGGCATCCAGAAACTTGAACAGTCGGGCTTTTCGGCGCCTCCGGCGGCGTCGGTTTCGCAATTCAAATCGAGCGTCCTCGCGAAGGTCTCGTGCTTGCAGCGCTACCTTTCGGAACGCTCGGCATGGCATGGCGATTTGGAATGTGTTTACCGCCTGTTGGAGATGAACGCCTCGGATGCCGATTTGCCGCTTTTGCGCAAGCTGGATTCTGCTCGTGCAGGGTATGACGTGTTGCTGGATGACCTTGTGTTGCCGGAGTCGATCAACAAGCGTGTGGTGTCATTGCTTGAGAAAAATCGGAACTTGCACAATGTCTGGAACCAGTTTGATAACGATAAAACGCTCAGCGTGAGCGATGAACTGCTCCACTTTTTCCAGATGGAATACGTGAAAGAAATTTCATTGTCGGCGAAAGTTCCGCTGGCGTTCTATTTCTTGTCGCTTGTGCTTTTGCTTGCTACATTCTTCTTTATATTCAAGTCTAACAAGGATTAAAATGTCTGTATTTCGTGTTCGTAAAGTTGCTTTTATCAATTTTGGATTGCTGTTCATCTTCCTTGCGAGCTGGATTTCGTGGTACATGTACCCTCTCGCGAGAAGCGTTACGAAGGAGTTCTCTTTTGAATACGGCTTCGCTGCGGCTGAGTGGGAAGAGCACTTCTTTTATGGCAAGGTGAGCTATGCCGCTGTTCCGAGCTTGTTTGGTGGTTCGAACATTCCTTTTTTTGATAAAATCTATTTCCAGCTTAACGGGGATTCCAAGTGCACGTTTGTCCTTTATGCGAACGATGAAATCCTGGACGAACTTGCGGAATGGTACGATTTTTCGGCTGCAAATGCAAGCGAAATCCCGATGGAAGTGCGCGCGGTTAAAGTGGGGGACAAGTATGTCGTGAAGTCCATGACCTCGACAGAGGGGGCGCTCAGCTGGGAATATTTGATGGACGAATTCCATTTTTACTGGTGCTTTGTGGGCTTGTGTCTTGTCGCCTTTATGGTTGTTGCTGGGGTCGCCTTGATTCTTGTGGGGTTAGTGCATAAGCCGCGCCAATTGAAATCCCGGCCTTTGCCAAACGGTGCTGAATGATGAACCGGTCCGTTTTTTTTGTGGCGCTGCTGTTTGCCTTTTTCATTACGGGTGGGCAGGCCCTTGCTGCGCAGGATTCTCTTTTTGTCCCGGTTGGAATGTCCGGGAATGAAAGCGCAACGGGAATCTGGTGGCCGGAACCTGTGGCCAAGAAAGCGGCTAAAGTAAGTAAGTCCAGGATTGCGAAGCGTGATGAAGATTTGCGCGCTGTTCGCGAGGGGGCTTCGGTTGTTGTTTGGTTTCACGGTGGCATGAGTAGTGGCAATTGCGAAAAGGGATTTGTTGCCGGAGCTGATTTTGCGGAACTTTATCCTGAAAAAATAGTGGTGAGCGTTTCTGCCTGCCGCGAGAACCATTGGCTGACGAGGGACATGATTGACGCTGTCGATGCGGCGCTTGATTCCGTGGCTGCTGGTCGAAAGGCTCCGGTGGAGCGCGTGTCGCTGGTGGGAATTTCGGATGGCACTCTTGGAGTCTTGGCCTATTCGGTTGAAGGTCGCCGGAAGGTGGATGACCGTTTACTGATGAGTTCATTCGGAAAATTCCTGGGGGAGCCGGCGGTGCTTGCGTCTCAGAAAAAAATGCAGTCGGGGCGTTTCCGCTTTTTGCAGGGGGGCAAGGATAGGCTTTATCCGTCTGACCAGACGGTCCCGTGGATAACGGATTTTTGCAAGGTGGTTTCGGTGGACTGCGAACTCCGGTTCGACCCGGAGGGCGAACATGACTGGAGCTACTGGAAGGGCAAGCGCATGAACTGGATCCGCGAGGCCATCCGCAAATAATTTGGGCTTTGCGCACAAATAACCGCCAAATTCAAGCGACCCCTTGACAAAAGGGCTATTTTTTTCAAAATTTGGTGCACCACGCGGATGTGGTGGAATTGGTAGACACGCTAGATTCAGGTTCTAGTGCCTGCAAGGGCATGAAGGTTCAAGTCCTTTCATCCGCACTGAAAAACCCGGTAGTTCGCTATCGGGTTTTTCTGTCATCCTCGAAGCGGAGCGAAGGGGATCCATAATTTCTTGATATAACTGGATTCTTTGCCATTAACGGTTCAGAATTACGTTGTAATTATGTACTCTTTTGGGAGATTGTTTTTTGCGAAAGGTCATAATGAGCGATTGTTTAGACGATGGACTTTGCGGATTCTCGCTGCAAGAGGTTGTGGGCGAGCGCGTTCTACTGCGCCCGCTTGGCGAGGCGGACGTGCAGCCGCTGTTTGAACTGATCGAGGAATCCCGTGAGTTCTTGTCGGTGCATTTGCCGTGGCCGGGCGAGGAATGCTTTACTCCCGAAGATGTTTCTGCGAAAATTGAGGCTTGGGACTTGCAGGCGCAGATGGCAAACGGTGCCTGCTGGGGCATCTTCGAGAAGGCTGCGGGCGGTAGTGTGGACTCTGGTGCATCTGCTGGTTTGAAAATCGCGGGTTGCATTATGCTTGGCTGGGTGCAGTGGAAAAACCGCTCGGCGACTGTTAGCTATTGGCTTGGTAAGGATTTTTGCGGCCGTGGTCTTGCGACTGAAGCGCTTTTGCTCGTGGCGGGCGAATCTTTTGCGATGGGGCTGAACCGCCTTGAACTGACGGCGGCGGTCAACAACCCGAAGAGCGCCGCTGTTGCTCTCCGTGCCGGATTTACGGAAGAAGGTGTCTGCCGGGAGTATGAACGTATCCATGGGCGCTTCGAAGACCATGTCCGCTTCTCGCTTCTCGCGAGAGATTTTTGCTGATCCCCTTGCTGTCACCCCGGACTTGCCCTGTATTCGCTATTAAAAAGTTACTGGATGGGGCTAAAGCCTGACTCTTTGGCTCGGCTTAAAGAATGTACAAGCGCATTCTGAACTGTATGGATCCTCCTAGCGGAGGATGACGTTGGCCGGGCACTCGCTCGATGCATTTGTCGCCTCTCGTCTGGCTACGGGGCGTTGCGGGGTGCCCCCGCTAGAAGGGGTGATGGAAGACCCGGCATTTTTTCGCGATAGGGATTGGCGACCCCGGCACGGTGGCCGGGGTGACATTGTAAGCCGGGGCTGCAATCAGGGGGATTCTTCCCCCTTTTTAATAAAAAGCTATGGATTGCCGCGTCGCTGCGCTCCTCGCAATGACGTTTACTGCCGTTCTCTCGTCTTTAGTCTCTAGTCTCTCGTCTAATATGGTTACCTGAGTAAACGAGAAAAGCTTTTTATTCTTTGATTTTGTGGTGGAAGACTTCTATTTTATAGCTGTATGGAAACAGGAGAAAATCGCATAGTTGAACCTGATGTTTTGCAGTACACGAACTATCGTGTGTTTTTGCGGGATTATTACGAGTTCAAGAAGAAGACGGTTCCGGCGTTCAGCCTCCGGTTCTTCGCGGAAAAGGCTGGGCTTTCGAGCCATGCCCATCTCAAGCTCACGATTGACGGCAAGCGGAATATTACAAAGAACACGGTTGTAAAGCTCATTCACGGTCTCGGATTGGATGGCCAGCGAGCTGCATATTTTGAAAGTCTAGTTTTTTTCAATCAGGCACAGACGGATGCGGATAAGCAGGTCTATTACGCCCAGCTATTGAAGGCGAGTCCGCGCTCCAAGCTGCACAAGATGGATTCTGCCCAGCTTCGTATTTTCCGTGAATGGCATCATTCTGCGATTCTTGAGATGGTGGCTCTCAAGGATTTTCGGCCTGTTCCCGACTGGATTTCAAAGCGTCTCGGCGGGCTTGTGACGCCTGCCCAGGTGGTGGAATCGCTCAAGCTTCTCGTTGAACTTGGCCTCCTGGTGAAAACTGCTAATGGCTACCGGCAGCGCGACCCTTTGATTACGACGGATGACGAAGTCCAGGATTTGATGGTCAAGATGTATCATCAGCAGATGTTCAAGCTCTCGTCGGACATGCTTTCTGCGCTTCCGGCGGCTCAAAGGGATGTTTCTGCGCTGACTTTTAGCATTAAGCGCGAAGATTTCCCGAATTTGAAAAAACATTTGCAACTTATGCGCAAAGAACTGCTAGATTTCTCTGCAAAAGCGGGAGAAGCTGAAGAGGTGGTGCAAATCAACATCCAGCTTTACCCTCTTACACGAGGAGTATGATGCGTTTCTTGAGGTCAATTGCTGTCTGCGCGCTTATGGCGTTGTTGTTTGTCGGATGTTCTGGTTCCGATGCCTCGGCTGGTATTGAAATTGGAAATCCGGAAATCCAAAGCGTGGCTCTCACAGCTGATTTCTCGATTGACTATTCTGACGCAAAGCCGATGATGCTTGCTAAGTCTGCATCGACGGAAGAAGATGTGGTCATAGATACGTTCCATTTGACGTTGATGAACATAATCTCGTATAGCAGTTTCTATACGGGGGTATCAACGGATGAATATGATGGCGGCGTACGGCTCTGGCCTTACAGGGATAATCCGGCGGCGGTACTTCCCATTTCGTTTACGGAGGGGGAATTCGTTAAGGATGCCTTTGATAATATCAACTTGAAGAGGGACGGATTCCTTAAGGAAATTGGCGTTGGCTTCGAAGTGAATCAAAGTCACGGGGTCAATACGATCTGTGGCCGAGTCCGTAAGGACGGCAAGAAAATCCCGTTTGTCTACGAACTGTCCAACTTCCAGTCGTTCTCGTTGCGTTACCATTTCTCGCAGATTGACGTACAGGATTCGGCTGTTAATTTGTTTGTTGTATTCCGTGTGCATCGCTTTGCAGACGTGCTTGACTTTGCCTCGGCTGAAATCGGGGAAGATGGCGTTATCCACATCAGCAAGACGGAAAATGAAAGCCTATGGAAACTGCTGAACGAACGCTTTGTTCCTAGCTTCCAGGCGTTGCGCTATGAATATTCAAATGCGAGAGGCCGTACGGTCAGCGATTATGTCGATGATATTTGGGATGGCATGAGCGAAGTCTTTAACAAGAACTTGATTACGAATGGTGACTTTAAGGACGGCGGTAAGGACTGGATATTCCATACGCAGTTCCGAGGGGTGGCTGACACGACAATTGTCCAGGAAAAGAATTCAAATGTAATGAGCGTTCGTGTGACTAATGGTGGTGATACCTCTTTTAGTGTCCAGCTGCTCCATGAAAATATTCCTGTAGTTGCTGGTGCGACGTACAAGTTTGTATTTACCATCTGGTCCGATGTCGAGGATTCTGTTACGGCCCGCTTGGGAACGTACTTGCGCTATACGACTAATGGTTTCCAGGAACATGTCTTTGTATCGAAGGCTGGAAAATCGTTTGAAATAGAATTTTCGCCATCGGTTACGGACCCGTTTGCTCGCCTGGATTTGAATCTGGGCCGCAGGAAACGGACGTTCTGGATCAAGGACGTGCAGTTGATTAGAATTAAGTAGTTTGCTAAATTCTAATCATTATGGCAACTATTCCAACTCTAAAAGAAAATCTCGTTATTGAAAATATCCGCCCGAGCATCGAGGGCGGCCGCTTCATGCTCAAGCGTGAACCCGGTGACACCGTGACCCTCCAGGCAGACATCTTCCGCCACAGTCACGAAAAGTACGATGCTGCGATTTTTTACCGCCACGTTTCCAAGAAAAAATGGGAACAGGCTCCGATGCACTTTGTGGATAACGACCTTTGGGAAGGCTCCTTCACGGTCGGAAACATCGGCTATTACGAATACAAGATTTGCGCATGGACCAAGGAACCGAAGGACGTTCCGACTGAAAGCCCGGTGATGAAGCTTCGCGTGGACCCGGTCTACAGTCGCGTGGGTACGTGGTACGAAATGTGGCCGAAGAGCCAGGGCACGGACCCGAACAAGAGTGCAACGTGGAAGGATTGCGAAAAGCAGCTCGACTACATTGCAGGGCTTGGCTTTGATACGGTTTACCTTGTTCCGATTCACCCGATTGGTGTCACGAACCGCAAGGGCGCAAACAATGCGCTCCACGCCAAGGTTGACAAGAAGGGAAATCCGCTTGAACCGGGATGCCCGTATGCCGTCGGTAACAAGAACGGCGGCCATTACGATGTGGACCCGGAACTTGGGACCATGAAGGACTTCGAACATTTTGCAAAGGCCGCTCGCGCCAAGGGACTTCGCCTTGCGCTCGATATCGCGCTCAACTGCAGCCCGGACCATCCGTATGTGAAGTCTCATCCGGAATGGTTCTATCACGAACCGGATGGCAGCATCAAGTTCGCCGAAAACCCGCCCAAGAAGTACGAAGATATTTATCCGTTCGACTACTACAACGAGAACTACAAGGCCCTGTGGAAAGAAATCGAGAACATTATTTTGTTCTGGGCCGACAAGGGTGTTGAAATTTTCCGTATCGATAACCCGCATACCAAACCGTTCCCGTTCTGGGAATGGCTCATCGCCGACGTGAAGGAAAAGCGCCCGGAACTTGTGTTCCTTGCCGAAGCTTTCACGCGCCCGAAGATGATGCACCGCCTTGCAAAGTCCGGCTTTGACATGAGTTACACGTATTTCGCATGGCGCTCTGCAAAGTGGGAATTCGAACAGTATTTGAAGGAACTTACGCAGTCTGACGCTAAGGAATACATGCGTGGTATCTTCTTCCCGACGACGCCGGATATCTTCCCGAAGTATCTTGCGTACAAAGGTGCAAACGCCTTTAAGCAGCGCTATTTCTTGGCCGCAACGCTTTCGAGCCTCACGGGTATGTACAACGGATATGAACTCTGCGAAAACATCCCGAGCCCGATCAAGGAAGAACTCGCCGATAGCGAAAAGTATCAGTACAAAGTACACAACTGGTCTGGTCCGGGCATTCAAGACTTTGTTCGCCGTCTGAATGTCGCCCGTCAGGAACATGTTGCGTTGCAGGAATACGATAACCTCGATTTCCATTACGCTCAGAACGAACAGCTCATGGTTTACTCCAAGAAGTCTGGCGATGACGTGATTCTCTGCGTGTGCAACATGGATATGGACCACGTGCAAGAAGGTATTGTTGAACTCGACATGGCTAAGCTTGGCCTCCAGAACGATTCGTTCTTCTTCTTGAAGGATATCGTGACCGACGAAAGCTATGTCTGGCGTGGCAACAAGAACTACGTGAAGCTGGACCCTGCAAAGGCCCCTGGCCACATGTTCGTGGTGAAGAAGATTTAATCGCACACGAAAAACGATCGCGTCTCGTGATCCTGAGGTCAATTCATTCTCGTCATCCTGAGGGGTTTACCCCGAAGGATCCAGTTAAATCTCGTATAAAAAGTCCCGGAAGCTCCACTCCCGGGGCTTTTTTTATTCCGTCACCCTGAACGAAGTGAAGGGTCCAGTTATTTTTCCACCTATGTCACCCCGTCATCACGTCATCCTGACGCCTAAGGCAGAAGACAACCTCAAAAGGCGAGCGTCGCGGTCATACTTGTATGGACATGACCGAGCCAAAGAGGTCGGGGCATGCCCCCATCTAATCATTTCTCGCGCATGGCAAAAAAGATTTCTGTTTACATTTTGTGAATAATCTGTCGCGCGGCGGCATACATCCCGTTTTTAGCGAAAAAAGTGAAAAAAAGTGAAT
>NZ_JBGUHR010000043.1:0-82610 GCF_045112255.1 Fibrobacter sp.
TGATTTTTGCCATTGCTTTACCTTTTGGGGATGTGCAATGAATATAGTAGTTACGCTACCCTCTTATTAAACTCCTGCATAGTCCAAAAAGAAGGCGGCTTTCCCTGATACATGTGAAATGCATATACGTACTACGGTAACGCTTCCCGGCATGCCTTCGCAGGTGGTAAACGTGGCTTTGCTTACTGCGGGGGAATCGAAATCCATTACCACAATCAAGTCGAGCATGATGCAGATGGAAATGGTGCAGAACGATGGTCGAATGAAGGTGACGGACTTGAAGACTGGAAAGAAACTGCCGGCACAGAATATGCCTGCGCAGAATCTTGCCAATATCAACAAGCAGATGGGTTCTCCTGAGGATTACAACAATCCTATTGCTGAAGGAAATCTTTGGAAATTGACGCCCAAGGATCCGGCTAAGCCGACGCTTTACTATTCGCAGAAAAACAAACGTGTGATGAAAATGAATGCTGCCGTGAATGGAATGGGGGCTGTGAGCGAATTCGAGTATTGCGATAATTCTTGCTCATTACCGGGAACGATTAAGAAGGTGACGATAAAGTCAAAAGCACCTCAAGGCGAAAGTACAGTTACTCTTGAAGTTCTAAAAGCAAAACAAAGACATCTTTTGCCGATGAAAATCTTTAATGTGGAATAATAAAAAGCGGACTTTCGTCCGCCTTTATTGTAATTATGTCTTGCAGTTTATTAATCACGAGATTTAACTGGACCTTTCGCCCCTAACGTGTCTCAAGGTGACGAAGATGTCTCTAGCCTTTCGCGATCATTTCCATGAGTTCAGTGTCGAGGCGTTCGGGGTTGTTGTACTGCGGCAAATCGTTGTGCAGCGATTCGCCTTTTGAAACGAGACCGAAGTCCAGATTCTTGTAGTTCCAGTAGCTGTAACCCACGTCGGCGTCGCGGAGGATGTCGAGGAAGTCGCGCATCCAGGCAAGCTGATATTTGCGGGGAACTTGTACGTAAACGCCGAACTCGTTGCAGCTTACCGGCAAGTCGTACTTGGCGCGGAAATCGAGGGCGTTCTGGATGCTTGCCTGCAACTGGGCCTTGTCCCATCTGCCGTATTCCACGTTCAAACGTGTTGTGCCGCCAACTTCGGGGGCGGCGTAATCGCCTGGCCACGGGCGTTCAATCTTGAAGAACGGATCGTCGATCCAGGCAGCGCCCTGGTGCGTAAACGTCACTGGCGTGTAGGTATGGAAGCTGTAGATGGCGTTGTCGTCATCGAGCGGTGTCAAGAATTCGAATTCCCTGGCGCTGTTCCACTTGTTGGCGCCTACGACAATGGTGTTCTTCGGGGCGTGTTTGCGGATTTCCCAGAAGATTTCGTCCTTGACTTTATCCCAAACCTTGGAATCGCTTGCGGCCGGTTCATTCAAAAGTTCCATCATCACGCGCGGCATGGAGCTGTAGCGTTCGGCCATGAATGCCCAGATCTTGCGCGTGTCCTTGCGGGCGTTCGCATCGGCAAAGAAAGCTTGTTCGTGGTTGCTGGCGAGGTGGAAATCGTGACCCGGGCACTTGTGAAGGTCGAGAATCACGTCCAGATCTGCATCCTGGATGTCCTTGAGCGCCTTGTCCAGGAGCGCAAAGATTTCTTCATCCGGCTTGAGGTCGTCGCCTTTAAATAAATTAAAGTAGTCCACCGGCAAGCGAACGTGGTTGAACCCCGCATCGTGGATGCGCTTGAAATCGCTTGTTCCAAGGAACGTCTTGATGTGACCTACGACCCCCGGAAAACCGACAGGATCCTTTTCTTCGATGCAGTCAACCTGACTGAACCATCCGCCCAAATTCACTCCGCGCAATCTTTCTTTATTCATGCGTGTATCCCATACTTTGGCGGCCTAAGCCGCCTGTTTGAATGAATAGGTTATTCGTTTACGATGTTCAAATCTTCGTCGGCGATATTCAAGTCCATGATGACTTCCATATCGTCGGGAAGGTTATAAAAATCTACAACCAGGCCCACCTTCTTGTCTTCGTCCTTTTGCTTGTCGAACTGGACGACGTCGTAAATTTTCATTTTGATGACAGCTTCCTGCGTTACAGGAATTTCGATGGTCATACCCTTGCTGATGGGGCCTTCTACAATCTTGCCCTTGAAAACCAGACTGGTCTGGTCGTCGCCGAGCGAGGTCTTCTTCACGTGAAATACAGCCATTATTCTTTAGCCATTAACTTTTAAATTAATCGGTTTGTTTTGATGTGGCATACAATTTCGCCACTCGTAAAAATTTAACTTTTTTACATGACTCTCCGTGTTGGTCGAATCCCTTTTTTGGTCTGTGCGCCGTTTTTCTTCAATTCTGTCGGGCGCGAAAATGAATTTCCCGAGGTGGCCTTTGTCGATGGTCCGCCGAGTGCCCATAGTGCAGGCCTCAAGGACGGCTCGATCCACCTTTCCCCGGCGTCTTCGATTACGTTTGCGCAAAAGCCGGGCGCCTTTGTGCTGTCGCCGTCGCTCTGCACGTCGTGCTCTTTCGAGGTGCGGTCGGTCAAGCTGTTTTCGCGTTACCCGATCGGTGAACTTTCGGGCAAGAACATCCGCATGACTTCGCAAAGCAAGACGTCTGTTACGTTATTGAGAATCCTCCTTGAAAACCGCTATGGGCTTTCGCCCGAATATGTGCCGGGGCTTGCGGCTGAATTGACCGATGATGCGTGCCTTTTGATTGGCGACCTGGCGCTTGAAGAAAATGAACGCCACCGCTTTGCGTATTGCTATGACTTGGGAACTCTCTGGCAGGAATGGCAAGGATTACCTTTTGTATTTGGTGCATGGCTTATTTCGAAGGAGGCGCTCTCGGCTCGCCTGCGGCCTGTTCTTGACGACTACATGGCGCGCCTGGAAACGAGCATCCGCGAGTTCCGCAAAAATCCGTCGCAGGCTCTGGACGTATGGCTTGCGAAGTATCCGGTGAAGTTGCCGCGCCCCCTCGTCGAAGACTACTTTAGCGTACTCGATTACCGATTCACCGACGAACGCAAACAGTCGCTGATGTTGTTTTTCAAATTGGCCGCTCAAATGAGGCTCGTTGAATCTGCGCCGCCGATAGAGTTCCTCGAGTAATTTTATTTTATAGCTGTTGGAATGAGTGTAGGGATGGTAAGGAGAACAAAATGGTAGAGGAAAAAATTCTTATCGTCGACGATGATGATGTTGAATTGAAAAGAGACTCGGATGTTCTGAAAGCAGTTGGGTACGATGTTATTGGCTGCAAATCCGGTGCCGAGGCTTTGGAGTACTTGAACGACAATCCCGTGGAGCTTGTTCTGCTTGATGTCAACATGCCGGGAATGAACGGCTACGACGTTTGCCTGAATATACGCAAGCAGTTCCCGCTAGATGACCTGCCGATTATATTCCTCACGAATCAGGAGAACGAGGCGAGCGTAACGCAGGGATTCCAGTCGGGGGCTTCTGATTTTGTCTGCAAAAATTCTGCGCCGGATATTTTGCTTGCAAGAATTGCTGTGCATCTGCGCCTGACGCGTTCGCTTCGCAACTTGCGCGAGATCTCCTTGACGGACGATCTGACAGGCGCCTACAACCGCAGGCATGCGATTTGCTCTTTGCGTGAACTGTTCGCGCGCAGCAAGCGCTATGGCACGAATTTCTCAATAGTTTATTTTGACTTGAACGGTCTTAAAAAGGTCAACGATCAGCATGGGCATTTGGCTGGAGACTTGCTGCTCCGTTCTGTCGTGAACGCTTGCAACAAGCTGCTCCGCGAATCGGATATGCTGTTCCGCATGGGTGGCGACGAGTTCCTGGTCATCTGCCCGGACACCGATCTGAAGGGCGCGTTCGTCTGTGCCGAGAGAATGCAGGAGGCGGTGAAGTCGCTTACGATTGTAGACCAGACGGTTTGCTTTGCTTATGGCACGGCAAGTTCCACCGAAGACTACAAGGACATGGACGAGATGCTCCGCAGTGCGGACTCTTCCATGTACGAATGCAAACGCAAGATGCGCGCCGAACGTTGTTAATACGGCTGCGCTGTAGCTTCGGTCATCCTCGAAGCGGGAGTGGCAATCTCATAAGGCGAGAGCTGTAGCTTCGGTCATCCTCCGTTAGGAGGATCCATAATTTCTCGAAGAATCTAAAAAATGCCGCGGAAATTTCCGCGGCTTTCCCTTACGCAATTGCAGCTTTGACAGCATCGAGCAGTTTCTGCATCCTTGCTTCGATGGTCGCCCAGTCGCCAGCCTTCATGAGGTCCGCATTGAAGATGCTTCCGCCGAATGAAAGCAAGTTTGCGCTTGCCTTCAGGTAGCTTGCGGCGTTCTCTGCGTTCACGCCACCGCATGCCATCAGCGGGATGTCGCGGAACGGTCCGCGCAAAGCCTTGATGTATTCCGGGCCGCCCACGCAGTTCACCGGGAAAATCTTGATGGCGGTTGCGCCGAGATCGTAAGCCTTCTGCACTTCGGTCGGCGTGAGTGCACCCGGGATGATCGGGATGCCCGCCGTATTCGAAAGACGGATGACTTCGTGACGTGTGTTCGGCGTGACGATGAATTCGGCACCTGCAGAAATCGCTTTTTCCACATCGCTCCCGTGACGGACTGTACCTGCGCCGACCTTGATTCCAAGCGGCTTTGCAATGGACTTGAGCTTTGCGATAATTTCGGTTGCTGCTGCGGTGTTCATCGTGACCTCAATCGCCTTGAGTCCGCACTTTGCAGACGCGTTCACGCACGCTTCTTCGGCGCCCTGAGGAATGTCGCGGAGAATGCCCACGACCGGCATCGGTTGTAAAAATTCAAGAAAATTCATGACTTTAAAATAGTTTATAGACGAAAGACGAGAGACGAAAGAAAATAAAAAAGTGTTGTTTTTTTATTTACAGAGAATGTAACCTACTCGAATCTCAGCGCTTCGATCGGGTCGAGCCTGCTTGCCTTGCGGGCCGGGTACCATCCGAAGAACACGCCTGTCGCAAAGCACACGCCAAAGCTCACGATGACGCTTGTGACGGAAACGCTCATGGGCCAGTTCATCGCAATCTTTACCGTTTCGGAGGCGGCAATGCCGAGCGCAATCCCTATCGCGCCGCCGAGCAGGCTGATAATCACGGATTCAAAGAGGAACTGCAAAAGGATGTCGCGGCCGCGGGCGCCGATGGCCATGCGAAGCCCGATTTCCTTGGTGCGTTCCGTGACGGACACGTACATGATGTTCATGATGCCGATACCGCCAACAAACAAACTAATTCCAGCGATGGCGGTGAGCACGAGCGAGAGCATGTCGGATGTACTTGTGACCATTTGGATCATTTCTTCTTGCGTGAACACGCGGAACGGGTCGGTCGGTTTTGTCCAGTTGCGGCGTTCCTTCAGGATGGTCATGATTTCTTCGGTGGCTTTTGCGGCGTAGCCTTCGCCGATGGAGTTTGCGTAAATCTGCCGGATGTTCGTCGTTGCGGAGAAGCGCCTCATTACGGTCTGGTACGGCGTGAATATCACGTCGTCCTGGTCCTGCCCGAAATCGCCGGAGCCTTTAGCCTTGAGCGTACCGATGACCTTGAGTGGGATGCTCTTGTAGCGGATTGTTTTTCCAATCGGGTCTGTATCCGGGAAGAGGTTTTTCACGACGGTCTGCCCGATGACGCAGACTTTTGCCATGCGGTCCGCTTCGTCGTCGAACATCACGCCGTCCTGGATTTCGTAGTTGCGGATCTTGAGGTAGTCTGCCGAGACACCGGAAAGCGTTGTGGGGGAGTTATTGTTTCCGACTATAGCCTGCCCGCCGACGGAGACCATTGGCGATACGCCGTTGATGTATGTCGCGTTTTCGCGGATGGCGATGACGTCTTCTTCTTCAAGGGCTTCGGCCGATTCTGTCTGGACGCCGCCTCGGCGGCTCTGGTTTGGCATGATGGTGATGGCGTTTGTGCCCATCGCAGTCATCTGTTCCTTGATGGATTTCTTGGAGCCTTCGCCCATGGCGACCATGGTGATGACGGCTGCAACGCCGATGACGATGCCGAGCACCGAGAGGAATGTGCGCATGCGGTTGCGGAGCAGCGCGCGGAGTGCAATCTTAGCTAATGTAAACGGATTCATAAGGCAATTCGGAATTAGGATTTCGGAGTTAGGAATGATGTTTTAATTGGAAAGCGGAATAATGATCAAGATTTAATTCCTAATTCATAATTCCGACTTCCGAATTAGTCAAATGTTTCTGGTGGCGGGAGCATCTCGAATGCGACTTTTGCATCTTGCACTTTTTCGTTGATGACATCTTTTTTCAGTAAACCGTCACGAAGTGTGATAGTGCGCCCGCTGAACGTGGCGATGTCGGGTTCGTGCGTCACGAAGGCGATTGTCTTGCCCTGTCGGTGTAGCTCCTGAAAAATCATCATGATTTCGTAGCTGGTGCGGGTGTCGAGGTTGCCGGTCGCTTCGTCGGCGAGAATAATCACGGGGTCGTTCACGAGCGCGCGGGCGATGGCTACGCGTTGCTGCTGGCCGCCCGAGAGCTGGTTCGGCAAATGGTTCATGCGGCTTTCGAGCCCGACCATCTTTAAGGCTTCGATGGCGCGATGGTGGCGTTCTTCGGCTGAAACTTTGGAGTTGTACAGTAACGGGAGTTCCACGTTTTCGATGGCCGTTGTGCGGCTGAGCAGGTTGTAGCTCTGGAAAACGAACCCGAGCTTCTGGCTCCGGATGCGGGCGAGCGCGTCGCGTTTCAGCGTTTCTGTATGCTGTCCGTCCAATATATAGTGTCCAGAAGTCGGTCGATCCATGCACCCCAGAATGTTCAGCATGGTGGACTTGCCGGAACCGGATGTTCCCATGATCGTTACGAATTCCCCTGGGTAGATGTCGAAACTTACCCCCCGGAGAGCATGGACGGTCTCGTCGCCCATTTTAAAATCACGGCGCAAATTTTGTACAGAAAGAATCGGTGAAGCGGATTGCATAAAGACCTTTTATTTGCCTCTTTGGATGCTCTAACCTGTTGAATTGGTTGCTTTTACATCGAATAAATATGGTTTTTCGACCTTTGCAGAGCGAAAAGCAGGAAAAACATCAAAAAATCAGATGATTGTTATGTTTCAATGTATAAACAATAATTTTTTTTTTATTTTATATTCCGAATTGGACCACAGCAGGTGGTTGGTTCATGTGCCCTTGGAGATTTTGATGAATGAGAAAATGACTCAGAATATGTCGAATGCGTCAGCTGATGGCGAGATCGATATTCTTGAGATAATTGTGTATCTAAAAAGCAAGTGGAAGTTCTTGCTTGTTTTCTTGTTCTTTGGCGTTATTTTTGGCTGTCTTGTCGCGATGTGGATTCGCCCGTCCTTTAAGAGCGACATTCTTCTCCAGGTAAATGTTAAGGGAAATAAGCAGGGCCTTGCTCTTGGTGAAATGGGTGCGCTGTTTGACGTCTCGACGCCTTCCGCTGCCGAAATGGAACTCATCAAGAGCCGTGTCATTCTGGACCAGGTCGTCCAGGACGAGAGACTGTGCTATTCTGCTGTTCCGCTCAATAAGCTTGATCGTCTTATGCATCGCGAAGGCCGCATGGATCTTGAACTTCTTGTTATTCCGCGTGCGTTCGAAGAAGCAAAGGGTGAACTTGTGGCCCGCGTCACAGCCGATTCCAGTGCATACGAAGTAATCGGACTAGAGGGCGAGGTCGTACTGTCCGGCAAGGTCGGTGAAACTTACCGTAAGCCTTTTGCTGGTGATACTTTAGCCATTTGTGTCAAGAACCTGACCGCAACCGTTGGTCAGACTTTCTTGCTCACTGCCGTGCATCCGCAGGTTGCTGCCGGGAATCTTCTCAAGGGTCTGAGCATTTCGGAAGAAGGTAAGAGTTCTGGCATTATCAGAGTGTCTCTTGAAAACCGTTACGCGGATCGAGTTGCTGCTATTTTGAACACTGTCGCTAATACATATCTGAAGCAGAATATCGAAATGCGCAGTGCCGAAGCCAAGAAGACTTTGATGTTCCTTGAAGAGCAGTTGCCGGGCGTTAAGGCCAAGCTCGATTCTGCTGAACAGAAGTTGACCTCGTTCCGCAATGCAAAGGGAACTATTGACCTTTCGGGCGAAACTCGTTTGCACCTTGAAAAGGACGTGACTCTCCAGCAGCGCATCATTGAGCTGGAACAGAAAAAGCAGGAAGTTCTTCGCCTGTTCCGCGCGGAACACCCGACGGTCCGTACGATTGAAGAACAGCAGGCCAGACTGCGTCGCGAACTTGCCAGACAGCAGCGTTCCGCATCTAGCTTGCCGGTCTTGCAGCAGGAAGTGCTTTCGTTGCAGGAAGAAGTTGAAGTCAACAACAAGCTTTACACGAACTTGCTGAACAATATCCAGCAGTTGCGAGTTGTCCAGGCCGGTGAAGTTGGCAATGTCCGCATTGTGGACCAGGCTTATGAACCGCTTAAGCCGAATAAGCCCAACAGGAAGCTTATCTTCCTTGGGGTTATGGGTGCATTTCTGCTTCTGGGCTGCTTTATTGTCTATATCCGTCGCTTGCTCTCGAACGGTGTTTGCAGCAGCAGCGAAGTGGAGCAGGCTACAGGCGTGGGCGTTTACGGCAAGCTTCCTATGCTTGACGGTAAGACATTGAACGATGTATATAAGCCTTGCGTTGCCACTAACCCGGACGATCCGTTTGCAGAAGGCATCCGCGCTCTCCGTACGGCTCTTGAATTTTCTGTCTTCTCGGATGGCAAGAAGGTTTTGATGGTGTCCGGCCTTGTGCAGGGTGTCGGTAAGTCCTTTGTGTCTACAAACCTTGCTGCGTCCTTTGCCATGTCGGGCAAGAAAGTTTTGCTGGTCGATATGGACCTTCGTCGTGGTCACCTGTTCAAGCATAGCCAGAAGGGCCTGTGCGAAATGCTTGAAGAAGAAAACTATGGCGACGACTATGTTGTCAAGGTGATGGACAATTTCCATGTCCTAGGTGCAGGCGCCCGTGTCGTGAATCCGGGTGGACTTTTGACCAGTTCTAGATTTAGCGCTTTCCTTGATGCATTCAGGGATAAGTATGACTTGATTGTTCTGGATACTCCTCCGGTATTCCAGTGCAGTGACGCATTGCTTGTCGAAAAGCATGCGGACTATCTGTTGTGTGTTTTGAAGCATGCAGCTCATACCATTGAAAGCATCCAAGATGCCTTGAATACTTTTGACCGCAGTACGGAAACACCGTTGCAGAAGGCTTTCGTCTTCAACAAGTGCGAGCGTCATGCGGGGTCCGGCTATGGTAGCTACGGCTACTATGGCTATCACAAGAAATATTAACCAATAACAAGGAGAATAGATGAAAAAAATAGTCGCAATGTCTCTCTTGGCCGGTAGCTTCGCGTTCGCGCAGTCCGGTCTGATGGGCGGAGCCGATGGTCTCAACCAGAAAACAGCCCAAACCCTCGGTCAGGGTGGCTTTGCTGCCGGTTTCGGTGGCCAGGCTTCTTATGACTCTTGGTCCCTCACTCGCGGTGGCCATTTCAGCAAGGCTGGCAACAAGGACAGCTTCCATGACAACGTTGGTAGCTTGACTGCAAATATCAACTTTGCAGCTGGCGTGACGGACTTCATGGATATCGGTCTTGCCCTCCCGCTTTACTACGACCATGCTAACGCACACAAGGTCGGTGAAGGCGACATGTGGAAGGCTAGCCGTGGTGACCTCGAACTCTGGGCAAAGGCAAAGCTTCCGCTCGATGAAGCAACTGATGGCATCTTCAATGCTGCTATCGCTGCTCAGTTCTACTTCCCGACTGGCGACAAGTCCGTTGGCGTACGTCCGCGTCACGCTTGGTACTTGAACGCTAAGGGCGAACAGACTCACCCGTACACCCTCAATGGCATGGCTTTTGGTGGTGAATTGATCCTCACTCTCGACCTCCAGAAGGTTGGCGCTCCGCTCCGCTTCAACGGTAACGTCGGTTTCGTCGGTACTGTTGGCCGTGGTTCCAACACGTTGGTCTACGGTGGTGGCATCAATGTCCTCCCGACTGACTGGATGGACTTCTTCGTTGAAGCCAACGGTGAATTCCGTGTAGAAAAGGGTGAATATCCGCGTGATCCGGGTTATGATCCGTTCACTCTTACTCCGGGCTTCCGTTTCCACCTCCCGGCAAACATCGACATCGCCCTCGGTCTCGATGTGGGTATCCGTGCTCTCTCCAACTTCACTTGGAAGTACAAGGACGAAATGCACGCTGCTGAATCTTACCAGCTCCACTACGGTGACAAGCATGGTAACAAGATCGTTTACGGCTACACCCCGACTCCGCGTTATGCTGGTACCGCCGCTCTTACTTGGCGCTTCGGTAACGTCCGTGGTGCTGACGAAGATAACGATGGCGTAGCAAACAATGTTGACCAGTGCGCCGCTACTCCGGCAGGTGCTGTTGTTGACGCTAACGGCTGCCCGATTGACGGCGACAATGACGGTGTCTTCGACGGTCTCGACCAGTGCGCTGAAACTCCGGCAGGTGCTGTTGTTGACGCTGCTGGCTGCCCGGTTGACTCCGACAATGACGGTGTTGCTGATGGTATCGACCAGTGCGCTGAAACTCCGGCTGGCGTAGTTGTTGACGCTGCTGGTTGCCCGGTTGACTCTGATAAGGATGGCGTTGCTGATTACCTCGACAAGTGCCCGAACACTGCTGCTGGTGCTACTATCGATGCTAACGGCTGCCCGATCGATTCTGACAAGGACGGCGTTGCTGACTACCTCGATCAGTGCCCGAATACTCCGGCTGGTGTTGCTGTTGACGCTAAGGGTTGCCCGGTTGACGCTGATAACGACGGCGTTGCTGACTACCTCGACAAGTGCCCGAACACTGCTGCTGGTCTCCCGGTTAACGCTGATGGCTGCAGCCCGGACGGCGATAGCGACGGCATCGTTGATGCTCTCGACAAGTGCCCGAATACTCCGGCTGGCGTCTCTGTTGACGAAGTTGGTTGCCCGGTTGACTCCGACAAGGATGGCGTTGCCGATCACCTCGACAAGTGCCCGAACACCCTCGTTGGCGTTGCAGTTGACAAGAACGGCTGCCCGAACAAGAACCAGGACCTCGACAAGCTCAAGAAGGGTATCCAGTTCAAGACCGGTTCTGCTAAGCTCACCGCAAGCAGCAACAAGACCTTGAACAATATCGCTAAGTTGCTCAAGAAGCTCCCGGCTGTCAACCTCGAAGTCCAGGGTCACACGGATGACACTGGTAAGGAAGAAAAGAACAAGAAGATCTCCGAACAGCGTGCACAGGCTGTTGTCAAGTACCTCGTCAAGAAGGGCATTGACAGCGAACGTCTCCGCGCAGTCGGTTACGGTTCTGACAAGCCGATCGCAGATAACAAGACTAAGAAGGGCCGCAAGCTCAACCGCCGTGTTGAACTCGTTCCGTTCGAAAAGTAATCTTCGATCTTAACTGAGAACTAAAAAGGGGCGTCCGCAAGGGCGCCCTTTTTGTATGTGAAGAAAGTCTAACATAAATTGAACAACGAAAAAGCGCACGGTTACTCCGTGCGCCATTATACCATTATAGAATGATTTTTTTGATCCCGTCGCTAATGCAGAAACAAGAAATAATGGTTTCCCTCCCTTCGGTCGAGAATGACAGCTCCAGGAAAACTTTCCCTAACCACTGCCTACTGCCTACTTTTTAAACACCCATTTCTTGTAGAGCGTAAAGCTTACGAGCACGTAGACGACGTTTGCGATGATGTTCGCGAAGTAGGTTGGCTTCATGAATCTGGAGATGAAGGCGGTAAAGCCCTCGCACCAGGAAGCGTTCGTGAGCACGTGGGCGGAACCTTCCAGAACAAGCAGGTTTATGCCGTAAGAGCAGAGGAAAACGATGATAAACCGTACGACTTCCGTGCGCTTCTTGTTGGTGCTCTTGAAGTTCCAAATGCGGTTCATGATGTAGCTGTTGAGGCCGCCGGCAACGAAACCAAGAAAGTTCGAAAGTTCCAGATTCCAGTCCAGGACCTGGTGCAATATCCAGACGGCGGCAAGGGTGATCAAGGTGTTCATTACACCGATGGCGTTGTATTTGATAAAATGTTTCACGGCGGTAAAAATACTATTTTTGCTACGATATGACCTGGATTACAACTAAGAAATGCAGTGCTGCCAGCGCTGCAGATATGATTCGTAATGGCGATGTTCTCGGGGTTTCCGGATTTACTTTGGCAGGATACCCCAAAGCGGTTCCCTTGGCGATTGCAGCACGTGCTGAAAAATTGCACGAAGCGGGTCAGGAATTTAAAGTGACTTTGTTTGCGGGCGCCTCGACAGGCGACAGCTGCGATGGCGCTCTTGCCCGCGCGAAGGCTCTGAAACTTCGCATGCCATACCAGTCCAATCCGAGTTTGCGCAAGGCGATTAACGATGGAAGCATCCGCTACATTGACGCGCATTTGGGCAAGATGGGTTATCTTGTGCGTACTGGGGCTGTCCCTGCGCCGACGGTTGCGATTATTGAAGTTTCTGCGATTTTGCCGGATGGTCGCGTTTGCCTTTCGACTTCGGGCGGTAACTCCGTCTGCTACCTGGAAATGGCGCCGAAGATCATTCTGGAATTGAACACTCGCCTGGGCGATAGCTGTATCGGCATGCACGATAACGCCCTTCCGGAACTTCCGCCGCATGCAAGGCCGCTTGCAATTTACAGCGCCGGTGACCGCGTTGGTGGTGAATTTGTACAGATTGACCCGAACAAGGTCATTGCGATTGTCGAGAATGAAGCGTACGACGAAGTGACTCCGTTTGTGGAACCAGATGAAGTCTCTAAAAACATCGGTGAACGCATCCTGGACTTTATCCGGTTTGAAGAATCGCACGGCAGGCTTCCGAAGGGGCTTGCGTATCAGAGTGGCGTGGGCAAGGTCGCAAATGCGGTGCTTTGCGCGATGGCAGACGATGACCGCCTGGGGCAAATTGATTTGTTTACTGAAGTGATTCAGGAAGCGGTGCTCCCGCTTTTGAAAAAGGGCAAGCTCGGTATCGCGTCTGGAACGGCACTCACGCTTTCTCAGGCGGCGCAGAAAGAATTTGTTGAAAACAGTGCGGAATGGAAAAAGCATTTCATTATCCGCCAGCAGGAAGTGAGCAACAGCCCGGATGTGATTCGCCGCCTGGGCGTGATTTCCATGAACACGGCTCTGGAAGCGGATATCTTTGGCAACGTGAACAGTTCGCTTGTGTGCGGTTCGGCGATGATGAACGGCATCGGCGGCTCGGCTGACTTTGCTCGCCATTGCGCTCTCGGATTTTTCCTCACGCCGTCTGTGGCGAAGGGCGGTGCGATTTCGAGCATTGTGCCTTACGTGAGCCATGTGGACCACACCGATCACGATACGCAGATCTTTGTGACGGAGCAGGGACTTGCGGACCTTCGCGGTTTGCCGGTCGAAGAACGCGCCCGCCTGATTATCAAGAACTGCGCCCACCCGGACTACCGCGATGCGCTCACGGATGTTCTGGAGTACGGTCTCAAGCATGCAAAGGGCGTCCACTTGCCGCTTGCGCTTTCCCGCGCGTTCGAGATGCATACCCGCTTCCTTGAAACCGGCAAGATGCTGTAACCCTTACATCTATATTTTTGACCTTTTTTAAGCCCTTGTTTGCGATAATTTATTCCTGTTAGCTATTGCGCAAATTGCGCAATAGTTATATTTTAGATACGGGGTGTTTTTGAAAAAAAACTTGATGGTAAGGGGCAACTTCTATGGGGATTTTTTCTCAAAAGAGTTCTAAGGGTTGGAATTTTGGGTTCAAGGTTTCTTGTTCCGCGTTACTTGCTGCACTCCTTTTCGCTTGCGGTGACGATCCCGTCAGCGGACAGAAAGATGATTTGAAGGAAGATTCCAGCTCGTCTGGCAAGATCGATAGCTTGCAATCTTCATCAAGTTCGAAGACTCCCAGTAGATCCTCGTCGAGTAGCTCTAAAGGCAAGGTCTCGTCTTCTAGCAGCCTGAAAGAGGTTGATCCCCTTGACGGTCAAGATATCGTTTATGTGCTTGTCAATGGATCCGTGTCGGGTTCTATTGCCTTGGATGGGTTTGCAAGTACTGCTAAAGTCAAAATGGTGCAGCTGGATACGGCAAATTCGTACAAGGAAACGAAGAACGTATTTTCGGGCAAAGTCGGCAAGGATGGAACGTACGGAATAGACAAAATAGACTTGCCGCAACCTTATGTGATCCTTTCAGTAGATGGTAAAGTCGAAAATATTGTCGATGGCAAGTCTGCTTCAATTACGCTTTCGACTTTGAGTGATGCGACTTCGGGCGAGGTGTTCAATTTGAACTTGCTTACGACGCTCGAGGCCGAACGGACCCTTGGCCTTTTGGGCGGGATGCGGAAAGTCTCGTTTGAAAAAGCGAAGGAAAAGGCTGCGGAAGATGTATGGGGCATGTTCCATTTGGACGCCGCTGACTTTGATGCGAGCGAACTGATACATGTTTCTGATCTCAACGAGTCTGGTGCGGCGCTCTTGGCGTCAACGCTCCTGTTGCAGGCGGGGGCTAACGGCGATTTTGCGAAGTCCTTCAAGGCGGTTGCTGCTGATGTCCGCAAGGATGGAACGTGGGACGATTCTGATGCAAAAATCGCAATTGCAGATTGGGCTTTGTCGAACGACCTGGAAGACGGCTACGCATCGGTCCGTAAGGCTCTTGAAAAGAAGTGGAGCAAGGCTGCTGAATTTGAAAAGTTCGTCAGGAACTTTTACTTGGCGGAATTGGAATTCCCGAAGTGCGATGCGGAATCCGCTGGTGAAATTTTCTTTGTGAAAAACAAGGCGAGTAAGTTTTACGCAGCGAATTATAGCGATGTCTCGAAGTCCAGTGAAAGATTTGTCTGTGATGAAAAGTCCGGCTGGACGTCTATTCCGGATAGCTTGAAGGACTTCATGGGCGAAACGACTCCAGGAAAGGATGGCGAAGTTCGCCGTGGTACATTCTCTGGAGAGTTCTTTACGTATGACGGAACCTCAAAAAAGTGGCGCAAGGCGACCGCTGTTGAAAAGGACCGTTATTTTGTCCTGAACTCCGATGCAAAGGAATTTGTGGATATCCAGGATGTCTACGAAAGCATCAAGGATGACGAGCGCGTTATCTTTGTGCTGCGCCATGCAGAACGCGGTGACGATACGAGTAAGGGCGGGACGCTCACGGACAACGGTAAAAAGCAGTCTGAAGAGGTTGGCGCTCGACTCAAGAAGTTCAAGGAAGACTTTGTCCTGGGCGCTTCGGAATTTTTGCGCGCGCACCAGACCGTGGAATCGATTGCGAAAGGTCGTGGGCAGTCTTACGACAAGCGCGATACGATCCCGCAGCTAAACGATGACTGGTATGCCAAGAATAACGAGGCGGTCGAAAAGGCGAAAAATGAATGCGGTGGCGGCTGGGAAGTGACTTCCAAGTATGCTTACACGGGGGCTTATTCGACGGGTGCCGATGCCGCATACTATAATCTTGCGGAACGCTCGGTGGAACTCATCGAAGATGTGCTTGTCAAGAAGTACCCGACAGAAAAGTTCGTTCTTTTGAGTTCACATGACAAGCTGATGGTACCCCTTGTAGCCTACTGCTCTAATTTGCAGGTAGAACTCAAGAAGTACGAAAATAACGGCAAGTGGATCAACTACCTGGCTGGTGTCGCTATCATCATCGACAAGGACGGAAACCGCCGTTATGTCGCTATTCGCGGTCTCAAGTCTGGGTACGCGAACTAGAAATTACTAATATTCAATTTATGCGGGTTTGGATAATTGTATTGTCGTTTTTGCTGTGGACAGCGTGTGATTCTGTCCGTTATGGCTCTGTGCCGTGTGAAGGCGATGAATGCGGTGATGTATCCGAAATAGAAAGTTCTGATTCGAAGGATAGCCTTTCTAGTGAAAATCCGCGCAAAGATAATAAGAGTAGCTCTTCTTCGCTGAACGGTTCTTCGCAAAGGGAACACCATCGCCGAAGCTCTAGTAGTAAAGGGTCCGGCAAGGATACTTCGGAAGTCCAGAATCCCATTATCGATACGACTATAACCGGGACATTCACATGTCACGATGGTGTTCTTGTTCCTGCTGAAGCTGCTGAGGAAACGGAAGACGAGGCCGCTGACTTCCGTAGAGCGGGAGTTGCGATATCGGGCTTTGCCGAAAAGGGACCGTTCCGTTACGGAACTTCGGTAAAGATTGTTGAGCTGGATAGCGTAAAGCGCTTGGCCGATTCTGACAGGTCGCATGAAACATGCATTGTCACTACGGATGGCTCGTTTAATTTTGCAAATGTCAATCTTGTTTCGCCGTATGTGAGAGTCGAGGCAAATGGCTTTTACGTGGATGAGCTGAGTGGCGGGGTTTCCTCGTCCCTGATAAAGCTTAATGCTGTTGTGGACTTGTCTAAGCGCGATTCGTTCAATGTGAACATGCTGACGCATATGGCTGCTCCGCGTGTGAGGAAGCTTGTCGAAGATTCCGGCAATAATCAGCCTATCGGGAGCCAGAGCGGTCGCGCCTTGACCGACGTGCTTTCGTCTTTCGGGATTAGCCTTGGCGGTTCTGGTGGTGGAGGGTATGGCGGTTTTGGTGGCTGGAATCGCGGTGGACAGACTACAGCGTCGAGCAAGTCCGCAGAAGATATTAGCTTGTTCGGCTCGGACGATTACAGTGCGGCGCTTTTGGCGGTTTCTGTGATGGTGCAGAGCTATGGCTCGGTAAGCGATATGCTCAAGTTTGCAAATTTCGTGGCCGATGATATCCGTGGCGATGGCAACTGGGGCGATAATTCATCGAAGGCGAAACTTGCCGATAAGCTTTTGATGCTCGATGCTGAAGGTGGCCTTGAAAAAATCCGCAGGAACATGGAAGGCTGGAACCTTGGCAAGGTGCCGGATTTTGAAAAGCATGTTCGCAATTTCTGGACAAAGACTCACGGCTTTGAGACTTGCGGCACGATGAATGCAGGCCAGGTGAAGCATGTGGGTAACAGCCAGAGCGAATACTTTGTCTCTTACTATGAACAGCCGGATGGCCCGAAGATCCGTTTTATCTGCGACAGGACCACTAAGAACTGGCGTGTGGCGACGGACCTTGAAAAAGATACGTATGGCTTGGGCGCTGGCGATTACGATGGACAAATCAAGAGCGGAAAAGTCAACCAGGATAAGTCTTACATTTACGACCAGGGCAAAAAGACCTGGCGTGAGCCCGAGCCGGGCGAAATTCTTGAATTTGAAGATGTTGGCGATGTATTGAAGACTGTTGCAGCCGGTGAAAAGGTCATCTTTATCTTGCGCCATGCGGAGCGTACGGATGATACTGGTAAGAGCGGGCACTTGACGAGTAACGGAAAGAAGCAGTCGCAAACTGTGGGCGAAAAGTTCAAGGGCGAAAGTATATACTTTGCAAACTCGACTTACACGCGTAGCTACGAGACCTGCGAAAATGTGGCGGCCGGTGCGGGATTTACAAGCCTTGTGAGCGATACGATTCCGGATTTGGATGGTGCCTGGTTTGAAAAGGACGAAGCAAAGTTCGAAAGCTACAAGAATTCCGATGGCGGTGGCTGGGTGGTTACATCGGCCTATGCGTACAAAGGAATTTATATGGATGCGTTCTATCCGCTGAAGTCCCGTGGCGAAGAATTTATAACCGACGTCGTGAAGCCGCGCTTTGAAAAGGTCAATAAGGTCGCCGTGTGGATTTCCCATGACATGCTTGTCGTTCCGCTTACGGTGTTCTGCACGGACGGAAAGGTGAATCTGCGCTATTTTGACACAAAGCAGTGGATCAATTACCTTGCCGGTGTGGCAATTATCATGGGTACTGACGGCTCGCTCCGCTATGTGCCTGTGAAGGGCCTAACTTCCGGCACGATGACGATGTGATTAGACGAAAGAACGGACCTCTGGTCCTACAGACGAGAGACTAGAGAAAGATGAGGGAAATCTCTCGTCTCTCGTCTCTCGTCTTTCGTCTATCCACCACTAAAATTGCTATATTCACGCGCGTTGATTTTTATCAAACAGTTCACTTAATTAAACATGGACGCATTCCGATATGAATGATACACTAAAGAAAGCTATGGTCTTTGCCGCAATGACGACGGTTTCCGCTGCCTTTGCGTCTGAAATCGTAGCTCAACCTGCTGCTTCCCAGGCTGCAAAGGTTGGCCGTTTTGACGAGCAGATCGCTCTGATGCCGGACTCCATTGCCGCTCCGCTCAAGGAACAGCTCAAGTGGATGGATGAATCTACTGTTTTCCAAATTGTGGAAACTCACGGTGGTGGCTATTCCATTCTTTATAAGACATACGAACAGTCCGTTCGTGCCCGCGATATTCGCGATTCCGTCGAAAATGCCAACGGTACGGCAGTGCTCCCGATTGCTAAGGCAAAGCTCGGTAGCGAATACTGCCAGGGCAAGATGGAAGGTGGCAAGTGCCATGGTGAAGTCCAGAAGTTCACCCTTGGCAAGCTCGTCGAATTCCAGGCAACAGGCCTCATCGTCGTGATGTCTGTGATCATTGGCCTCCTCGTCCTCTGCACGATCATGAGCGCAATCATGAAAAAGCTTGGTTTGGACAAGGTCAAGGCTCCGGCTCCTGCTAAGAAGGCTGCTCCGGCCGCTGCCGCTGCTGCCGCTCCGGCTCCTGCGGTTCGTGCTCCGGCACACTGCGACTGGGATCCGAATGCAAAGAGCATCCATCCGGGATTCACCAACAAGCAGCTCCAGGCGTTCCTCGGCATTGCCGCCGTCGCCGCCCTCGAAGAACATCCGGGACTGACAAACGAACAGTTCCTCGTGATTGCTACCGCTGCTGCAACGCAGGCTCTTGGTCAGCCTTGCCGCGTGACCGCTTACAGAAACATTAACTCCCCTGCTTGGACGATCGTCAAGTAAGGTTCAACTTTTAAAAACTTAACAGGCTTTTAAGCCAGGAAAAATAAAAATGAAGAAAACAGTCCGTATCAGTTTCGAAGGCAAGACCTACGACGTCGAAGTAGAAGTTCTTGATTCCGCAGTTGCTGCAGCTCCTGCTGCTCCGGTTGCCGCTCCGGCACCGGCTCCTGCTGCTCCGGCAGCCGCTCCGGCCGTCGCTGGTGGCACCGAAGTCAAGAGCCCGCTCGCTGGCTCTGTGTTCAAGCTCAAGGTTGCTGTTGGTGACACTGTTGCTGCCAACCAGGAAGTGGCTGTTATCGAAGCCCTCAAGATGGAAAACCCGGTCGTCGCTCCGTGCGCAGGCAAGGTTACCTCTATCTCCGTCAAGGAAACCGACACCGTTACTGATGGCCAGGTCTTGATGACCATTGCCTAATGAGGTAAAAGTCAATGAGTGGAATTATTAACTCAGTCGCGGACTTCGCCTCGAGCACAGGATTCGCGCAGATTACCGTTCCGATGGTAATCATGTGGATCGTGAGCTTCGTGTTGATGTTCCTTGCGATTGTCAAAAAATACGAACCGCTTCTGCTCTTGCCGATTGCTATCGGTGCACTTGCGGTGAACATCCCGTCCGTCGCGTTCTACGACGGTGGCTGGAGCATCGAAGGTATGTTCAGCCCGACTGGCGGTCTCTACTACTACATCAGCCAGGGTATCCATCTGGAACTCTTCCCGCCCATCATCTTCTTGGGCGTGGGTGCCATGACGGACTTTGGACCGCTTATCGCTAATCCGCGTACGCTCATCCTCGGTGGTGGCGCACAGTTTGGCGTGTTCATGACCATGTTTGCAGCTGTCGCTCTCGGTGGCTTTACGCTCGGCGAAGCAGCTTCCATCGGTATCATCGGTGGTGCTGACGGTCCGACGTCCATCTTCACTGCGAACAAGCTTGCTAAGCACCTCATCGGCCCCATCGCCGTTGCCGCTTACACCTACATGGCTCTCGTGCCGCTCATCCAGCCGCCTATCATGCGCGCTATGACGAACGACGCTGAACGCAAGATTCGCATGAAGGCTCTCCGCCAGGTTTCCAAGGCCGAACGCATCGTGTTTGCCGTGATGGTGATGATCGTTTGCGTGCTCGTCGTGCCGGATGCCTCTGCCCTTATCATCATGCTTATGATGGGCAACATCTTCAAGGAAGCTGGTGTCGTTGAACGCCTCGTGAAGACTTCTTCGAACGAACTCATGAACATTGTGACGATTTTCCTCGGCACGTCCGTGGGTCTCACGATGTCTGCTGACATCTTCCTCAAGCCGCAGACTCTCATGATCATCGCTATGGGTGTGGTTGCCTTTGGCTTCTCCACTTTCGGCGGTTTGCTCCTCGCAAAGATCATGAACAAGTGCTCTCCGAAGAACCCGGTGAACCCGCTTATCGGTTCCGCAGGCGTTTCCGCTGTGCCGATGGCTGCCCGTGTTTCTCAGGTTGAAGGTGCCAAGTATGACCCGCAGAACTTCCTCCTCATGCACGCTATGGGCCCGAACGTCTCTGGTGTGATTGGTACGGCAGTTTGCGCTGGTTATATGATCAGCCGTCTTTCGTAAGTCATTCGCTTACAGTGTCATCCCGGACTCCGTTCCGGGATCGCCATTAAATTCCCTCGGCAATGCGCCGGGGGATTTTTTTTTCATGTTCTCAGAACATGCATTCCATGTTCTAAAATGCTTAAAATTTTAAAATTGCTGCAAAGTTGGTAAAATTTGACGAAAAACGCAAATTTCATGTTCTGAATGCGCTGAAAAAGGTATATTTGTACTCATGAAGGAAATCGTTGAATATACGGATTATCGCAAGTACATCCAGGACTACTATGACGAGCGCAAACGCACTTCGGCATTTTCTTGGCATATGTTTGCGCAGAAGGCGGGTTTTGCGTCGGATGTCTATTTGAAGTATGTTTGCGAGGGAAAGAAAAATTTGAGTGTCGGTTCTGCGGGTTCTGTCGCAAGCGCCATGGACCTTGCCGGATTTGAACTGACTTACTTTGTCCTGATGGTCTCGTATGCCCATGCGAAAGATGACAAGACGAAGCGCGCTGCTTTTGAGGAACGTTGTGCTTTAGCGCAGGCCCACAAGATGCGTGTTTTGGGGGATGAAGAGTTCAATTATTTTAAATCGTGGAAAAATTCCGTAATCCGAGAATTGGCTCCGCACATGCCCGGCGCAAAGCCTCTCGAAATAGCACGTGCTTGCAAGCAGAAGATTTCGGCAACGGAAGTTTCCGAGACGCTTGACTTCTTGGTAAAAGCGAAACTTTTGAAAAAGGACAAAGACGGAAACTACCAGCAAACGGATAAGGCCATCAGGATGGCACCTGTGGAGGCGGTGCCTTTGGCTGCCCGCGATTTGCAGCGCCAGATGGGAGAGTTCGCAATTCAGTCGCTGGATTTGCCTCTTTCTGAGCGAATGATGTCGGGCTATACGCTTGGCCTTACGCGTCGTGCTTACGAGCGCATCAAAAAAGAGACGGAAGATTATTACCGCCGCGTGGTGGCGATTGCAACAGAGGAAGATGAAACGGAGCAGGTTTATCGCTTGAACGTGCAGTTGTTTCCGCTAAGCGAACGCTTGAATAAAAATGAAACGGATTTAAATAAGGAAGAGAGAAAATGAGATGGAATATGTATAAAGGATTTTGGAACGGCTTTGCAGGTGCATTGTCGATTGCCATGGCGACTGTCTTTATGGCGGCTTGTTCCGATGATGTTGCGGGCGGCGCATCGGGTGATGCGGGCGTTTACGCCATCAAGAACTTGGATGTGGCAGGCGTGTCGCAGAAGGGGCCGTTCGTAAAAGGTTCTGCGGTGACCGTGCTTGGAATCGATTGCAAGTCGATGAAGCTTTCGGACGAACATTTTGAAGGCGATGTCAAGAGTGACAAGGGCGACTTTACTGTGGAAGATGTTTCGCTCAAGTCGTCGTGCGCTGTGTTTGAGGCGACGGGAAAGTACCGCAGCGAAATGACCGGCAAGATGTCGTCGGGTGAAATTACGCTCCATGCGCTGACCGATTTGAAGGACCGTAAGAGCGTGAACGTCAATGTGATTACCGAGCTGGAATATGAGCGCGTGATTTATCTCGTGACTGAAAAGAAAATGAATTTCGCAGATGCAAAAAAACAGGCCGAAAAGGAAGTGCTTGCTGCTTTCGGTATCGCGGGCAACTTTGATAGTTTCGAAGATTTGAACATTTTCGGAAAGGGTGACGGGAACGCGGCTCTGCTTGCTGTGAGTGTGCTGTTGCAGGCGGAAACGGATGTGGCCGGAATCGAGAAACGCCTTGAAAAATTTACAGATTCGTTTGCAGAAACTGGCAAGTGGAATGATTCTTCTGCAAAGGCTGCAATTGAAAAGTGGCGAGTTGCCGCTATGGCTGACGGTACTCTTGATTCGATTCGCAAGAATGTCGAAAGTTGGGGTTATGCCGATGAAGTGCCTGATTTCGAGAAATATATCGAAACTTTCGGTGATTCTGTCACACTGGGCAGTGAATACGACGCAACTGCAAATACGCTGAAGGACTTGCGCGACGGCCAGACTTACAGGACCGTGAAAATCGGTGATCAGGTGTGGATGGCGGAAAACCTGAACTACGAAACAGCGTCCAGTTCTTGCTACAATGATAGTGCAGAGTATTGCGAAAAGTATGGCCGGTTGTACACCTGGGCCACGGCGGTGGGCAAGTCGGAGGATGAATGCGGGCTAGGAAAGGAATGTAATCTGCCATCTGGGAATATTCGTGGTGTTTGCCCCGATGGATGGTATTTGCCCAGTGAAGATGATTTTGTGGCTTTAATCAAGGCTGTAGGTGGCGAAGAAGGTGCTGGCTCTAAACTGAAGTCTGCCAGCGGCTGGAATGACGATGATGGTGAAAGCGGCAACGGCACTGACGCATTCGGGTTCTCGGCGTTGGCTGCTGGCTTCAGCAACACGGGTTACTACGGCGTGGACTACACTACGAGTTTCTGGGGTTCTACGGAGTGCGGTACCGAGGGCGTTCCGGAGACCGGTAACGGCTGCGCGTATGCGATGTACTTGGATTATGACGACGTCTACGTAGGCTTCAGGAGTTATGCCGCTAAGGACTTTGGGTACTCTGTCCGCTGCGTCAAACGTGATGACGGAACAGTTCCGGCATCCAGCGGTTCTGTTAAGGTAGATGCCGGCAGTGAATACGATGCTTCAGCAAATACGCTGAAGGATTTGCGCGATGGCCAGACTTACAGAACCGTTAAAATCGGCGGTCAGGTATGGATGGCGGAGAATTTGAATTACGAAGTGGAGAATAGCGTCTGTTACAAAAATTCCGCAGATAGCTGTGCCAAGTATGGTCGCTTATACACTTGGGCTGCGGCTATGGATTCCATAAAGACAGGCTGTGGTTATGGAGTGACTTGCTCGCAGACTTTGCCTGCCCAGGGTGTTTGCCCGAGCGGCTGGCACCTGCCCAGTAATACTGAATGGAGTGCGCTGATCATGGAAGCGGGTGGTCCAATTGTTGCAGGTGTGCATCTTAAGGCTCGGACGGATTGGTACAGAACGGGAAGAGGCACGGATGCCTTTGGTTTTACTGCGCTCCCTGCGGGGCGATGGAACGACGATTATGGTTTCATTGGTAATGTTACTGATTTTTGGAGTTCTGCCGAGCGCGATAGTATTGATGTGTACGCAATGGGCATGAACTACGACAGTAAGGGAGCGAGTATAGGCTTAAGTGATAAGAGCTACAGTATGCGTTCGGTTCGTTGTCTACTGAATAATGGTTCCGTAGGAAGTAGTTCCAGTAGCTCTGAGACTTCTAGCAGCAGTGTTAAGATTGCGACGGCCTGTAAAAGGGGAAATTCGGATTATTGCGAATATGAAACCTTGATTGATGAACGCGACGGTCAAACGTACAAGACGTTGAAAATCGGCGCCCAGACGTGGATGGTTGAAAACTTGAATTATGCATCCTTGCAACCTACGGATAGTTTGGATTCGACCAGTTTCTGTTACGAGAATGATCCCGATAATTGTGAAGAGGATGGTCGTCTGTATCTATGGAGCGCGGTCATGGATAGTGCTGCGACATGGAGCGATAATGGTAAAGGCTGCGGTTACGGTGTTGTTTGTTCTCCGACATTCCCTGTACGTGGAGTTTGCCCGGCTGGCTGGCATGTGCCGACTCGTGATGAAGTGATAGAATTATTAGATGCTGTTGGTGGAGTAGATGTCGCGGGAGATATGCTCATATCTGAATATTCAGGTTGTATAGATGAAGTGGATCTTTATGGTTTTTCGTTCCGCCCTACAGGTCGCAAGAGAAGTAGCGGGTACTATGACGATGATGGTGAGTATGGGTATATGTGGACTACAACGGATGACTATTGGAATTCAGACGAGTTTTTCCTCAAAAATAACGAACCGTTCGAACTTGTTGCGGCATTCTCCATGTCGAAAGCGGGAGGCAATCTTGGTATACACGGAGGATACAAAAATATGGGTTTCCCCGTCCGTTGCGTCAAGGACTGAGTTTAGGGAAAGGAAGAGTAGCTTATGTTCACGGGAAAAAATTCAATTTTTAAGTGGTGTAATTTCTTTGGGTTGCTTGCTGTGAGCGCCATGTTCTGGGCGTGTTCCGATAACGTTGCTGGTGGCGCTTCGGGTGATGCAGGCGTCGTTGCGATCAAGGATCGTGACATCGCGGGCGTGACGCAGAAGGGACCGTTTGTCACGGGTTCTGCGGTGACCGTGCAGGAATTGGACGGCATCACGCTCAAGCAAACCGGCAAGAGTTTCAAGGGAACTATCAAGAGCGACAAGGGCGACTTCGCCATCAAGGATATCAATTTGCAATCGCAGTACGCGATTCTTGAAGCTAACGGTTATTATCGCGATGAAATCTCTGGCAAGAAGTCTTCGGGAACGGTGACGCTTCGTGCACTTACAGATTTGAGCGACCGCAAAACGGTGAATATCAACTTGCTCACGCATTTGGAATACGAACGTGTGAAGTATTTGGTGACCGAGAAGAAAAAATCGATTGCAGATGCGAAGGCTCAGGCGGACGAAGAAATCCTTGCGGCGTTCGGCATTGAGGGCAATTTTGGGAATCCCGAAGACCTGAACATCTTCGAGTCGGGCGATGGCAACGCGGCGCTCCTTGCCGTGAGCGTGTTGATGCAAAGTGATGTCGATGTGGCTGGGCTTACCGAACGCATGGGCGAATTCAGCATTGCACTTGCGGAAGGTGGCAGCTGGGATGATGTCGATACCAAAACCGCAATTGCGGATTGGGCTTGCGATGTAGATCTCAAGGGAACTCTTGCGAATGTGCGCAAAAATGTTGAGAGCTGGAAATATGCGGATTCCGTGCCGTCATTCGAAAAGTACGTGACGAACTTCTGGTGGGATAATTACGGTCTCGGTGTTTGCAACGCAAAACGTGAAAACGAAACCAAGCGTAATGTGAACAAGCTGAGCAAACTGTACAACGAATACTTCGTGTGCGAAAAAGGACGGTGGGTTATACCGGGGGAGGAACCTCAGTCCAGCTCTTCGTCTTGGAGTGGAGGGACCAGCAGTTTTGGCGAAAGGTCGTCGAGTTCTATTTATGATCCGTTTGTCAGCTCATCTTCGAGTGAACCTGAAGATACGATTCCGCCTCTTCCTGTGGAACTAGACTTCTTCGATTCGACATATTCGTTCGACGGCTACAGAAGCTTTGGTGAAGGCAAGCAGGAAGTGTGGTTCCTCATCTCCCCGGGACGACTGGTTAACGACCGTGAAAGACGAGATTCCATCGCAAGTGCGTTGGTAAATCTGATGGGGACGCGTGGATTCGCTTTTGAAGGCACCATAAATAATGATTCCTTGGATAACGTGAGGTGCGATACGCTGTCGTATGTCTATTCGTTGAAAAAAGAAAACGTTGTCTACAAGATTTCCATTACGAAAGAATTGGGGTTGGGCATTATGTATGGCTCCAGCTATTTCTTCAAGGTGAAGGTCGTGGTGCTGAAAGATGGCTTCGAGGAAATGCCGACGACCGATTATAGCTCGTTGCGCTTCTTTAGGGATTTCCCGGAAGAGCTTGCTTTTATGGAAGATTACTCCTCGACGAAGGTTCGGGCGGATTATGATGATGATTCTCTTATGATTAGCTGGCAGTTCCGCCGGAATGTCGATTCGACAAGCTCGCAGATGTACCAATTCCTTCCAGATCTGTCAAAAGAAAAAAAAGCTGAGGAGGCGCTGAAGCCGCTTCTGGAAGTCTTGCCCGATAATGGCTTTACATTTGTGAAGTCGGATTCGTTGGGTCGGAATTCTAATATGAGTGATTCGGTTGTCGTCCGCTATTTTTACGAAATGGAAACGCCTGCCGCGAGGTTTATGCTTCGCGCCGAAGTAGGAACTGTCGGTTATCCGTATTTTGGAGTGACGTATACGTTTAAGTATGGCTATACCGTAGATGTCTATGTTTACTATAAGCAGAAGCCGGAACGCAAAGGAAGATCTGAATAAAGTCGCGTTGAAAGGAAAAGTGAAGAAGACCTCGCTAGGAAACTAGCGAGGCCTTTGAGCTTAAAGTGTTTCCATCCAGCGGGACATAAATACATTATAGACGCTGTAAGTTTTCCCGTTTAAATCGCTTTGTTCTAGCAGTAGCTCTTTTTCGACAAGCGTTGAAAGAATCTTTTTAGCGGTGGCGCTACTTCCTATGCCGTATTTCATCAAGAATGCGCTTGCTGTTGGTTGCTTTACAGAACCTTCCTTGGCGACGGCTATAAGGTATTTCCATTGCTTGTCGGTAATCAGGTTGCGACGTTCAATGAAGTTTGGAATTTCAAATCGTAAAATGCTGGATATAGTTCTTTTGACATCTTCTAATGTGATATTTTTTGAAGACTCTGCAAATACTCTGTTGCATACAAATTGTGTGTAATAGGTGTGGCGCTTTGTCCATTCTAAAATAAAATCAACGGCGTCTTCGTTAATGATTTTTCCGGCTTTTTGAAATAGATCCGTGATAAATTCCTTGTATTTTTCTGAATTGATACGGTCGATATAGATTGTTCTGGAACTTTCGTAAAAGGGCTTCTTTGCGTTGGTGAACATGTCTGACATCAAATGCTTTTTGCTGCCGCAGAAAATAAATTTCACATGATGCATTTGCTGAATGTATGTTCGCAGTAAAGCCTCGATGTTGTTTTCTTTAAATTCCCTAATTTGTTGGAATTCGTCAATGGCGAGGATGATTTGCTTTTCTTGTTTTTCAAGAAAGTCGAAAATGGATTTTAAAGTCAGTTTTTTTTGTTCGTCTAGTTGGAAGGTAAATGTGACTTGAGGACTGCCTGATATGGAATCATAACTAAGAAGCGGTCGAACGTTCTTAAGCGCGATGAAGAATTTTTTTATCAGGGATTCGTTCGCGATGGAACTAACGATGGCTTCGGACAAAATTTTGATAAAGTCATCTAGGCTCTGTGCCGAAAAAATGTCGGCGTAAATGCATGTGTAATGCTTTTCCTTGAGGTCCTCGAATGTCCTGAAAATGAGACCCGTCTTGCCGTAACGTCGAGGAGAAATTAATGTGACGTTCGAACCGTTGGTTAAAAAGGAAACGATATCCTTTAGTTCTTGCTCTCGATCGCAAAAATGCTCTTTTTTTGTGTAAGGCTCTAGAGAGAACGGATTTTCCATGATAACCTCAATTAACTTTTAGTAACTTACTTATGGTAATATACCAAAAGTTAATTGGAACGTCAATAGGTCTTTCTTTTGTATTCCTGGAACACAGGTTTTGTATTCTAAGTTGCTAAAATTTGCGAGAATTTTGCAAAAATGGTAAAATTTGATTAAAAACGCCATTTTTGTATTCCAAAAATGGCGGAAATGACTATATTTGTGCACATGAAGGAGATTGTAGAATACACAGATTACCGCAAGTTCATCCAAGACTACTACGATGAACGCAAACGCAACTCGGCTTTTACGTGGCGCGAGTTTGCCCGCGATGCGGGTTTTTCGTCGGCGGTGTATTTGAAGTACGTTTGCGAGGGCAAAAAGAATCTGAGTGTTGGGGCGGCGGGTTCCGTTGCTGCGGCGATGGGGCTTGCCGGGTTCGAGCAGACGTACTTTGTATTGATGGTTTCGTATGCGCATGCGAAAGATGACAAGGCGAGACGTGCCGCGTTCGAGGAGCGTTGTGCACTCGCGCATGCCCACAAGGTGCGTGTACTCGGGAACGAGGAATTTGATTATTTCAAGTCCTGGAAGAATCCGGTGCTGCGCGAGATTGCCCCGCACATGCCGGGTGCAAAGCCTCTTGAAATGGCTCGTAAGTGCAAGCCGCAGGTTTCTGCGGCGGAGGTTTCCGAGACGCTTGATTTCTTGGTGCGCGCAAAGCTCTTGAAGAAGGACAAGAGCGGAAACTACGAACAGACGGACAAGTCGTTATCGATGGGGTCGGTCGATGTAGCGCCTGTAGCGGCCCGCGATATGCAGCGTCAGATGGGGGAATTTGCGGTGAAGGCTTTGGACTTGCCGCTTTCGGAACGTGACATGTCGGGGCTTACCATGGGGCTTACGCGCCGTGCTTACGAAAAGATCAGGAAGGAAATTGCGGATTTTCGCCGCCGCATTGTGGCGATTGCGAGTGAAGACGATGAGACGGATCAGGTGTACCGCCTGAATTTGCAGTTGTTCCCGCTGAGTGAACGTCTCGGCGATGATTCGGCAAGCTTGGTTCCGGGTGAAGGTGTTGGGAAAAGAAAGGTTTAAAAAGGAGAAAGTAAAGTGAATAAACTCATAAGTAAATCAATTGCTTTTTTGATGACAATTGTTTCGGCAGGGCTTCTTAGCGCTTGCCTGGATGATAAAGTTGCGGGCGGTGTCACGGAAGATGCTGGCCTTGCCATCAAGGATTTGGATGTGGCAGGCTTGGCGCAAAAGGGGCCGTTTGTCAAGGGTTCTGCGGTGACGGTGCAGGGCGTTGACTGCAAGACGATGAAGTTCACGGAAGAGAAATTCTCGGGGAAGGTCAAGAGCAATAAGGGCGACTTTGACGTTGATGACGTGAATCTCTCGGCATCTTGCGCTTTGTTCGAAGTGTCCGGCTACTACCTCAATGAAATTACCGGCGAGAAGTCTTCGGATAAGTTGACGCTCCATGCGATTACGGATTTGAAGGACCGCAAGAACGTGAACATCAACGTGCTCACGGAACTGGAATACGAGCGCGTGATGAAGCTTGTTTCCAAAGAAAAGATGTCCTTTGACGATGCGAAAATGCAGGCCGAGAAGGAAATTCTGGCATCGCTCGGTGTGATGGACCGTTTTGAATCGTTTGAGGGCATGAGCATCTATGAAAAGGGCGACGGAAACGCAACGCTCCTTGCGACAACGGTGCTGCTGCAATCGGATTTGGATGCTGAAAAGCTCACAGACCGTATGGATGACATCGCTTCGTCTATTGAAAAGACTGGTGAATGGAACGACGAAAAGGTGAAAAAGGAAATGGCGGATTGGGCTGATTCTGCAAAGTCCGATGGCAAATACGAAACGATCCGGAAAAACCTTGAAAAATGGAGCGGCTCCGATGAAATTCCTGAATTTGAAAAGGTCGTAGAAATGTACAGGACCGATTCTACAATGAAGGATTCCCGCGATGGCAAGGTTTATAGAATCGTGAAAATTGGTAACCAGGTTTGGATGGCGGAAAACCTGAACTTCGAAATGGACAGCAGTTACTGCTATAATGATTCCGCTAAATATTGTACAAAGTATGGTCGCCTTTACTCATGGGCTGCTGCGAATAGTGCGTGCCCTGACGGCTGGCACCTGCCGACAATAGAAGAATTTGAAACGTTGTTTGCTGCGGTCGGCGAGGAATCTATAGCGGGCAAGAAACTGAAGTCTGCTAGTGGTTGGAGAAATGATGGCGACGGCACGGATGATTTTGGCTTCGCTGCGTTGCCCGCCGGCATCAGATACGGCAAAAAAGTCTACTACAACTACGAGGGCGATCATGCGAATTTCTGGAGTTCTGTAAAGAACGGTAACGATAGCGCGAAATACGTGAACATGTTCTACGATTACGATAATGCGCGTCAGCTCGTCCACGAAAAGAATGATGGAATGTCGGTTCGTTGCTTGAAGGGGGAATCGACGGCCAGAGTGGAAGCTGAAGTTCCTTCCGGATGGAGCTGGGACGTGCCCAAGGGATTGCGCTTTAATCCGAATGTCAAATACGACACGATGATTGACCCGCGCGACAAGCAAGTGTATAAAATCGTGAAGATTGAAGTGAAGGAACAAAAATATTCACAGGTGTGGATGGCAGAAAACCTGAACTACGCCGATAGCGTCAAGACGCCGAGCTTGAAGGGTAGAAACTGGTGCTATAATGGTGAAGAAAAAAATTGCAAGGTCGGTGGCCGTTATTACAGCTGGTCTGCCGCAATTGACTCTGTCGCTTTGGCAAATGATCCGAAGGCGCCGCTGAATTGCGGTTATGGCAAGACTTGTGGACTCAATCGTGGTGTGCAGGGAATTTGCCCTGACGGCTGGCATTTGCCGACAATCTATGAATGGGGTCTGTTGAGTGTGGCTTTGGGGAATGCTATTGTGTCTGGCAGTCATCTCAAGGCTTTGACGGGATGGGACTATGCTGGGACTGATGATAATAATGGTACGGATGATTACGGTTTTGCAGCACTCCCGACTGGAAGAAGACTCTCTGCAACTAGTTGGGGCAAGGTTGGCACGGATGTTTATTATTGGAGTTCCGACGAACTGGACGCTTATGAAGGTCAGTATTCGAATATAAACAACATTTATACAAAGTTCTATATATATCATGGTGAAAAGACTTATGGACAAAGCGTCCGTTGCATTAAGGGGGATGCTTCGACTGCCGCGATAAAATCTTCTTCAAGTTCAAGTGTCGTTGAAGCGAAGTCTAGTAGTTCTGGAGTCTCTACAGGCTGGAGCTGGGACGTGCCCAAGGAATTGCGCCTGAATCCGAATATCAAGTACGATTCCATTGTGGATTCTCGTGACAAGCAAGTGTACAAGGTCGTGAAAATTGACGTGGCGGCTCATGATTATTCGGAAGTGTGGATGGCGGAAAACCTGAACTACGCCGATAGCGTGAAGACGCCGAGCTTGAAGGGTCGAAACTGGTGCTATAATGGTGAAGAGAAAAATTGCAATGTCGGTGGCCGCTATTACACTTGGGCGGCGGCGATTGACTCGGTTGCGCTGGCCTCCGATACTCTGGACCCGTTGAATTGCGGTTCTGGCAGAACTTGCGGGCTTGATCGCCAGATACAGGGAATTTGCCCTGACGGATGGCATCTGCCGTCGATTGATGAATGGGGCAAGCTGAGTGTCGCATTGGGGAACGCGGGCGTGTCGGGCGATTCGCTCAAGGCGCTGACCGGATGGAATTATGCCGGAACTGCTAACAACAATGGTCAAGATGCCTATGGATTCTCGGCGCTCCCGACTGGAAGAAGAATCTCTGCTACTAGCTGGGAAAAGGTGGGTTCAGACGTTTATTATTGGGGCTCAACCGAATATAGCGAGAGTTATGCCCGGTATTCGAATATAAACAACATTTACACCAAGTTCTATTTGTATCAAAATTCCAAAAATTACGGACAAAGCGTCCGCTGCGTGAAGAATAAAAAATAAGCCCTTGCTTTGAACTCCTTATTTAGGAGTTGGAAGGTGTCTAGGAGTAGGTCCCGCTATGAAAAATAGCGGGATCTTTTTACTTACGAGTCGTTTATGACTCACAAAATGTGTAGGCGGAAATCCTGCGTACGGTTGATCGCGGAATGAAAAAAGACCTTGCTTTCGCAAGGTCTTTTTCGGGTGGATGACCGGACTCGAACCGGCAACATCCAGAATCACAATCTGGGACTCTAACCAATTGAGCTACATCCACCATGTAGCGAGACCAAATATAAAAAAGCCATCCCAAATTTCAAGGGATGGCAACAACTTTTTTCCAAAAAATTTGTTTTTAGTGCGCTGCGACTACTTTTTCTGCATGATTCGGAGGAAATTTGCACGCTTGAAGTCGTTTCTGTGTTCCATGCAGAAGCGCGGGTAGACGTACTGCTTCGGGAACATGCGGATCGTGAATGTGTTGTTGCAGCCTTCGAGGCAGCACTTGAATTCCAGGTCCATGGCTTCCGTGTAGTTGTGGCGGAAGATGATGTTTTTGGACTCGATGTTCTCGATATCCTTCTTTTGCTTTTGGCGCTGCTTGATGTCGCGGTGCAGTTCGCAGTACTTCGCGATCGGGTGACCCCAGAATTCGCGGCCGCAGCCGGGTTCCTGGCAGACTTTGAGCTTGATGCGTTTCTTCTTTTTGTACTTAGGTAATTGCATAGAGACCTCAATTAGTAGTAAAGATAGTAAAAAATGGTGTTTTTGTAAAAATTTTCGCTTTTGTGAGGGGTGTTTAGGGTCAAATTCGCGAAAAAAAGCGTGTTATATAAACGGAACAATTAAAAAAGGAGTCTTATGAAGCTTTTTTGGATTCTGGTTGTCGCGGCGGTGATGAGCGGCTGCATGTACGTGAGCGGGTCGGCCGAGGGAGAAACGTCGATGCATGCGACGGCGATAGACGTGGGGCAGGGGCTTGCGGTGCTTCTCGAATATGATGGGCGCTATGCGATGTACGATTTCGGGCCCGATTCGGTCGGCGTGGTGGATTCGCTTTTGGCGCGCGGGATCGATACGCTAGAGTGGGTGGTGCTGAGCCATAACCATCGGGACCATATTGGTGGCTTTCTGGAGCTTGCGGGGCGGGGTGTTTTTGTGCGGCAGCTGTACGTGGGGCCGGATACGGCGGGTGCGTTCTTTCGCGATAGTGTGTTGCGGGTGGCGAGAGCGCTTGGAACGCCGGTGGATACGCTATTGCGAGGCGGGAACGTAAGTTTTGGGGGTGGGGTTAATGGCTCTGCTGACGGGGAATGCCCGCGCTTTGAAGTGCTGTGGCCGGCGAGCTATTTGCGCGTGGGCGAGAATCGTGCGAGTGTGGTTTTGCTCGGGAAGTTTGGAGCGAGCAAGCTGCTTTTGACGGGCGACCTGGATTCCGTGGGCGAGCGCCATTTGCTCGAGATGAACCCGACGCTTTCGGCGGAACTTTTGCAGGTGGCGCATCATGGTTCGGCCGGGAGCAATACGCTAGGCTTCTTGTCGCAGGTGTCGCCCAAGTACGCGTTCGTGAGTGTGGGACAGGGGAATCGCTACGGGCATCCCGCGCCATCTGTTGTGCGCAAATTGAACTTGGTGCTTGGCGATTCTACGAAACTTTACCGCACCGATTTGCAAGGCTCCATCCGCTTTGAACTCTCGCCCAGCATGGGCATTTTGCACTAGAAATGACGGGAGTCCGTCATCCTGAAGGGACATGTCATTCCGCACCCCGATGCGGAATCACCATCTCGTCATCCTGAAGGAACATGTCATTTCGCAGTCGTCATCCTGAAGGAACGAAGTGACTGAAGGATCCAGTTATTTTTTATATTGCAATTTGTTTCGCATTTTGGGTATTCGCGAGGTTTTCGAGGGTTATGGTTCACAAGATTCACATCCCGGTGATGGGTATTTGCTATACGGCGGACACGCCGATTCGTGTAGCGCATTTGGGAATCACGTCGGTAATTTCGCTTGTGGACGATGGACTCCTTGAAGAATACCGCATGGCTTACGCGGAGCGCTTGGGCCTTGATTTGGGTTCTCCGCAGACAACCCGCATTGGCCGCATCCGTTCGTATCTGGATTTTGTGGCGGACGAAGTAGAGCGCAAGTTTACGCGTCTTTGTGCTTGCCGCTTTGATGGCGGTAGCGACAAGGACCTTTATTTTCTGATGCTCCCGCTGGATTCTAGGCTCCGCGTAGAATACGATGGCATTTTTGCAAAGACGGGGCTTGCCCGTATTGCAGCCGAGGCTGCACTTACCGAAAAGATGGAACCAGGCGAAATTCAGGCGAACATCATGGTCGGACTCAATCACGAAGAGGCTGCTTTCGATGCTGTTCGCGGCTTTGCCGCTTCGAAAGTATCGGGCGCGCTTGTGCTCAGTGCGGGCGTGAATTTGTCCGTCTTCGAAGAAATTGCAAAGTGCAAGGACTTTTACAGGACGGGTGCAAGATCTCCGAAAAAGAAGATTATCCTGAAAGTCTCGGATTACCGCTCGGCGCTCATTCAGGGCCGCTATTTGGCAAAGAAGGGTTTGGAGGTTTACGAATACCGCATCGAATCTGGTGTGAACTGCGGCGGTCATGCGTTCTTTGAATCCAAGAAGTTGCTGCTTGATGTTGTCCGAGAATTTGTTGAAAAACGCAAAGAACTTTTTGAGACCACGCGCTCGATGATAGCGAAGTTTGCAGCATCTTGTATCGCAGGGAACAATGCTGCAAATGCATCTGCATCGATTGCTGCGAGCAGTTCTGTTTCGAGTGCCGCGACTGCTCCGGTGCAAGGAATTCTCCCGCCGCCGTCGCCTGCGCGGATTACCGCGCAGGGCGGGCTTTGCGCCCCCGAAGACATTGCTCAAGTCTTGTCGCTCGGGGTTGATGGCGTGGGAGTGGGTACTCCGTTTTTGCTTGTGCCGCAGGCGACCAGCGTCGATAAGGAAACGCGACGATTGCTTGTGGGCGCAAAGCCCGAAGATGTTTGCATCAGTCATGCATCGCCTCTCGGCATCCCGTTTGTAAATCTGCAAACATCGACGGCGGCAAGAATCTGTGAGCAGAAAATTCAGGAATATTTCGCTCCAGAATCCGAAAAGTCTGGAAGTCCAGAATTGAAACCCGGATTCCCGTGCCGTCAGCATTACCTTTGCCAAAATATCCCCGGCTTTGACCATCCCGTTTGCATGGCATCCCGTGAGTACGTGATGCATCGCCTGGCCGAAATCGACAAGCTTGAACAAGAAGAACTTCAATCGCTCTGTCATCCTCCGAAAGAGAATATTTCTAAAGACGAAAATTATGGCTTTGGTCATTCTCCGAAGGAGAATTCATACAGTTCATATTGCGCTAGTGCCAAGCATGCAGGCGTTCAAGAGGCTATAGCTTCAATTCACAAAAAATACGACAAGCTTCGCCGCGTCACGCTTTCGCGAGAATGCATCTGCCGATTCCTCGGGAATGCCGGCCGTGAAGAAATCCGCGAGAAAAGCCCGTCGCTCCATTACCAGCCGGAATGTGTCGCCGTCGCTCGCGGCTCGCAGCAAGCTCGCGTTCGCGAACCGGTTACCATTTGCCCGAATCCTGACATCGGCTATTTTGACCGCGAATACACGCTTCTGGAAATGATGCAGCACCTTTATGGCACTGGCCGGCGCCTTACGCCTAAAGACAAACCAAGCGCCTTCGAGGTCGAAGAAAAAATTTTGAAATCGGTGACTTAATTAAAAAAGCCCTGGATCCTTCACTTCATGCCTTACGGCATTCCGCTCAGGATGACGCAATCGAGGATGACACGGGGCATTTCCAATTACATTTCCTTCCTACTTCTTACTGTCTACTTCCGACTAAGTTCTAATCCGCAAATCCAATTCTTGCCTGGAAATGGCATTGGGTCATGTCGTCGGCGTTCATCCCGAAAATGTACGCGTGATGGTTCGTGTTCTTGAACCGCACAATGTTTACCTTGCCGCCAAGCGGAATCTGTGAAATGTAGTTTATCTGTATCGAACGGACCCTGCGGCTCTTGAGTTCCTGCGGATCGAGCGAATTTGTCACCCAGTCCACATAGCGGCAGTGGTTTACGTGCTTGTTCATGTCCAAGTCACTGTACTTTGCGATTTCAGTCGCCACGATTTGCGGGTCCACCTGCGGGTCCAAAATATCCATCATCTCGGGGAGCGCGTTCTTGCCCGGAATGAGCGGAATCGGGTACGGTGCGTTGGCCGGGTTTTCGGCCTTGCCGGTCTTCATGTTCACCAGGAGCCACGATGAGGTTGCCTGCGCGATGGAATGCCCCTGCGCATCGAGGATGGAATAATCCTTAAGACAGACTTTGTCCTTAATAATGTCCTTTGCCCATGTCGAGATGGAAAGCTTTTCGCCCCAGACCGGGTGGTGGTGCATTCGGATTTTCAGTCGCGTGATGACCGTGGTGTAGCCAGCCCTCATCATCTTCCAGATGCCAAAACCGTTCTGTTCGGCATCGGCGATGGCGGTTTCTTCCATGAACAAGAAGAGGTTTGAAAGTTTGAGTCGGCTGTGGTGGTCGCAATCCGAGAATCGCACTTCAAAATTTTTGGTAGTGACTTCCGGTTCCATGTTGTTCCTCACGTGGTTGTGTCCTTTTCGAGCCGCTTTGAACATTCCCGAAAAAAACTGTATGTGATAATAATGTATAATTTTTATCGTATGAACGAGTTCCAATTTCGCCCTAGTTTTATTCAGCTTCCTGCTTACCATTCTTTTGAGGGGTCTCTTTGCCTGCCTGGGTCAAAGAGCATCACGAATCGTGTTTTTTTGATTTCTGCGCTTGCCGAAGGTACGACGCACCTTAAGAATTTGCTTAAAAGTGATGATACCCGCTATATGGGTGAGGCTTTGCAGCGTCTAGGCGTGAAAATTGATTTTAAGGATGATTACAAGGATGCCGTTGTCGTAGGGCATGGTGGCCCGTTTGACGGCCCAAGCCCGTCTATTGAGCTTTTCCTCGGGAACGCGGGTACTGCAATGCGCTCCTTGACGGCGGCACTCTCGCTTGGCTGGGGCAAGTTTATCTTGCGTGGCGAAGAACGCATGAGCGAACGCCCGATCCGCGACTTGGTCGATGCACTCCGTACGCTGGATGCCGATATCAAGTATCTGGAATCCGAAGGCTACCCGCCGGTCCGCATCAAGGCCGATGGCCTCAAGGGCGGCGATGTGAGTGTTCGCGGGAATATTTCGAGCCAGTACCTCACGGCGCTCCTGATTTGCGCCCCGTACTGCAAGTCTCCGCTCCATATCCATGTGGAAGGCGAACTGATTTCTGCGCCGTACATCGAACTCACGCTCGACGTGATGAAGCGATTCGGTGTTGACGTGCACCATGACGGTCTTACGGATTTCTACGTACCGCAGGGCTGCTACAAGTCCCCCGGTGAATTCTTTGTCGAAGGCGATGCCAGTTCTGCAAGCTATCCGCTTGCCGCTGCCGCGATTGCCAAGGGCAAGGTGCGTGTGCTCGGTGTCGGTAAAGAGAGCCATCAGGGCGATGTCGGCTTTGCGAAGGTCCTCGAGAAGATGGGCGCAAAGATTGAAATCGGTCCGGACTGGATTGAATGCGATGGCCGCGGTTGCGAACTGAAGGGCCTCGACATGAACCTGAACGACATCCCGGATGCGGCCATGACGGTTTCTGTGCTTGCGCTTTTTGCAAAGGGTACGACCACGATTCGTGGCATTGGCAGCTGGCGCGTGAAGGAAACGGACCGCATTGCGGCTATCTCTGCGGAACTGCAGAAGGTGGGCGCCCGCGTGATCGCCGACATGGATACGATTACGATCGAGCCGCCAGAACAGTTGCAGTCGGCGACGATCGAGACTTACAATGACCACCGCATGGCGATGTGCTTCAGTCTCGTTTCGCTCGGTGGAGTGCCCATGAAGATTCTTGACCCTGCTTGCGTGAACAAGACTTATCCCCATTTCTTTGAAGATTTCGGAAGGCTCGCTCAATGATAAATCTAGCCCAAAAGATAGTTGTCACAGGTTTTGCACGGCTTGCTTTATGCATCTGCCTTGTGCTTGGCGCCTTTGCTACTGAAGCCGCTGCTTCTGACACGCTGTCGATTTGGGTTATGGATAACGGCCTTGGATCGAAGAACGCGATGATTCGTCTTGTGAAAAAGTTTTATCGCGAGACGGGGATTCCCGTAAAGCTGACGTCCTTGACCTGGGGCGAGGCTTTTAACAGGATCGCGCAGACTTTTGCGGATTCGAATGAGGTAGCCCCGGATGTCATTCAGCTGGGTTCAACGTGGGTCCCGCATTTTGCTGCGGCTGGGCATATTCGTCCGGTCGATTACTTGATGCCGCAAATTGATTCGGCGAGATTCTTGGGCGAGGGCCTTCGCAGTGCGCATATTTCGGGCCGCCCTGAGATGTATGCCGTGCCGTGGTTTATCGATGTCCGCGGATTCTTTGTAAACGAGCGCCTTTGGCGGGAACTGGGCTTTGAAGATGCCGATATGGACTCGTACTCGCAGTTCTTGGGAGTGCTGAAAACAATCGCAAGTTCCGATTTGAAAAATGAATCTGGAGTCAAGGTGACTCCGTTTGCGCTCCCGGGCAAGGATGACTGGGCGGGGCAGCAGTGCATGGCGCCTTTTGTCTGGAGTCACGGTGGCGATTTTGTGGTGCCGTCGGGCAAGGGATACCGCAGTGCGCTTCTAGACTCGAATACGCTTGTCGGTCTTGCGCTTTATGCAAAAATTATGGGCGATGCGCAAATGGCGCCTCATAGCTTGTTCGAAAACTCTTCGGATAATGCCGATGGCTTTGTGCGCTCGGAACGCGTGATCCACTATGGAACGTCGGAACTGATCAAGCAGCTGGAATATTCGGAAGAGGCCGGTGGCCTTGCCAATTCTGCAATCGCGAAAGACGGCATTAAGGTCCTGGAACTCCCTTCTGGACCGCATGGCAAATTCTCGTTCATGGGCGGGAGCCATCTGGCTCTTGGCAACAAGAAGGATTCTTCCAAGTATGCCCTTGCCGAGCAGTTGCTTGCCTACATGCTCCGTGCCGACAACATCGATGCGTTCTCGCGTCAAGTCGGATTCTTGCCTGCGGATAGGAGTATTCTCCACATCTGGAACCGCGACTCGCGCTATTCCAAGATTGTTGCGGGCCTGGAACATAGCCGCAGCTTCCCGAATATCCCGGAATGGGGCGAGGTCGAAAAGATCCTGATTGACTTGTCGAATGGCATGGGAACTTTGTTTGTGAATACAAAGAACAAGAAACGCCGCAGTGCAATACTTGCCAAGATAGTTTGCGACGCTAATGCCAAAATCAACAAGGTGCTGGATTTCCCGGATACTTTGGATAGCTCGGAACGGATGCATTGGGCACAGCAGTTCTTCTTGTATGATTATAAGGAAATTTATCCGAAAAACTCCGCAAATATTATTGGACGTTACGAACTGCCTTCTGTTGACGAATTTAAGTACAAGCTGGTTTCTTCGAAGTACTTGCTCGCTGTTCTGGGCGCAGGCGTTTTGGTGCTTTGCGTGATTGTTGTGTGCTATAGAAGAAGGAAAAAGTAGTTCTCGCTTATGAATAAGTTGTTTAAAGCCGTATTGTTGCCGTTTCTTGCAGCACCTCTTTTTGCGCACGTGAACGTTGCTTCGTATAAAAGCTATGTCGATTCGCTTTTGCCGGGGACGACTTTTGGAATGTCTGTCCGTTCTGTTAAAATGGGCAAAGAAATAGGGAATGTGAATGGTGATGAAATGTTCACTCCGGCAAGTACGCTCAAGACTTTGACGACTGCAGCCGCTATCCATTTTTTGCCGCTGGACTATGAACCCAAAACAGAAGTTACTGTTCTTGGTGATATTGAAAAGAATACGCTTACGGGTTCCCTTAAAATTCGTGGCGAAGGCGATCCGAACTTTTCGGCGAGATATTACGACGATCCGTTTTACATGCTGAATGCGATGGTGGATTCCGTACGTGCGATGGGGATCGATACCATTGTCGGCCGTATTGATCTGGACACGAGCTATTATACGGGACCGTGGAAAGCCGAAAACTGGCGCCGGAATTTTTATGATTCCTGGTATGGTGCCGAAATCGGCCCGCTTGGATTCAACGATAACTGTGTGACGATTCGTTTTTGGCCGGGGTATTTTCGCGGTGATACGGCCGTCGTGTCGATACAGCCCGATGTCGGATACGTTAAAGTTATCAATAACTTGAAGACGGTAAAGGGGCATAAGAAAAAGTGGGTCTATGGAATTGACCCTGTAAAGTCCGTGATTACCCTTGGCGGAACGATTGGCGAAGATGTCGATTCTGCAAGCATGGTGCTTCCGATCCGCAATCCGATTGGATACTTTAGGGCCGCTTTCATGTATGCGCTCAAGAATCGCGGGATCGTATTTAAAGAAAGCAATTCTGTCGGATCAGAAACGGAACTCGGGAAGTTCTCGTTCTCGGCGGCGCCGCTCTTGAGCTTTCTCGATGAGATCAATCAGCGTAGCCAGAATTTCCATGCCGAAACGCTTTTGAGAAATCTTGGTGCGCAGATTTCGGGTGAAGGCAGTGTCGAAGGAGGCCGTAAGGCCGAACGCAAGTTCCTTTTGGAGATGAACCTCAATCCGACAGATTTTGATGTCTGGGATGGCAGCGGCCTTTCTCCCGAGAACAAGGTGAAACCCTCCACGGTTACGAAAATGCTTGCGAAGATGGCGCGCCATCCAAATGGCGAATATTACATCAATAGTTTTGCAAGTCCTGGCGTTGGCTCTGGTGCGAAGCGCATGATGAATTTGGAAGCCCCGTGGCTTACTCGGTTCAAGACGGGCTACATTGCAGAAGTCCATGCGCTGGTGGGCTATATCTATACGATGGATGGCGACACGCTGACGGCGGCGATGTACTTGAACGGCACAAATACCAATCCGGATTGCAAGAGCAAGGATGTCCTCGATACGCTTTGGATGCGCCTTATTGGCTACACGAACAACAATTACAACTCTCTTTTAAAGATGAAGACGCTGTGGCTTGATGCTCAGGGCGTTTCCGGCCTCAACAAGCGTCTGGACCACTTCTCGAAAATGCTCTTGGGAACGCCATATAAGCTTGGCCCGATGGGCGAGGGCCATTTGGACCCGGTTGAAGATAAACCGTTAGTTTATCTGGACTCCGTGGATTGCGTGACGTACCTGGAGCAAGTTGTCGCACTTGCGATGTCGAAAAGTGAAAAGTCTCTGTACAGGCAGTTGCAGCGGCTTCGCTACAAGGGCGGCAAGGTAAGCTACCTTACGCGAAAGCATTACCTGCTTGACGATTGGGTCGGCGAAGGCAAGTATGCGAAAGTCATCCCGATGGAAGGCGAAGTTTCTGTTACCCGCACGATGCCCAAGAAAGAGTTCTTCAAGAGTCACAATGTCAAATACACGGGCAAGGAAACGCCGGTCAAGGTCCGCTATGTGCCGCTGGAAAAGGCTGTTGAAATGGCGAATAAGACGTACAAGGGCGCGATGAAGGTTCTTGGCATGGGAATTGTCGGATCGTCAGAAAATATTGACCTCACGCACACGGGATTTGTAATTTATTATCCGGGACAAAAGCCGGTGCTGCGCCACGCTTCATCGCAAAAGAAACAGGTTGTGGAAGTCCCGCTTGCAGAATACTTGCAGACCCGCAAAGTGCCAGGCGTTACCTTCTTCAAGTTTATACAGCACTAGTTATTGGTCATTAGTCATTGGTCAATAGCTGATTGCGCTTTGTCATCCCGGACTGAGCTTGCCCCGGACAAGTTCCGGGGTTCCGGGAGGGCTTCGCCTTATACAGTATTAAAGCAGCGAATCTAGCGCGACGATGGCGACAAGGCTGTGCTCGGTCTCGCTGGATTCAAAAATCGTCCAGGCGTCGGGTGCCCACCCGTAGGCGTTTGTCGTGAGTTCGTTCCCCATTGCGATTTCGGCGGCTTCGACCTCTTCCCATTTGATTTTCCCGGCGGGAGCCTTGTAATAGCGCAACATGCCAATCGCGTCCATCATTTCGGGGTAGTTGTCCACAAGCTCGTAGACGCAGTCCTTGTAACTCTTGCCGCTTACGCGCACGACTTCAAAAGTCCTGTTGTCCTGAAGGAACTTGGAAAGGTCATCTCGATGCATTTCGATTTTGGCGCCATCGCCGAAAAATGTTGAAAGTTCGCGGAAAACGTCCGAATCCTCTTCGAGAAGCGGTGCAAGTTTTTTGATGAGCGTTCTAATTTCTGGCATATGTAAAAAGTAGTAAGACTCTAAGCGTCGGCCAAGGTTCTGCGACACTCGTTTTGCACACTTTTTTTGCGTTTTTATAGCGAAGCTCTTTTTCCCTAAAAAACATACTTACTATCTTTATGGCGAAAAAGGGCTCCAGGGAGGTACCTTGGGGCAACCGTTTCGATTGTCAAAGAATTAAAACGAAGGAATTATGGCAAATCGTGTTGTTATCGGCTCCCAGTGGGGCGACGAAGGAAAAGCCAAGGTTGTTGATTTCTTAACGCTCGATGCAGATATCATCGTGCGTTTCCAGGGCGGCGCTAACGCCGGCCATACCGTGGAAGTGGGCGACAAGAAGTTCGTCTTCCACTTGATTCCCTCGGGCATTATGCACCCGGACAAGATTTGCGTCATCGGTAACGGCGTCGTGCTCGATCCGATCCAGACTCTGAACGAAATTGCAGACCTCCACACGAAGGGCATCAACCCGGAAGGTCGCTTGTTCATCGCTAACAACGCACACGTCGTGCTCCCGTACCACTCCACCTTGGACAAGGCCAAGGAAAAGAAGGCTGGCAAGGCTGCTATCGGTACTACGGGTCGCGGTATCGGTCCGTGCTATAGCGACAAGGTGAACCGCATTGGCGTGCGCGTGGGCGACCTCATGGACGAACGCGAACTCCGTCCGCGTGTCGAAGCCATGGCCAAGGTTCACAACGAAGAATTCAAGGTGATGTACGACGTTCCTGAAATCGATCCGGAAGTGGTCATCAAGGACTACCTCGAACTCGGCCAGAAGATCAAGCCGTTCGTCGCCGACGTGAGCGAAATGCTCTACAAGGCAGTCAAGGAAGGCAAGCGCCTCGTGTTCGAAGGTGCTCAGGGCACTATCCTCGACGTGGACCAGGGTACCTACCCGTTCGTGACCTCCAGCAACACGGTTGCCGGTTACGCAAGCTGCGGTGCAGGCATTGGCCCCACGGCTATCGACCAGGTTGTCGGTGTCGTCAAGGCTTACACGACCCGCGTGGGTAACGGTCCGTTCCCGACCGAACTTTTGGACGAAACGGGCGACACGCTCCGCAAGATCGGTAACGAATATGGTGCAACGACCGGTCGTAACCGCCGCTGCGGTTGGTTCGACGCTCCGGTGGTCCGCAAGGCTGCCATGGTGAACGGTCTTACTCACCTCGCCATCACGAAGCTCGACGTGCTCGATACGTTCGACACGATCAAGATCTGCACTCACTACGAATGCGATGGCGAAAAGATCGAAAACTTCCCGAACCAGCTTTCCAAGGTCGGACGTTGTGTGCCGGTTTACGAAGAAATGCCGGGCTGGAAGTGCGATACCACCAAGTGCCGCAAGCTCGAAGAATTGCCGGCTAACGCTCGCAAGTATCTCGACCGCATGGCCGAACTTGTTGGCGTGAAGATCGGTATGATTTCTATCGGTGCCAAGCGCGACCAGAGTATCATCGTTGATCTCGACTAAATAAAGAAAAGGGGAAGATAAAATGGATACATCCACAGTCGATTTGTTGAAGGGCGTTGAACTCTTCTCGGAATTAAACGAAGAACAGTTGGGGATGATTGCTAATCTGGTGATCGTCAAGAACTACAATCGTGATGAGACTGTGGTCCTGGAAGGAGACGATTCGGTACAGGCTTTGTACTTGATTGCATCCGGGTCCGTGCAAGTCTATATGACTGGCATCGATGGTCGTGAAACTATTTTGTCTTTCCTTGAACGCGGGGACTTTTTCGGGGAAATGTCGCTGATTGACGGCGAACCCCGATCCGCCTCCGTCCGTACGGTGACCGATGCGAAGTTGCTCGTCATCCACCGTGAATCGTTCCTCAGCCTCATCCGCAAGACTCCTGAAATTGCAATGGCTCTCATGAGCGAACTTTGCAAGAGGCTTCGCAAGGCAAATAAGCAGATTGGTTCCTTGTCTACAATGTCTGTGTCTGGCCGAGTGGCGGGAACGCTTTTGAATTTGATGCAGGAACGTGGTGTCCGTATCCATACAGATAACGGAAACATGGTGACTGTTATTCACAATCGTCCGACGCAGCAGCAGCTTGCCGATATGTCTGGAACGACCCGTGAAACGGTGAGCCGTATTTGTTCCATGCTGGTGAGGGCGAATGCAATCGCTATGACCGGCAAGGATATCGTCATCTTTGACGAAGATGCGCTTCAAGAAAAAGCTACTAAGGGCTAAACCCAAGAATTTGTTATGAATAAAATAAAGTCGCTTTGGAACAAGGTTAGACAGACCGCCATTTTCAAGGCTTTCGTCATTTGGATTGTTGTTGTCATTGCGCTTGTCTTTATGGTCGATAAGCTTTTGATGCCTGCATTTGCAGGGGCTTTCGCCAGTACGGGCAAGGTGCCGAATCTCGAAGGTCTTTCGGAAAAGGCTGCGGAAACGGCACTGACCGAGGCCGGTTTTAAGGTCGAATGGGTCAGCGAAGGCCGCTACAGCTCCCAGGTGCCTGCGGGCATGGTGCTTGTGCAGATGCCGAAGGCTGGACGCACGGCAAAGATTGGCCGTACCGTGAGACTCACGAAGAGCCTTGGGCTGCGCAAGGTTGTTATTCCGGATTTGCGCGGCAAGAGCCAAAAGCAGGCTGATATTTCGCTTGCCCGTGCAGGACTTGTCAACGGTGGCACTGTCCAGGGCGCTCATCAGAGCATCCCGCGTGGTGCCGTGATCCGTACGATCCCGCTTGCTGGGGATACGGTCCGCGTTGGCGATACGGTGAAGGTCGTGATTTCGGCTGGCGCTACGACCGGTAGAATTCTGCTCCCCAATTTTGAAGGCATCCTGATGGACGAAGTTTATCCGCAAATGGATAGGCTTGGTTTTAAAGTGGGTTCCATTAAGCGTCAGAAGAGTGAAGATGGCGCACGTCCTGGTTCCGTTATCGAAACGTCTCCGAAGTACGGCGACTATCTGAAACCGGGTTCGCGCGTAAACTTTATTATTGCTGACTAGAACTGTTTCGGGAGCTTTTGATGCGTCGAGTCTTTTTTTCGTGGATGCTTTCTTTGGGAATGGCGGCTCTGTGCGCTTGTTCTTCTGCACCTGCAAAAAAGGCTGAAGCAAGCCCCAAGACTTTGACAGCATCGGATTCTGCTCTTATCCAGAAGGTCGTTGAATCCAAGAAAGAAACGCCCAAGGTCGAAGTGGACCTTGAAGCGGCCCATGAATTTTTCTTTTTAGCAAAGAACATGGAAATGCGTGGCGACCAGCGTCAGGCTGATTTCTTCTGGAAGCAGGCCTACAAGGCCGATCCGACGAGCCGTTACTTAGGCTTTGGCGTTGCAGAACGCCTGGTGATCGCCGGCGAAGATTCTTTGGCTCTCGTCGAAGCGAAGAAGGCTTCTCGGCTCAAGGGCAAGCGCACGGCTGCGCAGTATGCGTTGCTCGCTCGGCTTTACGTGAAGGCGGGCGAAGCGGATTCGAGCCGCAAGTATTTTGTGATGGGGCTGGATTCCTCGCGCTATCAGGACATGGCACTCCTTTATGATTACAGCCTCTTCCTCGAAGCGGCCCGTGATGAAAAGGAACTTGTCCGCGTTTATGATATTCTTTTGCCGAAGGTCAATTACATCTCTACATTGTTCCAGCGCCAGCTTTCGCTCCTCTTGGATATGGGGAAGGACTCCGCTGTTGTAGATCTTTTTGGCAAGGCCCATGAAGCGACTGGCGACAAGCAGATGCTTTTGCAAAAAGTTCGCGGCCTCATGGCCATGAAGCGTTTCAAGGAAGCGAGAGCCATCGTAGATACGCTCACGAGTGCAAAACCCGAAGACGAAGAAATGACGATCATGGTGCTTTCGTCATTGCCGGGAGACAGTGCTTATGCGTTTGCGCGAAAGAAGTATTACGAAGACGGTGTAAAAACTCCTGCGGTACTTTGCTTCATGGGCCAGTACGAATATGACATCGACATGCGCGATAGTGCAAAGGTGCATTTGCTGCAGTCTGTCGATAAGTTGCAGGGCCAGCCGAAATATGCAAACCGCGCTTACCTTGGGCTTGTGAACATTTTTGCGAGCGAACAGAATTATGCCGAAGCGATCAAGTACGCCGAAAAGTCCGATTCCGTATCGAACGGAGATACGCGAATGCTGCTTGCTTCTGTGTATGCGCTTGCCGACAAGTACGACAAGGCTTTCCCCTTGCTCGATTCCCTCATGAAATTCTGGGAAACGTGGAAACCCCTTCCGGGTGTTGTCGATTCTTCGAATCTGGTCCAGCTGCAAAATGAAGCGCAGATCAAGTATTTGCAGGTGCTCGACATTTATTCGAGGGCGCTCATCGGTGAAGCTCTAGATTTCGAAAAGGACGTTCGCGCAGATTCTGCAAAGAAAGCCCGTGCCCTCGATAATCGCAGCAGGGCCGAGGTCATGCTTGAAACGTTCTTTGCAAAGGATTCCTCCTATAACCGGGTGCGCCTTTCCATGGCCATGAATCTGGAACGCCTCAAACGCTACGATGAATCTTTCCGCCATTTCGATTTCTTGCTGAAGCAGAAGGATTTTTCTCCGCATGAGTTTGCCTCGATGCTGAATTATTACGGCTATTCGCTTATAGAAATCAACCGTTCGGTAGCAGAAGTCGAGAAGGGCTACAAGCTAGTACTCGATGCCCTTGTTATTGAAAAGGACGGCGAAGCGAAAGACGCCTACCTGGATTCCAAGGCTTGGGGCCTGTACCGCTTGGGCCGCTTTGACGAGGCTTACCAGGCGATGCAGTTGATCGACAATAAGAAGATGAGCCGTGATGATGTGTTCTGGGAACATATGGCGGCCATCCAGGAAGCTCTTGGTCTCAAAAAGGAAGCCAAGAAGTCTTACAGGAAGCTGTTGAAGCTGAACCCGAAGCACCCTGCCGCCCTGAAGTTCTTTGGCAAAAAGAAGTAGGTTCTTATGACCGTGGCTAAGTACGGCGCCTTATGGCGGGGACTTCTTTTACTTCTTTGTCTCGCATTCTTTTTGACGGGCTGTACCGGCGGAAAGCCGGCTACAACTCCGGTTACATTAAAGGATCCGGCCCCAGCAGACAGCCTGAAGGCTATTTTTTCGCTTACCATCCATTCGCCCGATGGAAAGTCTCACGACCTGGACGCAGTCCTCTTTTCTGTTCCGAATAAGCGCTATCGTATGGAACTCACGGGTTCTCTCGGCATAGGCGTTGCCTCGCTTCTGTGGCTCGAATCTGGCTGGCAGATGGTTTTCCCGACGGAGAAAATGTTCATGGAAGGCGCGGGATACATGGTTGGACTCTTTAATGATCCGTCGCTCCCGCTGGTGCATATTCATCAGGTGGCAGGGCTTTTTGACGGGAAGGTGCTGCCCGAAGGTCTCGAAGAAATTTCTGTGCACGATTCCGTGAGTTCTGATTCCGCTGTTATAAAAATTCACGAAGCTCGTGATGTTATGACTCGCCATTACATCTATGCCGAAAAAAATGGGGAAATTCTCTGGCTTGAAACGCTTGGCCGTGATGGCAAAACAGAAAGGTTGAACATTGAAGAGTACAAAGAATTCTCTGGAGTGAAGACGCCCTCGAATATTTTGTTTGTCCGTGAATCGGAAGCATTCCTCGAACTGCGTGTTAGGCGTGTATCCCGTGGCAAGTCATTTGGCTCGGGAACTTGGCGCCTCAATATCCCCAGAAGCTACCAACGCATCGGCGGGCAATAACTATTGACTAATGACTAATAACTAGTAACCAATAATTTTTTTCCTTCCAATTTCCTACTCTTTTTTACTTCCTACTTGTACTTTCGCTTCGCTCAAGTACCAACTGCTAGGCTCGGAAATGCCTATGCAAGCATAGGCGCTTCACTCGCCTTACGCAGTTGTCCTACTTCCTACTACTAAGTTGACCATAAACTCTAAAAAACTAAGTTCTAAGTTCTAAGTTTTAAGTTCTATTTTAGTAAATTATAATCATGAAGTTAAATGCCAAGTTTTTCGCATTGTTTTTGGGGATCCTCTGTTTTGCGTCATTCGCGCATGCGGTGGATACGCTTGAAGTTTTTGTGCTGCGTGTGCAGTTTAAAAAGGAGTCTCCTGACAACTCGCTTACGACGGGTACGGGGCCTTTTGACACCGATACGGCCACATACAATCTGGATCCTTCCGGTAGCCGAGGGAGTAAGCATTATTGGAGAAAGCATCTAGATTTTGCAAACTCCTATTATCAGGCGGCAAGCGGTGGTGAGCTTGTCATCCGTTCGACGATCTTCCCTGAGGAGGGGACGGCCTACGAGCTTGAAAAGCCGATGATTGACTACAACCGTACCCAGAAGTTGAAAGGTGAAAAGACGGCTGAGTTTGACGAGGCCCGCAGCCGCGACTACTTGCGTTTTGTGTACGATGCTGTAATGGCTGCCCATAACTCTGGTAAATCTCCGTTTAAGGTTCCGCTTTCGAAAAACCCGAATACAAAGCGTGCGTTTATGATTGCCCATGCGGGCGCAAGCAGCCTTCTTGATGGTGGCAGCATGGGGACGAAGGGGGCCAATACTCCTGGTGACATGTTTGACGCCTATATTTCCAGGGCTTTCTGGTCCTTCTTGCAGGATACGCTTCCGGGAGTTGTCATCGCAAAAGATTCTGTAGACAATGGGCTTGTGCTGAAGGGAGCCTCTATTGACACGCTCCGGACGGTTATGGTCGTGAGCGAAACGGCATCTCAGGATGGACTCAACTGGGGTATCAACGGTATCGTGGTGAACCAGATTGGCCGCGAAATCGGCATGCCCAATACGTATGATGCCGTCAAGGGAATATCCCGTTTGGGTTATTTCGATATGATGGACTTTGCGGGTTACAATGCGGGCAACGGGTTCTTCCCGGTGCTTCCTGCGGCATGGGAACGCGCTTATATGGGTTGGTCGCAGGTCAAGGAAGTGCGTCCCACGGCGGGCCATCCGGTGACGGTGGACATTGCGGCTGCGGGTAGCGGCCTTGGGACTGAAATCGTGAAGGTCGCCTTGAGCGCTAGTGAATACATCCTGATAGAAAACCGTCAGCGTTCCTGGGATAAGGATGGCAATGTGGAGGTCTATCTCGGCAAAGCGGAGCAGAACAACGATACGACGGATTTGCGCTCTATTCTTGTCGATAGTTTGAATACGGTTTTTGAGGATAGCGTTTGCACAAAGGGCAAATGCGTACCGAACAAGAAAAAGGCGAAGGGCCTTGTGCTTGGCGTGAGCAATTTTGATGCCGCACTCCCTGCAAGCGGAATTGCCGTGTGGAAGGTGAATGACTGGTTCTTGCGCGAATCGTTGCCAGCTGGGGCTGCAAACCTCTGGCTGGGTGAAGACCTTCGTGATCATCAGTATGGGCTTTCGCTTGTGGAATCCGACGGGGTCCTGAGCATTGGTAAGACCTTCAAGAACGCGATTGGCGAGGATGCCTACGATTTCGGTAGCGGTTCGGACTTGCTTCCGCATGTGCGCTATTCGAAAACGAAGAAGCCTACGGATACGGTGACGACGATCTCCCCGGATGGCTATGCCAATACGGCGACAACGCAAGGCGGTTATACAGGTATCAAGATTTCTGTGGAGGTTCCGAAGAAGGCTCGTGTCGAAAAGACGGCGAATGCATTCATGGGCGATAGCGTCCTGAATTTTGCGGCTCCCATAATTCGCGTGACGATCAGCATCGATGACGGCAGCATCGAGAAATCGAAGTTCCCGAAAAATGTCGGGCTTGTAAATGCGGTGCGCGGTGCAGTGTTTGTCAATTACGAAGACGACAAGACGGGCAAGGCGATTGTGTTTGCTTCCGAAGACGGAACGCTCCAGGCGATGAACGCTCTTGGCGATACGCTCTTCACGGCAGATACGGTGGTGACGCAAAAGACTCTTTCGAGAAACAGTGCAAAACGGGAAATCCCGCTGTATCGCGTGGGGGCTGGATATGGTCCGCTCGTCGGGATCGCGGGCGATGGAGAACGCGTATATTCGTTGCATAAGGACAAGCTTGTACGAACCTCGTTCAATGCCGGCGTCCCGATGTCGGATGTGATGAATCTGAAGAAGTCTGTTTCGGGCGCTCCGGCCATCAAGTCCGTTGAGGCTGGCCCGGTTGTTGCAAATTCTCATCTCTTCTTTGCTTCGGATTCGGGATTCTGGACGGTGAATCTGGCCGATGACATGTCGCGCTCGTTTACATCGACAGAGGGCTTGCATCCGCAGGATTTGGCTCTTTGCAAGGTGGACAAGAAAGATTTCTATGGCGTTGTTGTCGGTGAAGATGACAAAATCTTCATGCGCAAGTTTACGCTTGAGAATAAGCCTGAAGTGAAGCCAAGCTTTAGCAATCATAAGGCGGGCACGGCGCAGGTGAAGGCTGCGAAAGGCGAAGTGTTCCGTGTTGCCTGTACGGACCTGGACCGCGATGGAACGGTCGAAGCGGTTGTGCTTGGCAGCCGCGGGACGGTTGCAAGTGTCACGCTTGGCGAAGGTGGCGAACAGCCTGTTGCATGGACATACGTCTATAGGCGCGGTTCTGCCGGCAAGAGTGGCCTCAAGGATGAACTCTCCGGCATCGCTCTTGGCGATATCAATGATGACGGCTATCCTGAAATCGTGTTCCTCGGCGACAATCTCGTTTACGCGCTCGACCGTTTTGGCATTCCTGTAGACGGATTCCCGGTGACGATCAACCGTGGTACCCCTGTTGCTGCATTCCATAGCGATCCGTTGCTTGTCGATGTCTCGGGCGATAAGATTCCTGAGATTCTCGTGCCGTCGAGCGATGGGCTTGTTTATGCGTACACGGGCAAGGGCAAGCGCATTTCTGAGCGCTTCCCGATTGCGGCTGGCAGCTTTGAAATGACGGATTCCCTGCAACAGAACATACCGATGAGTATCTTTGTTGCTGATGGTGTCAAGGAATCCAAAGGTCCTGAAATCTATGCGTTCCACAGAAATAATGTAACGGCGTACCGCCTGGACAAGGCATCTGACGGTGCTGAAAAGGCTGCGGCTGCATGGGCGCTCCCGGCGGGCGGCAACGAACGCACTGGATTCTTCGATGCATCCAAGCTTCCCGACGTCGATGCGGTAAAGGCAAAGGACGAAATCAAGGACTTCTTCATTTTCCCGAACCCGGTGCGTGGTGGCGATGCGAAGGTCCGCATGGAACTTGGCGCGAAACCGCAATCGATTAAGCTTGAACTGTACGATATCACTGGCTTGTGCGTGTTCAAGACGAACATCCCGGATGGCATTGCTGGCAAGAACCAGGCTAATCTGGATCTGCGCAGTCTCGGCAGTGACGTTTATACGGCAAGGCTTAAAGTCAAGTTCGAAAGTGGCAAGACGAAGCAGAAGCTTTATCGCGTGGGCGTTGTCCGTTAATTCTTGAACATGGAGCTAGTTATGCGTTTGAAACATCTGATATCGCTTTGCATGCCGTTTGCATTCATGACGTTTGTGGCATGTACGGCCAGCGGTGACGCTGTTGAAGGGAAGCAGGTGTTTCCCATAGACACAGATAGTGGTAGCAAGTCTAGCTCGGATTCAAAATCATCTTCGAGCGTCAAGGCTCCAGATATCGACCCTACGATTTTCGGCTTGTTTGACTGGGTGAAAATTCCCAAGTCGACGATTACTCGTGGCGTAAATTCATTTGGTGTAAATTCGTTCAGCATAGCAACGACCGAGGTTACGCAAAAGGTTTATGAATTTGTCATGGGTGGAGTGCCCAAGCAGTCAAAGGTCGGTGACGAAAGGGCCGTTTCTGATGTGAATTGGTATCGTGCGGCGCTTTTCTGCAATGAAATTTCGAAACTTGCCGGGCTTGATACGGCTTATGTCTACAAGTCCATTACCGCTGATTCTGTTTTGAAGGATCTGAGCATCAGGTATTCCGTGGCGTCCATGAGGCTTCCGACTGAAAATGAATGGGAAATTGCGGCCCGTGGCAAAACGACTACAACCTATTACTGGGACAAGGATGTGGCTTCCAAGTACGCCTATTACGGACAAAATTCCGGTCCTGATGAGGTGGCTCAAAAAACGCCTAACGCCTATGGGCTTTATGATATGGCTGGAAATGTCGCCGAATGGGTAAATGACTGGTATGGCGATTATCCGAAAAAAGAGAGCGACAACTACGCAGGCCCTAAAACAGGCGAATACCGCATAGTTCGCGGTGGCGGCTGGTCGGACAAGGTAACGGCGTTGGCTCCGAAAGAACGCGAAAAGCTGGCTCCTGCCCAGTCCAAGGTGACGGTTGGGTTTAGACTGGTCTATTCTACCGGTTTTTAAAGTTCACGCCCGTTAGCCTTTCTTGAAAATTTTTAGATTATAGCGCATGAAGTATGCCTATGCGCTGACTGCAATGCTTTGCGGATTTTTTGTGGGCTGCTCTGAACAGAAATCAGAGCCGCTTCCTGATTTGCCCCCCGTAGAAATACCTGCGGATGTTTATGGCTTTTATTCGGGCCAGATGCCCTGTGATGACTGTGACCGTCGCGTTGTGGATATGGATTTGTTTAACGATGGAACGGTTTTGGCCGTGCAAACGACTTTGAAGGGAACTGCCCAAGTCGATACGCTTCGCGGAACATTTGTATATGCCGATAGCATTGTGAAAATGGATCTTTCCGATAAAAAGGTCCATTGGGCATTTAAGCGCGACAAGGTCGGCAACCTGGCCTATATGAAACAGGGTGATGTTTTCCGCGATGCGGATGGTATGAAAGCTGTGATGGTTCGTTTTTATAAAAAGATCAAAAAGTAAGTGAGAGTATATGTTTACAGCCCTAATTGCCGATGATGAACCGTTAGATCGTGTACGCATGCGCTCCTTGCTCGAAGCGTATTCGGGCGAAATAGAAATTTTGGGCGAAGCGTCCTCTGGAACGCAGACGATCGATAAAATCCACGAACTCGATCCCGATGTCGTTTTTCTGGACATCCAGATGCCGGACATGGATGCGTTTGAAGTTCTGAAGACGCTCAATGAAGACGATATTCCGCTGATTGTGTTTACAACGGCGTACGACAACTTTGCTCTCCGCGCTTACGAGGAAAATGTCGTTGATTACCTCTTGAAGCCGATCGACCCGGAACGCTTGCAGGCGACTATGGCAAAGCTGCGCAAGCGCATGCCTCTTGAAAGTGGACAGGGCGTTCCTGCCGATTTCTCCTGGGAAAAGTTCAAGGAAATGATGAGCGTGAGCGGGCTTTACATGCAGCGTTTGCAGGTGAAGCAATCGGACCGTATCTTGCTTATCAATATGGACGAGGTGATCCGTTTCCAGAGCGAGGAAAAGTACACGACGGCTTACACGACCACGTCGCAGTACGTGATTGACCTTACCCTTGTGGAGCTGGAAAAGCGTCTTGATCCGCGCCAGTTTGTCCGCGTTCACCGTGCGCATCTCGTCGCTATTGACTATATCTCTGAAATCCGGAAGACGGATAGTGGGCATCTCTGTGTTGTGCTTCGCGACAAGAACAGGACGCAGATTGCCGTGAGCCGTAATTTTGTTAAGACTGTTAAGAGTCTGTAATTTGGAGTTTTGATGGAACCGACACCTCAGAAAAAGTCTGCAAAGACATTTCTTAAATCTTTTACGCGTGAAATTGTTGTCCCTGTTTTCCTTGCGCTGATCGTTATCCAGTACGTCATTCAGGCGTTCCAGATTCCGAGCGGCTCGATGGAGGATTCTCTCAAGACCGGCGACTTCTTGCTTGGCCTCAAGTTCACTTACGGTTCACCGATCCCGTTCTCGAATCAGAAATTCCCGGGATATGCAGAGCCGAAACACGGCGATGTCGTCATTTTCCGCTATCCGGGCGAACCTGAATACCCTGACAACAATCCCAAGCGCTACACGCACTTGTTCAATGCGCTCATGCTCGGGAATTATTACTGGGACCACGCTCCTGAAAACGGCCAGCCGCATATTGTGCATTACGCCGATGGCCCGAAGGATTACATCAAGCGCTGTGTGGCCGTGAGTGGCGATACTGTTGCCGTGCATGGCGGCAAGCTTTTCCTGAACGGCAAACGCCAGGACTTGCTCCCGGCTTTTGGAAAGTGGACGGCGAGTGTGCGTACGCTTTCCCCGCGAGACGAAGTCGAAGAGTTCGTGGTGCCTTCCGCGGGCGATACGCTGTATGTCGATTCTCTCCCGATGGTAAAACTCTGGTGGCTGCGTTCACTTGTGGCCCAGGAAAATCCGGATTCCTCTGTGAACCTGGAACTGTCCCTGTTGCGCGATGGCCGTGAGAACAATAATTACATTTTCACAGATTTCAGGTTCCCGGTGGAAAATGATCGTGGCCTCTTATTGAATGCGATGCTTTCCAGAAACCAGACCATGATCCAGCAGCGCCTTACGCTTGGCGATACGTTGTCCGGTGCAATGCCGTTCAGCTATTTCAGGGAACTAGCAAAGATTGGTTTCTTGCCGATGCTTGATCCGCGCGATCCGCAGTTGAATAGCGGCTTTACGCGCCCGGTAAGCTACGTGTCTTTTGAAGGCTCGATTCTTCAGGATCTCGAAGGCAATGTGAACCGTTTAAATGCGGTTGCTCCGGCTACGGAATCTGTAGATTCTGCTGAAGTGCCTGAAAAGAACCATTTTGAAATCAAGCGCAGCCTTTACCTTGGTTCCGAAAAGATTGACCGCTATGTCGTGAAGTACCCGCAGTTCTTCATGATGGGCGACAACCGTGACAATTCCGCCGATAGCCGTTATTGGGGGCTGGTCTCGCTCCGCAACATCCGCGCCAAGGCTTTTGTCATCTATTTCTCGTTTGAAAATGATGATGGTAAGTTTGCTCTCGGAAACCCGCTCACATGGTGGCGTATTCCGTTCCGTATCCGTTATACCCGCATTGGCAAAATTATTGATCTGATTAAGTAAATGAAATTTTCGAGTGTGGCATATTTCTTGGCGTCATGCCTGATGATCGCTGCTTGCGCAACGCAGGTGGCTCCGACAGGCGGTCCTGAAGACAAGCTCCCGCCGCGTGTGGCTGGAGTGTCTCCGGCGCCAAAGACTGCGAATCATCCGAATGAACTTTATGTGAAACTGGAATTTGACGAATGGATCAATGCGTCAATTCCGCGTGGCGCCATTACGATTTCGCCTCCGATTGAAAAGAAGTTGAGGTATGAGGTTCACGGAAAGACGCTCGAAGTTTATTCGCGCGCGGAACTCGATACGGGTACGACTTATACGGTGACTTTTGCGGGAGGCATCAAGGATTTGCGCGGAAACGCTCTTGCAAAGCCCTTCCAGGTCGTGTTCTCGACAGGTGCTATAATCGATTCGCTCACGCTGCATGGACGTGTGATGGTTGGCGATTCCCTTGTCCGCAAAAAATCTTATCCGAGCGTAGGGCTTTATTTGATGGGGCCGGAGCGTGAGTCTAAGCGCTATCTCGAAAAGTACCGCGACACGGTCACGAAGGTCCTGGATTCCTTGCCGATGCTTACAAAGGAAGAACCGCTTTACCTCACGGCTGCGGATAGTATTGGAAACTTCTCGTTTACGGGACTTAAGGCTGGGCGTTACCGTGTTGTCGCTTTTGTCGATGGAAATGGCAACCACAAGATTGAACCGTCGTCGGAACTTGCTGGCGTCTGGATTTCGGACTTGGCTCTCTCGGAAACGACTCAGGACACGCTCTGGATTCCGCTTGCAGACCTGGACACTTCGCATGTGGAGCTGGAATCGGTTTCGCAGCCGTTTGCGAATGTTCTTGAGGCAAAGTTCTCGCGCCATGTCTATTTCGATTCTGCTTTTGCGGATACGTCAAACTGTTATTTGGCTTCATCGTCTGCCGATACGCTTTATCCGCAGCTTGTGTATCTTGGTACAGAAAGCGCTCCAAGGTTCTATTTTGAACCGAAGCCGAAAGATGATGTGCTATATAAATTTGTCTGCCGCAATGGCAAGGACTCTTTGTCTAGAGTGCTTGATTCTGCCAGGAATTATGCGGAAATTGAATGGAAAGAAATGGCGGCGGATACGCTTGCTCCAAAGATCCAGTCTGTGAAGGTCATGGGCAAGGCGAAAAATGCGTTCCCAGATGACTCGCTGATTGTGATTTACAACAAGCCTGTCCTCGATTCCTTGAAGGATATGTTCTTTATCGTAGAAGGTAAAGATACGACTCAGGTACCCGTGAAAAAACTGGACCCTGTTCGCTTTGTCGTTGTCCGTGGAGAACCCTGGCCGACGGATTCTAAGTTCAACTTGTTGCGTGGATATACTGATACGACACTGGCTAAGGCCGATAGCAATGGCGTCCGTGATACCGTAATTAAAACAAAGTACGAAAATAAGCTCCAGTTTGAAACTGTATCCAAGTTAAAGTTAGCTTCGCTTGTGGGTAAGATTCCTGGTGCGAAGTCCGGTGCGCTAGTTCGTCTAAAATCTGTAGAAACTGGAAAGTTCGAATACGCGAAGTGTTCCCCTTATGGGGTGTTTTCTTTTAACGACCTCCTTGAGGGCGGTTACATTATTGACTATTATTATGCTGACGAAGGGACAGATTTGCCAAGTGGCGGGTCTTTGAATCCCTTCAGGTTTGGCTCAGCTTGGCGAACCCCGATTGATACGTTAAAGATCAAGAGTGGCCCAAACGATTTAGAACAACTGATGCCGAACCTTCCGGCATTGCCTTAAAGGATGGATTAAGATGGTAAAGATTCCAGCATTTGTAGCGCTTGATTTGGAAACGACAGGTCTCGATTTCGAAAAGGATGAAATAATCGAGGTCGCACTCGTTCGCTTTGAAAATGGCGAACCGAAGGAAAATCTCGATTTCCTAGTGAAGCCGTCTTCTGCGGAACTCCGCCCCTTTATCGAGACACTTACTGGAATTAACAAGGCCGACCTGGAAAACGCTTCGGATTTTGCGACGATTGCAGGCCAGATTTGCTCTTTCGTCGGAGACCTCCCGATTGTCGCGCACAACGCTGTTTTTGATTCCAAGTTTTTGAAGCAGACCTTTACGAAGGTCGGGATTTCTTACGATTCCCATGTGTTCTGGGATTCGCTCACGCTCTCGCGTATTGCTTTCCAGGATGTGCCGAACCACCGCCTCGATACGCTCGTGCAGGAATTGGACATTGAACGTAGCCGCGCCCACCGCGCCTTGCCCGATGCCGATGCCTGCGGACGCTTGTTCGTGAAGGCTCTCGAAAAGATCTCTACGATGGACCCGTGGATCTACGATGCCCTTTCCAAGGTGGCCAAGGGTTCCGGCTACGAGACTCTTTTCACTTCGAAAGTCGAAAAGCTCTCTCCTCCGAAGTACAAGTTGCCCGCAGCTCCTGCCGTAGAAGCTTTGCCCAAGTCCAAGGCTCCGCGCGTAAGCGAGTTCTTCAAGGAAGGCGGATTCATCTCGTTTGTCGTCGATGATTACAAGCCGCGCCACAATCAGCAGGATTTTGCCTCGGTCATGGAACGCAACATGTACAAGGGCGGCCTCTGTGTGCTCGAAGCTCCGACCGGTTCTGGAAAGACGCTGTCTTACCTCATCACTGCCGCAAACAAGGCTATCACGGGTGAACGTGTGCTCATCAGTACGGCAACGCGCACCTTGCAGGAACAGCTCTGGACAGAAGCGATCCCGCAGATCGCGAAGATCTACAATGGCGAACTTCGTCCGGCGATTTTGAAGGGCCGCGACAACTACCTTTGCCTCCGCAAGTTCGAAGAACTGCTGATGCACCCGCAAACGCTCCTCTCCGCTGAAGAACGCGATTCCTTCATGGCTTTGATTCCGTGGGTGCTCACGACCGAGACGGGCGACATCAACGAATGCAATTCCTTTAGCCAGAGCCGCAATCGTGTGCTTTGGTCCAAGCTTTCTTGCAGCGCCTCTTGCTGCAGCGGCGAAAACCACTCGCATCACGAAAACTGCCCGGCGCTCATCGCAAAGCGCAAGGCCATGAATGCAAACATGGTGCTTGTGAACCATTCGCTTTTCCTTTCGGACTTGCAGCTCGACTTTGCATTGCTCCCGTCTTATGAACACATCGTGTTTGACGAAGCGCACCGCCTGCCCGAAATCAGCAACCAGGTGTTTGGCCGCTCCATCTCGTTCTTCGGATTCAGAAACATCGCGAAGACGCTTGAACCTTCCAAGGCGGGTGGCGATGGCCTCATTGCAGAAATTGCAAGCCGCATCCCGGCAGAACAGCCGGAACTCCATGAACTCTGCGACAAGCTTTCCGAAGCCTTGGGCGAAGCCGAAAAGGCTCTGCACCGCTTCTTCATGAAGATCGGCAAGAAGCTTGCCAAGCAGAAGAATGGCCGCAGCGGCTTTACGTACACGAACAGTATTCTCGCGGAATACGAAGCCGACCCGGCGACGTTCCTCGAACAGTACAACAATGCACGTGGCTTTGCCGAAAAGCTCATTGCAGCGACTGCGAACATGGATGGCCTCAAGGGAGTCGTGAGCGATCTTGATAGCCGCATGACCGAAATCAGCCACTTCATTTCGGACTTTGAATTTGTCACAAAGGCGGGCCGCAGTGATTGGGTCTTCTACATGGAAGAACCGTTCAACCCGCATACCATCAAGCTGCATGCGCTCCCGCTCCACTCCGGCAATGTCTGGAGAGAAAAGTTCTATCCGTGGATCAAGTCTGCAACGTTTACGTCGGCAACGCTTTCTGTGCAGGCCGACCTCACGTACTTCTTGCAGAAGATGGGCATGGACAATCTGCGCTTGGGCAAGCAGCCGTTCGTGCGCGTTTATACGGAACAGTCCGATGTGAACGATCGCCGTTCCGTGATGGTCGCAAAGTTCCTCCCGAAGCCTTCGGCTCCGGAATTTGGCGATGCCTTGAACGATACGCTTTTGAAGGTGCTCCCGAATGTCGAAGAAAACACGATGGTGCTCTTCACGAGTGTTGCAACAATGATGAAGGCCCAGGCCGCTCTTGCCCCGGCATTTGCCGAACGCAACAAGCTTTTGCTCTGCCAGCATGTTGATGGCTCGCTCGATGGCCTTGTCGCGATGTTCCGCAAGGAACGTGGCGCTTGCTTGCTCGGTTGCCAGAGCCTCTGGGAAGGCGTGGACTTCCCGGGTGATGCGCTCAAGCTGCTCGTCATCACGAAGCTACCGTTCCCGAATCCGAGCGATCCGCTTGTCGCCGGCCTCACGAACGAGATGAAGGCTGCGAACAAGAACTTCTTCAAGGATTACTTTATCCCGGAAGCTTACATCGAACTCCGTCAGGGCATGGGTCGCCTCTTGCGCTCCGATTCCGATTCTGGCAAGGTCCTTATCTTGGATAACCGCATTATCCTCGAACGCTACGGCAAGACCTTCTCCCGCATTTGGAACTTCAAACAGCGCATCGCAGGCTCCGTCTCCGACATCGAACGCTTTGTGAAGTAACCTGCGACGTTGTCACCCCGGACTTGTTCTCTTTGACCACTTAGAGCTTTAGCTCTTACGTGGTCATGATCCGCGAATGGGGACGGGGTCGCCATCTCCATTCTCTCAGCATTGTCATGCCCGCCACCGTGCGGGCATCTCCTTTTTGTATCGGAACAAACGAATTTTTTGTATATTCCGTAATAACGATTATAAAGTTAGAGAATGTTCCCGTTGCCAATTATTTGATGCCTCACAAATTTTATTCGCTGTTGGAATTTTTATGATGCGCCCTTTGATGCTCTATATTAGTTTGTTGTCTTTACTCTTGTTGAGATGTAGCTTGAATGAAAACCGCGATAAGCCTAAAGTTGAATCTTTATATGATGCCCGTGGAGAATGTTATCGCTATGAGATGTGTCTTTACAAAGATGTAAAATATCATTGCATTATGGATACAACTGTAGTAGATGAGATTGTCCAATAATAAAAGGAATGGCTGTGATACATTAAAAGTAATGACTACCAATATAGATAAAGGGTTTGTTTCTCATGGAAGTTCATATGAAATTACAAAGGATTCTTCGGGATGGAAAATAATCAAGATGAACCTTTGGGTACATTGATTTCGCTGGTTCGAAGCTCTTGTTCGCGACAGGTTATTAAGTCATTGGTTTAGCAATTATTGGGGTAAGGAGTTGAGGGAAAAACAGATTAGTGGATGGAATTATGGTATTTTGTACTAGAATGTTCTTTTGGTTTGGATGTTTGCTTTTAGTTCTATCGTCATGCGTCTCCCACGAATGGGTACGAAAGACTTGGACTGAGAAACTCTTTGACGATGTAAAAGAAGCGAATGAGAGCGAGTACCTTTTTAGAAACGAAAAGCAAAAGCTGATAACTTATGCTTTCTGTGAAGAAAAAGATGACGACATAATTTTTCGTCATCCGTGTGATTTGGATTCTGCATATATATCGCGAATCAAAGAAAAAGTGTATTCCTATGATTCGGTGACGGGCTTGAAGATATCAGTACAGTCGCTATATTATGCATCGCATGTTGAAGACTACAAATATTTGTATTACAATAAGGGTCTTGCTAGCCTTCCCGATACAACTCCACTCATCTTCAGGATTACACCAAGGAATAGTGGCGTTAGAGTCAGAAACGATGGCACGATGGAGTCTTACTGCGCATCGGCTGACAGTGTGAAATGCAGCTATCTTTTTGCCGAAATCCAGGTGTCTAAAAAACTGACAGACAGCATTCATTTAATGCAACTATATGATGTTTTTCTAGATACAACATTTGAATCAGTTTTCTCGAGAAAAATGCTGGTTGACTACATTGCTGAAGCCCGTGGATGGGGAAAATTAGATTCAGGTGATATACCGTATGAATTGTGCTGGCAAGAAGGCGGACGTTCAATTCCGTGTCATTTGGAACCAGAAACGAAAGCTCTTATTGACAAACATGTATCTTCGGTTAAAGGTGGAAAATTGCTGATGATAAGTTCTGGACCATATTGGATGTATGACATAATTTCAGATGCTATAATCTCAAAGCATATATGCCGTTCAGATGATGAAGTCAAATGTAAAGAGGGCTTTTTTTGGATAGAGAATGAGAAACATTATATAGAATCGTATAGAATTGATTTGCAGAAAGGTTCAATAGAAGAGCAACGTTATCCCCCTCTTGACAAGTTTGTAGATAGTTGGACTTATTATGATGAAAATGATAAATATGTGAAAGTCTATGATGAAACGGGTCAAAATGAACGTTACTTGGAATATTACCGTGTTGAGAATGCTCCATTGCCTATTCATTCTAAGTATTATTTTCCGTACTAAGGAATATATTTGTTATTATACTCGCTGTTAAAAAACAACAAATCCAGAATGTTAAAATATTATGAAAATTTGGGGTACTAATGAAGATATTATCTTTCTTTATATTTGCAGTTTTCTTCACCGGATGTGCAATACATTCTTCTAGCGAATGCATGACTGATTCATGTAGATCCCATAAAGAGACAGAACAATTTTGTAGGCAAATGCAGGCAGAAGGTGTATTTTGCTTGGAGTACAATTTCTTTGATTATTGCGAGATAAAGGGTGGTAACAACCAGAAAATTGGCACCCCATGTTTAGATTCCTTAATTTACAAAGAAATCCTTGATGTCTTTGACGGAAAATGGGCTGGCGGGGGAACGGTTGGAACTGCCCGGCCATCTTCAGAACCCACGGAAGTGGGACCTTATTGGGTAAACGATATTAGCTATAGTTATAGTTCTTTTACTAGAGATATTGTACAAGATGATGAAATTTACCATCATTATTGCAGATCGAAAAACAACCAAAGCTGCGATATGATATTTGAAATCCATACCGATGGTGGCCCGATTTACCAATATAATTATGAAACAAAAGAAATAAAGGCTGCCGGCTGGCCAATGTAGTTTCCCAAAATGCATACGGGTATTAGAATCATGTCAAAATATTTCTTTATAATATCTCTTCTTTTAATCCTTGTCGGTTGTTCTAATCGCGAAAATGGTAGTCCCGTTCCAAATCACGGCTACCGGTATTTTGTAAATAAAGTCATTTTTATTGATGGATCTACAGCCGACATGCAAACTACATCAGACGCTTGTTCAGATCTAGTATCTAAAATGGGATGGTTAGTATCTCAAAACATACCTGAGTCAGAATGGCATAGGTACGCTAAAACGGATAAACGATGTACTTCATTGTTAACAGGCAAGCCTGACACCGCGTCTTATTCATTACAGAACCCGTCCGATGCGAAGCTGTGTGATTCTGATGGGAAATGCATAGTCAAACCAGATATATATCTGAAGGAAAATAATGTATTTCAGGTATCCTTCTGCAATTCTAAATATTATACCCAAATGCGCTACGACAGCCTGAATATATCGAAAGATTTTGAGGGAAAACATTCGCAATGGGGAACTTCATATGAAATTTCAGTTACCGACTCTCTTATAGTTCTGAATGGATTGAATAAAGAAGTAAAGATGTTCTTTTATGTAGAAAAAAAAGAATGGTGTAAAGACTGCCCATTGGAGATGGACGTTTCAAGGTATGTAATGGGTCCTTTTAGTTATACAAATAGCTCCGTCTGCACACAAAAGACAGACATTTCGTTCTAGACAAAGCCTAATTCCACATTTCTCATACCTGTTCACGTGAGTAGCCCCTTAACTAACCGCGTGATTTTTATTATATTTGGCACCCTGCTTTAAGGTGCATAATGTTTGATTTAAGTGCTTTTTTTGATGGAATGTCCAAGCCCTTGCTTCGTAACGCCCATGCTAAGGCGTTCGGCAAAAAGGGCCTTTTGAATAATGCTCTCATCCAGTCCGAAACGCTCTCTTACTATTCCGACAAGGAACGCGTTGCAGGACTCTTTTCCAAGATGGAATTGTGGCAGCGCCGCTGCCTGAACTTGATTTACAATAGCGGCTCCAGGGGCCTTGCGTTTAATGAACTTCGACTGACGGTTCCTGTAAGCAAGAACCGCGAACTCCAGACGTTCCTCCTCACGATGTGCCGCGAATACGTGCTTTACCGCTCCTTTGTGGGTGGCACACCGATTTACATGGGCTTTAGCGATTTTATCGGTTGTTTTGACATCAAGCCCGAAGGTGAAATCGACACGGTTTCTCCGCTGATTTCTTACCAGAACCTCTTGGACTGGCATGTTTGTGTCGTGCTCGCGAACGCCAAAAAGAAGCAGCTCCGTATCAACACGAACGGAACGCTCCATCGCCGTGGCCGCCAGATCTGCGCCGAAGTGTTTACCGCTTCCCGCCACGCATCTGAAAAGGCTTGCGAACAGGAAATCTCGCTCATTTTCAGCTTCCTCGTGCAGAATGGCTGGCTCGAACGCGAAAACACCTTCTTGCTCCCGTCCGCATCTGCGATTGACTTTATCCACAAGAACGGTTTCCGCCTCCATCAAGACGTAATTTCCTGGTGGATCAAGGAACGCTTCCATGGCGACCGCGACCTTTGCGCCCGCCTGCTTTCTGGCATTGGCGAGGGTCTCTCCGCTGCTGACGCCGCACAGCTTTTCTGGGTGATGGATCCGTCTTACCGCCTGCAAGAAAAGAACAAGGTGTTGCCGTGGGAATTTTTGCCGCGCCCGCTTTGCGAACTCTGGATTTTGGGCCTTGTCGATTTCCGCATGGCTCAGGGCAAGGTAACGTCCGTAGTCGTTAGCAAGTCCGGCAAGGACTGGCTCGATACTTCTATCGCCTCGATTCCCGAAGCGAACCTCACCGCGCTCCCGAACTTTGACTTGGTCGTCTCGACCGGCATGGCCCCGCGTGTGCTCTACTCCCTCGCATGCCTTGCGAAGGTCAAGAACGACGAAACGTTCCTCTGCTTCACGCTCGAAAAAGAAACGTATGTCGCTGGCCTCAAGAGCGGCTTCCCCGAATCCGAAGTCGAAAATCTCCGTAACTGGCTCAAGCCGCCTGAGAACGTCTCCTCGACACTTGCCGAATGGAATGCCTCGTTCTACGGCGCCAAGGTGCGCACGGCTCGACTCCTCAAGGTCGAAAGCAAGGAAGTCCTTAGCGAACTTTCTCGCTTCCCGCAGTTCATGGATTGCACCGAAGAATACATCCCGGGTTACGGCTTCATCTTGAATCCGGAACTGGAATCCCGTGCTTTCGAAATCCTCGAGAACTACGGCTTCTTCCCGTATGCTGGCGAATCGACCGAAAATCGTACACCAGCCGCCCAGGAAGAATGGAAGGCTGAATTCTCGATTGCATGGCCCGAAGCAAAGAAGATTGACTACGAGCTGCGCGATGAAGCTGACGAAGCCTCTGCCCAGGCGACGATGGATTCTACCAAGTACGGTAGCGTTTACCAGAAGCTGAGCACGTTCGACCTCGTGAAGGTCCTCCGTTACGCAAAGACCGTGGGCACTCCGCTTGCTGCGAAGATCATGGACAAGTCCAAGCGAAACGCAAAGCTCGAAGAAAAGATGTTCTACGTGCATGCGCTCCACCTCGCGAAATCCCCGTCGATGGTCGAAATCCAGGAAAGTGGCAAGGAAGAGAAGTTCTCGCTCGACCTTTCGTTTATTCAGGAAATCAAGGTCCTGAGCAAGAAAGCTTCCGCCCCCCAGGCATAGCGATTCTCGCGACATTTCGCATTGTATTTTGTCATCCCCGTTTTGGAGAGTTGTCATGCCGGCCTCTGAGCCGGCATCTCCTTTTATTTTCTATCATTCCCTCAATGAATCTCGTCCGCATTTTCCTTTTGCTGAGTGCGCTTGCCGCGTACTCTTTCGGAGCATCCTCTTCTATGGAAAACCTTCTGTTTAACGGCCGCTGGGCTCATGATAACGGCGTTAGTCGCGCGAGTGCACCCGCCGCATCCATCACGTTTAATGCCAAGGCTTCAAAGATTACGTTCACAGTCGAAGGTCATTCCCGCTGGCGCCTAGACCGCGACGGCAAGCCCGTTGAACAGTTCGAAGTCGATTCCAAGGAAGAACGCGCGATCAAGGTAGAGGACGATGGCAATTTCCATAAGTACCGCTTCATCAAGATTAGCGAAAGCGGCGTTCCCGAAATCAAGTTCTACGGCATCTCCGTCGAAGGTGAATTTGGCGAAGCCCCCAAGATGTCCAGTCGCCGCATCGAGTTCATCGGCGATTCCTTTACCGCGGGCTATGGCTGCGAAGGTTCCTCCGCCGAGGACGCCCCCGAGTACGACAAGACGAACGCCTCCAAGAGCTATGCCTATCTCCTCGCAAGCGGTTTCAATGCCGACTACCAGGTGAATGCCTTCAGCGGACGCGGTCTTGTGCGCAACTACGACAATATGGTACCCGAATGGACGTACGAACGCCTCTATGATTACACGGTCATGGGGTCTGTGACCTCGTATCCGAAGCCGGAACGATGGAATTTTGAAAAGTTCCACCCGCAGGTTGTCGTGATTTTTGAAGGAATTAACGATTTTCAGGGGAATCCGCCGTATGCAGATAAAGGAAAATTCAAGAAAGCATATGCTAAATTGCTCGATAAGCTCCGCAAGGCACACCCCGGTGTAAAATTCCTGCTTGTTTCCACGAAAGTCTGGCCCAACGATGACCTTGCCCCGACCATAAAGTCAATTTACGATGACCAAATTGCAGCTGGACACAAAGACTTGGAATACAAACATGTACTTACGTCGAATGTCGGCCTGCACGGCCACCCTGACACCCATTCCCAGGAAGAACTCGCTAACACTTTGAGACCCATAATAGCTCGGCTTGGACGATGGCTTTCGAGATAATTCTCTGTCATTAAAAACCTTTTTTGTATATTTGAAACGAGCTGATGCCTAAAATGGATATGTGATTATGTCTTCAAAGGTTATGAGAAAAGTTTATGCCCTTTTCAGGATGAATTTCCTGATTATTGTGCTTCTGGTGATTACTGCCGTGGCCATGTTTGCGTATAGGCATTTCTTAGACGATGTCATGGAGATAAATCTCGGCGAGTATCCCTACGTGGTTGCGAGTGCAGATTCCGTTGACGGTGGAACCTCGGCAATTTCGATGACCCGTACCGATAGCTCCGTCATTATCGAGTATGAACTCCGCGAAGGCTATGCCTACCCGTATGTGGGGATCAAGATTTATCTTGGTGACGGCAAGACCATGGGCCGCGACCTCTCCAATTACGATAGCGTTTTCGTGTGGCTGAAGCCGCGCAATGAAGGCTCAATCCGTCTTTACATGCGCGGTTACGACAAGTCTCTTTACCGCAAGAACGACGAAACGTCCCTCAAGTTCAACGAGATTGAATTTACCCCGACGAAGGAACCGTATCCGGCCGTGTTTGTTCCGCAGGAATTCCGTGTGGCGGGCTGGTGGGTCTCCCAGAACGAAATCAATGTCCATAAGGCTCGTGTAGATCTTTCGAACATCCCGCTTATTGAAATCCAGACGGGTACGAACGCTCCGCTTGGCTATGGCGGCTGGGAAATCAGGGGCCTTCGCTTTAAAGGCAAGAAGATTTCGCAGGTGGACCTCGTGACGACGCTTGTCGCTCTCTGGTTTGTCACGTTCCTTATCATCTTGATTATTAGGTTCTTTGACTACAGCCGCGAACGCGCTATCAATAGGAAGAAGCAGGAAGAGCTGAAGAGGAACCTCCGCGCTCTCGAAATTGAAAAGAGCGAATACGAAAAGTCCAGCAAGGAAGATCCGCTGACCGGTTGCCTGAACCGTGCGGGCTTTAGCGGTGTGCTTCTCCGTGAACAGGAAAAGCTGAACCGTACGGGAACTCCTGTCTCGTTCATGATTTTCGACATCGACCATTTCAAGAACGTGAACGACACTTACGGACATCTTGTCGGTGACGAAGTCCTCGTGAACCTCGCAAAGCTTGTGCAGGGCATGATCCGCAATACGGACTCGCTCGTGCGCTGGGGCGGCGAAGAATTTGTAATCCTGAGCGATGACACTAGCATCCAGAACGCGGCGTTCCTCGCCGAGAAGTTGCGCAAGGCGATCGAGGCTTCGACGCTTATCACGCAGCAGCAGGTAACTTGCTCCTTTGGTGTGACCGAAATGGTCCCGGGTGAAGACCCGAAGTCCCTCATTGCCCGTGCCGACAAGGCTCTCTATTCTTCGAAGGAAAACGGGCGAAACCGCGTGACGGTCGCGACGTTCAGGCGTAGCCATTAGGGGCGTCGATGGTTCGCGTTTGCCTTATTCTTGTATCTTCGGTCTTGTGGCTTGTCTCCTGTTCCAAGCATCCGGAAGAGGATAGCTTCAAGCAGATCCAGCTCCATTGGAATCCTGTAGACGAAGCCGCAGAATCGTCGGAACATAAGGACAAGTGTGTGATTGACATCACGTCGAAGGTCATGCGCGATCCAGTGGTGCTTGCCTCCAAGCTCGTCGAAATCTCTTACGAAGTCTTTTACCAGCTAGATGAAAAGGGCGCTCTCGTGTTTAATGGCCTCTGTGGCGACACGCGCTTTAGCGATTTACCCGAATGTTCCTGGCAGACGACTTGCACTGATGGTTCGGCATCCGTTGTAAAATTCCACAACGAACGATAGCGGATTGCCCTAACCTATTGAACTGTATATAGATATCTTTATAGTGGTTCAGACCGCCCGCACTGTCTTGTGAAGGAATGAGGATTGGGTTTAATATGTTATTCGCATAGTGCGCGAGGAACCGTCTGACGTAAGGATTTTCTGTGAAGCCGATATTTGAATACACTGATTATCGCGAATGGATTAGGGATGCTTTTGAAGATTTCAAGAAGCGTAAGACCGTCATATCCTGGCGATACATGGCAATGAAACTCGGTGCAGATCCAGGAAACCTTCTTCGCATTTCTCAGGGCAAGATCCACCTTGCCGTGAACTTCATCAAGCCGATGGCGGAATTCTTCGAGCTGGATGAAAAGGAAGCCGCCTACTGGTCGGAGCTTGTTTATTTCGGTCGCGCCAAGAGCGACCAGGAAGCTTTGAACCATTATGAAAAGATGCAGGCGCTAAAGGGCATCCCTTTGAAGCGTCTTGCCAAAAAAGAGCTTGAATTTTACCGTCATTGGTACTACAACGCTATCCGTTCTGTAATCGGTATTTGTAATTTTAAAGATGATTATGAGGGTCTTGCCGAAAGCTGCACTCCGGCTATTACGGTTGAGCAGGCTAAGGATGCCATTAAGCTTTTGCATGACCTGAATATGATCTCTGAGGGTAAAGACGGGTACTGGAAAGTGAATGACATGTTTGTGAGTACAGGTGGCAACTGGAGATCCGAAGCGGTTCGGACATTCCAGAAGGAGACGATTCGCCTAGCGGGTGAATCGCTTGAAAGACATGCGCCTCCTCTCCGCGACATTAGCACCGTCACCATGACGTTCAACATGAACGACATCCAGCTCATCCGCGAAAAAATCAAGGAGTTCCGTTCGGACTTGCTGCGCATGTCGCAGGATGGCGCGGGTGACGATACGGTATTCCAGCTCAACGTCCAGCTGTTCCCGTTGGCGTTTATCAAGAAGTTGCAGGAGAAGTCAAAATGAAATGGCTAGCCTGCATATTTTCAGCTCTTATGCTTTGGAGCTGCACGGGAGGCCCTGGCAGCGAGACGACGAACGGCATTTGCGGATTCGCCTACATTGGCGATGGCCGTGTGGCTTCGTATGCAAGAATTGCTATTCGAAATGTGGACCACACGACATCCGTTGACAGTGCGACAAATGAAATTGTTAACGCCGATTTCTATGCCGATGCTAATGGATATTTTGAATTTGAAGCGCCAAAGGGCGATTACCGCTTGACGATTGTATATGGCGGTTCTGCCTATACTGGACTTTATTCCTCGGATGACGATGCGGACTTAGATTCTTTGAAGTTGGAGCCGACTGCGGTACTTGGCGGCTTGGCTGACATGCCGAAGGATTGTGACTTTGTCTGGGTCGGTGTGCGTGGCATGGACGTGCTCGTGCGCTCGGATTCGACGGGACACTTTATGCTCTCGCAGCTGCCGTCGAACGACTCGTTGCAAGTGTACTTCTTGCGCGGTGACGACAATACAGTTTATGATAACTTGTCTATAAAGCTCAAGCCGAATGAAACGGAAATGATTGATCTCCAGCCGGAAAAGCCGGATCCGTACGCCGGGAAGGTTAAGTTTGTGGCTGTGGCAGATGGCAAGGTTGTTCCGTTTGCATCGCTTGCAATCCGCAAGGCGGATTCTCGTGTCGATTCTCTGCATGTGAGTAACGTCATTGCTGAAGCGGATGCTTATGCCGACAAGGATGGCCTCTTTGTCATTGATTCCTTGAAGTCTGGCGATTACCGTCTCACTGTGATGCAGTCGGGGGCTGCCTATTCTAAGGTGCTTACTGCAAAGCAGATTGCAGCGCTTGATACGGTCAAGCTCCAGGAAACGGCGAACTACATGAGCCGTGTGACGCTCCATGCTGGCGAAAAGTATGCATGGGTGGGTGTCTATGGTCTCGACGTCTTGACGAAGACGAACGAAGAAGGGACGTTTACGCTCCCGACGCTCCCGACGAACGATTCGCTCGATATCTATGTTGTTACGACTAAAGATAGCTTGTATGTAACAAAGCGCATTGCTCCTTCAAAGGGTTCTGCCGACTTTGACTACCCCTCCATGGTGTTGCAGAATTTTGAAAAGGATACTGCAAACTGGTACTTTAGCGTGGATTCCATTGGTTCCAAGGTTGTCTCTAAGTCCTTTGAAACTGATAAGGACCGCAAGTCCAAAGTGTTCCACGGCAAGTACAGCTTGATTGGTTCGAACAATTATTACGCTTGGGTCGTGACGGGCATGTTCCTCCGCGATGAAGGCTGGAATCTCTCTACGCTTGATTCCATTGCGTTCGATGCCAAGGGTTCGGGCCAGATTCGCGTGTCTCTTGAAAACTGGACCCGTGAATCCGAAGTCGCAGGGCTTTCGCTCAAGGCTGCCTCGGAATGGAAGGACCTGAATTCGCAAAAGTGGACGCATTACGTCGTGAAATTCGATGACCTGTGCTATACCGCCCAGGATGTAAGCAACTGCTATATCGCATGGAATACGCTCAAGGACGATGTCCGCCAGCTGCATTTCTTCGTAAGAAATGGAACAGAATTCTATCTGGACGATATAGTGCTCTATGGCGCTCTTTTCTAAAAATTAGCCCTTTTATGTGCGCCTCGAATTAAGTATCTTTGTGCACATGCAGTCTATTGAATCAGAAGCAAAAATTGCTCAGGAATATCTCGCCCGCATCGCAAAGGATGCCGAGGCGAAGTTTGATGAACATCTCCCCCCAGTAAAGGACCGTCCGTGCCGTTTGCACGAGGCTATGCGTTATTCCATGTTTGCAGGCGGCAAGCGCTTGCGCCCGGGACTTGCAAAGGCCACGTTCGACATGTTTGGCGGCAAGGGAGACAAGATTTGGCTTGCAACGAGCGCTCTCGAAATGCTCCACACGTTCAGCCTTATCCACGATGACCTTCCGTGTGTCGATAACGACGACTACCGTCGTGGAAAGCTCACGAGCCACAAGAAGTTTGGCGAAGCTACAGCCGTGATGGCTGGCGACGCCCTCTGCATCCACGCCTTCGAGATGATGGGCAAGACCGGTAACGCAAAGGCGATCGAAGTCCTTGCTCACTTGCTTGGCACTTACGGCATGATCGGTGGCGAAATGACCGACATCGAATGCGAAGGCAAGACGGTCGATCTCGAAATTGTCGATTACATTCACTACCACAAGACGGCAGCCCTCATCGAAGCGGCCCTCCTCGTGGGTGCTATGCTTGCAGATGCAAGCGAAAAGGATATGGAAATCATCCGCAGCTATGGCCGCTCCATCGGGCTTGCCTTCCAGATTGTGGATGACATTCTGGACATTGTCTCTACGACCGAAGAGCTTGGCAAGGACGCCGGTTCTGACATCGAAAAGGGCAAGGCTACTTACCCGTCCATCGTCGGACTGGAAAAGTCTAGGGAACGCGCTAGGGAACTCTACGAGGAATCCATCAAGGCTCTGGATGGCCTCAAGTGTGATACCTCCATCCTCCGTTCTATAGCGGCATACATCATCACGCGAGTGAAATAAATGGAACTGAAAGACGTTAAGTCGCCTCAGGACTTGAAGCACTGTTCCGTCGAGGAACTGAACCACCTCGCTACGCAGATCCGCGAGACCATCATTGGTCAAGTGGCTAAGCACGGTGGTCACTTGGCATCGAGCCTTGGCGTTGTTGAACTGACTCTTGCGCTGCACTACGTGTTCAACGCACCTGACGACAAGATCGTGTGGGACGTGGGGCACCAGGCGTACGTGCACAAGCTATTGACCGGCCGCTATGACCGATTCGATACCTTGCGCCAGCAGGGAGGCATTTCCGGATTCCTCAAGAGGAACGAAAGCGTTTACGACTGCTTCGGGGCGGGCCACGCCACGACGTCTATTTCTGCGGCTCTTGGCTTTGCCGTTGCCCGCGACCATTTCAACCGCAAAAACAACGTGGTCGCTGTCATTGGGGATGGCTCCATGACGGGCGGTATGGCTTACGAGGCGATCAATAACGTTGGCGCCTCCAAGCAGAACATGACCATCATCTTGAACGATAACAAGATGAGTATCGCACCGAATATCGGCGGCTTTAGCAAGTACCTGAACCGCGTGATTTCGGACCCGGTTTACAACAAGATGCGTACCGACCTGGATCGCCTGATGAATCGTTTGCCGGGCATTCTGGGTTCTCGTTTCCGTGATCTCTTCTTGCAGGTCGAGAATGCGGCGAAGAACGCCGTGAAGCCTGGTCGCTTCTTTGAAGACCTCGGCATCCGCTACTTTGGTCCGATTGATGGTCACGACATCGATGAGCTTGTGATGATTCTTGAACGCGTCAAGCAGCAGCAGGGCCCGTGCCTTGTTCACGTGCTGACCGAAAAGGGCCGCGGTTTTGACGCTGCCGAAAAGAATCCGACTAAGTATCACGGTTGCGGGGCGTTCGACCCTGAAAGCGGGCTTCCGCTTGCTCCGGGCAATCCGAACCCGTCTCTTACGAGCGTGTTTGGCAATACGCTTTTGCAGCTTGCCCGCAAGGATAAGCGCATCATGGGTATCACGGCTGCAATGCCTACGGGCTGCGGCATGGATATCGTTGCGAAGGAACTCCCGGACCGCGTGATTGACGTGGGCATTGCCGAAGAGCATGCCGTGACGTTTGCGGCGGGCATGGCTTGCGATGGCGTTGTGCCTGTGGTCGCAATTTACTCGTCGTTCATGCAGCGCGCCTACGACCAGATTATCCACGACATTGCACTCCAGAACTTGCATGTGGTGCTTGTGCTCGACCGTGCCGGCCTTGTCGGTGCAGACGGTCCGACGCATCATGGCGCCTTTGACTTGTCGTTCTTGCGGACTGTTCCCGGAATGACCATTTTGGCACCCTCCAACGAAAATGAACTGCGCGACATGTTGACTGCCGCGATCGATATGGAAGGTGTCGTGGCAATCCGCTACCCGAGAGGCACTGCACTTGCTGCAGAACTCGTCCCCTCGGAAGGACCGTTCGACTATAAAAGCCCCAAGATTCTTGAGAAGGGCTCCGGCATACTCCTTCTGGGCGCCGGCTTCATGACAAATGAACTCAAGAAAACAGCCGCCGTGCTTCGTGAAAACGGATACAACCCGACGCTTGTGGATGCCCGTTTTATTAAGCCGCTCGACCAGGAATGCTACCGTTCGCTGTTTGACAGCCACAATGTCATTGTGACGCTCGAAGACAATACGAAGGTGGGTGGCTATGGTTCAGCCATTGCGGAACTTTTGTCCGATCTCGGCTATACGGACAAGAAGCTGTACCGGTTTGGTCTTCCGGACAGATTCGTTGAACAGGGAGAAATCAAGGCTCTCTACAAGATCTTAGAAATTGACGGGGAATCCGTCGCCAAACAGTTGATGGAAAAACTATGAGTGAAGAAGAAAACAAACCGAAGCGTACTGTAAGAATCACGCTGGATCGTAAATTCGGAGTCAGTGAAGCTCCTGAACGCCGCCCTCGTCGTAACGACGACGAACGCGGTTCCTTTGGCGACAAGCCCTCGTTCCGTGGGGATCGTGGCGACCGTCGTTTTGACCGTGACCGCGGCGACCGCCGCTTTGATCGTGGTGAACGCCGTTTCGACCGCGACAACCGCGATGAAAACCGCGAAGGCCGTCCGTTCAACCGTGAAGAACGCCGTGGTGGCCGCTTTGACCGTGACCGTCGTCCGCGCCGCTTTGGCGACAAGCCGTTCAACCGCGGACCGCGCGGTGCTATGAACGCCCCGGTCTACCGCCAGCGTCCGGAACAGAAGGAAGCCGTTGACGAGAACTTGGACGAAGCCGCACTCGAAGCTCGCGCCGCTCAGATTGAAGCCGTTGAAGATGCTGGCTCTACACCGCCGTGGTTCAAGCGCCTCATCGCTTGCACGACCGAAAAGGGTCGCGAACGCGAAGGCAAGTTCCTTGGCGAAGGCGTTCACGTTGTCGAAGAACTCGTGAAGCACCACCGCGAACTCGTGATTTCTGTTTACGTTGTCGAAGGCTTCGAAAACGAAGAACTCATCGAAGCTATTAACGAAGCTGAAATTACGCTCCACACTCTTACTGAAGACCAGATGAAGCGCCTCTCTTCGACGATGACGACGCAGGGCATTATCGCTTACTGCAACATCGCAAGCAAGAAGCCGGTCTATGAAACAAGCCGCAGCGTACTTACGCTTGTGGACGCCGTGCAGGATCCGGGTAACCTTGGTACGCTCTTCCGCACGAGCCTCGGTTTCAATTCTTCGGGCATGATTCTCGGTCGTGGTACCGTGAGCCCGTTCAACCCGAAGGTTGTGCGCGGTTCCTCGGGTACGTTCCTCCGCGTTCCGTTTGAATTTGACGTGGATCTCGTGGACCAGATCAACTTCTTGCGCAGCAAGGGCTATACCATCATCGCAACGGATTTGCACGCTAAGCAGTCCCTCCGCGAAATCGCTCCGCACAAGCTCCGCAAGATGGCATTCCTCGTGGGTAACGAAGGTGCTGGCACGAACCCGTACTTCATCGAACTCGCCGACGAAACGGTGAAGATCCCGATGAGCAGTGAACTTGAATCTCTGAATGTGGCTGTCGCACACGGCATTCTCTCTTACGAAGCCGCCCAGATTCAGGAGGAATTGAAGTAATGACGTGCTTTTACGATCGCCTTGAACAGCGTATTGCAAAGTGCGGCAACCCGGTGTGCATGGGCATGGACCCTGTGCTCAAGCTTATCCCGCTCGAAGGCACTCCCGAAGACCGCATCAAGCGCTTCTATTCCGACATTCTGGAATGCTGCCTCAAGCGTAATGTGCAGCCCGCCGTCGTAAAGCCGAACAGCGCTTATTACGAATGCGTGAGCGTGCAGTCGATGCTCGTTTTGCAGCAGCTCATTGCCGATTACAGAAGCGCAGGCATCCCGGTTATCTTGGATGCAAAGCGCGGTGACATTGGCAAGTCCAGTGCCGCCTACGCGAACGCCGCTTACGATGTTTACCGTGCAGATGCCGTGACCGTCTCTCCGTGGATGGGTGCCGATTCCGTCGGTCCGTTCATTCGCGAACAGAGCGAAAACGGTGCTTACGTTCTCCTCCGCACAAGCAACAAGGGTGCTCACGACTTCCAGGATCTGCCGATTCGCGACGCCGCAGAAGCTTTCTACTCCGTTGCAGACAAGATTGTGGAATGGGACGCAGGCAAGGGTTACCTCGGTGCTGTTGTCGGTGCGACCAATCCGGGCGAACTCGAAAACATCACGCGTTACATGTCTCAAGAGAAAAAGTACGAAATCCCGTTCCTTATTCCGGGCGTGTCCATTCCGGGCGTACCGGGCGGTCAGGGCGGCGATGCCAAGACGGTTCTCAAGGCTATCCAAAACGGTGGCGGCAAGCGCAAGTTCCATGTGCTCAACTCGAGCAGTGGCCTTAACTTTGCATGGCAGCGTAACGATACGCCGGCAAACTACGCGAACGATTGCGTCGATGCACTCGAAAAGCTCGCAGAGGCCTGCCAAATTTAATTATGAATTAGGAAGTCGGAATTAGGAATTGAATCTTCTAATTCCGAACTCCGAATTCCGCTTTCCGAATTAATTTATGCGTTATATCCTTAGCTTCATAGTTGCCGTTGCGGTGATCGCGGTTGCGTTTCATTACGCAAAGCCGTTGCCTGGCACGAACTTTGACGAGTCCTTCTTGCCGAAGGCTTCGTCTGTTCGCTATGTAGCTGCAGGGCATGACGCATCGGTAGCGGGACTCTTCTGGATCAAGGGCCTCACCGAACTTGGTGAAAGCTACCTCACCGGCAAGGAATATGCGTATCTCGGTCACGTCGCCGAACTCTCGACGAGCCTGGATTCGCTATTCTACACGCCGTATTATTTTGTCGGTGGCGTGACTCCCGTAGATGCTCCCGACACTTCTGATTTTTCTGTACTTCGCCGTGCGACTCGCGTTTATCCCGAGAACTGGCGCCTTTCGCTTTATTTTGCACTCCGCCTCGCACGTGGCCCGTTCCCCAACAAGACCGAAGCCGCCAACGTGATGCGCAAGTATTTCGATAGCCCGGATACAACGATTCCCGATCACGTTCGCACGATTTACCGCAGCTTTGAACTTGATTCCATGCAGACCGAGACTGCGCTTGAAACAATTTTGAATGACGTGATGCAGCCACGTTTCAAGAAATTCCGTGCAAGCTTTTATGCGAAAATCCTCAAGCTCCTCGGTTACAAGGGCTTGATTGCCAATTACGACAAGGACGAAAATTATCAAAAAGTCAAATACCTTGTCGATGGCATGCTTGAAGGCCGCATCCCGCCGGTTGTCGTTTACAACCGCCTTCTCGCCATGAAAAAAGTCGAAGAACCTGCTCCTGCGGACTCCACTGCCGCAGCTGATACAACGGCTTATTCGTCACACTGAGTCCCGGAACAGAGTCCGGGATAAATTCCGCGAAGGGTTCAGTCAAATCTTGTAATTAAAAATAATGGATCCCCTCCCTGACGGTCGAGGATGACTTTTATTCGTGGATTTCCAGCTTCAAGATGACGAGAAATTATTCCCCGCACCTTTTGGAATTCTTGGGCAATCCCATCAGCTCGAATGCTGTTTTGCAGCGGTCGAGCAGCTTGCGTGATTCAGATGGGTTGGACTTGCTTAAGTATTTGCCGCGGTGGTAGAGAATATTTGCTGTTGTGTAGGGCGTATTCGATTTGACGGATTCTTTTTCCGCCTTGAGGTAGATCTTGTCTGCATCGCCCAGGTTCAGCATGTCGGTCAGGCGGGCATCGGTCCAGTAGTAGATTCCCGTGTCGTCATCAAGGCGTTTGTCGACCATCTTGAGGGCCTGTTTGGCCTTCTTTTCGTTGCGCACACCTGCGTAGGCGATGGCGCATTCCGAATAGAACGAACCTTGCAGCTCGTCGTCGAGTCTGTCCAGTTCATCTTCACTAACGCTCTCGCAAAGCGAAACAGCTTCGCTGTACTTTTCGGTTGCGTTTTTTAAGGCGGCCTTCGCCTTCACGAGCATGATTTTTGTCGAACGGTCCAAATCTTCGGCTTGTACGTAATACAGCAATGAATCTGCAAGTTCGAAGTCCAGGCTCATGGTGCGGACTTGCCCCATGGCGATGAATATGCGGCCTTCGGATCGTACGTCCGCTTCTTTGCGGCTTGCGACAAGGGCACGTTCCAGCTGCGAGTACCCTTTGGCGAATTTGCCTGCCTTCAACGACTTCTGTGCGCGGGCGGCGAGCGTTGCCGATTCTGAGGCAAATGCGGAAATTCCGCTAAGCGCTATGCAAAGGGCGATTTTCAAAGATTTCGTTACCATAGAGTCTCCACGACAAAGGGAACGGAATCATGCTTTGGAATATTGCTTCTGAAAAGCCACATCTTGGACATGCCGTTAATCAAGTCGTCAGCGCTCTGCAATGTGTTTTCTGTCGTGTTCATGAAGTCTTGCAGGCCGGTCGTGACTGTACCGAAATCGGTGACAAGATTATCGACTCGTCCGACGGTAGAATCCATGGAGTTCAAAAGCGAGGTGACCTGGCCCGGCAGCGGCTTGAAGTCTTCGAGCAGATTGCCTACGTTGTTTGTGACTTCGTTTGCGCGGCTAATGAGCGTCGGAACGTTGGTCTTCATCGTATCAAGCAGGAATGATGTCTTCTTCAGCACGTTCTTGCCGAGGTACGTGATTTCGTCAAGTCGGTAAAGCTGTCGGTTCAGGTTGTCGTAAAGGGCGCGGGAGCCGAACAATGCACCCATGGTTGTGCCTGTATCAAGAGCCATTGTCACGAGTTCGTCGGCGGCGTCCACGAGGCGGTTCACGCGGCCCAAAAGCTCGTTTGCCGTTTCAATGACGGTTTCGATATCCTGTGCCTTGCCTGCCGATAATGTGTCTCTGTCTTCTAGTACGCGGCCTCTATTTTTTTTGATATCGATGTTGATGACGCGGGCCGAAATCAGGTTCTGGTCTCGGATGGCAAATGCTTTTGCGCTGTCGGTGATGAGGTTCTGGTATTTCTTCTCGATGGTAAATTCCATTAGTGCGCTATCGGATATGGCTCCCGTAGCGTCTTGCTTGATGGACACGTTGGTTACTCGTCCGACATCGACACCGCTAATTTGTACGTTCGTTCCTTTTTTAAGGCCCAGCGCCTTTTCGAATGTACTGTAAAGCTTGTACTCGTCCTTGATGATACCGTTGGTCTTGTCGTAAAGATAGTGGTAAAGCACCAGCGAAAAAATCATGATGGCGACAGTGCTAATAACGCCGACCAAAAGGCCGGACATCTCCATCCAGTTAATCTGTTTTATCTTTTGAAATGCCATTGCTTTCGTGAAATATAAATAGATTATATTGTCAAATTGAATTTAATTGTTTTTTTTCGAGGAAATATGGATTTTTTTGAATTTTTGAATACTGCCGTGACGCCGTACCATACTGTAGACGCTTTGAAGTCGTTTTTTAAGGCCAATTCCTTTACAGAAATTGAGCTGGGCGTGAATCTTGAGCCTGCAAAAGCCTATTTCGTGTGCCGCGAAGCTTCTGTGATTGCGTTCCGTACGCCGAAGACGTGGAACGATTCGTCTCGATTTAGGATTGCACTTGCGCATACGGACTTCCCGACGCTCAAGATTTCCCCGAATCCAGATGTCGTGAATGCGGGCGTGTGTACGCTCCATACGGAGGTTTACGGTTCTCCGCTTTACACGAGCTGGCTTGACCGTGACCTTGGTTATGCGGGGGCGCTTGCGTACGTAGATGCGGACGAGTCGAATACGCTCAAGACGAAACTGTTCTGCGGTGATAAACTTTTCAGGATTCCGCAGTTGGCAGTCCACTTGAACCGTGGCGTGAACCAGGACGGCCTCAAGGTCAATCCGCAGATCGATTTTAATGCATTATGGTCGGGCGCCTTGGAAAGTAACGCATCTGGAAATCGCAAGAACTTGTTTGTGAAGGCTCTTGAAAAGGAACTCCCGGAAGGAGCGCGCCTGATTGATTTTGACGTGCAATTATTTGATGCTCAGCCTGCAAATCGCGGCGGCTTTAACGACGAATGGATTTATTCGGGAAGGCTCGATAACTTGAGCAGCTGCCATGCGATTGCTGAAGCGATTGTTGGTGCAAAGTCGGCAGAAAGCGATTGCCTTGTCGCATGCTTCTTCAATAACGAAGAGGTCGGCTCTACCACGCGCGAAGGTGCCGCGAGCAACTTCTTGAAGAGCGTATTGGATTCTTCGACTTCGCTCCGCTCCGCTCAGAATGACGAGTCACACTCGTCTCTCGCCTCTCGTCTTTCGTCTAGTATCGCCCTCTCCATTGACATGGCGCATGCTGAGCATCCGAATTACGTGGAAAAACACGAACCGAATCACGCGCCTCTGTTGGGTAAGGGAATTGTACTTAAGACAAACTCACAAAAACGTTATGCAAGCGATTTGATGAGTTCTGCGCAGCTCCGCTTGCTTTGTGAAAAGGCGAAAATCCCATTGCAGGTGTTCATCATGCGAAACGACATGCCATGCGGTTCAACGGTCGGCCCGACGGTTTCTGCAAGTCTCGGGATTCCGACGGTCGATATTGGCGAACCCATGCTCAGCATGCACAGCATCCGCGAGATGATGGCCGCAAGCGACCACGCCGATATGATTAAGCTCGTGGAAGCTCTTTACCGCTAGCGTTTCTGCGGTAGAACCCCGCTAATGGCTGGTTTACAATGGCGCTTAGCGGGGAGTACTTTATTGCAAGGTAAATGACTGCGATCAGCGCTATAGAGAACAGAGTCAACGCGCTGGTGAACAGAGTGTATTTCAGGTCGTTTGCGGGCAGCTTGCTAACGCTTGCCCACCATTCTGGACATATCTTGACCCTAAAGATGGGGAATGCGAGTATTTGATGGAATGCCAGAAGCGCGAGGTTCATCTCGACCGGTTTTGCCAAAATCGGATTTGTGATTCCTCGGCAGATGAGGATAAATCCTAAAGAACCGATAATTGCGTTGGGAAGCGTGATGTAATATGGAACGTACACGCGATGGAACATTTCGAGATGCTTGTGGTTTAACTCATAACTGTACTGACTGATAAAGTAAGTCGCCGTCAGTAAGGCTATGCCCATGATAAGAGCCCGCAACCGCACCTTTGTCAAGAAATTGTACAGTCCCGAAAGTTTTTGGTGGTGGAACGCAAAGCCAATGTAAGTGAAAATTGTCCCGAAGAGTGCTGCGTCAAAATTCCAGACTAAAGGAACGTTGTGAAACTGGTTGAAGATGATTCCGATGCCAAGAAGTAATAGCGACAAGACTCCCATGAGCCAAAGCCTGCCCTTGGCTAAACGGTGAAAGCCGAACAGTATGATATCCGTGAAAAACAATGCCGGCAAGAACCAGATGGCGAACAATCGAATTTGATTGATGACATTTGCGATGCCGATAAGCAGAAAATGATCCGGGATGGGGTTGTTCAGAAGCCATTTGACGAACAGATCCGCTAGGACGCACAAAATTCCAAGCCCGAACATCGGGATGATGTAACGCCTAAGCTTGGTCGTGAGAAAATCGCCAAATTTTTGATTTTCAATCCTCAGCGTCATTCCGTTCAGGATGAAGAACACTGGCAGGTGGAACGCGAATGCAAACGCGACAAGGTTGCTTTCTTTGGTCCCATGCGCGAATACGACCAAGATCATGGCTAAAAATTTTGCGACATCGATGTATTCAATTCTTTTAGGCTTCATAGCGGATCTTTGTGAAGGTAACTTGTGAAAATATAGACTTTTCCCGTGAAAATCATGAAGCCGTTTAATTATTTCCGCGTATATCAACAGAAATGCCAAGACGGAATGTCCTGGCATTGAGTGTGGAGTTTGTAAGTTGTTTTTTAATCAATGTCCTGGGACATTTTTGACTGAATTTAAAGACTTGGTTGTTTTTGCCTCTTTTGATGCAAAAGTCTGAATGGTTTCATGTTGTTCTGCTGTGCTTATAAATTTAACAACAAATTATCTTAAACGCTTTGATTATTTGTGTAAAATGATACTTTACATGTAAGAACTTGTTTGAGATTGTTGTTTGCTTTATGTGTAAATAAAAATAAACATGAACGAGAGCGGTGCTCTAAAAAATTGAGCCTGAATAATTAAGATCTTGCTTTGTTGATTGATGAAAGTACTGTATTGCAGCTTTTTAAATGAGACATAAAAACTTTGTTTTAGAACAATTGTTATTATTGCACCCATGCAAAACGAAACATTTATTGAACAACTCTGGAAAAAAATGCCACGTTCGTCCTTGATTGGACAGTTCGTGCGATACTTGGTGACAGGCGGGTTTGCCTTTGTGGTCGATTTCTTGCTATATGCTTTTTGCCTTTACGAGTTTAATTGGCATTACTTGGTTGCGAATTTGGTTGGACTGGTTGCTGGGCTTATCATCAATTACGTCATGAGCGTGGCTTGGGTCTTTTCGGAATGCAAACGTGTTCTTGAAGACCGAAAAACTGTTGAATTTGGTGTATTTGCGATAGTTGGAATTATTGGAGTTGGAATCAATGAATTGCTGATGCTCTTGATGGTGGGGATGCTGGATGCAAATGAGATGAAATCGAAAATTGTAGCAGCCATCTTGGTTTTGATGTGGAATTTTGGAGTCCGAAAGATGGTGCTTTTTCGAGAACGGAAAGCCGTTTAAAAGTTTTAGGATTGTAGGAAGGATAAAATAATGACAGAACGTAATTTTACGAAAATTGCTGTAATTGCTGGTGCTGGCCCTGCGGGTTTGACTGCGGCGCTTGAACTTTTGCGTACGACAGATGTGAAACCTGTGATTTTTGAAGCGGAAGATGTTGTTGGCGGTATTTCGCGGACGGCACGATACAACGGCAACCGAATGGATATTGGTGGCCACCGCTTTTTTAGCAAGAGCGATACAGTAATGGACTGGTGGCAGGGGATTCTCCCGCTGCAAGGATCTGCAAGCAAGGATGATATAGCGATTGGCCGTACGGTTCCTCTTGTAGAAGGGGGGCCTGATCCTGAGCTGACGGACTACGTGATGCTTTGCCGCAGCCGCCTTTCCCGAATCCTTTTCTTGCGCAAGTTGTTTGATTATCCGGTGAGCCTGAATGGCGACACGATCCGCAATCTCGGACTCTGGCGCATGATGAAAATCGGCCTCAGCTATCTCAAGGTGCAGTTGCTGCCTGCACGCAAGGAAAATAGTCTTGAAGATTTCATGATCAACCGCTTTGGCGTGGAGCTTTACCGCACGTTCTTCCGCGACTATACCGAGAAGGTGTGGGGAGTGCCGTGCAGCAAGATCAGCCCCGACTGGGGCGGACAGCGCATCAAGGGATTGTCGATTACCAAGACGGTGATCCATGCGCTCAAGCAGATTTTTGCAGGCAAGAAGAAGGCCGAGGCTGGTGCCGCGAACGGTGCGGACATCCGCCAGAAGGATACCGAGACGAGCCTTATCGGGCAGTTCCTCTACCCGAAATTCGGCCCGGGCCAGCTCTGGGAAACTGTCGCCGAGAAGGTGCAGGAACTTGGCGGTGAAATCAACATGAATGCGAAGGTCGTGGGCGTGAACCGTTCTGCCGATGGCATGCGCATCGAGAGCGCTGTCGTCGAGAGCATGGATTCTACGGGCGTTGTCTTGCGCGAAAAGGTCCCCTGCGACTACTTCCTCAGCACCATGCCGGTCAAGGAACTGATCTCTGCGATGGACAACGAGAAGACTCCCGTGCCCGCCGAGGTCAAGCGCGTCGCCGATGGCCTCGTGTACCGTGACTTCATCACCGTGGGCCTGCTCCTGGACAAGCTGCTCATCAAGAATCCGGCGAAGCCCGGCACTCCCGAAAGCAAGCTCAAGTTCGTGGCCGACAACTGGATCTACGTGCAGGAATCCGACGTGAAGCTCGGCCGCATCCAGATCTTTAACAACTGGAGCCCCTACCTGGTGGCCGACCCCGAGAAGGTGTGGATTGGCCTAGAGTACTTCGCTACCGAGGGCGACGACATGTGGCGCATGCCCGACAAGGACTTCATCAAGTTCGCGATAGAGGAACTCGACAAGATTGACGTGGCAAGGCCAGAAGACGTGCGCGATTCCGTGGTGTTCCACATCAAGAAGGCGTATCCCGCCTACTTCGGTACTTACGGCGAGTTCGACAAGA
>NZ_JBGUHR010000044.1:0-29813 GCF_045112255.1 Fibrobacter sp.
ACCGAATTGCAGCCAGGCCAACGTCTACCGCGAACTCGCGAAGAACATCGACGAGAACGAACTCTTCACCATCCCGACCCCGATGACGCAGGACCGCCTCGAACAAATTCTCATCGACTACGGTATGATGGAAAAAGACTACACCATTTAAAACATTTTACTGCCAACTATCTCTTAAAAAGCAATCCTACCCAATCGGGTAGGATTTTTGTGTAATTGGCAAATTTTTTTCTTCTTTTACTTCCCGATGATTCCGCTTGCAACCACGCCTTTATCCGCGTAGAGCACGAGCACTTGTCCTGGTGCCGACGCAAATTGCGGCTCGTCAAATTTCACGCTAATCGTGCCAGCGGCAGTGTCCAATGATGTAATTCTTGCAGTAGCGCCTTTGTGTCCGAGGCGAATGTGTGCGATGAGCGGCTCTTTCAAAAGCGGTGAAGTCTCCGAAACCATCAAGTTCAAGTCAACGGCAGAAACTTCCGTACAGCTTAAAGCGCTTCGCGGTCCAAGAATCACCTGATTGTGGTGCGCATCAATTGCCACAACGTAAAGCGGTTCTGCTTGTCCGCCAATGTTGAGACCCTTGCGCTGCCCGATTGTATAATGCACAATGCCCTTGTGCTTTCCGAGAACTTTGCCGTTCACATCGACAAAATCTCCGGGAACGTTGTCGCTCTCGTCAAACAGTACCGAGTAATCGCCGCACTCGATAAAGTCCTGGCTTTCGCGCTTTGTTGCAAAATCGTCCCAGCCGATTTCCTTCGCGAGCGCTTTCACGTCTGCTTTCTGCATTCCACCGAGCGGGAAAATTACAGTGGAAAGTTGCTCTGCCGAGAGTCGCGATAAAAAGTATGTCTGGTCTTTATGTTCGTCTAGCGCTTCGTACAAGAACGGAAGATCGGGATTCTTGAAATCGAGTCGTGCATAATGTCCGGTTGCAAAGTAGTCGAAGTCGATCCCAAGCTTGCGCGCGGCATGCTGTAGCGCTCCGAACTTGATGCTCTGATTGCAGCGTACACACGGATTCGGCGTTCGCCCTGCACGGTATTCCGCACGGAAGTAATCGAGAACTTCGCGCTTGTAATCTTCGGCGACCGGAACAACGTAATGCGAAATCCCGAGACGCTCGGCAACGAGTTTTGCCTCTTCGATATTCTTGTCTTCGCTTGGGCCGTAGCAGCCTTCGCGACCTTCAACCGCAGGCATTTTTACGGAGCCGTCCCAAGTTGCCATCGTCATGCCGACAACTTCGTAACCTTGCTTTTTTAGTAAATACGCAGAAAGGGCGGAGTCCACACCGCCCGACAATCCAACAGCGACACGCTTTTTCTGTGACATGTTAAAACCGTTCTTTTTTGAAAATTGGTGATCCCGGCACAAGGCCGGGATGACAATGCGTTGTATAAAACACAAATAAACGCTAGAGAGGCGAATGGAACCTTCTAGCGTTTGCATTCAATAAGCTTTTGTTGAGAGGATGGTTTCTACCGCGTAGCGAATGGAACTGCGAGGCACTTACCATACTTTTTAGACGAGAGAGGAAAGACTAGAGACGAGAGATATTTTATTGCACAAAGTGCCATATTACCCTTTCGTCTGTAGCCGCAACGCGGCGTTCTTTCGTCTAACCACTTAATTAGTCAGCGAAGAGCGGAGTGGAGAGGTAACGGTCGCCGCTATCCGGGAGGAGTGCGACAATCGTCTTGCCCTTGTTTTCCGGACGCTTTGCAAGTTCGATTGCTGCATGCAAAGCTGCGCCAGAAGAGATACCCACGAGAATGCCTTCAGCCTTGGCAATTGCCTTGCCGGCAGCGAAAGCGTCTTCGTTCTTGACCGGGAGAACTTCGTCGTAGACAGAAGTGCTCAAAGTATCCGGGATAAAGCCTGCGCCAATGCCCTGGATCTTGTGCGGACCTGCAACGCCCTTGGAGAGTACCGGAGAAGATTCCGGTTCGACAGCGACAACCTTCACGTCAGAATTCTTGGACTTGAGGTATTCGCCAACGCCCGTGATCGTACCACCAGTACCGACACCTGCGACAAAAATATCAACCTTACCGTCCGTGTCTTCCCAGATTTCCGGACCCGTCGTAGCCTTGTGGGCAGCCGGGTTTGCCGGGTTCACGAACTGTCCCGGAATGAAGCTGTCCTTGATTTCGGCAGCGAGTTCGTTAGCGCGGGCGATAGCGCCCTTCATGCCCTTGGCACCTTCAGTGAGAACGATTTCTGCACCGTAGGCCTTGATGAGCTGGCGACGTTCGACACTCATGGTTTCCGGCATCACGATGATGATGCGGTAGCCGCGAGCGGCTGCGACAGAAGCAAGACCGATACCCGTGTTACCAGAAGTCGGTTCGATAATCACGGAACCCGGTTTGAGCTTGCCGGCAGCTTCGGCGTCGTCGATCATTGCCTTGGCAATACGATCCTTGACAGAACCTGCGGGGTTGAAGTATTCGAGCTTTGCCACAATCTTAGCTTGGAGATTGTTTTCCTTTTCGATGTGGGAAAGTTCAAGGAGGGGGGTATGACCGATAAGCTGGTCAGCAGATGCGTAAATTTTAGACATTGTAGAATCCTTTTATTTAGTTAGAAGTAGGAAGTAGGAAGATTTTTGCTTGCGGTGAAGTTTATTTTGCTTTAACTTCCTACCGCCTACTTCCTACTGTCTACTGTTTTTTAAATCTGATCCAAAGCCTGTGCGAGGTCGTTGATGATGTCTTCGTAGTGTTCCGTACCGATGGAGAGACGGATCGTTGCCGGAGAGATGCCTGCTGCGGCGAGTTCTTCCGGAGTGAGTTCCGAGTGGGTCGTGGTGTACGGGTGAACAACGAGGCTCTTCACGTCGGCGACGTTAGCGAGCAGGCTGAAAATCTTGAGGCTGTCGATGAACTTGAAGGCTTCTGCCTGACCACCCTTCACATCGAACGTGAAGATGGAGCCACCGCCGTTCGGGAAGTACTTGGTGTAAAGTTCATGCTGCGGATGATCCTTGAAGCTCGGGTGGTTGACCTTTGCAACTTTCGGGTGCTTGGCGAGGAATTCGAGAACCTTCTTGGTGTTTTCCACATGACGGTCAAGGCGGAGAGAAAGCGTTTCAGTGCCCTGCAAGAGGAGGAATGCATTGAACGGGGAAATTGCTGCACCTTCGTCACGGAGAAGAATAGCGCGGATGTAAACGATGTAAGCTGCTGCGCCAGCTGCTGCCGTGAAAGGCACACCGTAGCTCGGGTTCACTTCGGTGAACTGCGGGAACTTGCCGGATGCTGCCCAGTCGAACTTGCCACCGTCAACAATCACGCCGCCGAGAGTCGTACCGTGACCGCCGATGAACTTCGTTGCAGAGTGAACGACGATGTCGGCACCGTGTTCAATCGGACGAATCAGATACGGAGTACCGAAGGTATTGTCGATCACGACCGGAATCTTGTTCTTGTGAGCGAGTTCGGAGATGGCTTCGATATCCGGGATGTCGGAATTCGGGTTGCCGAGCGTTTCAATGAAGACGAGCTTCGTGTTGGACTTGATGGAGCTTTCGACTTCCTTGAGGTTGTGGATGTCGACGAAAGTCGTTTCAATGCCGAACTTGCTGAGCGTATGTTCCAAGAGGTTGTAAGTACCACCGTAGATGGAACGCTGTGCGACCACGTGGTCACCCTTGCGGGCGAGAGCCGTGATGGCGTAGGTGAGGGCTGCTGCACCAGAAGCGACTGCGAGACCTGCGATACCGCCTTCGAGAGCAGCGATGCGCTTTTCAAAAACATCCTGCGTAGTGTTGGTGAGGCGGCCGTAAATGTTGCCTGCATCCTTCAGGTGGAAACGGTCAGAAGCGTGCTGGGCACTGTGGAACACGTAAGAGGTGGTCTGATATATAGGAACTGCGCGGGAATCGGTTGCCGGGTCTGCCTGTTCCTGACCAACGTGGAGCTGAAGAGTTTCGAAATGGAGCTTGTTCTGAGTCGTCATATTATTTAAATCCTCTTGTGCGCTTTGCGCAAATTTTCGCGTTCGCCCGAACGTTTTGTAACTGTTGGCGTCGGGCGACGCGATTGTTAATGGGTTTGCTCAATCCTGAGCGTTAAATTTTGGCGGTATTAGGCCCGCCTGCCTTCGGCTTGGTTACACATTCGACATCGCATAGTGAAATCCTCCAGGCTCTTCCCTTGCGGGGTGCCTCGTTCGTTTGACGTGCATAATTTAAAAACTTAATCCTACTAGTCCAATAGGAAAATAGGATGAATTATAAAATTTTTTAAGAAAAGTTGCTTGTTTATAGGAAAATTCTATAACAAGACCGTAATTTTGGTAATAACGAGGGGGATTTTGCTGTCATTCCCCTAACGGGGCTGACTAGTTCGCCTCGGATATAGAAACATGCAAGCATGTTTCTGCATCACTCGGCTCCTTTGTCATTCCCGTCTCCGAGCGGGAATCTCCCTTATCTTTCGTACTTATTTACGAGAGCCTTCGCCGTTTCCAGTATCATCTGCCTCAACTTTTTTGGCTGTTGGACCGTCGCGATGTTCCCATAATACATAATCCACTGCTTGAGCAGCTCGTTTACCTCGACCTTCATCGTCACGCGAATCTCGTCGTCCGGCGCGTCTTCCATTTTCATGGATCGGTGGTACGGGCGTTCCTTCAAAAAGTTCTTGGCGTATTTCGGGAAGTAAATGACGACCTTTTCTTCTTGCGGATTCTGTTCGCCCAAAAGCAATGAGCCTGTGCGGATGCGCTTGCGTAGTGATTCGACCATCTTAGGGTCTTCTTCAAAAGTCTCCTTCAGCAATTTTACAGACTCAATACGCTGCAATTTTAATGTGTAAGTTTTGTCGGGGTGGTGCTGCGAAACGCAGCCGATATAAATGTCTCCGTGACTTATGGCGACCATCAGCGGAACGCGTGGCTTATCCGATGGCGTTCCCCAGTTGTCTGTGTATTTTATCTGTACCTTCCGCTTTTGACGAATCGCGTTCAGAATAGTCGGCAGGTTCTTGCTCACGTCTTCATCGTAATTGGGCGGAGTCCCCATGAAGAGAATGCGCCCGCTTAATTCTTTCGAATAGCTCTTCAAAACATCTTGCTGCTTTGCGGGCAAATCCTGCGTGATTCTCTTGGTGAGGTCGTCGATAAGGCTTGCTGTTGCCGGGTATAAGTTTGCAATGCGCTGCAAAAAGACAAAATGCAAAACCATATCGCCAAACTCCGGGAATACGAGCTTGTTCGCACGTTCGAGCGCTGCCTGGTAATAAGTCTTGCCTCCATCGGAAATGCGCTGGATGTAACGGCTTTCGAGATTTGTCAAAGCTTGCATGTCGCGCTGCACGCTCCGCAATTCGTTTGCGGGAATATCCAGATTGCGTATGATATCCGTAACGCTGTAACGGTTGTTATAGTGTGCCATCAGGTACACAAAAATTCGCACCATGCGTTCGCCGCGACCCGGATTTTCCATAAGACCTCCGTCCTTGTCATGCCGGACTCCGTTCCGGCATCGCCATCTCGTATTTTTAATATATATAATTCCGACGACATCTATTGTCGTGCGACAATACTATATTTCTTTCCATGTCCACGTTCACCAAGTACATCCAAAACGAAGAACACTATTCCGAAGTGATTTCCCGTATCGCGACAGTCCGCGAAACGCTCTGGATCGGCACCGCCGACATCAAGGATGTTTACGTGAAGCAGAACGGCGAATCAATTCCGCTGCTCGGACAACTTGCAGGATTGCTCAAGCGTGGCGTAGGCGTGCGACTCATTCACGCAAAAGAACCCGGCCCGAACTTCCGCGAAGATTTTGACCGCTATAAGATTCTCTCAACCGACCTTGAACGCGTCATGTGTCCGCGAGTCCATTTCAAGATGATGATTTTCGACCTCGAAACCGCTTACATCGGCTCTGCAAACTTGACAGGCGCAGGTATCGGCATGAAAAGTTCCCTCCGTCGCAACTTTGAAGCGGGAATCCTCACGAACGATTCGCAAATCGTCGAATCTGCCATCGAACAATTTGACACGCTTTGGATGGGTGCCCACTGCGAAAAATGCGGCCGCCAAGAATTCTGCGGAGATAAGATCAAGTAGTTAAAATGTCATTCCCGCCTCCGAGCGGGAATCTCCTTTATGGTCGTATCAACGACATTAACTGTCGTGCGCTGAATCTACATTTTTGATAGTCATAAAACATAAAGGAGTTGATTATGGCTATTGAAAAATGAAGGAACTGGGAATTTAATATGGCGAATTACCCTAGTGCAGATTATTTCAAGGATTTCTTGCATAAAATTTATCCTTGCAAGGAACCTTTTGAATTGTTTGTCGTTGATAAGAAACCTAAGACAAGGGCTGGCGTTTATATCTATGATACGCACAGAATTCGTATATATGCTACTTGGGGACATTTAAAAGAAACGGCTATACATGAATATGCTCATCATATTCATTATACGGAATGTGGTTCGAAGGCTCGTGGAGAACGCCTTCATGGACCACAATTTTGGGAAATTTATGGAGCGTTGATGTGTGTCGCTGTTCAAAAAGGTCTTTATGTAGAAGAGCGCGTTGAAAAAATTGCGAAATTTTAGCTTTTAATTAATAATTATTGCTTGTTCTTGGTTCCGTATTTATTTTTATATCATGAATTATTAAAAGGTTCTATAATATGACTATACATGAAGCCTTAGATTATCTTGTTAATGAAAAATATGAAGTTACAACATGTATGATAGATACTGGATTTGGTTTTGTTGAATCTTGGACTTGTCGTAAAGAGAAAAAAGAAGTTGTACTATATGATTGTGGGGACGACAAGCAACTAATAAATTTTTCGACATTTTCAAATAATGAAAGACTGAATTTACTTTCGATGTCGGATTTTGTAAAAAAACTGAATGAATGACCTTTTTAAGGAGTGCTTATGGGCGTTGTTTATGCAGAAATGATGCGGGAAACCAAAAATATTTTTGAAGGCCTTAATGATGTTAATTATTGGCCTTATATTGGTAAAGGGTATTTTAAATGCCCTGAAAAAATTCTTGTTTTAGGCGAATCACATTACCTTACGGATCCAAAGCTGAGGGCGGAAAAAGAAAACGATCATTTTTTGACCAATGATGTTCTTGTTGGTGATTATTTAGATCAAAATTACACTCAAAGTTTTGGTTCTTTTGCCGATTTTCCCAAATTGATTGGAATGCCAAGATATAGAGGTTTTCGAAATACTGCAAAAATGCTTGCTCATTCAGGACCGAAATGTTCTGACTATGTATGGGAAAATCTAGCTTTTTTTAATTTTTTTCAAAAACCAGTTGGGCCCCGTCCGAGAAATCATGATTGGCTTAAAGCCGATTATGATAACTATATTGACATGTCTAGATTAGCTTTTGAAAAAGTGATGGAAAAATTAACGCCAGATATTGTTATTATATGGGGAATGAAGGATTTAGATAAAAAGTGGCTTCCCGCAAATAAAAAATCTTTATATCCTGGCGTTGTGTTTTTTCCGATTAATCATCCTTTCGGTTATATACAGCGGACATATATTGAAGAATGGAATGATTTTGTGAAAAAAGGGAATATGTCAGAGAAATATGCTACTCATCATCCATTTTATGCAAAAATAGAAAAACTTTTTGGAAATGTGAAGCAACAGTTGGGAAGTTTAAAATCTGTTCCTAAATGGTATAGTGAACGATCTATAGGGTTTAAATTGGATTTAAATACGAATGTACCAAATGCAATGGTTATGCTTGCAACTATGGATGAATTAGGAAAGATGAGTGTGACGCTTTCAACAAGACGAGAATCGGTTGAAGAAACGAAAAAAATAGTTAGTCATCCTTTTTTTGATGCATTTGATCAGAATCGTTGTTTGAATGAAGATGGTGTTTTTGAATTATGTTCATTTGATTCAAATGCTTGTGATGAAGATTTAGTATCGGCTATTTTGAGAATATTGCATGTGATGAACGATTATCGGAATAGCTTGATATAGCGAACTTATTAAATAATTCTTCCCCCTCGCACGACATCAATTGTCGTGCGTTTCTTTTATATTGCATGGTGCAAAATTGAGGTTAAAACCATGCAGTTACATTACGAAAATACAATCGAAAATTACTTTAAAAATAAGCGCGAAATGCTTGGTAAAGAAGGTGTCTCTGAAAAGTCTCTGAGCGGTCAGCCGACTTTTATGGACTTGAAAATTGTGGAATTTTGGAGCCGCTTTATGCGGTATTATCCAGATGGGGATTGTAGGGTCTTTTGTGACAAGTATATGACGGATGAATGCATTGCGACTTTTTTGGATAGAGTGTATGAAGCCCGTGAACGCATTGAACTTCCTACTGGAATTACGACGGAGATTGAGAATAAGTGGTACAAGGCGAAGGATCTTCTTGAAGAATTCCATAAAAGCCGAAGGATCATTTTTGCTAAGCATTTCCTGAGCTTTGTTGCTCATTGGGGCGATGGTGATGCTTATACGCGTCGATTGTTGGCGCAATCAATTGCGGAATGTGCTTCGATTTGGCTTGCTGGCGGATGCGTTGAAAGCGATGTGTCGATGCAGAGGGCTTTTGAATTGAAGCGTCTTTTCCATCTTTCGGATGAAGCCTTGGATCTTGTGCTGTACTTGTGGCTTCGCGATCATCATAAGATGTATTTTAAGGTTGAAAAAATTTCGACGATGTTCGATTATTTTGATTCGTCCGAACGTGGATCGTTTAGGCGAATTTCTTTGATTGCGGGATTGGAACCGGCGACATTGCATGACCTCTGTTCAAAGGAGAGTGCACTTATCAAGTTTCAGCTGGTGCGTATGGAGGAATCGAATCGAAATGCAGATTTGAAAATCAAGCGGCGGGAACTGTATTTGGCGAGCGAGGTGAGCGATTTTCTGTATGGATTTTCGGATATGTCGAGAATTATGGATTTGAAAACTGCGCCAAAGCCTTGTGTTGATTATGCTCAAATTGCCAAGACGAATCCGCAGGCATCCTTTGTTTTGCAGATGCTGAAAACTCATCAGAATGGCTCGCCTCTCAATATCCTTTTTTACGGTCGTGAAGGGACGGGAAAAACGGAACTTGCGAAAGCGCTTGCTCAGGAGTTGAATGTTCCTTTGTTTGCTGTGGGCTTGGGTGACGAATCTATGGATAAGGAATCCTTTTTGCAGACTCGTTTGCGTTCTATGTTGCTTGCTGATTGGGAATGTGAGCGGAGTGGTGGCATAATCCTGATGGACGAGGCTGATTTGGTTTTGAATCAGGCGGAAAAAGGTTTGCTAAATATCATTTTTGAGAATCTGAAAACGCCTGTTATTTGGATTACGAATAATATTGCGTGTGTTGAAAATAGCACTCGTCGCCGGTTTGACTATTCGTTGGAATTTTTCACGTTCAGTAATAAGGAACGCGTTGCGATTTGGCAGTCCGTTCTTAAAGCTCAGCAGGCGGAATCAATTTTGTGCAACGATGAAATAGAGAATATTGCGAAGGAAATTCCTGTAATGGCGGGAAGTATTACTTTGGCGGTTCGTCAAGCGCAGCGGATGCAGGCGGTGGATTTTTCCCCGTTGAATGTGGTTCGTGAAATTGCGACGTCTCATGCCAAACTTTTGTGCATATCGATGGGCTCGCAGAAAACGAATGAAAGTGAATATAATATGGAATGTGTCCGCATTTCTAGCGGGGATATAAAGAATATTGACTATGTCGTTCCGATGCTTAAAAATTTCGATGCGCAATGGCGTGCTTCGAAATTGAATGGTCGCAGAGAAAATTTGAATATCTTTTTGTACGGTCCTCCGGGAACGGGGAAGTCGGCTTATGCAAAGCATATTGCTCAAGATATTCTTGGTCGCGATTTGCTCGTGAAACGTGCAAGCGATATCCTTGGCGGAATTGTGGGCGATACGGAACGCAACATTCGTGAAATGTTCCGAGAAGCTGAACAGAGCGATGCTATTCTTTTCATTGACGAGGCTGATAGTTTCTTTGAAAATCGTGGCAATGCGAAAAATCACTGGGAAGTGACTTTAGTCAATGAATTTATTTGCCAAATGGATTCGTTCAATGGAATGCTTATCGCGGCGACGAATTACGAGAACGTTTTGGATTGGGCTATCCGTCGGCGTTTTCAGCTGAAGCTAGCGTTTGACTATATGGAATCTAAGCAGGTTTCGAAAACATGGACATCGTTCTTTGGGGATAAATGCCCAAGAGAAGTTCTTGCTTGCGATAACGTGTCTATCAGCGATTTTCAGAATGTCCGCCGTAAACTTGCGTATGTCCCTGCCGACTTGCGCACACGAGAACTGATTTTGCAAAACATGCTCGAAGAAATCGCCAATAAAGATGACCATCAAGGCCGCAGGCTGGGACTGTAAGTTATTTTACAGTAAAGTTACAAATCGCCGCTTGCCACTATATTCAAATATTGATACATTAATGCATGACCCTTGAAAAGGCCTCAGGCATCCGAGAAAAATCGGATGCTTTTTCTTTTTTTCAAAACTAGGAGGCTAAATGAGTCAAGAAAAAATACATTCGTATTCAGTTGGATTCCGGCAACGGCGATATTTAGAATTGCAAATTGGAACGTTAAAATGTATATTAGGAGAAAGATTATGGCCCTAGCAATTAGCAATATCCCGATTTTGACGGATGCGGTGGCGGAATCTTTCGTGAAAAAAGCGGAAGAGGCAGAACGTAACCGCGGATCCATCGACTTTACTCGGCAACATTCCGAGTGGAGTGGGTTTGATATGCGCAATGCTGCACGAATTGCTAAACTAAGGGCTGAAGGGAAATGGCCTTTTTAGAATCTAATTGCATTCGCACGGCTCTGACTCCATCAGTTTTAAATCGTTGTAATACTTTTTCTTGTGGTAACGAAGACCTTGATTCGTTCTTTTCTAGGGATGCCGTTAAGTATAGCCAACAGCTGATGGGTAAAACCTATGTTTTTGTGGATTCTTCTACTTTGAAAGATGTAGTTTGTGCTTTTACTGTATCTAATGCAAGTATTTTTACGAACTATCTTCCAAATGCACGAAAGAAACAGATAGGCAAAAATCTACCTTGGGAAAAACGGGACTTGATATATCCTGCTGTGTTGATAGGTCGACTTGGTGTAGGTGTACCTTTTAAGAAACAGCATGTCGGAAGCGAACTGCTTGATTATATCAAACAGTGGTTTGTTGATCCTGATAACAAGACCGGATGTCGTTATCTAGTGGTTGATGCGTATAATCAGCCTGTTCCGCTTTCGTTTTATGAGGCTAATGGTTTTCGGTACATGTTTTCATCTGAAGAACAGGAATGTCGGTATCGGAATATAGAATCGTCTGCGGCTTTGCATACTCGCATGATGTATTTTGACTTAATGCTATTGTCGAATTGAGTTCGCTGGTGTAACTCACTCAGCTTTCAACGCTTTCTGGTAAATGTCGTTCATCACGAGGCCCGCAATCATGAATCCGAAAATGGCGGTGGCGTGTGCCATGGTGCCGTTGATTTGGGCCTTGCTGCTGCACCATTCGTGATCGACGAGTTCCGCGTTCTTGAGTTCTGCTTCGCTCTTTTCCTGGCGAACTTTCGGGCACATGCAGGCGGCGGTTCCGCAAGAAGAATTTTGACCACGGTTTTTCAAGAGCTCGTCGCTGTAAACGCACAACACTTTCTTGGCGAGCTTTTTCTTTTTGCGCTTGAACTTGTCGCGGAGTGCACGTGCGAGCGGGCAACCGGCAACTTTCCAGAATTCGGCGACCTTGATTCGCGTCGGATCCATCTTGAGAGCGGCTCCCATTGAAGAGAATACGGTGGCCTTGGTGCGCGTGGCGTGCCAAAGCAACTGCATCTTGTTTTCGAGACTGTCGATGGCGTCGATGATGTAGTCGAAAGTGTCCAGCTGGAATTTCTCGGTGTTTGCTTCTTCGTAGATGTCCTGCAGTGCAATGATGTTTGCATGCGGATTAATTTCTAACAAACGATTCTTGAGGACTTCGACTTTGACTTGGCCAACTGTTTTTGTGGTGGCCATCAGCTGGCGGTTCACGTTGGTAACGCACACGCGGTCCGAATCCACCAGAACAAGTTCCTTGATGCCGGAGCGAACGAGGCTTTCGGCGCACCAGCTGCCGACTCCGCCGAGTCCGAAAATGATGACGCGTTTTTGGTAGATACGGTCCATAACATCGTTCCCGAGAAGGAGCGATGTGCGGTTAAAAATCCCTTTTTCAATTCCCATGAGAATCCTGCAAACTAGCGGAATTTACCCGAACAAACGCAAAACGCGCTTGATGCCTGCGACAAAACGATCGATATCGCGTTCGAGCGTGTACACGCCAAAGCTCAGGCGGAGCGTGGCGTCAAGCCCAAAGCGGTCCATCACCGGTTGCGCGCAATGGTGACCACTGCGTACAGCGACGTTTTCTTCGTCGAGAATCATGGCCGCATCACCGACGGCGATGTTGTCCAGCGTGATGCTGATGAGCGCACCGCGTTCCTTCGGGTTGCCGAGGACTTTCACTTGCGGGATTTCGGCGAGTTGCTTCAGTGCATACTGCGTAATTTGTTCTTCGTGCTTGCGGATGTTGTCGAGGCCGACGTTGTTCAGCCATTCGATGGCCTTCCCGAGGCCGATGACTTCGGCAATGGCAGGCGTTCCTGCTTCAAATCGAGCAGGAACGTCAGCATAAGTCGTCTTTTCGAACGTGACGTTCTTAATCATTTCGCCACCGCCGTGCCATGGCGGCATGCTGTCGAGTACGTCGTACTTGCCGTAAAGAACGCCGATGCCGGTCGGGCCGTACATCTTGTGGCCGCTGAACGCGAGGAAATCGCAGTCGAGCTTCTGCACGTCAATCTTGATGTGGCTAGAGCTCTGGGCGGCGTCAATCAAAATTTTGGATTGCGGGGCGAGACTCCGGACGGTTGCAATGATTTCTGCAATTGGGTTCACGGTGCCGACGGAATTGCTCACGTGGGTAACGGCGACCATTTTGGTGCGCGGTGTCAAAAGTTCCGGGAGCTTGCTCAAGTCCAAATCGCCGTCATCGCGGACGGGGATGACCTTGATCTTTGCACCCTTCATTTCGGCAACGAGCTGCCAGCTCACAATGTTTGCGTGGTGTTCCAAACCGCTGATTAAAATTTCATCGCCTGCTTCAAAGAACTTGCGTCCGTAGCTCCAGGCAACGAGATTGATGCTTTCGGTGGTGCCGCGCGTAAAGACGATTTCGTCTTCGGATTTTGCGTTGATGAACTTCGCAACGTCTTTGCGGGTCTTTTCAAAGGCTTCGGTGGTGCGTGCGCTCAGGCGGTAAACCCCGCGCTTCACGGAGCTGTAGTGCTCGCGGTAAAAATCGTCCATCGCGTCGATGACGCTTGCGGGCTTCTGGGTCGTGGCGGTGCTGTCCAAAAAGGCGAGCGGCTTTGCTTCTTTGTCGCCTGCGACCAACATCGGGAATTCATTGCGTAAGACTTCTGCGTTCATGCCCACAAAGATAGAAATCCTCTATAGCCGGAGTCAAATTCAAGTAAAATATTATTAGGGTTAAAGATTTTTTTTGATTATTCATTAGGGATTGTTTATAATTCGTTATATATTAAAACTATTCATAGAGTTATCTCGACTTAGGTGTTGTCATCTCGAGCTGTCATCCTCGAAGCGAAGCGTAGGGGAACCATTATTTCTCGAATGGCATTTGTCGAGGGATCCAGTTAAGTTTCAAATGAGGAAAAAACATGAAGAATCTTTTTTTGGCAAGTTTGATTTGTTCTGCAATTTTGGCGCAGGGTGGTTTTGCCCAGGAAGCGCTCCGCAACGCCGTTGATTCCAATAACTGGAAAAAGGTGAAAAAGATTGTCAATTCCGGCGAACTCGAAGAAATCTATTGCGGTCAGATGTCGGCGAAGAATGCGACGAATATTTATGGCAAGCATTTTAAGCAGATGCCGGATGAAGCGTTTGCTGCCTGCCCGTCCCAGTTTGCGTACGGTTTTGGCCCGAAGGTGTGCTCGATGGCGAATGCCGCGAATGCCTGCTCGGGTGTCATCAAGTATTTGCTCGCCGATGGCGAAAAGGGAAGTGCAAAGGCTCTCAAGACGCTTGACGAGGTGGCTAAGGCTGCAACGAAGACGAAGGCTTTTGGAAAACAGTCGCTCGTGAGTGTCGATACGACGGTCTGGAAACCGTGCCCCAAGAAAGGCGCTGCACGAACAAAGTGCATTGCCCAGTGCAAGGTGGATGCAAATTCCCTGATGGCCATTGACCACGATGTGAACTGCAAGACGAAACCTGAACAGATGGTGGACAAGACGATCAAGGTCTACAAGCCGTCTCCGGTTTTTGCAAGTTTGCGCGAAGGCCTTTCCGAAGGCTTCTGGAAAGCTCCGATGTCTGTTGCCGGGACGTATGCCGCACTCGCTGGCAAGTATGCGAAGGTGCTCTCGATTCCCGATACCGCTGTGACGGGCCTCCATTACGTGAAGACTTGGGCCGCCAAGCATAAGGGCGCTTCGCTCCCGGGCGGTCAGCTGTTCCGCTTCTGCACGGCGTGGAAGGGCAAGGTCGATCCGATTCTCTCTGAAGCAGGCTTCAGCGCTCGCTGCCCAGTGTTCAAGAATTTTGTGGACAAACGAGATAAGCAAGTTTACAAGGTCAAGGAAATTGGTGGCGTAGACTGGTTCGTCGAGAACTTGAACTACAATGATCCGGATGGCTCAATCTGCTACGACCGCGACGATGCGAACTGCAAGACGTTCGGCCGCCTCTACACGCAAGAAGCCGCCAAGAAATCTTGCCCGGCGGGCTACCATCTCGCTACGGATGCCGATTGGAAAAAGCTTGAAGAATACGCCGGTGGCGCACGTTCTGCGGCGCTCAAGCTCAAGAGCAACGGCAGCGACGATTACGCATTCACGGCCATGTTCGGTGGCTACGCCAACAAGACCGGCGTCTGCACGACGATGGGCGAGGGCGCTTATTTCTGGACGGCGGATTCCGAAGAGGATTCTCGTGGCAAGGCTCGCACAATGTTCAGCTCCGATAAGGATGTCGGCTCCATCTCCGTGGACCCGAGTTTCTATCTTGCGGTCCGTTGTGTAGCCGGAGCTGATTAATGGAAAATCTCAAATCGGGCGCATTTGCGCCCACTTGCACTCGTGAAACTTGGGTCAAGCGCCAAGCGCTGATGGCCCGCATCCGTGATTTCTTTGTTCGTCGTAATGCGCTCGAAGTCGAGACTCCTGTGCTTTCTGCATACGGCGGAACGGACCCGCAGCTCGATTACTTTGAAATTGAGGACCCGAAGCGGTTCATGATGACGAGTCCGGAATTTCACATGAAGCGCTTGCTTGCGGCGAAGTTCGGCGACATTTTTCAGATTACAAAGTCGTTCCGCAAGGATGAATTTGGCGGTCACCACAACAACGAGTTCTCGATGGTGGAATGGTACCGCGTGGGTATGCCTCAGGACAAACTTATGGACGAAGTCGAAGACCTCGTGAGTGAAATCATTGGAACCAAGTTAAACGCCCGCCGCACCCGCTGGATTGATGCTTTCAAGAATTACGCTGGCGTAAATCCGTTCTGCGAAAAGCTCACGGACTTTGCAGATGCTTGCCGCGCTCGCGAGATTCCCGTGCCCGAAAAGAGCGAAACGCTTACGCGCGAAGACTGGTGGGATTACCTCATGGTGTTCCTGGTGGAACCTGCACTCGCCAGTAACGGTCCCGAGTTCATCTTGGATTATCCGCCATCGCAGGCGGCTTTGGCGCAGACGTACGTGGATGATGAAGGTTACACGTGGGCCCGCCGTTTTGAGCTTTTCGTGAACCAGGTGGAACTTTGCAATGGCTATACGGAACTCACGGACCCCGTGGAACAGCGTCGCCGCTTTTATGCGGACTTGGAAATTCGCAAGGGGATGAATAAGCCCTTACCGCCTATCGACGAACGATTCCTTGCGGCTCTTGAATCGGGAATGCCGGCTTGCTCTGGCGTGGCTCTCGGGCTCGACCGCCTGTTCATGCTCGCTCTCGGCAAAGAAGAAATCGCCGACGTAATCCTCTTCCCAAGCCCTATTGCTTAATTAGATGAAAGATCGCTTGGCTTGAAGAGCAAAGACGAGAGAGGCGAGTGTTGCAACTTTAATCTTTCGTCTCTCGTCTGTAGCCCGCGATATCGGGCGTTCTCTCGTCTAAATTATAATCCCAGCAGTCTTTTGAGCTCGTGCCGGACTTTGAGTTCGTTGAGCGTTCCGACATCGACGTGCTGGATCTTGTCGTCCTTATCGACCACGAAACTCACGGGAATCACGCCCGGGTTTCCTAGCGCCTTGAGCGCGTCGTAGTTCCAGTGGAACATTGTCCACGGAATTTCCATACTTTTCTTGTACTTGCGGGCGACCTTCTTGGAATCGTCCTCGTCGATCATCAGAATCTTGAGTCCCTTCGGACCGAAATCTTCGTGGAATTTCTTAAGAGTCGGAAGTTCCGCCCGGCATGCCGGGCACCACGATGCGGTAAGCACAATAAGCGTTGCTGCTCCCTTTTCGCTTGCATAGTCCGATTTTCCCCCCATCACATCGTCAGCCGTGAAGTTTACGACGGTCATAGGGAAGTTCAGACGCTGGTGGGACTGTGCTTCGAAAGCGTAAAACGCGAAGCCGAGGAAAATGACTGCCCCTACCCATGCGAGTATTTTATAAGTGGATGAACGCATTGCATAAAGAATTTATGAAATTTTTGGGCTTTTTAAATTATATTCTAGTGCATGGCATATAACATTCAAGATCTTTTAGCAGAAATGGTCAAACGTGGGGCCTCCGACTTGCATATTACGGCCGGCGCACCCCCTCTTATTCGTCTTTCCGGCAAGCTCACCCCGATTGGGGAGAATAAGCTCAAGCCCGACGAAACCATGCGTATGACTTACAGCTTGATGAATGAAGCCCAGAAAAAGACTTTTGAACAGCAAAAGGAATGCGACTTTTCATTCGGTATTGCAAATCTTGCGCGTTTCCGTGCGAACGCCTACTTGCAGCGTGGCTGCGTGGCGCTTGCCCTCCGTATTATTCCTCTGGATATCAAGACATTTAAGGACCTTGGTCTTCCGAAGATTATGGCTGAATTTACGACACGCCCTTCTGGCCTTGTGCTTGTGACGGGCGCTACCGGTTCTGGTAAGTCCACGACCTTGGCAGCCATGATCGACAAGATCAACAAGGAACGTCACGATCACATCTTGACGGTTGAAGACCCGATTGAATTCTTGCACAAGCACCAGGGTTGCATGATCAACCAGCGTGAAGTCGGTAGCGATACGCACAGCTTTGCCCAGGCGTTGAAGATGGCCCTCCGTCAGGACCCTGACGTGGTGCTCATCGGCGAAATGCGTGATTTGGAAACGATCCGCTCGGCACTCACGATTGCAGAAACGGGTCACTTGACTTTTGCAACGCTTCATACAAACTCTTGCGTTCAGACGATTAACCGTGTGGTGGACGCTTTCCCGAAGGGGGAACAGCAGACGGTGCGTACACAGCTCTCGTTCGTGCTCCAGGGCGTCATTTGCCAGACCCTCTTGCCCAAAATTGGCGGTGGCCGCGTGATGGCGTACGAGGTCATGAACGTGACGCCGGGTATCCGCGCTTTGATTCGCGATGACAAGGTGCACCAGATTGAATCCATGATTGAAATTGGTCAGAAGTTCGGCATGAATACGATGAACATGTGCTTGTGCGACCTCGTCAAGAACCATAAGGTGGACCGTTTCGATGCGCTTGCTCGTTCGTCGAGTCCGGATCAGTTGGAACAGTTGTTTGTAAAGGAAGGGGTGTAATCGATGGCAGAATTTTTGTACAAGGCTCAAAACTCTCAGGGCAACAGCTTTGAAGGTACGCTTGAAGCAAAGGACAAGGCCGAAGCCGAAGCCCTCCTCCTCCGTCGCCGCTTGGTCATTACAAGCCTCAAGAAAAAGCCGACCGAAATCAAGATCAAGATTGGTTCTGGCATCAAGACTGAGGACATTACCCGCTTTACGCGTATGTTCTCGTCCATGTGCTCGGCAGGTCTTCCGATGTTGCAGTGCTTGAACATTCTCGAAGCCCAGTGCGAAAACCCGGAACTCAAGAACGTTGTACATAAACTTACGCAGTCGATTAACGGCGGTTCTTCTCTCGCTGATGCTCTAGCGCAGCATCCGAAAGTTTTTGACTCCTTGTATTGCAACATGGTGGCTGCTGGTGAAGCGGGCGGTATTCTTGAAGGCATCTTGGCTCGTCTGGCAGAAACGCTCGAAAACAACCAACGCCTCAAACGCAAGGTGAAAAAAGCTTTGACGTACCCGGTGATGGTTATCATTGTGGGTATTGTCGTCGTGATTGCCCTTATGACGTTCGTGGTGCCGACGTTTGCTGAACAGTTCGCCGCCCTTGATGCAGAACTCCCGGCTCCGACGCAAGTCGTGATGGATATTTCTGATTTTGTACGAAATAATGGTGCGTTTTTGTTTATCGCGGTTATTATTGTCATATTTGCCTATAAGATGATAATGCGAATACCGCAAGCGCAATTTGCAATGGACAAGTTTACGCTAAAGGTGCCAAAGCTAGGCGACTTGCAGATCAAGTCTGCAACGGCAGGCTTTGCGCGTACGCTCGGAACGCTTTTGAATGCAGGTGTGTCCGTGATGGATGCCTTGAAGGTCGTTGCATCAACTGCCGGTAACAAGGTTGTTGAAAAGGCGATCTATAAAATATCGATTGGCATTGCAGGCGGTAAGTCGATTGCCGAACCGATGGAAGAAGTAGGCATTTTCCCGCCCATGGTGATCCAGATGACTGGTGTCGGTGAAAAGACCGGTAACTTGGGCGGCATGCTTTTGAAACTCGCAGACTTCTACGATGAAGAAGTGGATGCCGCAGTCGATGCCGTCGTGAGTATGATTGAACCGCTCATTATCGTGTTCTTGGGCGGCGCCGTCGGTGGCCTTCTCATTGCAATGTATATGCCGATGTTCTCGATGGGCGACGCAATTAAAGGTTAAAAGGCTTCGCATTACGGCGTTGCAGTGCTCCTCACGTACGAGGGTACGCTACGTCGCCCTGCGCCTTGTCCTGCTCGCCTTTAAACCTATACTTGAAAGACGGGGTTCGACGCCTTGTCTTACTTGTTTCTTAGCCCTTGCTGGAATGTGCAATACGCTACGCCAAAGCGTTCTTTGTCTCGCTCGGTTTTGAGCGAAATTTGGAAATCTCAGTTTAAATGTTAAAGACGAAGCTGCGCGCCTCGTCTTACTTGTTTCTTAACCCTTGCTGAAATATGCAGGATACGCTACGCGAAGCTGATTCCTGCTCTCGCTAGGCTTTAGGCAAAATCTCATTTTAAATTAAATGTTTACTTAATTAATCTTGTCATGCCCGCCTCCGAGCGGGCATCACCTTTAATAGAATAAAATTTGGAAAAGCAGAATAGCTTTTAGGCAAAATCTCGATTGAAAATTTAAAGACGAAGCTGCGCGCCTCGTCTTTTTGCTTTGTCATCCCGACCTTGTGCCGGGATCACCTTCTCGTATAACGATTCCTTTCTACCGCCTACTGCCTATTTCTTCATCCAGCCGGTGTATTTCGCGGTTTCGAGAATTTCGTTGGCGTTCTTGACGCGGTCGGCGGTCGGCGTTTGCGTGTCCTTGAGCGCGTAGTCGATTTCGAGTTCCTGGTACTTGCTGAGGGCAAATGCGTGGTAGGGGAGGACTTCGACACGCTTGACGTTGCTTAGGGTGCGGATGAAGTCGCGGGTGCGCATGAGCGCTTCATCATTGTCGCTGATGCCGGGCACGAGCACGTGGCGGATCCAGATGGGCTTTTGGATGCGGTCGAGGTAGCGGAAAAACTCGATGATGTTTTCGTTGCCGTGGCCCGTGAGTTCCTTGTGCGCGTCGGCGTCGATGTGCTTGATGTCCACGAGCAAGAGGTCGGTGGATTTCATCAGTCGCTCGAACTTTGCAAACGGCTCACCCGTGCTTCTGAACGTGACGCCGCTCGTGTCGATGCATGTGTGGACGCCTGCCGCTTTTGCGGCCTCGAAGAATTCGATCATGAAGTCAATTTGTGCGAGCGGCTCGCCGCCGCTCACGGTGATGCCGCCGTCGGTTCCCCAGTAGGGCTTGTAGCGCACGGCTTTCTTCAGCAGGTCTTCGGCGCTCATTTCGAACGATCCGTTCTCTGTCCCGTTTGCGCTTTTCGTGCCGAAATTCCATGTTTCCGGGTTGTGGCAGAACTTGCAGCGCATGGGGCAGCCCTGCAAAAATACGACAAAGCGGATTCCCGGTCCATCGACCGATCCGAATGTTTCGAGCTTGTTGATTCTTCCGAGAGTCATGCTGTAAAAATAAAAAAGTCTTGCTCTGTGTTAAAGTGATATTTCGTATTACAGAATAAAGCCTGTGATTTTATGCATAGGTCTAAACAATGCGAGTTAAATAGTCAAATAATTTGAAGAAAATGATTGTTCGTCGTGAGAATGGAGGCGTTGGCCAAGGATGTGGAGGGTGCAGGGAGGGGCCCGTGCGGCCTTCGCAACTCTGAGCTGGGGCCCCGCCCGCATGATGTGCTTTTTGCATTGAAAAAGGAATCCTGGCGGTGAGCCGTTGTCTCTATATAATACAAACCTCGAAAAAAAATCCAATCATAGCGCGTCAGTACGCTATATTGCTTGAAAATTATTCGTTTTTAATTGAAAGTTCATTTATATTTAAAAGAGTGATAAGGAGGAAGTCTTTATGAAAAAATCATTGCTTGTTTTGATGGCAAATGTAGCCGCTTTTGCGATGTTTACCGCTTGTTCTGATGATTCTGGCGTTAATAATGGCGTTGGCGGTTCTGCAAGTTTAAACACGGAATCTCAAAAATCCTCAGATTATGAAGTGGGGGTTGGTTCGTGCGGTGGCGGGCATTTGGCAAAAAGAGCTGAATTCGGGGATGAATCCATTGATTTCGTTATGAACGAGGATGGTTCTGCTGTTTTTTTCTTGAATACGATTTCAGGTTGTGCCGAATATGGACATGTAACAGATGTTAAGTTGGACCGTCATGACGATACTTTATTGGTTCATGATGTTTTTGAATATTACCCGGATTATGGTAGTCGCCCCATACATAATTGCCTTTGTTTTGCCGATTATAGAGTGAAAGTCCCTGCAGAGTATATTGGCGTCAAGTACCTAGAATTTCACGATGTTTACACCGTCGTTTATAAGGATAAAGAGTAAGCGAAATTTTCTATCTTTGGCGCTGTGCCAAGAATCATCAAGCTCACCGATAGAATCCAGTATTTGCAGATGTCGAATGACCCGCTGAGTGCGGATGTCATCGCCGTGCGTGGCGATCGCGCGTGGTGGATTTTTGACGTAGGCGCGTGTGATGAGGCGGCGCAGTTTATCAACGCGCTGCCGCGCATTCCTGTAGAAGATGCGGTGATTCCCGTTGACGAGAATGCGGCTAATCTTGCGGTATGTGGCCGTGTTGCGCGTCTTGCAAAGAACGTCGTGATTTCGCATTTCCATCGTGACCACTTGCTGAATGTCCAGCGCATGTGCGGTGGCGAGATTTCGCTAGACATCGATGCGCTTTACGTGGGCGCCTACACTTCAAAAACTTTCGGTGAAATTGAGGACGTTGCCAAGAACGTCGTGATTTCGCATTTCCATCGTGACCACTTGCTGAATGTCCAGCGCATGTGCGGTGGCGAGATTTCGCTAGACATTGATGCGCTTTACGTGGGCGCCTACACTTCAAAAACATTCGGTGAAATTGAGGGCGTTGCCAAGAACGTCGTGATGGAACCGCTTTCGTTTGACGATGGTGTGCAGATTCGAATCTTGCCGATGCCCAACAGTCATGCAAAAGGTTCGCTCGCGCTTGTCGTTGACGATTATGTTTTCTTGGGCGATGCGACTTACCCGATGGTAGGGCATGGCGCGCCTGACGTGTATAACGTGCAGATTTTGGGCGAGCAGATAAAGCTCTTGAAGTCGCTCGCGTCAACGCGTTTCTGCTTGAGCCATAAGCGTGGGCTTGTGCGCGATAAAACTTCCGTGATTCAGTTCCTAGAATCCGTTTACGCTCGTCGCCAGAAAAACGAAAATTACATCGTGGCATAGTTTTCGCGGCATTTCCCAAAAAAATTGCGGCATTTCCCATCGCGCATCTCGCGGCTTGCAATTCCTGAACATTCGCATTATTAGAAAATAAAAAAGGTTCCCTTTCGGGAACCTTTTTAAGCTTTGCGGCTTCTCGCGAACGTTTGTTGCCTAGCGGCTTATGAACGCTCGCGGCGCTTTTCAAAGCGATTAGAGCACTCCGTGTGCCTGGCGGGCAATCACGTCGAGCTGCTGTTCGCGAGTGAGCTTGATGAAGCGCACAGCGTAGCCGGAAACGCGGATCGTGAAGTTCTGGTATTCTTCCTTTTCCGGATGTTCCATGGCGTCCTTGAGCTTTTCGACACCGAACACGTTCACGTTCAAGTGGTGGCTGCTCTGGCCGAAGTAGCCGTCGAGCACCTGCACGAGCTTGTTGGAGCGTTCTTCGTCGTTGTGGCCGAGTGCATCTGGGTTGATCGTCTGCGTATTGCTGATGCCGTCCAAGGAGTATTCGTACGGGAGCTTTGCGACAGAGTTGAGCGATGCGAGGAGGCCGTTCTTTTCGGCACCGTAGCTCGGGCTTGCGCCAGGAGAGAACGGTTCGCCAGCCTTGCGGCCGTCCGGAAGAGTACCGGTTGCCTTACCGTAAACGACGTTACTCGTGATGGTAAGAATACTCGTGGTAGCTTCAGAATTGCGGTAAGTCGGAGTCTGCTTGATTTTGGCCATGAACGTCTTGAGGAGCCAAACAGCGATATCGTCGGCACGGTCGTCGTCGTTTCCATAGCGCGGGAAGTCGCCGACAATCTGGAAGTCTTCAGCAAGGCCAGTAGCCGGGTCGCGGATGACCTTGACCTTGGCGTACTTGATGGCAGAAAGGGAGTCGACAACGTGGCTGAAGCCTGCGATACCCGTAGCAAACGTGCGGCGGACATCCGTATCGATGAGGGCCATTTCGGCTGCTTCGTAGTAGTACTTGTCGTGCATGTAGTGAATCAAGTTCAAGGTATTCACGTACAAGTGGGCAAGCCAGTCCATGTAAAGTTCGAACTTGTGGACAACTTCATCGTAGTCGAGGTATTCGCTAGAAATCGGCGGATATTCCGGACCGACCTGCTGACCCTTCACGAGGCATTCATCCTTACCGCCGTTGATGGCGTAGAGGAGAGCCTTGGCGAGGTTTGCGCGGGCGCCGAAGAACTGCATTTCCTTACCAGTCTGGGTTGCAGAAACGCAGCAGCAGATGCTGTAGTCGTCACCCCAAATCGGGCGCATCGTGTCATCGTTTTCGTACTGGATGGCGCTGGTCTTTACAGAGATTTCAGCGGCGAACTTCTTGAAATTGTACGGAAGACGCGGGCTGTAGAGAATCGTGAGGTTCGGTTCCGGAGACGGACCCATGTTCACGAGCGTGTGCAAGAAACGGTAGTCGTTCTTGGTCACCTGATGGCGACCGTCCTGGCCAAGGCCAGCGACTTCGAGCGTTGCCCACACCGGGTCACCGCTGAAGAGTTCGTTGTAGCTTGTGATACGTGCGAACTTCACCATGCGAAGCTTCATCACGAAATGGTCGATGATTTCCTGAGCTTCGATTTCAGTGAGTGTGCCGTTCTGCAAGTCACGGGTCATGTAAATGTCGATGAAGGTCGAGACGCGGCCAACGCTCATGGCGGCACCGTTCTGCGTCTTGATGGCGGCGAGGTAGCCGAAGTAGAGCCACTGTACTGCTTCGTGAGCGTTCGTGGCCGGCTTCGAAATGTCGTAGCCGTAAATCTTTGCCATGGCCTTCATGCCTTCGAGAGCCTTGATCTGTTCGGCAAGTTCTTCGCGTTCACGAACAACGTGTTCGGTCATGTCCTTCTTGTCGGAGAGAGCCTTGTCGGCCTTCTTCTGTTCAATAAGGTAGTCAACGCCATAAAGGGCAACGCGGCGGTAGTCACCGACGATACGGCCACGGCCGTAAGTATCCGGAAGACCCGTGATGATGTGGGCCTTACGGGCCATGCGCATATCCGGCGTGTAGGCATCGAAAACGCCCTGGTTGTGAGTCTTGTGGAATTCCGTGAAGATGCGGTGGAGTTCTGCGCTCGGCGTGTAGCCGTAGTTCTTGCAGGATTCTTCCGCCATCTTGATACCGCCAAACGGCATGAATGCGCGCTTGAGCGGCTTGTCGGTCTGGAGACCTACGATCTTTTCGAGATCCTTGGTTTCGTCGGCAATGTAGCCTGCCGGGTGGCTCGTGAGAGTGGAGACAACGTCCGTGTCCATGTCAAGGACGCCGCCCTTTGCGATTTCCTTCTTCTGAAGGTCTTGCAGTTCTGCCCAGAGCTTATTTGTTGCTTCGGTCGGACCCTGCAAGAAAGATTTGTCGCCGTCGTATGGGGTATAGTTCTTCTGGATGAAGTCGCGGACATTGATTTCTTCCTGCCAGCGACCGCCTCTAAAGCCAAGCCATGCTTCCTGCATAGTAACCTCTTTTGTCTCGGATCCGGCTGTCAATACAATTAAAAAGTTGTTTAACTTTTCAGCGTTGTAGAAAAAGATGGACCCGAATTTGTGCTTTTTTCTATCAATCTTTTTTGTAAAACGCAATATACATATTAAAAAAGGGGTGGGCAAGGTATAAAATGAGCCTTTTCAGCCGAAATAGGCGTTCCAAAAAGCTTACGGAAATCTTATGTGGCCAATTTTTGAAAAAGTCGGATTTTTTATGTAAAAGAGCTTCAAAAATATGTAAAATACGGTTGATACAGATGGTTTTAAAATGATGCTCGCTGGGCATACGATGCGAAAAAACAGAATCTATCTTATAGAAAAAGAAATTAAGAGGTCAACAATGAAAAAGATTCTTATCCCGATGGCTGCTGTGGCATTCTTCGCCGCCTGCTCCGAAGTAAATGATTCGTTTATCCCGGTTAATCCCGGTCAATCTGAAGTTTCTTCCAGCTCCGAAGCTCAGCTCCCGCCTGCAGGTGAATCTTCCAGTTCCGAGGCTCTGATCGGAGATCAGTCTTCGAGTTCTGAAGCTCTTCTTCCGGAACTTTCTTCTAGTTCCGCTGTGCTTCCTGAACTCTCTTCCAGCGCGGGTTCTCCGGCTGATCCGCAGTTCACTTACAAGGTTCCGTATTTGACTGTGCTTGATTCGTCCAAGACGTACACCTTCTACGGTGCAGAACTCACTGGTACCGATCAGTTTAAGTATGGCCGTTACGAAGCTCGTATGAAGATGGCTGCCCTCTCCGGTTCTGTAAGCTCCATGTTCCTTTATTACGATGACTCCTGGAAAAAGGATGTTGAGCCGTGGAACGAAATTGATATTGAAGTCCTTGGAAAGGCTCCGGGTTCTTGGCAGTCTAACATCATTACCCGTGAAGGTGATCCGTCCATCAAGTCGAATACCTCTTCCGAAAGCAAGCCGCTTCATGACTTTGGTTTTGATGCCACCCAGGGTTTCCACCTGTTCGCGATTGTCTGGACGCCGGAATACGTGTCCTGGGAAATCGACAGTGTTGAAGTTCGCCGCGACACGCTTGGCATGAGCCGTGGCAAGCATGCCGATGCAGACCAGGTCGCATTCTTGACCGAAAATCAGTCTCTCCGCTTTAACCTTTGGGCTTCCAAGAGCACGGCCTGGACGGGTAAGTGGGCTGGTGGCGTTGGTCTTCCGATTGAACAGCAGATTGATTACGTCCGTGTCTACGCTTATGATGTAGCGACCAAGACCTTTACGCTTTCCTGGCAGGACGACTTCGATGGTGAAGATGTCGATCCTCAGCATTGGAGCAAAGGTGACTGGGAAATGGAACGCGTGAACCTTCGCTCGGACAATGTGATTGTCGAAAATGGTGTTTGCCGTCTTATTTTGGACTACGAAGCAAACTAAAAAGTTTGGTGTATAGACGTAAGCCTCCCAGAGAAATCTGGGGGGCTTTTTTGGTATGTCATTCCCGTTTTATTCTTTGTCATTCCCGCCTTGAGCGGGAATCGCCTTTTTTTTGTATAAAACATTTTTTGCTTTTCTCAAAACGTAAATGATTGTATATTGGTTTGAAAAGAGGTAATCATGAAAAAACTTTTCCTTACGGCTATTGCCGCTCTTTCGCTTGCTTTTATGGCTTGCGCCCCTTCCAAGCTTGACATCCAGGAAGCTTCGATTACAAGCGATGTGTTAATCGAAGTTCGTCAGGTGTTGAATGATTCTATTAGTTTGTATGTTGGAAACGTTTTCTATTTGAATTCTCGGCAGGTTGTGGCTGATGACATGTACCCGTTGCATGCGAGTACGCGTGACCCTGCTGAATTCGAAAAGCTCACGCCGACAGACGTGCTCAATAGCGATGAAGAGTTCCTGAATTACTTGCGCCGCAAGGCCCCGGACATGATAAACGTGGGCATCGTGATTGGCGAAACGGCGTACAACGAAGTCGGCTTTGACGAAACCGCCGCCATCGAAAAGCTCACCAAGATTTTCCAGAAAATCCAGGGCGGTTCGCTCAAGCTTTTCCATGAAAAGAACGGTGAACTCACCGACATGAAAAAACTGTACTAGTTGTTGAGACTCGCCATGCTGAGTCGAAGACGAAGCATCCAGTGAAGTCTTGTAATGCTCTGTCACCCCGCACTTGTTGCGGGGTCGCTTTTTTTTCTAAATTTGAGTTCCTTCGGAACTCATTTAGCTCGGCTCAGCAATGTCAAAGCAACAAGTTGCTTTGCCGCTGCGTTCGCCTTTGACACACTTCGAGTGTCTTTTGCTAGGCTCGGAAGTGGGCCTGTAAACAGTCCCGTTTCACTCGCCTTACGCAAAAGTTGCTAAATTTGTGCCCGTAAAAAATCAAAGGAATAGCTATGTCCGAAAAAATGACTTCTGCGCAGGTGCGCGAATCCTTTATCAAGTTCTTCGAATCCAAGGGCCACCTCTTCGTGCGTTCTTCGCCAGTGGTTCCGCATGACGACCCGACGCTCATGTTCACGAACGCGGGCATGAACCAGTTCAAGGCCATCTTCCTGGGCGACAATCCGAAGGGTTGGAAGCGCGCATGCAATAGCCAGAAGTGCCTCCGCGTTTCTGGTAAGCACAACGACCTCGACGTCGTGGGCCGCGACAACTACCACCACACCTTCTTCGAAATGCTCGGTAACTGGAGCTTCGGTGACTATTATAAGAAAGAAGCTATTGCTTGGGCTTGGGAACTCCTCACTGAAGTGTGGAAGCTCCCGAAGGAACGTCTCTTTGCTACCGTCTATCAGGACGACGATGAAGCCTGGCAGATTTGGAAGGACGTGTCCGGTCTTCCGGATGACCGCATTATGCGCTTTGACGCTCACTCCAACTTCTGGGAAATGGGCGACACCGGTCCGTGCGGCCCGTGCTCCGAAATCCATTACGACCGCGGCGACCTCGCTACGCAGGCCGAAACGTTCAAGGACCCGATCAAGGGCGTGAACGGCGAAAACGACCGCTATATTGAAATCTGGAACAACGTGTTCATGCAGTACGAACGCGTGAGCGACGGCTCCCTCATCCCGCTCAAGGCCAAGAACGTCGATACCGGCATGGGCTTCGAACGTATCTGCGCTATTCTCCAGGGCAAGACCAGCAACTACGACACCGACGTGTTCACCCCGATTATCGCCAAGATTGCAGAACTCTCTGGCGTTCCGTACAACGATGGCGAAGCCGGCACTCCGCACCGCGTGATTGCCGACCACATCCGCGCTATTTCGTTTGCAATTGCTGACGGCGCACTCCCGTCTAACGAAGGCCGTGGCTACGTGCTTCGCCGCATCCTCCGCCGCGCAAGCCGCTTTGCCCGCCTCCTCGGTCAGAAGAAGCCGTTTATCTGCCAGCTCGTTCAGGTGCTCGCTGACACGATGGGCGATGCCTTCCCGGAAATCCGCGAACGCAAGGAATTTGTGGCTTCCGTGATCAAGAGCGAAGAAGAAAGCTTTATCCGCACACTCGACGCCGGTCTCGAACGCTTCGCCGCTATCTCTGCCGAACTCAAGAAGGGCGACAAGATTCCGGGCGACAAGGTGTTCTTGCTCTATGATACTTATGGATTCCCGCCGGACCTCACTGGCATTCTCGCCGAAGAAAAGGGCCTCCTCATTGATGAAGAAGGCTACGAAAAGTGCATGAATGAACAGAAGGAACGCGCCCGCGCCAACATGAAGCAGGGCATCAACACGATGGGTACCGAAGGCTGGACGCAGTACAGCGAAGCTAGCACAAACTTTGTCGGTTATGAACTCTCCGCTTGCGAAACGAAGGTTGTCCGCTGGCGCGAAGACAAGGGCGTGCTCTCTATCGTCCTCGAAACTTCTCCGTTCTACGCCGAAATGGGTGGCCAGGTTGGTGACAAGGGAACGCTCGTTTCTGCCGACCTCGAAATCCAGGTGTTCGACACCGTGAAGGTGAACGATACCGCTCTCTGCCGTGGTATGGTCGTGAAGGGCGAAGCAAACGAAAAGACGATGGGCGCTGTGTTCATGGCTACCGTCGATAACGATCGTCGCGCTGACATCCGCAAGAATCACTCCGCAACGCACTTGCTCCAGGCTGCTCTCCGCGAAGTGCTTGGCACTCACGTGCAGCAGCAGGGTAGCTTCGTTTCGAACGAACTTCTCCGCTTCGACTTCAGCCACTTCAACGCTATGACCGCTGAAGAACTCCAGAAGGTCGAAGACATCGTGAACGCAAAGGTCATGGAATGCTTGCCGGTCCACACCGATGTGATGGACGTCGATGAAGCTAAGGCTAGCGGTGCTATGGCTCTGTTCGGCGAAAAGTATGGCGACAAGGTCCGCGTCGTGAAGATGGGTGACGCTGGCGTCGAATTCTCCCGCGAACTTTGCGGTGGCTTGCATGTGCAGAACACCGGTAACATCGGTCTTGTGAAGATCATCAGCGAATCTAGTGTGTCCGCTGGCGTACGTCGTATCGAAGCGGTCTCTGGCCGTGGCGCCTTGAGCCTCCTCCGCGCCGGTACGCAGATCCTCACTGCTCTCCGCGAACAGCTCCGCTGCAAGGATGCCGAAGTCCTCGACCGCATCCAGCAGACGTTTGCCAAGACGCAGAACCTCGAAAAGAGCCTCCAGTCCGTGAAGCTCGAACTCGCAACGCTTGCCGCTGCCGAACTCTTGAACGGTGGCATCAACGTGATGGGCGTGAACCTCTACGTTCGCGAACTCTCCTTGCCGGATGAAAAGTACAAGAACTTGCTCGACGGCGTTCAGAATAAGCTCGACGTCGATAGCGTCGCCGTGATTGCAAACAAGGACAATGGTTCTGGTAGCATCGCCGTGATGGTTGGCAAGAACGTTCAGGCCAAGGGCATCAAGGCCGGCGACATCGTCAAGGATCTCGCCAAGGCTTGCAACGGTAAGGGCGGTGGCCGTCCGGACCGCGCTCAGGCTGGTACTCGCGAACCGGAAAAGATTGCCGAAGCTATCGCCAACGCCAACAACTGGATCCGCGCCAAGCTCGGTGCATAACAGCTAGTGTCATCCTGAGCGAAGGCGCGATGCGCCGGAGTCGATGGATCTCAAAAATTTCAAGGCGACCTATGGGTCGCCTTTTTTGTATAAACGAAAACCACCAGCTAGGCTGGTGGTTCCATAGAGCCTTCTGGCGTTGCGTCCTTGAGAAAGCAAAAAACTCT
>NZ_JBGUHR010000045.1:0-119060 GCF_045112255.1 Fibrobacter sp.
TCACCCTCGCGGGAATAGCTCAGTTGGTAGAGCACGACCTTGCCAAGGTCGGGGTCGAGGGTCCGAGTCCCTTTTCCCGCTCTAAAAGAACCTCTTAAAGAGAGGTTCTTTTTTTTTATATTTGTCAAGTTAAAGCTATGTTCGGTATTTATATTCACGTCCCGTTTTGCGCGAAGATTTGCGATTATTGCGACTTTCGCGTGATGCCTGCGAATGCTCGGCTGTTCGAGGAATATGCGGGCTTGCTGGAACGTGAAATTCGCGCGTTTGCGGCGGCGCATCCTGTATCGCATTCGGCGTCTTTCCAAAGTGTTCTTTCGCAAGCGCGGACGCTTTATCTCGGCGGCGGAACTCCCTCGATTTTGCCGGGAGCATGCTTGGAACGGATTTTTGCGGTACTTGTGGAGTGTGGCGTTCACGTAGATGCCCTCGATGAAGTCTCGATGGAATTTAACCCGGAATCGTGTACCGAAGAATCTGTGCAGGCGGCGCTCTCGTGCGGTGTACGGCGCTTTAGCCTTGGACTCCAGACGTTTTCGCAGTCGCTGCTGGACCGTATTGGCCGCAGACATACGGTGGAACGTGGCTTTGAAGCGTTGCGCTTGTTGACTTCGCTTCCGCAGGCGAAAGTCTCGGCGGACTTGATGTTTGATTTACCGGGGCAGTCGGTAGAATCTTTCTTGAGCGATGTGGATCGTTTGTCGGATTTTCCGCTGGGGCATTTGAGCTTTTACGGATTGAATGTGGGCGAACGGACACGCCTTGGGTATCGCGTGGCTCGCGGCGAAGAAAAAATAGACGAAAGCTTGTATGAACCGATGTATCTCGGTGGCGTCGAGATTCTTGAGAAAAAGGGCTTCGCGCGTTACGAGGTCTCGAATTTTGCAAAGCCTGGCGATGAAAGCTTGCACAACATGAACTACTGGAATCGTGGAGCGTACATTGGCTTTGGGCCGGGCGCGCATAGCTATTTTGACGGTCGCCGTTTTTGCGCTCCGGAAATGTATCCGCGCTGGCGCGATTACGTGAATGCGGGCTGTCCAGATGCTTCGTTGACGTACGACGATCTGGATGAAGATGACGTCTTGACGGAACGTGTATGGCTTTCACTACGTCAGCGTTCGGGCCTCGACTTGAATGTGCTTGCTGCTGACGGAATTTCCGTTTCGCCGGAAGGCTATGAGTCCTGGGTCAAGAAAGGCTTTGCAACACTTGATAGCGGAATCTTGAAACTCGTCGGCCGCGGCTGGATTTTCATGGACGGCGTCGTTACTGACGTGCTGAACGCCTGCCGTTAAAAAAGAGAAGCCCGCTTGCGGGCGGGCTTGAAAAAGTTGAATTTTGCTTTTAACTACTTGTTAATCGCGGCCAAGAACGCGTCCTTCTTTTCTTGCAAGAAGTCCTTGCTGTTGTACTTGCGGATACGGCGGAGAGCCTGGTCGCGCAACTGACGCACACGTTCGTGGGAAATGTTCATGGATTCGCCCACTTCGCGGAGTGTCTGCGGAGCTTCCTGGTTGATACCGAAAATGCCGGTGATGACTCGGGCTTCGCGTTCCGGGAGCTGTTCCATAAGGTCGCGGGCCAATGCTTCGACGCTCTGGATTTCGGAATCGGCTTCTGGATTCGATGCGCCGCTGTCCGGGAGGACTTCGGCGTAAGTAGCCTTGGAGTCTGCCTTGAGCGGGCTGTCGAACGAAACACCGCGCTGACCGATCTGGATCAATTCACGGATTTCTTCGTTGATTTCCTTACCGCGAGACTGTTCGTGCAAAGCCTTACGCACACGGAGGTGCTGGTTTGCCGGCAAGCGGATGAGGTTGCCCTGTTCGTTAATGGCACGAGTAATATATGCCTTGATCCACCAAACGCCGTAACTGATGAACTTAAGGCCACGGGTGTGTTCGAAGGATTCGATGGCGCGGACAAGTCCCATAGCGCCTTCGCTGACCAAGTCCGGAAGCGGAATCGGGCAGCCGCGGTACTGGATGGCGACTTTGAGCACAAAACGCATGTTTGCAGAAATCAATTTTTTACGGGCGATTTTGTCGCCTTCTTTAGCTTTCTGGAAAAGAATCTGTTCTTCTTCGCGGGATAGGGGTGCGGTACGACGGATGTCTTCTAAGTATCTTTTGAGAGTGGTATCGGTAGAATCAATATGCATTTTAAAAACCTTGCCCTTATAATATCGCTTTTTTAAAGCAAGTTGCGTGCCAATTGTGTAAAATTTTCCAATTTTTTTACAAAAAGTCCTTTAAAGGGTGCTTTTGCGGTTTTCTAGACCGCAAATGTCCAATATTTTTGTCGTAGTTTTATAAAATTGTCGTAAAAATATAAAAAATTTTTCAAAACGTGACAATTTGAACGTCGGAAAATGAAAAATTGCGGTAGGGAGACGGTCGGTTATAGGAAGGAAATGTAAAGGATGCGGTGTCTATGTGTTCATTATGAACATGGGGGAATCTTCTTTCCTGTATGACGACTGGCAAGCTAGAGGATGATGTTTCATTTTGCAAAGTCTTTTCATAGTAAGAAATGGAGATTCCCGATTAAATCGGGAATGACAATTCCTAATTCCTAATTCCTAACTCCTAATTTTCATATATTATCCCCGTTATGTCTATTAAAGAGCCCGATCAATCCGTATGGAACCGTTTTTGGCAGCGCAAGAACGACATGGACAAGGTCTATCCGTCTTCGCCGTCTATTATAGAAGCTATCAAGAAGAATTTTAAGCTCGAGGGCCTGAAGGTGCTGGAGGTCGGTGCTGGTACCGGTCGCGACAGTGCCGAACTCGCTCGTTTGGGCGCTGATGTCTACGTTCTCGATTTTGCCGACAATAGTTTGAAAATCGTTAATTCGCTTCGCGAGAGTGAAGGTCTCAAAAATTTGCACCTGGTTCGCGGTGACGCTTTCAAGTCTCCGTTCCCGGACAACACTTTTGATTTGGTGTTCCATCAGGGATTGGCCGAACATTTTAAAGATTCGCTCCCGCTTTTGCAGGAAAACTTCCGCATCGTCAAACATGGCGGTTGCTGCCTTTGCGACGTGCCGCAGACCGTTCACCCGTATACGATTATCAAGCATATCTTGATTGCGCTTGACAAGTGGTTTGCCGGCTGGGAAAAGCAGTTCACGATGGGACAGCTCAAAACGCTCATGCGCGACGCGGGCTTTGAATGCATTTACGCTTATGGCGACTGGATGCGCCCGAATCTTTACTACCGCATTCTGCGCGAACTTTGCTTCAAGTTTGGTATTGAACTCCCGAAGTATCCGCTCGACGGAACGGCCTATCAGAAAATCAAGGACAAAATTCTGGACAGCCTCCAGTCCGTGCCGGTGATGCATTATACGCAGCTTTGCATTGGTGTGATTGGCCGTAAGCCTTAGGTAATTGCTTGAAAATTCTCGTCGTAAATTATCGGGATCGCATGCATCCGGCTGCCGGCGGCGCCGAAAAGCATTTGCATCGCATTTTCTCGAAGATTGTAGAAATGGGTCACACGGTGGTCCTGTTTACGACGACGTTCCCGGGCGCCAAAGAACGCGAGGTCGTCGATGGAATTCAGGTCATCCGCAAGGGTGGCGATTTGATGTTCCAGCTCACGGTGGCGCTGAATTTGAAAAAGCTCGATCGTGAATTCAACTTTGACGTTGTTGTTGAGGATTTGAACAAGTTACCGGTCTTTGCCCACTGGTTCGTCCGCAAGCCGCTTCTGGTGCAAATGCATCACCTGTGGCGGAAGTCGATTTTTGCTGAGGCTATTTTCCCGGTGGCGTTTGGTGTCTGGTTCTTTGAGCGGATTATCCCGTTCTTTTACCGCACACAGAATTTTGTGGTGGTAAGCCCGAGCACCAAGAAAGAACTTGCCGAAATCGGCGTGGATGAAAGTCGAATCTCCGTGATTTACAACGGGTCCGAAAAGCCGAATATCCTGAGTGGCGCGAATCTCGCGACTAGTGCCGCGGAATCTTGTGAAAACACCGCGAACCCGTATTTCATTTGGCTTTCTCGCGTACATCGTTACAAGGGAATTTGGACGGCGCTCGAAGCGTTTGAAAAGTTCTCGCTGAAGCACCCTGAAGTCAAGCTTTATGTCGTTGGCGATGGCCCGCTTTTGAAAAAGCTCCCGGCCTGGATTCAATCGCATGGCCTGGAAGGCAAGGTGGTTTTGACGGGTTTTGTGTCTGCTGCCCGCAAGTATGAACTGCTTTCGTCTTCGCTTGCGCTGTTGCAGACGAGCTACAAGGAAGGCTGGGGTCTTACCGTGATGGAAGCGGCGCAGCTCTGCAAGACGACGATTGCGTCGGATGTGCCGGGACTCTGCGATAGCGTCCGTGACGGCGAGACGGGAATCTTGTTCCCATCGGGAGATGCGGCCGCGTGTGCATCTGCCATGGAAAAGATTTATAGCGATGCTGAATTGCGCGAGAATCTTGGCCGCAATGCCAAGCGTTATGCGCTCACGTTCAGCTGGGAAAAGTCTGCTCGCGAAACGTTGGAATTGTTGGAACGTACGATTGAGGGGAGCGTACGAAAATGAAGTTGAATCCGAAGCTCAAGTCGGTCATTGTTTTTTGCTTAAAGCTTGTGGTAACGCTCGTTCCCGCTTACTTTGTCTATCGTAATATTGTGAGCGACCCAGAATGGGATATCGGTGACCTCTATGACTTGTTCAAGAAAAACAGCATTATTCCGCTTGTGCTTGCACTCCTCAGCCTTGCGGTTTCGAACTTTACCGCTTGCCTCCAGTGGAAGCTCTTGCTCGAAAAGCAGGGCGTTCGCCTCAAGTACGGAAGGCTCCTCAAGCTTTATCACGTGGGGCTGTTCTTCAACAACTTCATGCCAGGCAATGTTGGCGGTGATGTCAAGAAGGTTTACGATATCCGCATGCAGGGTGGGCAAGATACTGTTGGCGCGGGCTTTACGGCGACGGTGTTCGACCGCTTGTTTGGACTTTTCTTTATTACGTTATTTGCTCTCGGCGTGGGCGCATTGTTCTTTATTCACGATCCGGAACAGCGTGCGTTCATGTGGCCTTCCGTCTGGATTTTCCTCGGCTTTTGCGTGATGTTTGCAGGGCTCTTGAGCCGTCGCATTGGCAAGTTCTTCTGTCGCAAGGCAGGGAAGGTTTTGCCCGAGAAATTTGAAACGCGCCTCCTCCGCATGTTTGACCGTTTCCAGAAGTTCCGCTCCAAGAAACTTTGGATCAACATCATTTGCCTTTCGATGGTCACGCAATCGCTCCGCATCTTTGTGCACTTCTTCTGCGGAATTGCGGTGGGCGTGAACCTTTCGATGTCGTGGTACTTCTATTATATTCCGCTTGTTGCCATTGTGAGTGCGCTCCCGATTTCGATTGGCGGTTTTGGCCCGCGTGAATTTTTGGCGCAGTCGCTTTTTGCACGTGCGGGTGTACCCGGACTTGAATCGGTTGTGATTCAGTTGCTCGCTTATTTTGTAAGTTTGATATTGAGCTTGTTTGGGGCGGTGGCGTTTTTGGTGGGGCAGAAGCCCGCACCGGCCGATTCCTCGAATAGTCATCCTGGAGCAAGACCGTAAGGTCGATGCGACGGGATCCATAATTTCTTATATCCGTTGTCTATATCCTTTGCTATATAAACCTCGCGCTTAAGGGGCGCAAAAAACATGGATGTAGAAAGTCTTTTGGTCGGGCTGAACTCCGACCAACGTGCAGCGGTACTCCACGATCATGAAAAGAACGGACAACTTTTAATTCTTGCTGGGGCGGGTTCGGGAAAGACTTCGGTCTTGACCAAGCGAATCCAGTACCGAATTATGTCGGGCGTTGTGCCGGAGAAAATTTTGGCGCTCACATTCACGGCAAAGGCGGCTGCTGAAATGCGGGAGCGTGTGCAAAAGCTCTTCCCGAATGCTGGGGTGCGGCTCTGCACGTTCCATTCGCTTGCGCTGTTTATCCTCAAGTCGAAAGTTCCTGCGGCGTCTTGCCCTGCGTACGAACTTGTGGGCTTCAAGAAAATGCCGGTTCCGACGGAATCGGCGGATAAGACGTTTTTGCAGGAACTTGCGAAAGTCGGCGGTCGAAAGTTCCGCTTCTCGCGCGAAGAGCTTTTCTCCGATGCGCATCCCGCGAAAATCCTTAAAAAGCTCGAACCATTGCGTCGGCGCGTTCTGGAATCCGGGCAAGTCGTCTTCGAAGACCTTATCTACCAGGCCATTAATCTGCTCGAAAATCACGAAGAGGCGCGAGCGTTTTTTCAAAATCAATGGACCGAGATCCTCGTCGATGAATACCAGGACATCAACCCGTCGCAGTACCGTCTTGTGAAAGCGTTGCTCGGCGAGCGCAAGTCGCTCTTTGTCGTGGGCGATGATGACCAGGCCATTTACGGATTCCGTGGGGCGGATATAGGAAATATCAATCGCTTCCGCGATGACTTCAAGGAAAGTTCGCTTATCCGCTTGGAATGGAATTATCGCTCGGTCGCGAACATCTTGCATTTTTCGAATCGCATTTTCGAAAACAAGCCCATCCACTTGCGGAAGGTCTTGCGGGCGGGCAACATGAACGGCTCGGGCGGTTCGCCGATATTCAAGGAAAATCGTGAACCTGAAATTTGGGTGAGCGCAGATCCCGTCGAGGAAATGCAGAAAATCATCACGAGCATCAAGCTGCTTCGCGAAAGCTATGATCTCCAATGGAAAAACTTTGCAATCCTTGTACGCTATAATAGGCAACGCCTATATTACGAAGAGGCGCTCCGCGATGCCCGCCTCCCGATTGCAGGGGCTGTCGTGTCGGAGGCGGCGGCCGAGGGGGCGGGCGAAGTCCTTGAAAATGGGATCCATGTGGAAACGGTCCATGCGTCCAAGGGACTCCAGTATGCGGTGGTCTATTATGCGGGTATGTCCGAGGGGCTTACGCCGGGATCATGCACGGGCACTCGTAAGGAACGACAAAAACAGCTTGATGAGGAACGCCGATTGTTTTACGTCGGGGTCACGCGGGCTGAATCTTTTTTGGTTTTGCTATATTGCAAACGTAGATATTGGAAAGGGCGCCTTACGAAACTCAGACGGTCTCGTTTTTTGCCCAGGGAAAATTCAAAAACAGAGTGTAATATGCCAGTTATGTTATTTAGGATCTATGGAGCAGCAAGAATTTTTGCGTTTATGCTCGAATATATTTTCAAAATTGCATTCATGTACATTTTCCGTCGCAAAGACCTGGATCCTTGGCTTGAAGAAAAGGTGCAGGTTTTCTCACGCTTCTGCATGAAGGTCTTGCGCGTAGACCTGACGATTGAAGATCAGGCGCAACTTGCAAAAGTGGACTGGACACGCCCGGTGTTCGTGATGGGCAACCATCGTTCGTATCTGGATATCCCGCTTGCGTTCCTCGCGTTACAGCGTACCGTGGGCTTTATCGCCAAGACTCAGTTGCAGCGTATTCCGATTCTGAACTTCTGGATGCACAAGCTCGGTTGCGTCTTTATCGACCGCGAAAAGGGCGGCGGCGCCGCGATTATCCAGAAGGCGCTCCAGACGGGCAAGATGCCGAGGCTTTTTGTTTTCCCGGAAGGCACCCGCAGCAAGCGCGATGGCATGGTCGCTTTCAAGAGCGGCTGCTTTAGACTTGCCGTCGAGGCGAATGCTATTATATTGCCGATGGTCACTCGAGGATCCGACCAACTTTGGGAACACCGCAAGGATTCCAAGCATCACCCGGTCAACATCAAGATTCTCGAACCGATAGATACGGTCGAGTTCAAGAAGACTCACGGTGGCGATGAAATGGACCCGCGACATGAACTGCTCCCGTATGTTAGAAAATTGATGGAAGAAGTGTATGATCGGCGTCTTTGATTCTGGCTTTGGCGGATTGACTATTCTGCAGAAGCTTCGCCACACGCTCCCGCAGTACGATTACCTGTACCTGGGGGATAACGCCCGTGCGCCGTATGGCTCCCGCAGTTTCGAGACAATTTACCGCTACACGCTCCAGTCTGTGCGTGAACTTTTTCACCGTGGATGCCCGCTGGTGATCCTCGCATGCAACACGGCGTCGGCAAAGGCGCTCCGCAGCATCCAGCAACAGGTGCTCCCGGTCGAATTCCCGGACCGTCGCGTCTTGGGCATTGTCCGCCCGACCGCCGAGGAAATCGGGAACTTCTCGAAGACGGGACACATCGGCATCTTTGCAACCGCGGGGACGGTCTCTTCGAACAGCTACGTCCTTGAAATCAGCCACTTTTTCCCAGACCTGAAGGTGACGCAGCACGCCTGCCCGATGTGGGTGCCGCTCGTGGAATACGGCGAACGCGGGACCGAGGGTGCCCGATTCTTCGTGAAAAAGGACGTGGACCAGTTGCTCGCGGCTGACCCTGAAATCGATACGGTGCTTTTGGCTTGCACTCATTACCCGCTTCTTGAAGAAGAAATTCGGGCCGCACTTCCACCGCACGTCCGCTTGGTGGTCCAGGGCGACATCGTCGCCGACAAGACTTTGGACTACCTCAAGCGCCATGTGGACATGGAAAAACGCCTTTCGAAGGGCGGTTCCGTGCATTATTTGACAACTGATACCGCAGAATTCTTCAAAAAAGGCGCTTTTCGCTTTGGAATGGAAGATATTTCGGCGGAGTCGTTGACTTTTTAATAAGTAAATTGTATTTTGATAATTGTTACTGACGAACCGTACTCGGTCCGCTTGTACTCGTTTTAATTTTCGAACTTTAAACTATTTGAGTGGATTTATAAAATGCCGAAAACACAGATCAATCTCGAAGGTTGGCAAGACTACCGTGGCAACATGGCGGGTAGCCTGCTTTATGTCGAAACTAGCCATCAGTCCGAAATGCCTGTCCGCGACCAGCTGAATGAAAATGAAAAGGGTTTTCTTTACGAACCGAACTACGAAACCAGCACCTATGGTCTGATGAGCTGCTACAATGTGAAGGCTATCAACACGATCGTGAAGAGCAAGAGCCGTTACATTCTTTTCGGCACCCGTTACGAAGGCTTGAGCGATTCCGAAATGCGCAACAAGTACCTCATCATGGGTTACATGCGCATCGACAAGATCAAGGATGTGCGCACCCGTCACGTGCAGCGCTACATGGCAAACCCGGAAATGGAAGAACCGGAATGCATGCAGATGGAACACAACTGGGCTGTCTACGGTCCGATGCGTTTTGTCTCTCTCGATGATTCCTTCGTTGTGACCGATGAGATCCTCAAGGAATGGGGCTACAAGGGCCATGCATCCCGTCAGCTCAAGACCGTGTTCTCCAAGGAACACCTCGAAAAGATTCTCGCTCACCTGGATTCCAAGCAGGACATGATTGACGAGTATATCGCTACCGTCGATGAATACAAGGAAGCCCTCGCCGAAGAATAATTCTTCGAAAAGCGATGTCTAAAGGTCCCGCCTTGGCGGGATTTTTTTTATTTCTTTTTAGCGAGGAGCACGATTGCTCCTTGAGCTGCCTGGAATAGTAGCGGGATGTAGCCCAGCAGCCCGGCGGATAACACGACCGGTGCCGGAATCCCGAGAATCCCCGTGAACAGCGCCACTTGCGTCCCTTCGCGGACGCCAATGCCGTTGAGTGAAATCGGGACCATCGAGATGACAATTGTGATGCTTGTGAATACAACTAGAATGCTGATATCGATATCGACTCCGACAGCCCGGAAATAGGCGTAGGCTATAAACAATGTCAATAGCTGTAGCCACAGCGAATCGAGGGATGAGAGCAGAATTTGTTTTTTGTGCTTTCTATATACAGAAAGGCTGTTCTGCAATTTGCCTATGAACGAGAATTTGTTGCTGATAAATTGTGGAATGGGCAATTTATCTGAGAAAAGGCAAAGTAAAATAAAGATGACGCAAGCAAGGCTTGCTGCCGTCATGATTAAGGTGTAGACTAATGGAATTTCGGCTTTGCTCAGCGCAAAAGGAAGTGCGATGAAAAAGCAGAGAAACATGGCCAGGAGTCCCTGGATGCGGGCTAGCAATACCGCCGAAACAGATTGGCTTGTCTGGTTGAATTTCTTTCCAAATGCAAGGGACTTCACGGCATCTCCGCCAAAACCGGTCGGGAGCAGGTTGTTGAAGAAGTAACCCATGGCGGTGTAGGCGTAATAAGTCTTGAATGGAATCTCTGGACCTTGTACCGAAAGTCCTTTCCAGCGGTTCGCCTGGATGGCCATGACAAGCGTTGCCGCGACGAGCATTGCCAAAATCCATGGCGTCATGCCGATGTTCCAGTTGTCGATGACCTCGTTTAAGGGAATTTTGTAGAATATGTAGGCAAAACCACCAATGCTTACGAGAAGCTGGATTATTCGCTTGACAAAGAGCTTTGTGCCTGTCTTATCGGTTGCCATTGATTGCAAAAATAGCATTTTTGATTTTGAAAAATTTATATTTAAGAAAAAAGGTTTTTATGTATCGCAATAAGATTCGTTATGATGTTGCTACGCTTGTCCCGAAGGATGCCAAGAGCGTTCTAGAAATTGGGGCGGGCGCCGGAATGAATTACGTTATTTACCCCAAGGATTCTTATAAGGTCGCTATCGAACCCGAAGAGCGTTCCGATGCACAGACGATTGACAAGGTTCCTGGGGGCTTCAACGAATACCATCATGGATTTTATGAGCAATATACCGAAGATCGCAAGTTTGACTTGGTGGTCATGTGCGATGTCTTGGAACATGTGAACGACCCTGTGGATTTAATCAATTTCTGTAAGAAGCATTTGAATCCTGATGGTCATATTCTCGTATCGTTGCCGAACTTTATTTGCATCGAGAACCTCCTCAAGATCATCATCACAAGAGATTTTCGCTATTTTAAGCCGGACGAGGGTGAACATGCGCTCGGCGTTCTCGATATCAACCACAAGACATTCTGGACAAAGAAAAGTTTTGTGCGCTTTGCGAAGGAAAACGGTCTCGAAGTGGAACGTATCGTGGGTATCCGCAAACAGCTCAAGTTTATGCCGAACTTGTTAAGCCACTCGTACTTTATTCCGTTCCAGTACGGGTTCTTGACGAAACTCAAGAAGTAAATCTTATTCTTTATACAAGGCGCAAAGTTGCGCCTTTATTTTTTGTGCGCAAGCTTCCCAAGTGAAATTGCTGACCCATTCTGCGATTTCATCGTTATGTTTGCCCTTGTCATCGATGGATTTTTCGAGAGCGCGGGCGATACTCGAGGCGTCTTGCGGGTCGAAATACTTGGCGACTTTGCCGCCTACTTCCGGGAGTGAAGACGTGTTGGAACAGACAACGGGCGTACCGCAAGCGAGTGATTCGAGTACGGGGAGGCCAAAGCCCTCGTACAGAGATGGCAATACAAACAGGTCGGCGAGATTGTAGAAATTCACGAGATCTTCTTGTGAGACCATTCCTGCATGGATTGTGAATTGTTCAATGCCGAGTTCTTTTTCACAAGTCGCTTTAGAGCGACCGTCAAAGGCTTTACCGACAAGCACGAGACGGCAATTTTCACGCCCCTGCATTTGTGCAAAGCCCTCTAAAAGCTTGTTCAAGTTCTTGTGCGGAAGCAAGTTCCCGACGTAGAGCAAAATCTTCTTGTTGCGTGGAATGTTGAATTTGTCGTACAGATAATCGATTTCTATAGGTGATTTTTTGACAAATTCCTTGCCAACGCCAAGCGGGATGACCGTAATTTTGGATTCGTCCATTTTGTAGAATCGCAAAAGGTCGCGTTTGGTGCTTTCAGAAACTGTAATAATCTTATCAGCGCGTTTGCTTACAAACCAGAAAATGAACTTGAAGTAATAGTGGACGAGCTTGAACGGCAAAAATTCGGGGTAGACCAGGTGGGTGAGGTCGTGAATGGTCACGAGCATCTTGCCCCGGTAAAATAGCGGTACATTGCAGTGCGGAACATGCAAAATATCGGGCTTTTCGCGATAAAGGGCGCAGTACGGGAATTTGAGCTGTTCTTTGTAACCGTAAATGCGACTGATAAAGCGGATATGCTTGGGAATGTTGCCGTAAGGTGCTAGCTCCTTAGGATCTCCGAGGGCGATGGAATAGCCAACGTCTTTAAGCCAGTGCTGGATACATGTGCCGATACCGGACTTGTTGACCATTCGCGCATCGATTGCAATTTTGGGCGCTTTTTCAAGGTCTTTTTTACCGGTACTGTTCATTTTTTTTGAATCCTTTCATGATACAAATAATTTGTATTGTGTCAAAATACATTATTTTTTTAGTGTTTTAGCGGGCTAATGTATCATAATGATAAAAAATAGCGTTTGTAAACTGAAATATACAAAAATGGGCTGGATGAAAAATTGCCAGGAAACGAAATATTAGATAATTTACTTTTCGTTACGATGTGGAATGCTTTGTAAGGAGGACATAATGAGTGGTAAGATGACAAGATGGTTGGCTGGATCCCTGATGGCAATGGGAGCATTCGTTGCAGGATGCTCCGAAACCAACTCTTCAGATCCGTTTGCCTCTACAGTAAACGATGGCGTCTATTTAAAGAATGACGCCAAGGACATGTGGGCTCGAATCGATGAACGCGGCAGTATTGCTAGCTACTTCGATTCCCTTTCAAAGGAGGAAGGTGCTCCTGTTATTGGAACTTCGACTCGTTCCAATATCCGTTGCGAAGCTCCGGCCCTTAAAATGGATGATAACACCCGCTATCTCGACGAACTGGAATCCCTCTTTGACGAAGGTGAACAGGTCGAAGGTGTTTGCGGAAAGGCTCTCAAGTTGAGCGACGGTCAGGTGGCTCCGCTTGGCGTGAATTTGATTGATTCTATGAGTGTTGGAACAGTCGAATTCTGGTTCCGCCCGAATGCAGACTTCTTTGACAAGAATGCAAGAACGCTTCTTGGCAATGATGGTGCTAGAATCCATTTCTTTTACAAGAAGGGAGAACTCTTCTTCCAGAAGAATCATCACAACCAGCATTATTTTGTGCAGGGCAAGGCTGTGCTTAAGGAAAATGACTGGAACTTGATCGCTGGCCAATGGGGTAATGGCTATATGAGCTTGTGGCTCAACGGCGAACTTGTCGGTTATTGGGAGCATGACAAGGGCTATGTGCCGGCGCAGCGTGATATTCCGTTTGAAAATCTCGTTGTGATCGGTTATAAGTCCAGTTGCTGCATGGAAGGCCCTGGGCAGTATGAGGCTATGACCACATCGGGTTCTTTCGACCAGTTCCGTATCTCGAATATCAATCGTTACACTTTGCCGGATTCTGTGACGGCTAAGGCAAATCCCGTTGACGAAAAGGATACGATTTTCAAGATAGATACAGTTGCAACGGATACCGTAAAGAAGGGCGATATCACTTGCAAGACCTCTGCTCTTGTTATGGATGACAAGACTCTCTATTTTGACGAACTGGATGCGGAATACGAAGAAGGTACGTTGGTGGATGGCGTCTGCGGTAAGGCTATTTCCCTCAAGGATGGCGAAAGCATCCAGACGGGAATCAATCTGATTGACGAAATGCCTGCAGGTACTGTGGAATTCTGGTTCCGTCCGGGTAAGGATTTTGATGAAAAGTCTGCCCGTACGCTCCTTGGTAATGATGGTTCCCGTGTTCACTTTTTTGTGAAGGACGGCAAGCTTATTTTCCAGAAGAACCATGCTGATATTCACTACTATGTACAAGCTCCGGTTCAGTTCAATAACGACTGGAATTTGATTGCGGGTCAATGGGGCGATGGCTTCTTGAGTATCTGGGTCAATGGAGAAATGATCGCAAGTAAGGTTCATGTAGAAGGTTACGAACCTGCTCAGCGTGGTATTGAAGGTGAAAACCTCATCGTGGTTGGTCGCAAGTCTGGTTGCTGCATGGAAGGTCCGGGTCAGTATGGTCGCTTGACGACTTCTGGTGATTTTGACCAGCTTAGAATCTCTTCTGTGACGCGCTACGAAGTCAAGGTCGAGGAAGCTCCGGTTGATTCTGATAAGCCAGAATTTGTGATTGACACGACTGCGGTTGATTCTCTCTAGGTTGGTTTTTCAGGCGCGAAGTAAGTAACGAGCTATTCGTGAAAAGGTCCCGGACTCGTCCGGGATTTTTTGTTTTCAAAATGCTAAATTGCAAGCATGGCGTTCGTTCATTTACAGACTCATTCTGAATTTTCGATTTTGCAGGCTTCGGCTAGGCTTGATGATATTTTGGCGGCTGCCGCAGCAGAAAACGCACCTGCTGTTGCTTTGACGGACCATGGTGCCATGTTTGGTATTCTTGAAATCCAGACGCGTGGCAAGGAACTGAACAAGAAGCGCAAGGAGCAGGGCCTCCCGCCGGTCAAGACTGTTTACGGCTGCCACATTTACGTGGATACGCCGAGTGCAAGCCAGAAAGATCCGACTACTTTTGAACGATTGACGCTCCTCGTCGAGAACGAAAAGGGCTATTACAATCTGCTCCGCATTGTGAGTTACCGCTACGAAGACGGGGAGCGCTGGGCGGAAATTCCGTCCGTGCCGCTTGAGACGATTAACGAATTTAAGGAAGGCATTATCGCCATTGCGGGCGATTATTTTAGCCGTTACGGCCAGAATGTGGCATCGGGCAGGGATTCCCTTGCGCTCGAGTACATGGACCGCCTGAACGAGATTTTTGACCACGACCACCTGTACCTCTCGGTTTGCGATAACGGGATTCCGCAGCAAAAGCACGTTAACGAATTCAACGTGGAGCTTGCGAAAAAGTACGGTCGTGAAGTCGTTGCCGTGGGCGATGTCCATTACATCAAGCCCGAAGACGCCACTTCGCACAAGATTCTGCGCTGCATCTCGCTCAAGGTCACGTTGAACGGTTTTGAAGACAAGCGCTTCCCGACGGAAAAATTTTACTTCCGTACCGAAAAGGAAATGGTGGAACTGTTCGGGCATATCCCGGGCGCCATCGAGAACACGGTCAAGATTGCCGAACGCTGTAACTTTACCGTGAAAACCGGTATCGGTGACGAGTTCTGGCCGCGATTCAAGATTCCTGATGAATTCCTCGCTTCCGAGGAATACCAGAACATCAAGGCCATCATGAAGGCGGAATACGATGCGGAATATCCTGTTGTCCGTGAACGTGAACTCAAGGGCGTTATCAAGGACCGCAAAAAGAAGGTCAAGGCCAATTACTGTGCCGAAAAAGGCATTGCCGAAGATGCGTTGACCGATGCGGACAATGCCGAAATCGACCGCCTCTCGCAGCCGGAATTCTTTGACGCTGATGACAACAAGGCGTGGGAAAAGAACATCCACCGTTGGTGCAAACCGGGGGGCGATGCCGATATCTACATCACGCATCTTTGCAATGAACGTTTAAAGTGGCGATTCCCCGACGAAGATTTCAAGTTCCCTGCTCACGAAACGAACGTGGGCAAACGCATGTACAAGGAGCTGAACTGTATCCGCAACATGAACGTTGCAGGTTACCTCCTCATTGTGTGGGACTTCATCAACTGGTCTCGTGAACATGGCATTCCCGTGGGCCCGGGGCGTGGTTCTGCAGCAGGTTCCCTTGTCACTTACATCATCGGTATTACCGACATCGACCCGCTGACATTCGACCTCCTTTTTGAACGATTCTTGAACCCGGAACGTGTGTCCATGCCGGATATCGATACGGACTTTGCAGACCGTGACCGCGGCCGCGTAATCCAGTACGTGACGGACAAGTACGGCAAGGAGTGCGTGGGCCAGATTATTACCTACGGTATGCTCAAGTCGAAGGCTGTGATTACGGACGTGGCGCGTGTGCTCGGGATTCCGCCTGCCGAAGCGAAGTCCATTACAAAGCTCTTCCCGCAGCGTACGTTGAACTTTAGCTTAAAGCAGGCCTGGACGGGTAAGGACAAGAAGGGCAACAACCTCGAAGATGGTTACAGCCCGGAACCGTTGCAGGCGATGATTGGCAGCCGCGCAAGCTACCAGAACCTTTGGGATGTCGCGAAGCGACTTGAAGATTTGCCGCGCCAGACGGGCGTGCATGCTTGCGGCGTGGTGATTACGCCGACCCCGATTTACAACCTTGCTCCTTTGTACCGTGCTGCTCCGGAAGATACGCCGGTGGTGATGTACGATAAGCACTACGCCGAAGACATCGGACTTTTGAAGATGGACTTCCTTGGGCTTATCAACTTGTCCATCATTCAGGATACGGTGAAGATGGTCGAACAGAACCGCAACATCAAGCTTGTGATGAACAAGATTCCGATTGATGACAAGGCGACGTTCGAACTCTTGGGCAAGGGCCTTACGACGACGGTGTTCCAGTTCGAATCTCCGGGTATGCAGAAGTACCTGCGCGAACTGAAGCCGACCCGAATCTTTGACCTTATCGCTATGAACGCCCTGTACCGACCGGGGCCGATTGACCAGATTCCGCACTTCATTGCCCGTAAGAACGGCAAGGAAGAGATTGACTGCTACCATCCGGACTTGGAACAGGTGCTTGGCGAAACGTACGGCGTTATCGTGTACCAGGAACAGGTGATGAAGCTTGCCCAGATTCTGGGTGGCTACTCGCTGGGTGGCGCTGACAACATCCGCCGTATCATGGCTAAGAAGATGCCGGAAAAGATGGCGAAGCTCGAACCGGAATTCTTCCAGAAGTGCTTGGATAAGGGCTACGACAAGGCTATGATCCAGAAGGTCTGGGACGCCGTGCTCCCGTTCTGCGGATACGCATTTAACAAGAGCCATGCTGCTGCTTACGCTTACGTGGCTTACCAGACGGCGTACCTCAAGACGCATTACGGTCCGGAATACATGGCTGCCTCCATGACCTCCAAGATGGGTAAGACCGAAGATACGGTGACCATCATTTTGGAATGCAAACGCCTGGGGATCCCGGTCCTGTCGCCGAACATCAACACATCTTTGGGCGTGTTCTCGGCAAACACGAAGGGCCAGATTCTTTACGGTCTCGCGGGTATCCGCAACGTGGGTATCGCAGTTGTCGAAGACGTGGTCGCAGAACGCGAACGCCGTGGCATCTACAAGGACATCTTTGATTTCTGCAAGCGCGTGGCAGAATACCAGGCAGCCCAGCCCGAAAAACGCCCGCCGCTCAACAAGAAGGTCCTGGAATGCTTGATCATGGCGGGCGCCTTGGATGACTTGCCGGGTAGCCGTGCCGTGCAATGTGCAACGGTGGACCGCGCTTTGGAAGTTGCCATGCGCAGCCAGGAAGACAAGGCCAAGGGACAGGTCTCGCTGTTTGACTTGGGTGGCCCTGCTGCCATGCCGAATACGGCAGAGGTCTTGGAAGAAGCCGAAGAATGGACGGCGATGGAAATGCTCAACAAGGAACGCAGTGTGCTAGGCTTGTTCCTCTCTGGGCATCCGCTTGATGAATTCCGCCCGGAATTACAGGGCTTTACGAGCTGTTCGCTCTCGGAAGACGAAATCACCCGCTATGTGGGCGATACGGTTGTCGTGGGTGGTGTCGTTATCCGCATGCGCTCTATCGAAACAAAGCGTGGCGATACGATTGGCTCTGGCGCTATCCAGGATTTCCAGGGTGAAATCGAAATGTTCTTCAAGAAGGACGTCTGGGAACGCTTGCGCGATACGGTTTCTGTCGATGACCGCGTGCTTGTGAAGGGCGTCCTGGAACAGCAGCGTGACCGCGACGGCTACCAGATTATCGTCGAAGAGGTCATCCAGCTTGACCGTGTGCGTTGCGACATGGTGGATTACATCCATGCGAACTTCACCGTCGGGATGCTTACAGACGAGTTCCTGGATAAGCTGGAAGTCGAAATGAAGGCCAATTTGGCTGATGAATACTGCCATGGGTGCCAAATGGTGTTCCATTTGGAGGCAGATTCTGGATTTGAGCATGTCGTTGTCTTAAAAAAATATAAAGTTGTATATACTCAGGAATTGTTGCAGTGGCTTAAAACGGATTTAGGCGCTCTGAAGGTTTGGGTATCGAATCGTGCAAAACGCTAACGAAGAAAATTCTCCTTATATCCTCTTCTGTGCGGGGGAGGATTCCGGCGACATGATTGGCGCCGAGATGGTGGCCGTTGCAGTACAGCAGGGCTTTAAAGTCGTTGGTGTCGGTGGACCGCTGATGCAGGAGAAGGGGCTTCAGCCCTTGTGGGACTACAATGATCTCCCGGTTTCGGGTGTGGGCGATGTAGTGCCGAAGTATTTTGCGTTAAAGAACGTTTTTGAAGTCTTGAGCGATGCCGCAGAATCGAGAAAGTGCCTTGGTATTGTGGCGATTGACTATCCTGGATTTAACATGAAGCTTGCGCGCCTTGCAAAAAAGTGGGGCAAACCCATGCTTTATGTGGCGCCTCCGCAAGTTTGGGCCTGGAAATCTAAGCGGGCGAACCTCTTTAAGCAGGCTAGCAATATCCGCTTGGCGGTGTTCTTCGATATCGAAGCGAAGGCGTATAAGCAGATGGGCATTGAAACGGTTCGCGTCAAGCATCCGATTGCAGGCTGGATTTATGATCAGGTTGAACCTCGGTCTGATATGCTGATCTTGCCGGGAAGCCGCCGTGATAATGCGCTGCGCAATTTGCCTGCGTTTGTGACCGTGGCTGAAAAATACCGCAATGTGTGGGCGGATCGCAATTTGGGACCGCTTCCGGATGTGGTGGTGGTGGCTTCGCGTGAGCATTTGGAAGTTCCGCTTCTGGTTGCCTTGGAATCGCTCTATGATGGCCGCTTGCCGAGCTGGCTGAAGGTGGTTGTGGCGCCCAAGCGCATCAGTGACCGTTTGAACTTTTATTCAAGCTATTCAGCGGCGATTACGTCGTTTGGTACGAGTACGCTTGAAATGGCTTGTGTCGGGATTCCATTTGCGGCATGCATTGTGCCGGACTTTCTCACATACGCGATGGGCAAGTTCATGGTCAAGTCGGAGTTCTTGTCGCTCCCGAATGCGATTTTTGGCTGCGGCGTGACTCCGGAATTTATCATTCGCCATAAGCTGAACGACCGCATGGCAGAAGCGATCGTCGATGCTCTGTTCCAGCAGGACATTGGGACTGCTGACGAAATCGCCTTGCGTCTCCGCAAGGCTCTGGATGTCGGTAAGACTTCTAGTGAACTAATGTCTGAATTTCTTGCTCAGTTCCTCAAGCGTTAAGCGCATGAGCGTCGGACTTCCGAACGGGGACTTGAGCGGATCCTGCGTAATCATCAACTGACTGACAAGCGCCGTGATTTCTTCGGGCTTGAGCTTGTCGCCTGCCTGGTATGCGTTTGTCTTTGCCCAGGATTTCGCAATGGCTTCCTGGAACTTGACCATGTCATTCTTGGTATCGTCTTCATCGACGTCATTCAAGAAATCGTGAACCGCTTTGGCGGCACGCGAAAGCGGGAGCGCGCTTGGGATCGAGCGGATCTGGTAGGTGTCTCCGCCAAACGGCTCGACAAAGAATCCGAGCTTGCGCAGCTGCTCATCGACGTTTCGGAAGATTTCCTTCTCTTGCTTGGAAAGGTCGATGAGTTCCGGGAACAGGAGTTCCTGACTATCTTGCATGATGTTGTTCTGGAGCGATTCCATGGCCTGTTCAAAGAGCACTCGCGTGTGGGCGGCATGCTGGTCGATGATCAAGAGTCCGTTGGAATCTTCGCCGGCGATGTAGGTGTTTGCAATTTGGAAGAACGAGGGCGGCGCCCACGGCGTCTCGGGAGGCGGTGCGGGCTTGCTGTGATCGGGTTCCAGCGAAATGATCTTGCCGTATTCGGGGAGCGAAAAGAGGTCCTGAACGTCGTCGCTTACGTCGTATTTGGACTTCTTGTCCGAAAGCGTAGTTGCCGGTTTTACCGATGGAGCGTAAGGCTTGCTTGCCGATGTCGCGTATGACTTGGCCTGCTGAAACGGATTTTCCCATGGCAAGTCGTTTTGCGGCTGTGCGGGCGTTGCAAACGAAGGCTGCGTGGGCGTCTCGATAGTCCCCGGCATCTCGGGCATTGTGGATTGTGCTGGCGCCGTCTGAGAAACAGGTGCCGGGCTTCCCATAAATTCATCGCTCAAGTCGATGATGGGGGAGTGCGCTTCCAAATCCTTGGTAAACGTATCACGAATGGCGTGTGTGACGACGAGGAACACCAGGTTCCCGTTTGCGAAACGGACTTCGCGCTTGGCCGGGTGTACGTTGATGTCGAATTCCATGTCCGGCATGTCCAGGAACAGTACCGTTACGGGCTTGCATTGTGCTCCATAGGGTTCGTATGCTTGCGATACCGCCTTGCTCACCATCTTGTTTTCGATGGGGCGGTTCCTCATGAAAAGGAACTGATGGTTGCGCTTGCCGTTCGTTTCGGTCGTGGGCGAGATGTAGCCTGTCACGTGGACGCCAGCTTCGGTGTAATCAACGGGGAGCAAGCCCTTGGCGACCTTGGAACCGATCGCTTCGGCAATGCGGCTGCGGAGTTCTCCGGGAACGCCTGTAAAGACAGTCCTATCGCCAACTTTATAGTCAAATCGGATTTCCGGGTGCGAAATGGCGGTCTTTAATACAATGTCTAAAATGCGGGAACATTCGGAGGTCTCACTGCCGAGGAACGTGCGGCGAACGGGCGTGTTGTAGAACAGGTCTTCGACGAGGAATGACGTGCCACGGCTCGCCTGAATATCTTCTTTTTCAATGACTTCGCCACCTTTCACGACGATGCGACCGCTTTCGCCTTCTTGCGTGGCGCTGGTGATGGTCAGCTTGGAAACGGCTGCGATGGAGGCGACTGCTTCACCTCGGAAACCATTTGTATGGAGGTGAAATAAGTCGTCTGCTTTTGTTAGTTTGGATGTAGTGTGACGGAGGTAGCATAGGTCCAAATCGGCAGCACCCATGCCCTTACCGTTGTCTGTGACCAGGATTTTTTTCTTTCCACCTTGTTCGATCTGGATCTGAATTCGGGTTGCTCCGGCGTCGATTGCGTTCTCTATAAGTTCCTTGACAGCCGATGCAGGGCGCTCAATGACCTCGCCAGCAGCAATTTTATTGATGATTTCATCGGATAAAAGGTGAATTTCAGCCATTTTCGCTTTTATATGTAGCTATTACGTATGTTTTTTGTTATTTGATTGCTATATTATAAATATAGCTAATGAATTTTTATGAACAAGTGAGGTGAGTGAAATGGTTTCAAATCTATTCCTTCAGCTAGCACACATTGAATTACTGATGTCTTACCCGGTCAAGGACATTTTGACCTTAGTCAAACGGGATTCCCGGTTCAATGTAAAACTCCTAAACGATTTGTACTTTGAAGATTCATACGTAGATGAAAGCGCTTACCGTTTCATAATGGACAACATCGTCGCGTGGTTGTATGAACGCGGCGAAAACCCAGATGATTTCATTGAACGCATTGTGAAGCGTTGCGCTGCATTTGAAGCTGTTCCTGCTCGTAGCGTTCTTCGCTCCTACTTGCCGTTCGTCTCTTCGTTCTACTCTGCAGAAGATGCTCGCGAACTCTGCTTGGAAATTATCCCAAAACGTTATCCGTTCCTTACCAAGGCAAGTATCCTTCGTAACGAAGTTATCGACGGCAATCGCAGGGTGGACTTCACGTTCCAGTTCGAGACTCCGGGTGTGCTTGCGGCAAACCCGATGCGCTGGATCCGTAGCATGATCAACATCGGACCTCTCCTCTTGAACACGCCTGCATACGAACACATTAGCTATCTCGCATCTCAGACGTCGTTTATCGAAGCTCTTGAAAATAGGGTTCCCGCCGAAATGAAGGAAGACGGTGGTGTTTATGTTAAGGGCGAACTCGTTGGCCGCCACGTTACATTTGATGATTGCGTCAAGGAACACAACCTCGAATGGAAGAACGACGTGGAACGTAGCATCGGTTGTGTGCGTTCCTTGGTGGACATCCGCGACCCGAAGACCGGTGCGCTCCTCATCGAAAAGGATTGCTACTACGGTGCTCCGGCATACATTCTTGAGTTTAATTTCAAGGCAAACGTAAATGCATCAGAACCGTTCCTCAAGCTCATGAGTTCTGTCGTGAAGCAGGAATTTGCTGCTTGGGCGCCGATCCAGAAGGCTCACGAACAGCTCCTCGATGCCATGAACGATTCCGTCACGATCGTGTACTACAAGAGCGATGACTCGATCTCCGTGAACAGCAAGCATCTCATGCGCAATGTCCCGGCTCGAATCCTCCGCAACTTGCTCCGCGAGTACACTGTGACTGGCCGTGAAGAATACGAAAACCGTGAATTCAAGCGCGATCCGGCTATTTGCATGGACCCGCTTCGCCCGAACTTCGAGAGCAGGTTGAACCGCGTCATTGCTCATATCAACGGCTCTGACGATCCGGAACATCCGAGTGAAGGTGTCAAGAAGTATTTCGAAATTGAACGCCATCGTCGTGGTGGATTCCGTTTCGTTCCGAAATGCAAGATTATCTTCAGGGAAGAATAATTTTACTTTGTTCTGAATTTACGAATGTAATCGTAATGTAAGGACTGTAAATTTTATTGAGTGAAGAAATAAGAAAAAGGAAAGAACCGACCCCTGATCATTTTGGTATATTTAGAGCGTTGAGAAAGGTTAGAAAGGTAAATCCTGAAACGACTTTATCATTGCTCCCCTCCTGATAGGTTCAAGGTTCTGGAAACCACTCAATATTTTCTCCTTCTTAGGAAAGGGTTCTTTTAGAGCCCTTTCTCTTTTTTTTATGCATGTCATTCCCGCACACCGATGCGGGATCGCCTTCTTGGGATTGCATAAAAAATACCCTCGACTGATGTCGAGGGTGAAATGTAACTGGATCCTTCGCTTTCGCTCAGGATGACGCGTTAGCGACGGCTTAGGGCCATTGCGCTAACGGCTTACGCGTTAGCGGCGGCGGGCGGCCATCTCTTTAGTAAGGATGTCCATGACGGCACCGATTTCAGCAGGAGCCTTGAACACCGGGTTTGCGTACTTGCTGGCGATGTTTTCGAGCTTCTGTTCGTGGTAGCCGACCTTGAATTCCGTGAACTTGAGGCCGTGTGCCGTGCTGATGACAACGACGTTTTCGTCCTTTGCGATCTTGCCTGCTGCGACGAGCTTTTCGAGAGCGCCGAGAGCGACACCCGTGTGCGGGCAGCAGTAAAGACCGATGCGGTCGCCGCGGTGGGCGGCGTTGGCGAGTTCTTCTTCAGAGACGCTTACGACCATACCGTTGGTCTTCTGGATGGCGCGAACGGCCTTCGGATAGCTGACCGGGTTACCGATCTGGATTGCGCTTGCGAGAGTCTTCTTGGCCTGAACCGGTACGAGCTTGTCGAAGCCGCGTTCGTATGCCTGGTAGAACGGGTTTGCGTTTTCTGCCTGAGCGACGATGATGCGCGGGATGCGGTCGATGAGGCCCATAGCCTTGCAGTCTTCGAAGCCCTTGGCGAGTGCACTTACGTTACCGAGGTTGCCGCCCGGGATGATTACGGTGTCAGGCACCGTCCAGCCAAGTTCCTGGCAGATTTCCGGAGAAATCGTCTTCTGGCCTTCGACGCGGAGGCTGTTCATGGAGTTGGCGAGATAAATGCGGTTGTCCTTCGTGACTTCCTGAACGATCTTCATGCAACCGTCAAAGTCAGTGTCGAGAGCGAGCACGATGCTGCCGTTAGAAATCGGCTGGATGAGCTGTGCGGTGCTGGTCTTGCCGGCCGGGAGGAACACGATGGAGGGAATGCCTGCCTTGGCGCAGTAGGCGCTGAGGGCTGCGGACGTGTCACCGGTAGAAGCGCAAGCGACTGCGTCAATCGGGTGGATGCCCTTCTTGATGATGTGATTCACCTGGCTTACGAGAACCGTCATGCCGAGGTCCTTGAAAGAACCCGTGTGGGAGTTGCCGCAAAGCTTCACCTTGAGGCTTCCGATGCCGAGTTCTTTTGCGAGCGGTGCTGCGTCAAAGAGCGGGCTCCAGCCTTCGCGCATGGTGACGATGTCTTCGACCGGAATGTCCGGGAGCACCATTTCGCGTTTGCTCCAGATACCGCTCATGTCTTCGGGCTTAAAGCTCATGCGGCGTTCGGCAAAGAGCTTCTTCCATTCTTCCGGGCTGCGGCTTGCGAGTGCTGCGCGGTCGTGTTCGACTTCGAGCAGGCTACCGTCCACCTTGCTGCGGTAAATGACGTCGGTCAGCGGGTAGGTATCGTCGCCGTTGATGTTTCTAAAATGAGCGTTAAACTGAGACATAGTAATCCTCTTGATTTTTTACGAGGCAAATATAGCAATTTAGAACTTAGATGGCGGATCGGGTCCGCCATGACGTCATTGCGCTGAGCACATGATTTGTTTGCCTCGGATATAGAATCATACGAGCATGTTTCTGCATCGCTCGGCCTCTTTGTCATTCCGGCCTCCGAGCCGGAATCTGTCAATTAAGTTCTGCCAACTAAGCTCTACCAACTAAACACATCCTACTTCCTAATTCTGAATTCGTTAGCTAGCACCAAATTTCCCAACGGCGTTTTTGCTATATTATGGGCGAAATTTATTTATAAGCAAATACTCGGAGTTCTGAGTGAAAAAGAAAAAATTTATTCTGTTGCCGCTTTTGGCGCTTTTTCTGTCATCGTGCCTGTTTGATACGGATGACGACGGTTTGACAAACTGGCTTTCTGATCAAGGGATGCCTAGCAACTACAAGGTGCAGACTGTAACGGTTGGTGGCTTGAAACCGGTGTCTGCAGAAGTTTTTCAGGATACGCGTCCCAAGAGTGCTTGGGGTGTTGGTGTTGTAGGTGCCGTGTCCGGCATGTCCTATGATCTCGCCTTGGATTTTGCGCTGGACAGTGCATTCCTCGATACCTTGAAAAAGGCTGATTCTGCAAGTTCGGTTTTGTACTTGCGTCTTATTGATTCTTACTATCAGTCTGAATATTTGCCTTCGGGGATTCTTCCGATCGAAGAAGATTTGAATATCAATGTGAGCTGGATCCTTTCGGAAAAGCTGAGTAAGAGTGAATTCAAGGATTTGGGCGAGATCTATGATACTACATGGCTGCGGGATCTCGAGTCCTGGAAAGCCAAGAAAACGGCTGATACGACAATTTCTGTTTCGATTGGCAAAAAGGATTCCCTTTTAGTGCTTGATTTGCCGAGCGCTCTTGTAAATGATGTTCGTAAGAACTCTGGCAATCGTCGTTTGCAGGTTCGCATTTCGGCTCCGGAAGCTTCGACTATTTATCGCTTCTATGGTCCCGGTCACGAAAAGTACTACCCGCAATTCTTTATGGTGGCGGAGAAAAAAGAGAAGTTCCCGAAAATGTTTGACGTGTACCGTGCTGCAGTTATTTCTTCGAACCATGAAACGTGCTCGGACTGCCTCGTGTTGCACGGAGGGACCTTCGATTCTCTTGTCGTCGAGTTCCCGTCCAAGCCGATTATGAAGGCTCTGTCTGATTTCTATGGAGATGAATTCCCTAATCCTCAAGGGGATGGAAACGATGTGCGCCAGGCGGTCGTGATGGCCCAAATGACCTTCTATAGGGACGATTCTAAGGGCGAAAGTCAACTTGGATACCCGATTCGTCTTGATGTGGGGTCGTATGCGGACAGTGCCGATACTGTCGTTCGCCGTTTGGAAAGCTACAAGATTGACAAGCCGAGAGTCCTTGAAAGTGGGCATCCGAACATGGTGTTCTATAAAGGCGATTCTGTGTCATTGCAGGTGACTGCTGGCATGCGCGATTTTATTAACAGGGCCAGCGATGGTCGTTCGTTCAAGATGATGATGCGTCTTGCCTATCCTGTTCTGTTGGATAAGGATACGGTTTTCTATGATCGTGTTGTAGGAGATAGCGACACGCTAGAAGTGTTTTTCCCGCATTACGATTATGCACGATACGATTTTACTTCTATTAAGGAAAAGTCAGCCACGCTTAAGTTGTGGCTGGCCTCGAAGCGCGGCGACAAAAAGGACGAAAAAGCCGCAACCTCTACTGTACGCGAGGGTAAATAATGAAAAAGTTTATTAGTGCTTTGCTTTGTGTTTCGAGTTTCTCCTTTGCGTCGATGATTGGAATTGATGCTCTCGGTGAAGAGCAGATTGCTGGCGGTTCTGCGGCCATGGCTGGTCGTGGTTTTGCGGGTAATGCCAAGACGGGCGAGGCCGAAGGTGTTTCTGTGGTGAACCCGGCACGTCAGGGCTTTGATTCTAAAGTTGTAATGAACTTGAATTTTTTGCTTGATGTTTCGACTGCAGATCGTTCGAATTCTCATTACACGACGAATAACATCTCTATGCCTTCGATGAACCTTTCGTTCCCGATGGGTGATTTTGGTACGATTGGCGTATCGCTGTGGCAGCACTATGCTTCTTCGATTCGTGAAGATGTCGAAAACGAAGAAGAGGACTGGAATTCTAGTATTGAGTACCAGAGCAGCCTTTATGAACTTGTGCCGACTTACGCTATTCGTCTTCCGTTCCTCCGTCCGGTTTCGTTGGGCGCTTCTGCACATTTTGTGATAGGTAGTTTTACCCGTAACTTGATGCTGGGGCCAGACAATAGCGAAATCGCCAAGAAGGATTCCTGGGCGACAAACAATGCTGTTGTGTCGGATTATGTGACGGGTGACTGGGAAATCAAGAATCATCCGGCTTATTACACTTTTGCCGCTCAGTATCGCGGCCGTATGGCTTCATACTTTTTCTCGTTTACGACTCCCTTTACGCTTAGGAATGAGCTGGAGTACAACTTCAGGTTCAGCGAGACGGATACGCTTGCACCGACTCATTATACCCGCGAGATTAAGGTGCCTGCAATGCTTGCAACTGGTGTCAATTATCGCTTTAACAAGCGCCATAACGTAATGGCAGATATCGCCTGGCGCGCTTGGGAGCATGATATTGAAAATGTTGCCGGTAGCTGGGACATGGCGAAGGTGACTAAAACGCAAAGTGACTTTAATATTTCTGTCGGGTATCAACGCGATGGAAGCGAAGTCTTTTACGATGCCTATTGGGATCGCATAACTTACAGAGCCGGCGCTTGGTATAAAAGCTGGTATGTAGAAAATGTTTCTGAAATTGGTGGATCCATTGGTGCTGGTTTCCCGCTCGGTAGAAAGGGAACGATGTTGGATTTTGCCATTCAGGGGGGCGTTCGCCTGACAGACGATGACCGCAACTGGAGTGAATCCTATATTGGTATACGTCTCGGTTTGCTCGGTGTCGGAAGTTGGGGTAAAACCCGTGGTCAATAAGATTCAACAGAAGGAGATCGAAATGGCTACTAAGAAAAAAGATGAGGATGTTAAGAAGACCGCTACTAAGAAGACGGCTTCTGTGAAAGTTTCTGAAAAGAAGACTGTAGCCAAAAAGGCTACAGAAACGGCTGCAAGTTCTGCAACCAAGAAGGTTGGTGCAGAAAAGAAGCAGACTGCTGCAAAGAAAGCTCCTGCCGAAAAGAAGGTTGTCGCCAAGAAGCCGAGCGCAACAGTAGAAAAGGTGGCTGCAAAGGCTGCTCCGGCAAAGAAGACGGCGAAGGCTAAGGCCGAAAAGGTCGAAAAGCCGGCTGCAAAGACAGCGACGAAGACCGCCAAGGTTTCTGCTAAGACGGAAAAGTCTGTTGCTGCAGCAAAGAAGGTCGTGAAGGCTGCAACGAAGGCCAAGAAGGTCGAAGTTGAAGTCGTGGAAACTCCGAAGGCTAAGGTCGCAAAGGCCGCCGCTCCGGAAGCTTTGCCGCAATCCTTCGACGCCGAATACCTCGTGCTCATGCAGAAGGATCCGAACTGGATGCAAGCCTTCTGGGAAGTTTCTGAAGAACGTATCAACGCTGCCAAGAAGGGCAAGGGCAAGCTCGTGCTCCGCTTGTTCGACATCTCGAACGACTTGACCGTGAAGCGCAACAAGAAGCTCAAGTTCCACGATATCGAAGTTCCGGCAGACGCCCGTAGCTGGTACGTGGAAAACAAGGCGACGCAGAACTGCGCTGCCGCTCTCGGTGTTGTCGCTGCAGGCAAGTTTGAACCGCTCGTCGAAGCTGGTCCGATGCAGACGTTCACGCTTGAAGGTTCCGAAGTGAATACAGACAACGTATTCGTTCGCGCATCCCTCGGCGGGGCAACTCTCGGTGGCTTTGGCAGCTCGGGACTTTCTTCGATGTCTGCAAAGAACTGGCTTGAATCGCTTTCGAGTTCTTCGGGTTCCATGTTCTCTGGCGCACTTTCCAGTGCCGCTCTCAAGAGCAACAAGCTTGAACTCCCGAAGGATTCCGTGAACTACGGTAAGGACTTTTTCTTGTGGGTGAAGACCCGCTTGATCGTCTACGGCGGCACACGTCCGGATGCGCACTTGCAGGTGCGTGGCGAACCGTTCCCGCTCAACCCGGATGGCACTTTCAGCTTTGAAGAAGACCTCCCGGACGTGACGAAGATCATTCCGGTCTTTGCTACCGATAAGGACGGCGATTTTCCGACGACAATCGTCCCGATCGTGGTGAAGCGCACGGAATAATGGCAAAGCCTGGTCGCGTACATCTTTTGCTTCACGCGCATTTGCCTTTTGTGCGTGAACCCTCTTTTGACCGGTTCTTGGAAGAGAACTGGTTTTTTGAGGCTATGGCGGAGACGTATTTGCCCATCATCCAGATGCTCAACCGTCTGGAAGAAAAGGGTGTGCCAGGCACTCTCAATTTTAGTGTTTCATCGGCGCTGTTGGCGATGCTTACGGATAAGCTTTTGCTTACCCGTTTTTCGACGCATTTGCACAAACAGCTTGAACTGATTGAATGTGAAAAAGTCCGCTTCCAGGGCAATTCCGAGCTTATGGAAGTGGTGGATTTTTATTACCGCAGGCAGCTTGCGCTCATCAACACGTGGGAGCGCGATTGCGGTTGCGAAATTGTCCCTGCACTCAAACGCTTGGAGCAGATTGGAAAAATCAACTTGCTCACGTGCGTGGGAACGCATCCGTTTTTGCCTGCATACCAGAACGATGTTGATGCCATCCGTTTGCAGCTGAAGATTACGGTCCGTGCATTCGAAGAGGTGTTTGGCAAAAAGCCTCGCGGGCTGTGGCTCCCGGAATGTGGCTATTTTGAAGGATTGGACAGCATCCTTGCGGAATACGGATTCAAGTATTTCTTCTTGGAAACGCATGGCGTACTCTTGGCAAAACCTGCGCCTAAATATGGCGTATTTTCGCCGATCAAGACTCCGGCAGGGCTTTATTGCATGGGCCGCGAACAGAGCAGTTCCATGGAAGTCTGGAGCCGCAAAACGGGCTACCCGGGGCATCCGGAATATCGCGAGTTTTTCAAGGACATTGCGCACGAACGCGAAAGCGAGTATCTAGGCGATTACTTCTTGGCGGCGGGCGCGCACATTGAAACGGGTCTCAAGTATTACCGCATCACAGGTAGCGAAGACAAGAAGATTTATCGTCCGTGGAATGCGCTGCGTCTTGTTGAAGACCACGCGCGACTTTTTGTCGCCAATCGCGAAGCGACTGTGTCGAGCTTGCTTCCGAACATGGATGGCAACAAGGTCTCGATTCTTTGTCCGTACGATGCGGAACTTTTTGGACACTGGTGGTTTGAAGGTCCGCTGTTCATCGAGAAAATGTTTGAACGCGCGGCAAGCTCGAGCGTGGTCGAGATGGCTTCTCTTGAAGATTCGATTCGCGAGCCTGCAGATAAAGACGTTCACAAGCCGATTTTCTCGTCGTGGGGCGAGGGTGGCTTTGGTGAAGTCTGGATGAACGATGAAGTCGCTTTCCAGTACCCGATGTTCTTTAGAATGCGCAAGATGATGGACGATTTGAAGTTGCGCATTTCTAAGGCTGCAGGGAAGGCTTCTTGGAATGCTGTTGGGAATGCGCGCGGTTCAAAAAATGCGATGGCCAAGCGTTTCCTTGCGCAGATGGCGCGCGAACTTGTGCTGTTCCAGGCTTCGGACTGGGCGTTCATGATCCATAACAATTCGGCGGCGGACTATGCACGCGCCCGTTTGAACGGACATTATGAAAATGTCTGTGCGCTTTATAAAGAAGCCGTGAAAGCTAATCCCGATACAAAATTGCTCAAGAAGTTAGAACAAAAAAATAATTTGTTCCCGTGGATCGGGGAATGCTTGTAATAAGCTAAGTCTAGGCTTAAGAACGAGAAATAACTGGATGGGGCTAAAGCCCCAACTCTTTGGCTCGGTTATAAAAATGAGCAAGCTCATTTTTGCAACACTCGCCTTCTGAGTAGTCTTCGTCGCAAACGTAGATACAAGAAATAATGGTTCCCCTCCCCTATCGTGCTACGCACTCCAGGGTCGAGGATGACGGCTCCTCAGGATGACGTTCCCTAACCGCTTCTAACTTCCTACCGTCTACTGTCTACTTCCTACTAATACATCACCATAAAGCTGGTGGTTTTGCCTTTGTTCCCGACGCGGAAGCGGTAAACGCCTGGTGCCATCATTGACTTGACTTTATCTTCTGACAGGCAGTATTTGTTACTTAAATATTTTTCCTGAGAAACCAGATCTCCGCGTCTTGTCCTGATTTCAATAAATTTTTTATCGTGGGGAAGTGGGGCAAAACAAAGAGGTCCTTGTCTCCATGGAACGGGGTAGGCATGCGGTGCGGCATCCTTGTTTACCAAGGGGATGCTTTCTGAATCGCCAAATCTGCTGAAAATCCATAAAGTGGAATCGCTAGTTGTTAATACGGAAGAAAGGCTGTCGAGCGTTTTTGTGTTTTGAATGGTGTAGGGGCTAGCTGTACCGTTGTTAAATGTGATGACCGAAGCTTTCCCGATAAAGTCTGTAAAGTCCGGCTCTACATAGTTGTTGCTTGTGCGGTAAAACTTGAATGCCAGGCTTTCGAGCTCTGGTTTAATGGAGTCCTGATCGTAAAATAGTGCAGACGGCCATTCTGGTTGATCATTGACAATCCATTCTTTTTTTGAAATGGATTTGCTTTTGGGGCCTGATAATGATAGCCTTACGGTGTAATCGTGGAATACGCTGTCGGCATCTAGATGGTAGGGCTTTAACGATGTTTCAAACTGATATTCAAAAGGCTTTGTCGGATTTTTGGAGAAGCTTTCCCAAATGGACCTGTCGAATTCATTTGAAACTCTGTGGAACAGATAAAGGAAAAATGTTGAAACTCCGTATATTTTATGGGAATTGTATTGGTTAACCTTTGAAAGCGGCTCTCCCATATCGCGGAATAGAGATGGAATGTAGGAAAAATAATCATCAATGTCGGAGTTTGTGATTTCTTCGAATCCGGTGGCGGATGCTTCAAACCAGAATAAATGATTGTCCATTATGACATTGAGGTATTGAAGCTGTATGGCGTGATAAAATTCATGAAATACGGTAAGACGGATTCCCTTTGCCCATTCGTCGGCGTAGGAAAAATTGTGTGCGCTGTTGCGCAGCGGAATATAGCCGTTGGCGTAAGAACAAGTGGTTCCGTTTACGGTAATTTCTTCTTTGTTGTAATTATCCCATGCGCCGTAATAGAAATCGTTGTCCAGAAAAATTTGAGAAGTTGTTGGATCGTCTAGCGGAATGGTGAGCGCAAAGCAAGCATTGCAGGCGTATGAACCGTCGGGATCACGAATTTGTTCAACATCAATGATTTCGATTGGATATAGCCCCTCTTTGACTTTATGTTGATAGTGGTGGCTTATGCTTGGGCCTTTCGGTGCTCGCATTTTAAGCTTGTTGACGTAGTAATTCCAGGCTTCTTCCATGCTTTTTGCGGTGCTGTCGGCAAAGGCTTTCGTTGTGGCGTGTGGGCCGTTTAAAACGTATAATACTTGAATGTGGGGCGTTTCAATGGTATAGACTGAATCGTAGTACTGTTCGTAGCTACATCTTTCGTAGTCGAATTGTATAGAGGCTAAACGGGGCTGCTTTCTTTTGTTAATGATGTTCTGGAGAACTTGCATAGTTCCGCATCCACCTTCGTAGGCGTGTACAAAGCTGAATGATGCGATGAGTAATAGTGCGATGAAGCGCATTTTTACAGGACTCCTGCGTCTTTGAGGATTTGTTCTGCCTTTTTCGAAATTTCGGCGGGTACGGTCAGCTGTTGTTGGTGCTGCGGCTTGATGCGGGCGTCTACAATCAGTGGCGCCTTGCATTTCCAGTGTTTGGCTTCAACGGTTTCTTCGAGACCGTAAATATCTTGGGCGGGGTCGGAACGCGTAAACGTGAGCCAGAGAAAATCGCTTAAAATGTTGGCTGTTCCGGCTGCTTTGTTTGTGGTAAGAGCGCCTTCGTCGATGATGGAAATCCAGGGGTAGTTCTCGCGGAATTCCCAGTGGGCGATGGTGTTTTTGAGTTGTTCGAGAGTTTCGAGAGTCGCGGACTTCTCGTTGTTCTCAAGAATCGCTGGGCCTTCGATCATGAGCACACCGGGCATCACGATGGTCGCGTTCTTGAACATTTGCGGGAGCGCAAGCGTTTCTAAATCGCCCGGGTTGTTGCGGAGTTCGCGAATCTTTGCGCCGGCAGCGGCAATCACGACTTTGGAACCGTGGTTGAGGCTTGTTCCGGAGTAGTCGAGCGTGTCGATTGTCGTCGCCGTTTGGAAATGCAAGTCGCGGTCGAAGTGGACGCGTTCGAGAACGTGCGTGAAAAATGCAGGAACGTTGTTTACATCGAGACTTGTGGCAGTTTCATTTGCGATGGCATTCGCGTCAGTAGAAATGCCCGCGGCGTCTTCTTTTGCGGCAATCAGCAAATACTTTGTTAGGCTCGCTTGATTGAATCCGAGAAGCGCATTTGCCGTCTTTAAAAGTTCCATCGGCTCGCGTTCTTCGGGGCTTGCGTACGGTCGGAACGCTTCTGAACCGAGCGCTAGGCAAAGCGGGTGTACGCCAGCGTCATCGACCGCGTGAATCCCGTAAACGCCCGGGAGCGAGGCAGGGACCATTGGCTTTGTGATCGCGTGAATGTATTTCCCGAACAGCGTATCTTCTTGAGGCGGGCGCCCGACGACCGTGAATGGGAAAATGGCGTTCTTTTTGCAAAGCACTTTTGTGACTTTCATACAAGGGAAATCGTGTTTGCCGGAATAATAGCCGATGTGGTCGCCAAATGGACCTTCGGGTTTTAATCCGGGTTCGAGTTCTCCTAAAATACAAAAATCGGCATCGCTAGAGACAAGGTAACCATCATGTTCAAAGTAACGGAAACGGCGGTTGCCGAGCATGCCTGCAAACAAAAGCTCCGAGAGGTTCTCGGGCATGGGCATCACGGCGGCAAACGTGTGCGATGGAGGCCCGCCAATGAAAACGCTCACCTTGAGCGGGCGCCCTTCTTCGATGGCTTTCTGGTGGTGCCTTGCAATGTCGCGCTTGATCTGGTAATGAAGTCCGCATTCTTCGTTCGGAATGTATTCATTCCCGGAAATCTGGATGCGGTACATGCCCACGTTCGTTTGCATGATGCTTGCGTTTTCGCTTGGGCGTGTGGCGACTTGCGGGAGCGTGATGAACGCTCCGCCGTCTAGCGGCCAGCTGACCAGCTGAGGCAAGTCGCTAAGACTGCATTCTTCGAAGTCCTTGATGCTACCGGAACGTCTCGGCAAAGACTTTATTCCGGCAAATCCCGCCTGGAACAGTTGTAACGGGTGCTTGAATGCGTTCTTGAAAAAATCTACCGGGTTTGCCTTGAAATTTACGGCGATTTTTGTCTGCTCGAAGCCTTCACGGAACAGAAAATTGAACCGCTCATCGCTTCCGAAAATGTTACAGGCGGCGCGGAACTTGCTCCCTTTGACATGTTCGAAAAGTAGCGCTGGACCACCCTGCTTAAAATTTTCCCTCGCGATTTCGGCCATTTCCAGGTGTGGATCGACTTCGGCGTGAATACGTTTGAGCATTCCCGCTTTTTCCAAATCCAGCAGGGCCTGTTCGAGGGACTTGTACATGATGTTATCCGGCGGTTGCGGACTGATCTAAAGCTTCGAAAGCCTGGGTCTTTTTCTTTGCTTCTACAAGAGCAATTTGTTCACGGGCCATTTCGCGGGCTTGGATGGCATAAACCATGCTTGCGCTTGCCATGACAATCGAGAACGTGTCTTCGGCAAAGTCCTTGCAGCCCTGGAAAGTCATGTCGTCAAAACAGGTCGTGATGCCCTTGACGGAATCGAACGTGTGCTTTGCTGTAAAGCCGCGGAACGGGCCTTCGCCAAGACGCACTGCGATTTCAATGACATTTTTGGTTTTGCCGGGAGTGACCGCTCCAATGATGCCGGTCCAACTTATTTTTCTGAAACCCGCTACGATTGTGTAGCGTATAAATTCGCCGGATTCAATCATCTTGGGCAATGTGTAGTAAAGAACGGCATTTTTCCCAACGGACAAAGACATCGGCGCATAGCGCATAATATCAAGCGTATCAGAAAGAGTGCCGTATTGCCAAGAAGTTTGACTGAATTGAACCATATGCCAGATAATTTAGAAAAAAGAATTCAAAATTGGGTCCTGAGGTCTAAATTTCAGGTGTTTTTTTAACTTGCTATAAAGTATGTTGCTATTACTGTTGCGGTACTTTGGATTCTCGTAAAAATTAAAGATGATCTGCAAATTGAAGCTGATGAATGACATACGGCCTTATGGGGATTTAAACTATATTTGATCTCGTTATGGAAAATCTAGAAGCAGACAGCAAGTTTCTAAAAAAAGCTTTGATTGTAAATGTTGTGGGGACGATTCTTAAAGTTTGTGGTCCTCTTCTTACATTTGTGATGGCCCGCATTTTTGGTGCAGCGGAATTTGGTATTTTCGTTTCTGCGCAAACTTTGATTTTGACGATTGCTCATTCGGCGACGTTAGGGCTTGACAAGGGCTTATATTGGTATCTTCCGCAGAATAAGCTGAACAGACGCGTTCTACACGATGGCATCATGGAATCGTTCTGGATTTCGGCCGCCATTGCGTTGCTTTGTACGGCGGTCATCTTTGTGGGTTCGTTTACGCCCTATATCTCGGCGGAATTGCCTTGGTATGCACTTTCCCTGTTGTTCTATGTGGGAACATATGTCTTTAGTACCGCGTCAGAGGGAAACCGCCGTCCGCAAAACGCCGTGTTTGTTAATTCCTTTTTGACCGTAACGCTTGCGCCTGCAACATCCATTGCCCTTTATTACGGTGGAATCCCGCATGCTCTCCCGTTGGGCTTGCTTGTGGGGCAGATCGTTGGTTTTATGGTCCATTTTGTCCTGGTCCGTCGGCAATTCCCGGATATGCCGATGAATCCTGGCAAATTGGTTTCTAGAAGCCTGTTGCTTTACTCTCTTCCGCTTGGCTTTGGTGAATTTGTCTCGTCGTTCCTGATTCGTTCAAGCCTCTGGCTTGTCATGCTGTTCCTTGGGCCTGAAAAGGCAGGCGCTTATGGCATAATGGTTACGATTTCAAATGCCCTTCAGACAATTCGCGTCGGCTTCACTCCTATTCTTACTCCTGTCGTTGCGGGCATGGACAAGGATCGTCTGCATACGGACTTGAAACCGGTGTATAGTTATTGCGTTTTTATGGTGACGTTTATCCAGCTGCTCATTGGGTTCTTCATTGTGCTGTTCCCGGGTGAAATTTTGGGCATTGCCGGCAAGGATTTCATTGTGCAGCCGGAAACTCTGGGGATATTGCTCCTGGTTCATCTTGTTGCAGGCTTTGGAGGAATGTCCATTGTGGTCTTGAACGGCATGGGAAAAAGCCTCTACTCCCTTAAAATGGATGTCCTTTCACTTGGCGTGGCGCTTATTTCGGGATATTTCCTGATTCCCGCTTTTGGGCTTGTCGGTGCGGCGCTTTCTATGCTTTGCTATAATCTGGTGGCGATTGTTTGCAATAACATATACCTTTTCAAAATGGGACTGTGGCCGTATTCTTCGAAGCTCATTTCCCAGATTGTGTGGATTGTCGGGCTTATTGCATTCTACATTGTAATCAATGCAAAATTTACAGATTTGGACTTGATTACAAAAGCCCTTGTATATGCAGTGGTTCTTGCCATGCTTGGTATTTATTGGGTTGTCCAGAAGAAAAAAATTGAAGCGGATAAGGATTCTGCGCAGAAGGTATCGAAATGAAAAAAATCTCGCGAGAAGAAGCTAGAGAAATACAGATGTGCATTCTGGATGAGATTGCTAGAATCTGTAAGGAAAACGGATTGCATTACTACATCGCTTGTGGTACGCTTCTGGGGGCTGTCCGCCATAAGGGTTATATTCCCTGGGACGATGACATGGATATCATTGTCATGCGCGATGATTATGACAAGCTGATTTCTTTGCTGAAAGACAAATCCGTAAAGAAACCTGAGTGGCTTGATGTTGTTGATGATACGAATGAGGACTATTTCTGCCCGTTTGCAAAGGTGACGGATAACCGTACTCGTGTGAAGATGGATAGGCATAAGGAAAATGGGGGCCTCTGGGTTGATGTGTTCCCTTATGATGGCCTTCCGTCTTCGATGTTCTTCGCTAAGATTTATACCAGTATTGCAGCTCTGATTCGTGTTATCTGCCTTGCGATGGATACCGATTTTTCATCGAAAACATTAAGTTTTTGGAATTTGCTGTATAAGCGTTTCTTCAACGCCTTTACTTGTGTTATTGGCCGCAAGCGGTTCTGCCGTTTTGTTGAATGGTTCCATCGTCGTTTTGATATTAAAAAGTCGAAATATGTGACAAGCCTTTTCTTTGACACGCGCGTTGATACGATTCTTGATAAGGAAATGCTTTTGCCGCAGGCGGAGTTCCAGTTTGAAAATCGTAAGTACACGGGATTTGCAAATTATGATTATGTTTTGTCCCGTGCTTATGGTAACTATATGCAGTTGCCACCTGAAGAAAAGCGTATTACGCATGATTTCGATGTTTGGTGGAAAGAATAGCGAGGTTCTTGCATGCCTTCTGTGAAATATCTTTTTGTGTTGACAAGTTCCCCGAAGGACTTTTTCTGCGAGCAGACGCTTGTGGCGATTGCTTCGCTGCGCGTCCATAACCCGAATGCGTTCGTGACGCTTTTGACGGACGACAAGACGGCTGAAACTCTGACGGGTCCGCGTGCGGTCTTGAAGGATGCGGTCGATGAACTCAAGGTATTGACGCTTGATGAAAAGTTCACGCCGATGCTTCGTTCTCGTTACCTCAAGACGGTGATGCGCAACGTGGTTGATGGCGACTTCTTGTACATGGATTCGGATATCGCAATTGTCGATGACCTCTCGATTCCGGACGAATGGCGCGGTGGCATTTATGCCGTGCTCGACTTCCACACGAATCTCTCGAAGGCGATTAACCGCAAGAAGGTCTTGAACAACGCGAAGATGATGGGCTTTTCGCCAATCCTCAACGACGAGATTTTCAACGGGGGCGTGATGTTTGCCGCCGATACGCAAGAAGCCCGCGAGTTCTTCAAGACTTGGCATGAACTTTGGCTTTACTGCGTTTCCAAGAACTTCCCGTATGACATGGCTTCGCTTGCTGAAACCAATTACAAGTTCGGTTATATCACGAAGAAGATGGATGGCGGCTGGAACTGCCAGCTTGCTTATGGCAACCGTTTCTTGCCGACGGCGAAGGTGTTGCACTTCTTTGGTTCGCGCATTATCGATACGCGTGGCCGCAAGGTGCCGGAATCGATGAACATCTTTTTGCCGAAGATTTTGCGCAAGGACTTTTATACGAACTTGAAGAACCTCCCTGTGACGGTGAATGCGGACAAGTCCATTCACATCAACGAATATTACGATGACGTGATTGCGCATGCGAAGGATGCGTTCATGTACCAGACGAACAAGGTTGGCGCTGCTGGTGCCTACATCATTCGCTCTTATGCGTTTGCAAAATCGCTTGCCTGGCTGTACAAGAAAATGCCATTCCTCGTAAAGCCTTTGGAAATCCTGGGCAAGCTTTTCTAGGGGGCGTTTATGAATTTGCTTTTTAATCTCGTGGCGGTGCAGCCGATTCACAGTGCAAAGTTTCACGGTGGCGGCAGCTATGGCGAAGTGATTTTCTGGGCGCTTGTGAAACGTGGCGCAAAATTCAGTTGCGTTTACGATAGCCGAAAATATTTGGCTCCGGATATTATTGCGGCTTGTGAAAAATGTGGCATTCCGCTTTTTGACATTGCCGAAAAAACGCCGCAGCAGATTATCGACGAAAATGCGATTGACGCGTTCTACACGCCGCTTTATTCGCTGGAAGGCAAATGGCAAATTCAGGTGAAGCGCTTTGTGTTCACGTGGCATGGCGTGCGCGCTCTTGAAATGCAGTACAGCTGGCAAGGTGTTGGCTTTGCGAAAAAGCTTGCTCAAAAGCTCGAAGCGCTTGTGCGTTACCGCGACTGTTGGAAAAAGTATTTCTATGCGCCCAAGTACCGCGATTTGGCGGCCCGCATTGCCGACGGCCGTGCCGAATGCATTACCGTGAGCGAACATAGCCGTGCTTCTATCAAGTCCTTCTTCCCGGAGCTTCTGGACAAGGAAATCCCGGTTTTCTATAGCCCGATGCTGGATTATGAACCGGAAGGATTCTTGCCGCCGGGCGTGAAATCCAAAAAGTTCTTTTTGCTCACGAGCGGTGCTCGCTGGGAAAAGAACAATCTGCGTGCGGTCAAGGCGTTTGATGAACTTGTAACAATGATGCGTTCGACAAATCACTTGTTCGATATGAAACTCGTGATTACGGGCGCGACGAACGTAAAAGTTTACCGCAAGCATATCCGCAACAAGGATGCTTTTGTGTTCCTCGGTTACGTAGAATCCAAGGAACTCGAATTCTTGCACAAGAACGCGTATGCATTTATTTTCCCGAGCTTGAACGAAGGCTTTGGCTATCCGCCGGTGCAGTCGATGCGATATGGTGTGCCTGTGGCTGCAAGCGGCACGACTTCTGTGCCCGAAGTTTGCGAAAATGCGGCACTTTATTTTGACCCATATTCCGTTAGCGAAATTAAGAACCGCATGATTCAATTGCTGGATTCGAACATCTATGCGATGTATGCATCCCGTGCTTTGAAACGTTACGCCGAAGTGCATAAACGCCAAAAAGAAGACCTCGAAAAAGCTGTTGACTTTGTTCTCGGCGAATAATTGATTGAAAAACGCCCCGGAACTGCGTCCGGGGTGACAAAGTGAAACTACACTTTTTATGTCGCGGGCATAACTGTGGAAATTTCTACAGTTTCATCACGCGTTTCATCTCGAGGTTTTCATAGCCTTCGGGGCAATGCGTCGAGAGGTAAACGGTCGGGTTATTGGCGACAAATTCGCGGACACGGTCGAGCGTTTCGCGGGCGGCTGCAATGTCTTCAAAGACGATGCTTAACTTGTTCGCCTTGAGGGCTGCATCGCAGTAGGTCACATCGCCATGCATCATGTAGAAGAGCCCGTCGTTTTCGGCGACGATGATGCTGTTGCCCTTGGTGTGTCCCTTCGCTTCAATGAAATAAATCCCGTCTGCGATTTTTTCGCATTTCGGGAAGTTGTGGTAAGGCCCGTCCTTGTATGTGCAGCGCACAATGTTTGGGCCTTCGAGCTTCATGGCGTCGGCATCTTCGGGCGAGACGTAAACCATTGCACTTTTGAAGTACTGGATTGCTGCCGAATGGTCCGGGTGCTTGTGCGTGATGAGAATTTTAGTGACCTGGTCGGGCCTATAGCCGAGTTCCGCAAAGGCTTTGGTGTAGTCCTTTAGCTTTTCGCCCATGTAAAGCGGTGCGCCGAGTTTCTTTTCGGGCGCTTCAAAATCGTTGACGAATCCCGTATCGACGAGGATGACTTCGCTCCCGGTGTCGATGAGAAAGTTTTGCAGGCTGCTGCGGTAGATAATCTGCTCGTCGAACTTGTCCTTGCCTTCTTCACCGCCAAAGGCAAACGCCTGGTTCATGAAACCATGGTCAAACATGCGTACGGCTTTAATTTCCATATGCTTCCCCTTCTGAAAATGTATGCTTTTATACCAATATATACTCAAAAGATCTCAATTCAAAATAAGGCGTTATTCCAATTTGGGGCGTAAGCAAAAAATATGGCTATTTGCGGGGGCTGCCCGGCGGTTGAAATAAAAATTTTTCAGGTTTAGTCTTTGCATATGGCTCAAGATTTCTATTTTTGTGCGTGGAAAATCTTTTTCTATCCAGGAGTCTTATATGGGCGGCTTTTGTGGTGTTATTTCCAAAGAAGATTGCGTTTGCGATCTCTTTTACGGAACCGACTACCATTCTCACCTCGGCACTCATCGCGGCGGCATGGCTGTTTTGAAATCAGATGGAGTTTTCCATCGCTCGATTCACAACATCCAGAACACTCCGTTCCGCAGCAAGTTCGAGCACGATCTTTCACATTTTTCTGGCAAGGTTGGTTTAGGCGTCATTTCTGACACAGACCCGCAGCCGCTCGTCATGACCTCCAAGCTGGGAACGTTCGCAATTGTGACTGTTGGTCTCATTACGAACATCGAAGATATTAAGAACGAACTTTTCCGCAACAACTGCATGCAGCTCCAGTTCTCAACGACGAGTGGCATGGTCGGTCCGACCGAAGTTGTTTCAGCGCTTATCGCTACGCAGGATTCAATTATTGACGGTCTCAAGTATGTTCAGGACAAGGTGAAGGGAAGTTGCTCCGTGCTGATTATGGATAGTGCGGGGCGTTTTTATGCCTGCCGCGACAAGTGGGGCCGTACGGCTATCATCCTTGGTAAGAAGGATGGCGCCATGATTGCCTTGCAAGAAAGCTGCGCACTTCCGAACCTCGGTTACGAATACGTCCGTGATCTTGGTCCGGGCGAAGTGGTCGAGCTCACGCCGGATGGCGAAACGGTGCTCGTTCCGCCGCGCAAGAAAATGGCAATTTGTTCGTTCCTCTGGGTGTATTACGGTTACCCGGCCTCCAGTTACGAAGGACGTAATGTGGAAATGACCCGTTACCGTTGCGGTTCCGCTCTTGCGAAGCGCACCCCGACCGAAGCCGATGCCGCTTGCGGTATTCCGGACTCCGGTACGTCTCACGCTTTGGGCTATGCTCACGAAGCAGGCATCAAGTTTGCCCGTCCGTTCGTGAAGTACACGCCGACTTGGGCACGTTCCTTTATGCCGCAGGACCAGCGCCAGCGCGAACACGTTGCTTCGATGAAGCTCATCCCGATTCCGGGACTCATCAAGGACCGTCGCCTCGTTTTCTGCGATGATTCCATCGTTCGCGGAACTCAGCTCGGCAAGCAGGCTGCAAAACTTTATTCTATGGGCTGCAAGGAAACGCACATGCGTATCGCTTGCCCGCCGCTCGTTTATCCGTGCAAGTTCATCAACTTCTCCCGCTCCAAGAATGAATACGACCTCATCACGCGCCGTTACATTCGCGACCAGGAAGGTGAAAACGCCGATCTCGACAAGTACACCGATCCGAATGGCCAGCCGTACAAGGACATGGTCGAATACATCCGCAAGAAGCTGAACCTCACGTCGCTTGCGTTCCAGCGCATTGACGACTTGATTCAGGCTATTGGCCTCCCGGAAGAAGACCTTTGCACTTACTGCTGGACTGGCAAGGATTACGCCGAAACGGGTGACTGCTATCATTGCCCGTGCCATTGCCACGACAAGGAAAAGGAAGACAAGGAATAATCCGCAATCACGTCATCCTGAGCGAATAGCGAAGGACCCAGTGAAGTCTTGCTGATTGAAATTGAAAATCCGACCTCATGCGAGGCCGGATTTCTTCTACATAAGGAGATGTATGGGACTTTGTTTTAACGATTCTTCACCTTGTTGTTGGTGGCTGCAGCCGTGACGCCGCAAGTGCCGCCGTTATACGGACCAATTTCCTGGATGTTGAATTTGTATTTGCCAGCAGAGGCTTGAATCTTGAATCTGAGGGCCGCGAGTGTTCTGGAAGCCTGTTCACCGGTGTATGACGTATTGCCCTTGTACCAGGAAGGCTGCTTGAAAGAGGACCATGGGATAAACCTTGTTGTACCGGAAGGACTCTTCGGGAGTGCTACTGTCGGTAATGCGTATTCCAAGGTTGCGTCCAAATGATCACCGAGGCTCATTTCAAGTGTTGGTGCTGCATCCGAGGAGTAGGTAATGCAGATTCCACCCATGCCTGCAGCGTCAGCTGTAGCAACATTGCCGTCGTTGTTTTCGCCAGCCAAGTTGAAGCCTAAGCCGACAAACGGTTGGTAATACAAGTCACCCTGGTCAAGGATTGCCGTACCGCAAACGCCGCCACAATGTTCAATGACAGGTAGTAGGGATTCTGGATCGTATTCGTTGCCGAGGAGTTCTGGCCAAATGATTCTGGATTTTCCACCGTCGCTATCGTCGCCGTAATAGAACCAGTAGCCGGATGTTTCTGTACCGGCATCATATCCGGTGTGAATTTGTTCGATGCCATCAAGTCCAAACCATGTTGTAAAGTCGTTTGTGGTCGGTGGTGGATCGATCGGATTCGGCGGATCAATCGGGTCTGGCGGATTTACTTGGGTTGTCGGCCTGAAGATCGGGAATTGAGAAGCTTCGCAACCATCATATGGGCCAACTGCTGCGATGTTGAATGTGCCCGTAGAGCCACTTTCTCCTTGGAACATGAAGGTAATCGCCGCGAGGTGTGCTGCGGCTTTTTCTCCAGATATCGGTTTGCCTTTGTACCAGGCTGGCTGCTTGAAATCCTGCCATGGAATACGTTTTGTTGTGCCGGAACTCTTGGGAAGTAATGCGGCTGGTACAGCATAGTCGAAGGATGCATCCATTTCTTCACCGAGGCGCATTTCTACAGATATCGCTATGTCGGATGCGTAAGTCACGCAAATGCCGTCCATGTTTGATGCGTCACCGACTTCTGCAGACGAGTCGTCGAAACTCTTTTCTCCGACCAGATTGAAGCCTACGCCGACATATGGCTTATACATTAACGAGCCTTTGTCTAGAACATACGTTCCGCAAAGACCGCTGCAATGATTGATAATCGGATCCATTGCTTCGTTGCTGTATTCGTTTCCGGGTTCCACAGGCCAAAGGATTTTTGAGAGACCGCCGTCCATCTCGTCGCTGAAGGAATACCAATACCCTGCTGTTTCAGTTTCGTTCGCCAAGCCGGTCTGAATTTGAGGTTCGCCATTGTAGCCGTACCATGTCTGGAATTCTCCGGAAGGGGTTGCAACGGAAGAAGACGATTTAGCCTTGCTGGAAGAGCTTATTTGTATTGGATCGTCATCCGAGGGATCGTGCGGCAATAAAGAATCGAGGTAGCTGCAAGCTGTAAATGGGATTGATGCGGCGACCATTGCGAGTACCGCAGCCTTCCCGAAATATTTTCTTTGTCTTTTGTTCATCAGAATGTCCTCCTGTTTGTTCTGGTTGACGTTTTAAATATATGTAAATTAAAACTCAAAACAATAGGCGATTTTAGGGCTTAAAAGTTGAAATATTAATTTGTGTGTAAATGTGCGTACTATGATAGTACAGTGTCCGTTTTTATGATACATGTTTTTTACGTTATATAATACAGCAAGTTTATTTGAGCTTTATTTGTGATACACCTTGAATTTCGGATAAGTACGAAAATTATTTTTATATGTTAAAAATCTTTTTACATAAAAGGCGTGAAAAAATGTTTTTGGGGGAGGGCTTTTGCTGAAAATAGTCTTCTAAACGCAAAAAAAAGAGGCGCTCCGTAGGGAGTGCCTCTTAATGTTTTTTATAGATCCTTCGACTTCGCTTACGCTCCGCTCAGGATGACACAATCCGCGTTTGCGGTTTGTGTCACTTCAGTTCTTCGAGCGCCTTCGTGCTCTTCGCAATAATGGGCACTTTCGCTTCGCTCAAGTGCCAAATGCTGGCCTCGGTCATGTACAAATAAATTTGCCCACGACTCTCGGCCTACGCATTTGCACTTCGTGCAACACCCTTCGGCTCGGATATACGAAAACAAGTTTTCGTGCATCGCTCGCCTTATGGGTGTTTGTCTTGCTGAGAAATTATCGCAGATCTTTCAGGGCTGCTTCGTCCTTGGCGATAATTTCTCTCTGCGTTGCGAGCTTGGTGCGTTCGGCGTTCACGACAGCTTCCGGAGCACCATTGACGAACTTTTCATTCGACAACTTGCGTTCGATAGAAGCGGCGAATGCTTTGGCCTTTTCGATTTCCTTTTCGAGGCGTGCGATTTCTGCAGCCGGGTCAAGGATACCTTCGAGCGGGATGTAGAGTTCGCCACCCGGCACCACGGAGCTTGCGCTGAACTTCGGCTTTGCGGCCTTCACGGCCACAGAGAACGATTCAAGTCCACCGAGTTCGGTGATGATGGCCTGGCAGTCCTTCACGCTTGCTTCGGTTTCGGCGGTATCGACACTCACGACAGCCTTGAGCTTGGTAGCCGGGCTTACGTTGTAGCGACCGCGCACGCCACGCACACTTTCCACGACGGCGAATGCCTGGTTGAATGCAGCTTCGATCTTATCGTCGATGAGGCTCGTGTCAGCCTTCGGCCATGCGCTGTTGATCACGCGTTCAGAACCCGGGAAGAGCGTTGCGTTCAGTTCTTCCGTGATGAACGGCATCACCGGATGCAACAGGTCAATCACGCCGCGGAGCACGTGGCTGAGGATTGCCATAGCGTTCTTCTTTTCGGCGGTGAGCGTTTCGCTGTTGATCACGGCCTTCTTGATTTCCAAGTAGCTAGAGCAGACATCGTCCCAGACAAAGCGGTAGAGGAAGCCGGCGAGTTCAGCAAAGTGGAACTCTTCGAGCATCTTCGTTGCGTCTTGGATGGTGGAGTTCAAGCGAGAGAGAATCCAGCGGTCTTCGAGTGCGAAGATCGAAGAATCCATCGGGAGCATGTCCTTGGAAAGTGCGCCAGCCTGTTCCAAGTGCGGGAACAAGAAGCGGCAAGCGTTCCAGAGCTTGTTCGAGAAATTACGACCAATTTCGAACTTTTCGCTCGTATTGATGACAGAACCATCTTCCTGCTTTTCCTTCTTCACCGGGAGACGAACGTCCTGGTTGTCAGTGCAGAGGCTTGCCATCACGAAGCGGAGTGCGTCCGTGCCGTACTTCTTTTCGATATCCATCGGGTCCACGCCATTGCCCTTGGACTTGCTCATGGTCATGCCGTTGCCGTCCAAAATCTTCGGGTGGATGTACACCGTGTGGAACGGAACCGTCCCCATGTTTTCCTGGCTGAAGAGCACCATGCGGGCGACCCAGAGCGTAATGATGTCGCGGCTCGTCACAAGCACGGAAGTCGGATAGTACTTCTTGAGCGTGTCCGTCTGTTCCGGCCAGCCCATCGTGGAGTGCGGCCAGAGACCACTGGAGAACCACGTGTCGAGCACGTCTTCTTCCTGCACAATCTTGTGACCGGCAACTGCGTCTTCCTTCAAGTTTTCTTCTTCGGAGCAGATGAGCCAGATGCCGTTTTGTGCCTTGTAATAGTAAATGTCGTTACGGCCTGCGAATGCCTTGTTCAAGTCCTCTTCGGTCGTCGTTTCGTCGGCGTGCCAAATAGGAATGCGGTGGCCCCACCAGAGCTGACGGCTGATGCACCAGTCGCGCTTTTCCTTGAGCCAGTCGAGGTACTTGTTTGCATAGCGTTCCGGAATGATCTTGATTTCGCCGCTCGTGACTGCCTTCATGGCGTTGTCGGCGAGGACGTCCATCTTCACGAACCACTGGTCGCTCAAGTACGGTTCAATCACAGTCTTGGAACGGTCGGAGTGACCCACCTGCATTTCGTGGTCTTCGACCTTGATGAGGAGGCCGAGATCTTCGAGACCCTTCACCACGGCGTCGCGTGCGGCCTGGCCCTTCATGCCCTGGAACGGACCGGCATTTTCGTTGAGGCTGCCGTCGTCGTTCATGATGTTGATCATCGGGAGCTTGTGGCGGAGGCCCGTAGCGTAGTCGTTCGGGTCATGAGCCGGAGTCACCTTCACGGAACCCGTACCGAATTCCATATCGACGAGGATGGCGTCTGCAATCACCGGAATTTCGCGGTTCACGAACGGAACCTTGAGCATCTTGCCGATGAACTGCTTGTAGCGTTCGTCGTTCGGGTGCACGGCGAGAGCCGTATCGCCCATGATCGTTTCCGGACGAGTCGTCGAAACCGGGATGAATCCCGAGCCGTCGGCGAGAGGATACTTGAACGTCCAGAAGTGACCCTTCACAGTTTCGTAGTAAATTTCATCGTCTGCCACAGCCGTCTGGAGCTTGGTGTCCCAGTTCACGAGACGCTTGCCGCGGTAGATAAGACCCTTCTTGAAAAGGTTGAAGAATGCGTGGCGGACAGCCTTTGCGCAAACCGGGTCGAGCGTGAAGCGCTGACGGCTCCAGTCGCAGCTGACGCCGAGGCTCTTGAGCTGCTTCGTGATGCGGGCTTCGTATTCGTCCTTCCACTTCCAAATGCGTTCCACGAGGGCGTCGCGGCCAATGTCGTGGCGTGTCTTGTGTTCGTCCTGGAAAAGTCTCTTTTCTACGACTGCCTGCGTGGCAATGCCGGCGTGGTCCGTGCCCGGAATCCAGAGCGTGTCGCGGCCAGTCTTACGACGATAGCGGACGAGAATGTCCTGCAGCGTGTCGTTCAGAGCGTGGCCGAGGTGCAAAGCACCCGTAACGTTCGGAGGCGGAATGACGACGGAGAACGGTTCACCCTTTCCGCTCGGGGCAAAATCATTATTCTTGTTCCATTGGTCGTGCCAACGGTCTTCTACAATTTTCGGATTATAACGAGTTTCCATTTCCATAATGCGCCAAATTTAGTAAAAGGCGAGCGTCGCGACAATCGTGCTCGCACGAATTGTCATGACCGAGGTGTACTAAATCGCCCGAAGGGCGCCAATTTAGTAAAAGTAGGAGGTAGGAAGTAGGAAGGAAAATGTAGGTGGAAATGCGCCAATAGCGTCATCCTGAGCGTAGGCGCAATGCGCCGAAGTCGATATATGAAACTAGGCTCTTTAGAGCCTTAGTTGAATTAGGTTCGTAGGAGCAGGATCCAGTGAAGTCTTGGAAAATAGGGTAGGAGGGGAAAGCTTTCCCCTCGCTCGTACTGCGTTGCTCGCTACCCCTTCGAGCGGGGCTTCAGACGCCAGCCCCGCAATGCCCCTAGCTTTCTATATAAGTAGTTTGTCTATGTCATCAAACGCATTTTCCAATGCTTCCGTATGATATCGCTCATACATGTTGTAAACAAAATCCGTCAAGTTTTTTTCTTCAAGACGAGCTAGAATTTTATTGGCGGTAGTCCCCTTATAAGCAGCATACTGTTCCATCAGGAAGCTGAAAAATTCCATTTCTTTAGCCATTAGCACCTCTGAATGTAAATGGAATTGCGAGGATCGCCCGTTCTTTGCTCAGCTTCCCACATGTCAAAAATTCCAAAGCAACTGAAATCCCACATCTGAAGCTCAGGATTGCTCAACATTTCGTATGTCTTCGAGAACATGAATTTTTTGTATGCATCCATTGCAGAATAGCCGTACTTCAGGCTAATCATCTGCGAGACTTCGCGGTCGTAATAATCGAGAATGAAGGGTAGAACTTTGTTCATTTTGTTACCGCCTTAACAAATATAAGTTTTTGCAAAGCGAGTTCTGTGCGGAAAACATACTGATCACGAAGTTTTTGCGGCAAAAGTCTCTTTATTGTTTCATCTTCGTCATAAATTCCCGCAAAATAGAGCGATATAACAGGCATGGTCCTGTCGTTTGCTACGGGACCAACAATCAAGTCATAATCATTCTGAACATTTTCGTTTTTTCTGTTTGCCGTAACAAAACGAAGCCAATCTTTGTCAGCACACGGGAACTTCAGACATTTCAAGCCAGACAAATCCTGGTTGTCAAATTCAAAAATAGATACGGTCGGAACACCTGTTCCTTTCCGCTTTACGGTCAATTCGGACCAGTTCTGAGCCTGCTCGCTACTTGTGGTCAAATAGAAGCCCGTCCCGAAATCCAACCTTCTGTCGGAAACAAGAATTTCGGGCTTAGATACTGCAATGTTGCTACCGTGATAAAGTTTCATAGACAGACCTCAATTCTTACACACTATAAATTAAATAATTCCTTCAAGGTTTTGCCATCTGATTTCCATTCTGTTTTACCATTGCAACTGCCTCCAATAACAAATTCAGCAGAAGGAGACAATTTCTCAAAATAAACATCTTCTTGGAGGATGTATTTCCCTTTTATTTTTTTGATTTTACCAGCCTTTAAAAAATCCTCTCGTTTTTTTTGAACGCATTCGCCATTGGCGGGATGGTCATCGTCTAAGCGAACTTCCGAGCCTGCCTTAACAGTTATAGAACCTTCATTGCGATTAAATAATCCATTTGCCTTTATTCCACCGCGAGTCGCAACAACAGGTATAATAGAAGGATCAACAGCGTTCTCTTTAGTAGAGGTCGTTTCAATATTGTAATCAAAAGCTGCTAGGCAAAATTTGATATCAGAAAAAATCCCTTCAATATCGGGAAGGTTTGCTAATGAAGACTCTTTCCTACCTCGTTTATCTTTGTTTAAAAGGACATAATGAACTTTTTTTTCGTTACAAGCTTTTTCTAAGCGAATAATTGAAAGTGTTTCAAGTTCATCCACATATGCAGTCAGCTTTCCTTTATCTGTGAGAAACATTATTGCGATGGACCAACAAAATTTTTCTTTCTGATGATGCGTTTGCAACCTGCCGATACCGTTTCCCGTTCGTCCAACATACACATTTGATTTATCTTCATCAAATAGAAAATAAATTCCAATTTGGTTGTTTTTTATAATATTAGATGCTTCTGACAACCTATTACGAGGAACAATATATGCATCACATCGAAGTGACAATCCTTGAACAATACGAATTCCATTAGGATCATCATTTATAAACTGAATTGTCAGCGTTCGTCCCTGCATTGCCATATACGCCTCGTGTTTAAAAACAAGTCTTTACAATATTAAAATACCTTATTTTCAGAACTGAAGAAATTGGGCTCCCTTAAATACTTGCGATTTTCCATAAAATAGGCTATTTTATAGCAGATATGTCCATGACTCTTGATGACATTAGCAAGCTTTTAGAGCATTCTTTTAAGGATGAAACCCTCCGTAACGAAGTATGGAAGGATTTTTACGCCATATTACCACCTCCGATTGGAATTGGATTTTATGATGATGTTCTAGAATTTCTAGACGGAGCTTGGAAAATCAGCCAAAAGAAAATTTTTGCACCCGCAAATTTAGAGCCCCAAAAATATTTTAAAACACTTCAATCTTTATGTCCAATCACAAATAAAAATTTTTTCATAACTCATTTTTGTGGCTGCGCCTTAAACATTGAAAGGGGAAAAGCTTTTTCGAATTTTAATGAAAAATTCATAACGAAAAATGGACTTAATGTTATATGGGCTAATATAAGAGATGAGTCTCTTTCTATCGGTGATGAGATAATCCGAATGATTACGGTGTACAAGTAACCTTTTCAATAAGTTTCTGTACACCATCAAAAGCAACTGCCCAATAAGGCGGCTCTTTACCAGACCAACGGGACAATATTTTTCTGTATCCTAAATGGAAATTTCTGAAACATACTTTAAGAAATCCCCAATTATCACAACGCTCATCATACATATGAGATATATGTTTTTCGTACGCCTGAGCCCACTCATGGCAGAAAGATTTGTTAAACAGAATTTCAAGGAATTCTCGCCAATCATCATTGCTTATTGTATAGGATTTCTTTTCTAATTTACCCTGCTTCAAATTGGCATACTTGAGTAGAATCTCTTTCTTTTTTGAAATCGTTAGTACAAATCCTGTTGTGGATTCTGAAAACAGTTGATCCGTAGCAAATTCAATTTTAATAAATGAAACGACATCTGCCAAATCAACGCCTTTGGGTAATGGAATATTTTCACACGCTTTTTTATAACACTTGTAACAAAATCTTTTTGAAAGATCTCGATAGTCTCTATAATTCGTATCTCCACCGCAGCAAGGACACTTGCAAGGCATTGTGTCTTTGGGATAGAAGATATCATCAGGCTTTTGAAGATTCTGTAGATTATATTTAGCACCACAAAAATCCTTTATTGTGCCGTCATTATCAAGAAACGATTCTTGTTCTTTTGTGAGGAAGAAGCCTTCTTCAAAAGATGTTCTAGTATTCTTTCCGAAAAAACGATTGAAGAAAGTTAGAAATTCATCCCAATTTTCAGGTTTTTGGCAAGTCCAAGAAAAAATTTTTTCAAGTTCTTGAGTATAGATACGAATTAAACCATACTCGCCAGGGTTTGCGTCTATTCCGCTATCGGATTTCCATTCCAAAATATTGATTTTTTGGAACAGAACCCACATGTAGTATTCCCAACTAATGTTTTTAGAAGTTATAAAGCAGCCAAACCACTTGCCGTTCCTTATCCATACGCGGGTTTTGAATTCTTCGCCATCGCCTTTTTCGATCCAAACAGTGATTGGATTTTCTTTAATAGGACGTTTGGATGGAGTTGCTGTCATTTCCTGATTTATCCCCTTGAAATACGTGATTTCAAAGGATGTTACAGTTTCGCTCGTGAAATTTGAATCGCCGACAATAACACCACGGTCAATTCGCTCTTTTAGGAATCTTCCATTTTCTACGGGATGCGTAAAAGCTTCAACTTTCGGATCAACGATTCTTTTTTCCTTAGGTCTTTCTAAAACTTTTCCCTCTGGCTCCGGAACATCGTCCGTTATAATTTTAGAGGGATTAAAGCTCAGAAATGTTTCGTCCAATGCAAAATAAGATTCTGATTCGTTCAAAAATACAGAATTTGCAGTCTTACGGATTTTTTCCCTTTGTATTTCACTTAAGCGTTCCGCTTCTGTAAGCCCAGATGCGAAATAGGAATCATAATAGCATATTCTTACATATTCGCCATGATTATACTGAATAGATTCAAATAATATTCCATGTTTGTTATATCGCTTTTTTAATCCATGAATCAATCCATCAACATACGGGATTTCTGCCTTAATCGTACCGTCAGGATAATAGCGTTTTTTGACGCCATTTATAATACCATTTACATAAGGAATTTCGCTTGCAAGAAATCCTTTTTCAGAATAGCGTTTGACAACACCATTGATCATTCCATTTTCAATGGGGCATAGTTCGCGAATTTCGCCATTCCTATGGTATATGGTTTCTATGGGCATTTTATATCTTTTCGTCAATCATTTTTTTGAATAGCATCGTCAAAGATTTTCTTCTTCATTTTATCAAGCAACTTACATTTTTTCTCAATAAGATCATTGATGTCATTCACAAAATTGTGCAATTCTCGATTTTCTATCGGAGCTGTAAAGTTTCCACATTCACTTGACTTCATATAATCGCGTAAATCCGATTGTGTATGAAAGAGAATTGATTGGATTTCCATAACATCCACTATTTTCTTTTGAACATCAGAAGACTGTTTATCATTCTCCTGTATGTCAATCTCATATTTCCCTTTTTTGCGTTTTTTAGGGCGTAATGTTCTGGGGCGAATTTTCCCAGAAACAATCAAGCGCTGTCTTTGCCAAAATTCTGCAATACCCATAACATACTCCTTTCGGCTTTATATTAATATACCCTCGCAGAATGTCAATATTTGTCCTTTGACAGAAAAAAGTTCATTTTTGCCTTAAATCAACTTTTTTTAAGGTTTTTCGTCGAGTTTTTGCATCAATTCGTGGGTTTCGATAAGGATGGCGATGATTTTGCGGTAATGCGAGATGTCGTCGTAGCTTAGAACGCGGTTTTTGCGATCCTTGAGCCACTTTTGGGCGGGTTGGTAGCCGCCGATGTAGAAGTTCCAAGCTAATTCGGGAACGTTTGCGAAATATTGCGTTTTGCTAATATAGACCTTTTCGTTTTCAAATCGCACTTCAGTTACGACGTTGTCACCTTCAATGTCGAAAGAGGTTGTCTGCGGTGGGATTTCTTCCATCAGGTGCAATTTGCGGAGTTTATTGCCGACGGAAACGATGCGTTCGAATTCTTCCTTATTTTCGGGATATGGAATACGCGGAAAATCTATTTTCAAGAATTCCTTGTATTTTTCGCGATAGCTTGGTGTGTGGAGAACTCCATAGATGTAATCAAAGACTTGTTCTGGAGTTGTTTTTAGTTTAACATTCTTGTCAATTTTACTCCAGATTTTTTCGTCTAGGTTGGGTTTGCGTTGCAGCTTGTTATTCTGAGCGAAGTGCAACGAAGTCGAAGAATCTCCATTCTCATTTGGATAGAGGTAGAGAGGGAAAACATAAGACGATTCTTTTGTTTGTATAGAAATTGAATTAATATCAGAAATATATTTAGAAACAAAAACATGTTGAAAATTCGGCAAAATAATTTGCTTACACGAAACAAGTGAAATATTTTCCCTTAGCATGTGTTTCATTACAGAATAACGATGACGTTCTACCTTTTCCAAATCATACTCAATAAAACGATTATCCAAAACACGATAATAATAAGGCTTATTACATGCAGAACCAAAAGCTGTCATTGCAACCAAATCTGCATCATGATGTGTTTTTATCCCATTTGTATTTACTTTCATCAACTCGTCAACTTTAAATCCCTTTTCATATTCTTCCTGCACTGAAAAATCTTTAGGCACAAAGAAATACTGTGGTGCTTGCGGAGTGAGTTCATTCCAAGGAATATCGCTAAACGAGTTTTTTGCAAGAAATGCGTATTTTTCAAAACGCTTGCCAAAGAGTTCGTAATGGAATAGTTTAGCTAACGAAGAGGGAGATTCCCGGTCAAGCCGGGAATGACAAGATGAATCGTTTGGGGTGACGTTCTGTTTTTTCTTAATAAAAATATTAATGCTTACACCTTGCATGATATCAAAGACATTTTCGTCTTTTCCACCATCTAGAGCTGTTTCTTTTTTCCTTGTATTTCCATGCAAATCAAGAATGTAGATTTCATCAAAAGTTTCCATCAATGCTTTTCGCATTTGTCGATGAATGATTCCATCTATAAAACTATTATTTGAAATATATGCAAGAATTCCTTCGCCGTTCTTTTCCACATAATAATGTCCCAAGCGAATGAATTTAATGTAATCGTCGGAAAGCGGCTGGATATTTCTCTCTTTTAAATTTTTCTTATAGATTTCAGACAATTCCTGAATCCACGCACTTTTATTGCTACTGCTCACACTATACGGAGGATTCCCCATCATCACCATTACAGGCGTGTCGCGTTTGACAAGATTCGCCTCATTAGCTTCTTGGGCGAGCCATTGAGCAAACAGCGTTCCTGTATCGTGGTCACATTCTTCAAGAGAATTTGTAAGGAATATACGAAGACGCTTATCCTGTTTAGCCTTATAGCCAGTCTGAGCAAGCACCATATCTAACTTCAAGTGAGCAACGGCATACGGAGCCATCATAAATTCAAAACCATTCAGACGAGGGAGCAAATGTTCTTCGACATAATTCTGCCAAGCGCCCTTTTGATTTTCCATGCTGGAATAAATTTTATGCACAACCTCGGCAAGAAACGTTCCCGTACCTGTTGCCGGGTCGAGAATCTGAACCTTGTGGTATTCGCGGTTCTCGTACCTCTTGTGGTCTTTAGTGCGATTGTCCGTATATAAGTTTGAAGTTTGGCGAATCGTCACCTTACTCGTGTCGGCAAGACCATCACTCAAATGAAAATGAGACTTCAAAATTTCATTGACGGCATTGACGATAAAATGCACAACAGGTTCAGGCGTGTAATAAACTCCGCAAGCCTTCTTTTGCTTAGGGTCATAATAGTGCAGAAAATCTTCGTAAAAGTGAATCATCGGGTCGGCTTGACCCGTCGTCTTACCGAAGTTTTTCATGACTTTCGACATATCCGTCACACGGAAAGTTTCAGCAAGATCATCTACAATCCAAGCAATACTTGTATCCACATCGTATGCAGCCACATTCTGGAAAACCTTGCGCAAAAACGGATTCGTCTTGGGAATTAACGTCGCCGCTTCTTGCCGGCTAAATGTTTCAGGAGTATCGTCATGAAGCCTAGCCGCAAACATTCCATAGCAAATCGTCTGTGCGTAAATATCTGCAAATTGGCGTTCAGTCAAATCATGAATCAAGACTCTCTGAAAAGATTTCCACTGTCCCGCCAATTCACCTGTTTTTTCTGTATCGGCAACAAGGGTTCTTTCAATCACTTCAGCAAGAAGTTTCGCCTTTGCAGCCATTATCTGAGCTAGTTTTGTAGAACTCGTAATTTTTTGAGGTTGAGCATCAGCAAAAGATGCAACCATTTCCAAGAACATCGGAACATTTGCTTCTACTAGCTCAATTTTATTCCCTTTTATTTCTGCAATACGAATGCTACTGGAAAACTCGCCGTTTTCGTACCGATGAAAATCAAGATAGTCCGTAAAGAGAATGTGGTCTAGCGAATTCTTATAGCGGTTGAACTGTTCCTTGTGCTGGCGGTTTCCGTCCAAGTCGCTATCGCCAACATCCTTAGCTTCCACGAAAGCAACGGGGATTGAAGTTGCGCCACCCCCTTTTGCGATAATGTAATCCGGAGCACCACACTTGATGCGTGTCGGTTCGTTAGTGACCGTATGGTTTGGGAGCAAATCGCCAAGAAGTTTCGCCAAAGCTGGGCGATAACTATGTTCTGTAGCCTTTCCTGTAGCAAACTGTTTAGACACATCATCGATATACTGAGCGACAAATTGAAACTTGCTTTTATCTAAATCAGTCATGGTGGCTCCTGCGTTGCGAGAGCCGTTTCATTCTATGTCACGAAGTCCACAAAAAAAGGCGTGGAGTCGCAGGCTTACTGTTGCGGTGGTAACGACCAAGAAACCAATACACTCAATAAGCACAAACGACCCACGCCCGATAGGGCGTGAGCGCTCGTCTTATTCTTGAGTGTTGAAAATTTTGGTCGTTTTTCCGCAACAAGAATAAGAGACGAATCTCAAATTTCTATGCGCCCAACACCGCGAGGTGCAGGGCTATGTCATAGTGAAATATATAAATATGCGGAATAGAGATTACTTCGCTAAGCTCGCAATGACGTGAAAAAAGAGATTCTGATATTATCGAGGTCAAATTTTTTGACCTCGATGTCGGTAAAATGAGTTAAAGGAGACTTTCGTTTCCAACAAAAAATCAAATAAAATAGCTGGAAAAGGAAGTTAGATTGCTTTCGGTAACGCTGCAAAAGAATCTTTCAGCGCATGAATCGCTCATGTAAAATTTCGTTACGCCCCTTGCCAATTTTAGGGCATAATCTACATTTCTGTTGCGGTTCCTAATAGTGTAGGCTCCGAAAGGCATTTGATGAATATCAAATGTTTTTTCTTTTTCAAGGAGTTCCTATGCTAGAAAGTCAAAATGTCGAATACAAATCATCGTGGCGAGATGAATATCTCAAGTGGATATGTGGTTTTGCTAATGCGCAGGGTGGCAGACTGTATATCGGCATCGATGATGATGGGAATGTTTGCGGTGTTTCAAATATCAAAAAACTTTTAGAAGATATCCCAAATAAAATCCAAACATGTCTTGGCATTGTTACCGAAATAAATAAACGAGAACGGGGTGGCTTGGAATACATCGAAATCGTCGTTAATCCGAGTTCCTTCCCTGTAAGTTATCACGGGGAGTTTCATTATAGGAGCGGGGCGACTAAACAGCAGTTGACTGGAATCGCTCTTTCTGATTTTATCATGAAGAAAATGGGTGTTCGTTGGGAAGATGCTGTTGTTGAGGGAATCTGCGTCGATGATTTAGATGCTGAAAGTTTCAAAATTTTTAGGCGCGAGGCGCTTAAGAGCAACCGTATGAGTCCTGAAGACTTGAACATTTCCAATGAAGAATTGTTGGAAAAATTCCATCTTATGTCTGACGGAAAACTTAAACGCTCGGCCGTAATGCTTTTCTATAGCGATCCTAGCGTAATCCAAAATGGCAGTTATGTGAAGATTGGTCGGTTTACCAATGCCGTTGACTTGCAGTATCAAGATACGATTGAAGATTCTCTTATTAAAATTGCCGATAAGGTTATCGATTTAATATTCTTGAAATACCTCAAGGCGAAAATTACATATGAGCACGATCGCCGTGTGGAAACATATCCTTATGCCCGTGTTGCCATCCGTGAGGCTGTCTATAATGCGATAATCCATAACTGCTATATGTTTGGAACTCCTATTCAAATCCGTGTGGAAAATGAAACGATTATCATAAGCAACCAATGTTTTTTGCCAGAAGGGTGGACTGCCGAAACGCTTATGAAAGCGCACCAATCCAACCCCTACAACCCTAATATTGCGAATGTCTTTTATCGTGCCGGGTATATTGAAAACTGGGGACGAGGTGTTGAAAAAATCTGTGACGCCTGTAAAGAGCTTGGCGCCGAATTGCCTAGATATGAAATCCTAGGAAATGGGGTTCGGATTTTCTTTAAGGCTCTGAAAAGTGCCCTAATTGATGAAAAAACGACAAATGTCCAAGAAAATGTCGGTATAAATGTCGGTATAAATGTCGGTATAAACGAGCAGAGTGTAATTAAAATGATTTCTGAAAACGCCAATATATCTGCAAAAGAAGTGGCAGAAAAATTAGCGATAACCGTAAGACAGGCAGAACGTATATTCGCTCAGTTAAAACAGAAAAAACTCATTGAAAGAAAAGGAGCCCGAAAAAATGGTTATTGGCAAATTGTGAAGATAGCTTAATTGGATTTGATATGCCAAAAGTCGCCCGTTGTGTGGACGACTTTTTGGAGGATTTGTTTGTTGTGTCTATTTTGAACTGCTGTTATTTTGCGACTTTCTTGATGTAGCTTGATCTCAGATCCTTAAGGTAATAAGTTCCGTGCGGAATTTGCAACATCTTGAAGGATCCTTCTACAGATTGCGGGGGGGCTTCGAAGGATTTTACCAATACGCCTGTAGCGGAGAACACGGCAAAGGTTGTCGGCTCCTGGCTTACCCATTGTAATTTTGGGGCAATGGCAGTGGTGGAGCTTGACGAGGCTTCGCTGCTGCTGGACTGCGTTTCTTCACTGCTGCTGGATTCTGGAGCGGCGGCGCCAACTACTTCCAATTCCAAATCCATGAATTCAATGACAAAGGAGCCGTCGGATTCCGCCTGGATTTCCTTGCCCTTCTGCTTTACGGTCTTGCCGTCGGCACCTTCGATTTTCACGCGGAGAGGAACGCTCTTGGGCATGGCTGGGTGGGGGGATTTCCAGGTGACCTTGAATCCGTTGTCGATGTCTGTCGATGTTGCCTTGTCGATTACAAAGTGGGCGCGGTAGTAGGCGGCCACGCGGCCCATCGGGGCGCGCCACAAACCTTGCGCCTTGGCTTCGTCCATAATGGAAATCATATCTGATGGGGTGATGCCGTAACCAAAACCGGCGCCGTCCACGCCGTGGTTCAGCTGCACTGTCCAGGCGTTCAACTTTTTGGCTTCGCTCATATTGCCTTTGGATTGCTGCGTATTGCCCTGATAGCAGTCCGAACTGATGCGTTCCCAAACGGGTTCTTCGTTCCACTTGTACTTGGTGGCGCCTTGGCAGTTGCGATTGACAATGTGCGCCTTCGCGATTTCGGCTTCCACGGCATCGTTGTAATAGCAGTAAGGCGTTGCGAACGAAACGACCTCGAAGTCGCCCTTGCTTTCCAGAGTGTACTTGTAATCGGTGATTTCGCCTTTCAAGTCATTGGATTTAGTCAAGTCGCTGTGCGTTTTGGAATGGTTGCCGATTTCATGCCCCTTTGCGGCCATCGGGAAGTACTTCGACTGGTTTCCGGCATTCATGCCGCCTGTCATGAAGAACGTCACCTTGATGTCCTGGTTCTTTTCGAAGTAATCTCCAAGATTGTTCAGCTGGGAAATTTCGCTGTCATCAAAGGTGAACGATACTGCGCCTGGATAACCATTCCAAGGAACAGTGGTGATGGGACCGGCATAAGCCACTGCGCCCATCAACGACATAACTGCTACGGATGCGATTTTCATTTACCCTCCAATATTGAGCTTCTTATAATCTAAATTCATAGATAGATTTCCCCCTTGCGCTCAATATCTTTTCCGTTGTTGCAAATGACAACGAAGAGGGTGTTCTTTAAATCTTGATTCTAATCTTCTTCTGCTTGTAAATCGATTGTCCGCCGTTGCAGATGTAGGCGACTGTGCAGACGATGAAGAATGCGGGGAGGCAATTGAATCCGAAGATTTCTCCGGCGATGAGGATGGGGGCCCAGAGCGTGTTGCTTGCGCTTGCGAACACGGCGGCAAAGCCGAGCGCAGCGGCGAATGCGACGGGCATCCCGAACATGCTAGCGATAAAGATTCCGAAGGTCGCGCCAATGGCGAAAAGCGGGGTGACGACACCGCCAATGAATCCTGCGGAGAGCGTGAGGATTGTGAGTGCGAATTTCAGAATCCAGTCGTACCCGGCGATCCCGGCGGCGGTTCCAACAACATTTGCGGCATCTGCCCCAAAACTCATATCTAGCAAGTTTGTTCCAAGTCCGGCGTAACGACCCTGAAAAAATACGAGCAACAATGCGCTTATTCCAACGCCCATAATGGCGATTCGCTTGATGTTGTTCGGGAACTTCTTTGCGAAAAAGTTTTGCGAGAGTCCGAGGAGTTTTGCAAATCCGCCACCGACAATGCCGAAGAGTACGCCCATCAGCGCAAGCTTCACAAGGAACTTGCCGTCAAGCGCGCCTTCGTTCGTAAAGATGCTTGCCGAGAATCCGCTTGCGTCGAGAATGCTGTTCAAATCAACGCTGAACTTGTGGAATCCGAGCATACTTGAAACTTTGCAGGCGGTGAAAGCTGCTGCGGCAGCGGGCAACAATGCGCCAAGTTCCAAGTGACCGACGAGCAGAACTTCTAATGCGAATGCGGTGGCGGCCATCGGGGCCTGGAAAATTCCAGCGAAGCCTGCGGCAAGCCCTGTCACGAGCATAACGTGTGCTGCGTTTTCGAAAGGCAACTTCTTGCTTATGTTGTACGAGAGCGCGGAGCCGATTTGCATGGCGGCGCCTTCGCGACCTGCGCTTCCGCCAAAGAGCTGTGTCAGCCAAGTGCTCACAGCTGCCATCGGAATGGAAACGAGCGGAAAGTCAGATTCCTTATTGAGCCCGACGGCGAAGACCTGGTCCATACCGCGTTCCGTCCAGCGTCCCCATTTCTTATAAGCGAATACGATGGCGGCACCGCCGATGGCGAGGGCGGGGATGAAGTACAGCGGGTTTGCGTCGCGGATGGCAGAAAGCCTGTCGCTGATATCGCCGAAGCATGCGGTGAGTGCGCCAATGACTGCGCCGAGAACAATCCCGAGCAGCACGAATGTCGGTGTCGCAAACCACTTGAGTAACTTTTCCTTAACGCGGGCCTTGGCCATCTTCATCATCTGTTCTTTCATCTCGGGGCTGAACTGATTGAACTGCTGGCTCGCCTTGCTGAAGTCGCTGAAATTCATGTAAAATCCTTTTTATGCAACTAAAATTTTTCACAAAAAATAGTAAAACGGAACGCCTTGTTCCGCTTTTTCGCGTGTTGTCAATTGCTCAATCCTTTTACAACGCTAGATCAAAAAAAGAGGCTTTTGCAACGCGCCTAAATATATACTTAACTCAAGGATTGGATTGGTGTGGCGCTCAAAATGTATCGCTCAATTCTAAGGGATCAGACATGAAAAAATTTTATTCTGGTGTAGCGTTATTTGGGATTAGTTTTGGTTTGATTTTATCTGCTTGCGGTGATTCGAATGAATCGAAGCTGAACCCGTTGGGGCCTGAACTTGGAGATGTGAGTTCCAGTTCGATCAGTGGCTTTGACGGTCTCTCTAGTTCCACGGATTTCTTGCCGGGTGGATCTTCTGCGGGCATTCCTGGTGATGGCGGTTTGTCATCTCCGGTTGCACAGTCTTCCTCTTCGGCTTTGGATGTTCCCGCTTCTAGTGCCCAGGTTCCTCCGGCTTCGAGCGTCTCTACAGTTATTCCGCGTTTTGAAGGGAATAGCCCGGTGTTCTTCTCGGAAGTTTCTCCTACGAATACTAATTTCAAAGACAATGACGGTAACGATCCTGGGTGGGTTGAATTTTACAACTCGTCTGATACGCCTGTTGATTTGAGCGGGTATGCACTTACGGATGACTTGTCTAATCCGCGTCGTTGGGTTTTTGGAAACGTGAAGGTCCCGGCCAAAAGCTACATGATTGTTTTCCTTTCGGGCAAGAATTATCCCGACTATATTTTGCCTTCTGATTCGCTTAATATGATGAACTCAGATTGCAGCTCTGAATCGGCTTCGGGTAGCTTGGGCGGATTCAATTTCCCCGGCATGGGTGGTGACTGGGGTGGTGGCCTGGGCGGTGATTGGGGCGGCGGCATGGGCGGCTATCCCGGTGGCGGGTCTTCTGGTAGCAATGTCGATAATTTGCAAGGCAAGTCAACGCTCTGCTTTAACGAAAATGGCGCTATTCAGATTGGTGCTGTAATGAAGGTGGCTCAGGGTGGGGATTATTCGCGTGTGGTTGTCAAGACCAATAATGCATCTAGCCTTAGCAAGGTCAACCAGCTTGTTGTGCGTGGCTTTATCACCAAAAATCATAAAATCCGTGTGAACTTTAAGGAAGGCGAATCGCTTAGCAATTGGAGTGGCAAGAATCTTCGCGGTACGGGCGATTTGTCATCGGTGTTCTATGTTCGTCTAGACGATAATGCAAAGGATCTCAAACGGAACAACGTAACAGCGACAACATTTGCTACTGAAACTCAGGGCAGTGAATCGACGACCATCCAGATTACGTCGTATATTGCTCGCAACCGCGGACATGAACCGCATGCATCATTCAAGGTGGACAAGGACGGCGGTGCTCTGTACTTTATAAATGCCGAAGGCGCCATGCTTGACTCCGTTCGTTTTGGCGCTGTTCCGACGACCGCTTCCTGGTCCCGTGATGGAGCTGGCAAGTGGGGGCTTGCAACGCCGTCGCCTTACGGTAATACGATCGGTGAGGTTTTTGCGGAACAGGTTCAAGTTGCTGAAGTGAATATTCCGCCTTCTGGATTCTACACGTCTGCTGTGACTGCAACATTCCCGGCGGGTACCCGTTGCGAACAGGGCGGTACTGAACCGACTACAAACTCTATGCCTGTACAGACGGTGAATATTACCGGTACGACGGTTCTGCGTTGCCGTGCTTATGTCGGCGGCTCCTACCCGAGTGAAGAAATTATTCGTACTTATGTTTTCGAAAAGCAACCTTCGCTTGCATCAATTTTTGTGACGACAGATCCACTCTCCATGTTCAGCCCGGATTCTGGCCTTTACATGACGGGTAATGGTGCTGCCATGATGGATCCGAAGAAGGGCGCTAACTTCTGGAGCAACCGCGAACTCCCGGTCTATGTGGAAATGTTTGAACCTGGCAAGCCGCAGGCACCCGCGTTTGGCGTGATGGGTGACTACAAGATTTCTGGCCAGTACAGCCGTGCTAAAGAGAAGAAATCGTTTGCCGTGACTTTGCGCGAAGAATATGGCGAAAAGCGTCTCAAATACACGCTCTTCCCAGATCATCCGGAACTCAAGAAGTTCAAGGCATTCTCGCTTAGAAACTTTGGTAACAATTCCGGCGATGATTACGTGCGCGACCGTTTGGGAACGTCAATGACGGAAGGGCTTGATGTGGATTATCAGCGTGGCCGTTACGTTATCGTGTATTACAATGGCAAGTATTACGGCATCCACGACTTGCGTGAACGCAACAACGAATACTATTACGAAACCAAGTACGGATACGATCCGAACGATATTGACCTTCTTGCAACAACGTCAAGCGGTACAGATGAAGCAAGCACGGGATCTTCTGCGGATTACAAGGCGATGCTTGATTGGCTGCAAAGCAACGATTTGAAATCGGATGCAAACTACAAGAAGATTGCAGACCAGGTTGATGTTGGTAACTTCATGAATTACATGCAGGCAGAGATGTTCCTGAACAACAGCGACTGGCCGCACAACAACATGAAAAAGTGGCGTGTCGCAAGCCAGAAGACGAAATGGAGATGGTTCTTGTACGATACGGACTTTGGCTTTGGCGTGTCTTACAATACTCAGACTGGAAACGTGTTCAGCTATGTGACGAACCGCAATGGAACGGGCGGTATGGGCATGGGTATTGGCTTCGGTGGCGGCGGCATGGGCGGTGGTCAGCAGACTGGCGGCGCTATTTCTGAACACACGATTCTCATGATTCGCTTGCTCGAAAACACGTCTTTCAAGAATGCGTTTATTAACCGATTCTGCGTACTGTTAGCCACGAACTTCTCGGCTGACAGGCTTCTTAAGCGCATTAACGATTTGCAGTCTCAGGTGGAATCTGAAATGGCCCGCGATCAGGAATTCTGGGGCTATAATGCTTCTAGCATGAGCAACAACTTGGCGACCGTGAAGAGCTTTGCTCAGTCTCGTCAGGCGACAATTCGTGAACAGATGGAATCGTATTTTACGCTTTCGTCCCCAGCGGAAATGACGCTTAGCTCACAGGGATCAGGAACGATTCTCGTGGATGGCCTCCAGCTGGACAAGTCTTCAATGACAGTCTCGTTCTACAGGGATGTGCCTGTCACGCTTACGGCTCAGGCGAACTCTGGAAGTACGTTCACTGGCTGGAGCGATGGCGTTACGGATGTGACCCGCAAGGTGAACCCGGGTGAAGTCACGTCTATTACTGCCGTGTTCAGGTAGTTTCACTCAACTAAAATCCAAAAACAAAACAGCTAGACGGGAAACCGTTTAGCTGTTTTTGTTTGTAAAGTTGTGCGCGGTTTAATCCGCGCGATTTGCGCGTTCCGCGCGTTCGCGTTTTTATCCCAGCATTTCTTCGGTGCTGAGCGTCTTGAAGTTCTTTTCCTTCAAGGTGGCGAGAGCCTTTTCCGTATCGTGGAAGCGCAGAATCATCACGTTCGTGCTTGCTTTGCATTCAGACGGGTAAGCGTACATGTAGTCAATCTGCAAATCGTCTACGACGCTGAGGAAGTCTGCAAGGCCGCCGACTCTGTCGGCAACAGGGCAGGCGATCACTTCGGTGATTGTTGCACTGAGGCCTGACTTTTCGAGAACGTCAACAGCCTTCGGAGCGTCGTTTACGATGATGCGGACAAGTCCGAATTCACCGGAATCGGCGAGCGTGAGCGAGAGGAGGTTGATGCCTGCATCTGCCAGGGAACGGCAAACAGCGTTCAAACGCCCGGGACGGTTCGAAACAAAAATGGATACCTGTGGAATTGTCATGTTATTTTCTCCTTAAATCTTCTTTCTGTTGTCGATAACGCGCTTGGCCTTGCCTTCGCTGCGCGGCAGAGAATCCGGTTCGCAGAGCGTGACAATCACAGAGATGCCAAGGATCTGTTCGATGGAGTGCTTGAACTTCTTGTTGAGCTGTTCCATATCGCTCATGGAGTCGCTCACCATGTCGCGAGAAACTTCGACCTTGACTTCGAGCGTATCCATGTTGTTCTTGGTGTCGAGCACAATCTGGTAGTGCGGCAAAGCCTTTTCGGCGCGGAGGAGGGCCGTTTCGATCTGGCTCGGGAACACGTTCACGCCACGCATGATGATCATGTCGTCGCTGCGGCGGCCAATGCGGCGGATACGGCGGATGGTGCGGCCGCACTTGCACTTGGTCTTTTCAATGGCGGTGATGTCGCGGGTGCGGTAGCGCAAAATCGGCATGGCGCGCTTGCTGAGCGTACTGATGACGAGTTCGCCTTCTTCGCCGTCCGGAAGCGGTTCGAGCGTTTCCGGGTCGACAATTTCCGGGTAGAAGTGGTCTTCGAAAATGTGGATGCCGTCGCGGCATTCGCATTCGCAACCCACGCCCGGGCCGACAATTTCAGAAAGTCCGTAAATGTCGTAAGCCTTGATGCCCGTCTTTTCTTCGATATAGTCGCGCATGCCGTCGCTCCACGGTTCTGCACCGAAGATGCCGCGCTTCACGTTCAACTTGGAAATATCGACGCCCATCTTTTCGGCAACATCGATAATGCGGACAAAGTAGCTCGGAGTGCCACCGACTGCGGTCACGCCGAAGTCCTTCATGAGCATCACCTGGCGTTCGGTGTTGCCGCCGCTAATCGGCACGACTGTTGCGCCGAGGGCTTCGAAACCGCCGTGAATGCCAAGGCCGCCCGTAAAGAGGCCGTAGCCATAGAAGTTCTGCACAATGTCCGTGCTGCGGAAACCGCAAGCGAGAAGGCCGCGCTTCACGACCTGGGCCCAGACTTCCATGTCTTCCTTGGTGTAACCGACAACGATCGGCTTACCGGTAGTGCCGGAGCTAGCGTGCAGGCGCACGACTTCGCTCATGTCCACGGCAAAGAGACCGTACGGATAGGTGTCGCGCAAGTCCTTCTTCATGGAGAACGGAATCTTTACGATATCCTTTAAAGTCTTGATGTCTTCGGGCTTGACGCCCTTTTCGACCATGCGTTCGTGGAACAGCGGGACCTTCTCGTAGGCGAGTTTCACGGTTGCACGCAAACGCTGCAACTGCAATTCGCGCAATTTTTCTTCGGGCATAAAATCAAGCGCCATTTCGGGCAAGATCTTGTTTTCTTCGTCGTTCCAGGCTGTAGATCGCATAGTATCCTTCAATAGAGGGTGTAGGTTAAAATTTTTCGCCTTAAATATATATAATGCGTTTGCGTTGCGTTTAATTTAGGAGCGTTTCTTTTTCTTTGCGAAAATGCCTGGCTAACCTTTATCCATATATATGGAGTTTCTTAGCGCATTGCGTAACACTTTCAGAAAGTGTAAAACGCTCTTTAAAAGAGTGTTGCCGTTGCGTCATCCTCCGTCAGGAGGATCCATACAGTTCTAACAGCACTTACAAGAATTGTGGATTCTCCTTCGGAGAATGACGAAATGCAATGTTGCCGTCGCGTCATCCTTTGCTAGAATGTTTATTCGTCGGCTGTAAGCCTGTTTTTAAAAAACTCGTGTGGGCGGGGGAATGTAATTTTTGTATTTTTGGGCAGAAAATTTAAATAAACTGCTTTTATAGGTAGGTCTATTCTGCGTTCTCGTTCGCTTTTATTTGTTCTTGCTTTGGTCGGTATGTCGAATGCCCAGCTGTTGGACATGTCGCAGATTTCCGACAAGTATATGGTTGAGAATAAGATCAACAAGATTCGTGTCGAAGGAACTCATCACATGGACGATCGTTCGGTTCTCGGACGTATCGGTATCCGCACTGGGCAGAGCTATTCTCCGACGTCGCTTTCTGAGAAAGTTCAGAATTCGGTGAGTACGCTTTACGCTTCAGGGCTTTTTGATGATGTGACCGCCTGGGTGGATTACGTTGGTGACGATGGATCTTACGTGGACTTAGTGTTCAAGGTCAAGGAACTCCCGGCTCTTGACACTGCCATTTTGGATGGTTGCGATGAAGTTTCCGAAGACGATCTCCGCCTGAAAATCCACATGGTTACAGGTCAGGTCTATAGCAAGGCGCAGTTGGAACGTACGCGTCAGGCCATGCTCGAACATTACCGCTCCGAAGGGTTCCTCCTTGCCGAAGTTGGCTACCGCGAAGAACCGGTAGACGAATACCAGAACAAGGTGACCTTCGTGATTCGCGAAGGCAACAAGGTGCGTATCCGCGGTGTTGAAGTGAAGGGCAATGATCACGTGCCGGTCGAAGAAATCACGGACCACATGCTTTCGAAGGAAAACCAGTGGTGGGGCGGCGGCGAATTCAAGGAAAACGTCTTTGAAGCCGACCGTGATACCGTGCTCAATGTATTCCGTCATTTCGGTTTCTTGGATGCAGAACTCAATGATTACCGTGCCGAATACTTGCCGGATTCTACGTGCTTGTTCTACCTTGGACGCATGGTGCCAGTTGGAGAAAAGTTGGCTCCGCTTTACATGCAGTTGAACGAGGCTATGTCCGATTCAACGAACCCGCTTTACAAGATGGCGGGCAAGCCGACGATGGAAGTGACGCACTATTACAGAAACATGCGCAAGGCATCTGACAAGTATCCGCTTGCAAGGCGCTTGCCTCAAGTCAAGGATGAAGAAGACGCCTGGAAGCTCCTGAATGACATTATCCGTTACGAAAGCGCCCGCAAGGAATGGATGGACTTGGTGTCGGACCGCAAGTGGAATAACCCAAAGATTGACTCCCTCCTCAAAATCAAGAAGCGCTCCGCTTACGAAAGCAAGCTCCTCGTGCGCTACATGATCGAGGACATGATTCCTGCGCTTTATAAGTATGATAACATCAAGACTTCTAGCGATATTATCGTTCACATCGATGTGACTGAAGGCCGCCGCTACTACATGGGTGGACTCCACTTTACGGGTAACGAAGTCCAGAGCGATATGATGCTCGATTACGTTTTCCGCCTGGATAGTGGCGCTGTGTTCGACCAGTACCTTTACGAAGCATCCCGCAAGGCTTTGCTCGATTCTTACCGTGAAGATGGTTACCTCTTTGCCCAGTTTGATGAAGAAAGAACTTTTGAAAACGATTCTATCGTAAACCTCACCTACAAGATGAATGAAGGTTTGCCGGCCCAGATCCATAAGGTGCATGTGCGTGGCAATACCAAGACAAACGAAAAGGTGATCCGCCGCGAAGTGCGCCTGTATCCGGGCGATACGTACCGCCAGTCTGCATTGGAACGCAGCTTCCGCGATATCATGCAGCTCAACTACTTCGACATGGTCGTGCCTGATATCAAAGTCGTTGGCGAACAGGAAGTGGACCTTGAGTTTGCCGTTCAAGAAAAGCAGGCAGGTACAGGCCAGTTCAGCTTGGGCGTTTCCTATAGCGAAAGCGACGGCTTTGTGGGTACGGCAAGCGTGTCTATCCCGAACTGCTGCATGGGTGATGGCCAGCAGGCTGCTTTGAATCTCGAATACGGTGCTGACAAGAAGAGCGCAACCATCAGCTTTACTGAACCGTGGTTCCTCGACAAGCCGATTACGCTTGGTGCAAGCCTCAGCTACACTTGGTGGAACATGGAAAAGTATGATGATCCGGACATTACCCGTTACGGTGGTAGCATCTTTGCTGGTAAGCGTCTCAAGTGGCCGGATGACTACTTCTATGGACAAGTAGGGTATAGCTGGCTCATGAACGATCAGGGTCCGAATATCAAGGATAGCTATGTGGTCTATACGGGTAAGGAATCTGCGTTCAACTTCCGCATCCAGCGTGATGACAAGAACCTGCCGCAGTTCCCGACGGATGGTTCCCGCTATGTGCTCGACGTGCAGTGGGCAAATGCCGCCTTTGGTAGTGACTTTGAATTCGTGAAGGCCGATCTCTCCATCAAGTGGTGGTTCCCGCTCTTCCGCGACCGCTTGACGATTGCCCTTACAAACGAATACGGTGTAATTTTTGGCGACAAGTTGCAGCACCGCACTCTGTATAGAATGGGTGGTGTGCTTGGCTATGATGGCATGCTCCGTGGCTATGGTGCAGGTTCTATCGGTAACAGCCGCCTGGGCCGCAGCTACCAGTACATCGGTGCCGAACTCCAGCTTGGTCTTGTCCCGCAGACATTCTACCTCTTGCCGTTCTTCTTTGATGCGGGTAACGTGTTCGGTGAACGCATCGATACGAATAACCGAATTGACAAGCCTAAGAAGAACCCGCTTAGTGAATGGGATCCGACTAAACTCAAGAAGGACATTGGCTTTGGTTTCCGTGTTGTTGTCCCGATGCTTGGTATTATCGGCTTCGATTTTGCATGGCCGCTCGATCCGGGTGAAGCTTACGATGGTACGCAGTACTCCAAGGTCGGCGATATGGAATTCAACTTTGTCATTGGTCAGTCTTTCTAACCTGATTGGAGGTGCTCTATGATTCGCAAGTTGATCGTTTTGTTTTCGGTAGTCTTTGCATGTGCAAGCTTTGCCGAGGATGGTCTTCGCATTGCCCATGTGGATTCAAAGATTATCTTTGACGGATACAAGGGCACCAGGAAGGCTCAGGAAGAATATGACCGTCAGGTGGCTAAGTGGGAACAGCAGGCGAACCTCTTGCAGAAGGAACTTGCTGCCATCAAGGAAAAGCTTGACAAGCAAGTCCTGATGCTCTCGGACGAAAAGAAGCGCGAGCTTGAAGCTGAATACAACAAGAAGGACACGGAACTCAAGTCGTTCATCGACCGCGTCTATGGCCGTAACGGAGAACTCATTACTGAAAACGAAAAGGTGAGTGCCCCGATTATCCAGCTCATCCGCAAGGCTGTGAACGAAATCGCGCTCCAGGAAGGCTATGACATGGTCATTGACCGTGCCACCGGCGCCGTTCTCTTCTGGAAAAAGGAAAACGACCTTACGAACAAGGTGCTGAATTATCTGAATAATAGATAGTTTCCGCCCTCGTCATCCTGAACGAATGCGTGATGCTCCGTCATCCTGAGCGGAGCGAAGTCGAAGGATCTAGTTAAGTTTTATGTATCTCGCAGTTTAGAAAGCTGCGGGATTTTTTTATTGCCTCATGTAATCGCAGATGGCGTCCACGAATTGTTGCCCGAACTTTCGGATTTTCATTTCGCCAAAGCCAAATACATCTTGCAGTTCATTTATGGAAATGGGCGCCTTGTAGGCGAGGTCTTTTAGCGTACGGTCAGAAAGCACAACGTAGGCTGGCCAGTTGTTTTCATCGGCAATTTGCCTGCGGACTTTTCGCAGCGCTTCGAATAGGGAATTGTCTTCGTCGGAGTCTGAAAAGTGCGCGTAGGTCGAATGTGTATTGCCGGCAGAAGTGCGCGAAAATGCTGCGCGACCGAATGATGTGCGGCTGCTTTTTGGCTTTGCGTCTTCTTTGGCTTCTGCTTTTGCCGCGATGGCGAGTTCAGCCGTTTTCCTTCCGAAAAGGACTTCGTTACCGCTCTCGGTAATTTTAAGGTGGTTATTCTCGTTGTAGGCAATTTCGATGTAGCCGAGTTGCAGCATCTGCAAAAGGTAATCGTGCCAATGCTTGAGAATTGTCTTGCTGCCGACACCGAAAGTTTTGAGCTTGTCGTAACCCTTTTGGACGATTTCGTCGTTAAGCGTACCCTTGAGAATGTCGGCGGTCATTGAAAAGCCGATGTGCTCGCCCGTGCGCTTGATGGCCGAGAGCGCTTTTTGCACGAGAATCGTGCCGTTGAAACACTGTGGCGGGTGCTTGCAAATATCGCAGTTCCCGCAGTTGCTGCTATTGTTCTCACCAAAGTAGTTGAGCAAAATGCGACGACGGCAAACTTGCGATTCGGCGTATTCCTGCATACGGTCAAGCTTCTCGGAGTTGATATTTCGCTGGCCGCTTTCGTTTACGAATTTGCGGAGAGTGATGATGTCCTGGAAATTGTAGAACAGTACTGTCTCGGAGGGGAGGCTGTCACGGCCCGCGCGCCCGATCTCTTGGTAAAAACTCTCGATGCTCTTGGGAAGATTGTAATGGATGACATAACGGACATTGCTCTTGTCGATACCCATGCCGAATGCGATTGTCGCGCACACGACATCGACATTGTCGTTGATGAAATCCTCTTGCACGTTGTTGCGTTCTTCGGCGGTGAGCCCCGCATGGTATGCTTTTGCGTAAACGCCTGCATTGATGAGTTCTTCGGCGACTTTCTCGGTGCTCTTGCGCGAAAGGCAATAGATGATTCCCGATTCGTGCTTATGCTTTGAAATGATGGACAAAATGGCTTTCAGCTTTTCGGATGCGGAATAACCGCGCCGCACATCAAGACTAAGATTCGGGCGGTCGAATGAACTCACGAAAAGTCTAAAGTCTTGCAGATTTAGCTGCCGGACAATATCTTCTTTTGTGAGCATGTCTGCCGTTGCCGTCAGCGCCATGACGGTTGCGCTCGGAAACGCTTGGTGCAGTCCGCCGAGCTGCGTGTATTCCGGACGAAAATCGTGACCCCATTGTGAAATGCAATGCGCTTCGTCGATCGCGAACAGCGAAACATTCAAGTGCTGTTGCATCCACGGGATTTCTCGCTGCAAGCGTTCCGGCGAGATGTAGAGAATCTTGGTTTGCCCTGCTCTGCAACGCTGCCGAATAGCCGCGTTTTCGCCTTCTTCGTTGTTGCTGTTCAGCGCATCTGCGCCGATGCCGTTTGCATTTAGTGCGTCCACCTGATCCTTCATCAGTGAAATCAACGGCGAAATAACGACCGTGATGCCCTTGAACATCAAGGCCGGAATTTGGTAGCAAATGGACTTTCCGCCGCCAGTCGGCATCAGCACGAGCGCATCTTTTCGTGATACGACATGCTCGATGATTTCCTGTTGCATGGGGCGGAACGCATCGTAGCCAAAAACAGATTTTAGAATTTCGTGAGCGGTGGGCATTATTTTGAAATAGGACCCTGAATTGTTTTTCCTAGCAATACATTTTCCATTTTTTTATAATGGTCTAGGATTTCGTTCACTCCGTTTTTATCCATTAGCTTTTCGCCATCGTCCCATTCGGTATAAGCCATCATGATTCTTTGCTTGATACTGTCAAGATTTTCGCTTTGCTCATAATGTTCTTTTTTGGCGAGAGGCATATAATTGCTCAATCGTGAATTCTTTGAATTGCTGATTAGGCAAAGATTGCCAAAACTATCAAGATTCTTTTTATTTCTGATTACATAACTAGGACCTTCAATTGGATTTTGCGGATAATAATGTTCCACAGAACTTCTGAATGTGAATTCAAATGAGGCTATTCTTGAATCATTTCTTAATTTTTCGTTGTCACCGATAACGTTAAATGCTGATTTTGTAGTTCTGAAATTTTGCCAAAGCAAATAGTCAAGATAGTTGAAAATAAAGTTTTCTACAGCAGTTCCTGCGTTTAATGCGTCTTTGTTCAATAAGTTGTCATCAACGTTCTGAACATTGCAGGAATTTTTATAAATAATATCAAAGTAATCCAAAGGTGACTTGGACATAAAACGATCTCGTAAGAACGCTTTTGCCATTTTCTCCAAGTATTCTTTGTAGGCTTTTGCTGTAATCGGTTCAGACTGCTCAAAACACCATTTTAAAGCTCCATTTAACCAATGCTTATACACAAGCGTTGGCGTTGAAACATGGAACATTGAAAGCAACATTATGATTTCACGATTTTCTTCGCTTTCAATATCGGGATTTGATGTATCGCTAAATGTTCCGACATATGAATAGGAACGTTTTTTTCCTTCGTAAATACGGACTCGCTTTAAACTCCATCTATCATTCCCACCGACAAATTCACGTTTGATAATGTATTTGTCGTATAGGAATTTCATTTTCAGAAGGTTATAACCGAATTCTTTGACAAACTGTCGATTCGCCTCAGGGTTATCTGATTTTACGTAAGGCTTGAACAAATCGAGCAAACGCTTGTCATCCAGAGGTATGTCAGTTTTTGTTTGAATACGTAAAACATGAAGCAGAAAATTTGAGAAATTGATAACGGTGTTAAAACGGACGTTTGTATCTTCGTTATCTTCTTCTTTTACGCTGATATTGGCGTCATTTTTTGCAATGGCTTCGAGACTTTCTTCGCTTTCACTTTCTTCATTTGAGTTGTGAAGATTCTCGTAAACATGCTCAGGGTTGTTGTCAAGAACATCCCATAGGTTTCCGTCTTTTTCATTGCCTCCGAAAATAGCATTGCGCTCGTTTTTAGAAAAACCATATTGAATATAGCGTTCCATATTGGCCGCTGCTTCCCAAATTTTATTAAAGGCCACACGGTCTTTAACATCGAGGCATTTTAAACATTGAGCCTTCAGAACTTCGTGTTTTTCAAGTTGTTCTCCACGGCTGTTCATGATTTCAAAATAATGGTTCAAGTCAGTATCGCGTGGAACAGGAACTCGTAAAATGTAGACTTGATTTGCTAAGTACTTAACAAAGTCCTTTTCTGTAAGATTCTTTTCTTTTAGAATTTGCGTTAAGGCTTTTTCTGCATCACGATAACCTTGTATGATGTTCATGTTTGGGTTATCGTATGATTGCTTATCTAAATTAGAAAGAAGCTTTAGCGATTCTGTGGATTTGGGGCGGCTTGCAAAAGACAATATATTCCCACGGAACCAATCCAAGTCATTATTTCTATTGTATAAGAGATTTAGAATGATGCTTAATGTAGTTAGTCTTTGCTGACCGTCTATTGTTTCATAAATGGTTTCGTAATCATCCTTACGTTCGTAAACAATTAGTGTCCCGATATAATAATTGCAATTACTTTTATCTTTTGCATAGTCCGCAATGTCTAAAATAAGCTGACGGATTTGAGGCTCTGTCCATGCATAGTCTCGTTGATAAATTGGAATCTCGTAACGGATTTTTTCTTCTTCAAAAAGGGTCTTGATTGACAATGGTGTGAGATTGTTAGCCATTATAATAACCTAATGTTTTAAATTTCGCAATAATTTTTTCTTCTTTAGTTGCTTTAGTATCAGAAAAAGTGCCCAATTCTACATTTAAAATATCTTGTGGCTTATTTGCGTCTCGGATTATTTTAAACATCGCAATCTGTGAATGTCCCAAATTTAATGCGTAGTTGTCCATTGATTCAATGTCGATGCTATGTAGCTTTAATCGTAGTGTATATGCCCAAATAAATAGCTTTTCTACAATGCGATCGATGTTCTTTTGACCGAATTTATCGATATAGTCAATTAGGGCGCAATAGAATAGATTGCGTACATAACGGTCTCCAGTCCTGTTATATCCATCATAATTATGTATAATGTCTAGAATTTCATGTGATCTGTTGCTTTCTATTTCTTCACACATTTGAGCGTAATGGGATACATATTCGAAGAAACGTTTCCCATTGATGATTACCTGGTCAATTTGAAATGGAAAATCGAATGACTCATGCAAAATTTTGGAATGGCAAGATGAATTGAATTCGTCAACGTAATAGTGGGCGATACGATAAAGTTTTGTGTATGGGAAGTCTTCTTCAAGATTTGGGCTGATGCCTTTGAATGTGTCTACATCGTCTTTCGTAAAGTACCGCGCCGATAGGTCGCGACCCCAGTTTTTGATGCGATAAAGGTATTGTGAGAATAAACTGGACAACTCGTTGGGCTCCATATTTTCCCATTTCTTTACCGCGTTTAGACGTTCTTGCTCTGTAGAGGAATTGTTCATTTCACGAAGGTGATACGCTTTCAACAAATCGTGCGGTTCCAAGTCCTTGCCGCGAGCATTTTGAGAATCGAAAAACTGGAATGCTTCTGAAACGTCGTCAATTACAATTTTCACGAATTGGCATTGATTAAAGAAGAATTTTAAGAAATCTGCTTTTTCCAAATCAGATTTTCTACGTTCCATAGCCTTGAAATTCTTCTGGACATTTTGCTTGGTAATAACGTTGGAAAACTTGAGTGTTGATTGAGGCTTGAAACTATTGATGGAATCGCCTCGTAAGAAAACGTGTCTTTGCAGGTCGTTATTTTCTTCGATAAGAGGAAGAATTTTAATCGCAAGAAGAAATAATGTTATTGTTCGTTGCTGCCCATCGACAATATCAAGTTTTCCTTCTTCCTTGTTATTGTGGATGACGAGTGTTCCGATGCGGTAGGCTGATTTGTCAAGGTTGTCGCGAATGTCGTCAATAAGTTGATTGACATTTTTTTCCGTCCATTTGTACGGACGCTGGTATTCAGGAATTCGCAAATTTGGAATGGCTAGTAATTGCTTGACTGAAATAATTTCTGGTTTTAAAATAGTTTCACTCATCGGGCGCCTGTATAAAAATCAGTTTTTCGTGTATTTCCCGTCTTCGGTTCTTTGAATTTTTTCAAGATTCCATAGCCAAAGCAGGCGGAAAGATGCTTGAGCGTTTGTTGTCCAACCGACATTGTAGTTGTCAATGAAATAGTTGGTTAAATCTTTGTCTGAAATAGGTTCGCTAGAGTTTTCTATTAAGGACATGGCTTCTTCAATACCGAAAATTCGGTCCTTCATAATTTCGAAAACTTTTGCTTTAGATGGAGCTTTGAGTAATTCTTCTGCGGAGTTTGTTAATTTGAATGATTTGTTTACTAGCTGAGCTAATCCAAGGTTGGCAAAAATGTTTCTCATGTAGCTCGTTATGGTTTTATCACTGTTTACATTTTCAAAATGGTTTTTAAACCATTTTATTAGAGCTTCTTTTGATAAAGGCTTGTCCTTTAATGCGTTTAGGATGTCTAATAGTGATTCGTAATAGTGGTCTATTCCGCCAGGCAGTGGCCAAATTGCTTTCTTTTTGGCAGATTCTATTTGTGTATCGCCACTTTCGAGATTGTCAAAATAATCTTCATCAATAGAAATTAATTCCGTTGTTTTTGTTTTTATGCCGATATGGTATTTGATTAAAAGATCTAGAAGCATTTCTCCATTAACAAGAGATATGGGTACTTTGTTTTTTGCAGCGGCTTCTTCTTTTGCGGCCTTCGTGAAATCTGCTGTTGTGATGATTAATCCTCGTTGGTCTGTTTCTGCTGCTCCACGTAATTCTCTTACTACGCTATCACTAACATTGTTGGCGTAACGTTTTACTTGAACCGCTGTTTTTACATTTGTAAAACCATAGACCGTTAGAACAGCTTTGACATCGATACCCCCGTCTCCAGAGCGTTTTGTGACTTCGACATTTTCATAGCCGAGTTTTTCAAGTAAATCACCAATAAGGTGTTCAAAAATGAAAGGATCTATATTGAGTAAGCGCTCTTTTAGGGCGTCAATTTGAGCTCTGTTATACTCTTGGATAATTTGCTCTGGGGCTTTTTCTTTATTTGATGATGTGGCCGCGGTGAATATGCCTTTACCTACTTTAACGAAAGGTGATTTGTCTCCATTTTTCTTTATATCTGTATAGATTTGGGCTCCCACTGTTGCTTCAGGTGTTTCACCGGAGGTCTTAATGAGGTTTTGTTCTGTTGCCGCCTTGTAAATTTCAGAGACAGACATTGGGTGTCTTGATTCTTGGAGAATCTTGAGTGCGGCGGATTTGAAGGAAAGTAATGGCATATTTTTCTCTGCTTGATATTTTTTCCAAATATACATCATGTTACTGTCATAAAATTTCAAAAAGCAAAAAATCTTCTACAGCCCTAGCGCTTTAGCTCGATCCTGGATAGATTCTTTGTATTTTGCTTTGCCTTGTTCACTCAAGAATGACTTGTCCAGCATTTCTTCCATTGCGGGCACGGCGTCGATGGCTTGCTTTATAAAGCGTGCGGCTCTTTTTTCGACGACTCCGATTCTCTTGGCGAATTCCATAAAATCTGGAGTGCCATAAAAACCATTTGCCTCGTAAAAGGGAGTCTTGAAATCGTCTTCGTCCTTGAATAAGTCGAGTGCTGTACGCGATTGTTCGTAGGGAATGTGGAGCGATGTGTTCAACAAGTCGTATGCGGGTGTTAAATCGTAGACATCGGGATTTTCGATGGAATTGCGGAGCGAAAAATTCTTTGCGTGTGCATCGCCGTTGCATACGAGATAATTGAATAGGACTGTCCTGAAAAATACTTCAACGGCAACATCGGCTGCGCTTACATTCTCGCGAATTAGTGCGGCGATTCCTTCGTATGAAATCCCTTTGTATTTGTAATCGCTGCCGTTTAATTCGGGGACAAGTCCTGCGATTTGCGCAAAGTCGCTTTGGCTTAAGTGCTCACCTGCATGTACGCCAGTTTCGATGACGTCGAAACGCTTGGTGATGTAGACGGGGTCTCCGTTTTTGAAGTAAAGTAGTGCGGATAACGCCGTCGGAATCTTGAAAAGGACGCGCGCCATCAGCATAGTCACATGTTCGTTGGCGGGAGCGTCTTGGTAGTTTTCGTAGTACGGCAACAATGTTGGCTTGAGAATGTGCGTGCCGCCGCGATCCGTATTGGCAAGTTTCTTGTTTTCAATTTTCACGGAAAACTTTGTCTGCGCTCCAGAAATGGAAATCCTCTTTACTGCTCCATCCTTTGCGAATGCGAGCTGCGGAACATCAAAATCCAAGGTCGCATTAAACCTAGAAACGCCAAATAGCGCCTTTGCACAGGCGCGACAAAAATCTTGTTCCGTTTCTTTTAGGCAACAGTGGCAGATGCCCATTAGTGGCTCCTTTCTCGTACGGTGACGGCGCCGATTGTTTCGTGATTGGCTAGGCTCAGAAGCATTGCGAATTTGTCTGTGCGCTTAATGCCAAGGCGTTCGCAATAAAATGCTTTGTTCGCGCCTTCTGGCAACAATCCTTGAAAATACGGGAATAAGTATGGCTGTCGGAATAGGCGCTTTTTTTTAGGCATGTCCAATGCGATGGACGGATTTTGGGAGGTGACATAATTGGAGTTGTAAAGAAATGTATAGCCCCTGCTGTTTTGCAAGAGATAGCCGGCAAGAGTGTCGTTGTAATAAACGCATGCGCTACGAACTTTGTGGCTATTCATGTGTTACCCTCTCGCTTAAGGTAACCACGAAGCCGAGTGGCTTTACCATCTTGCTTAAAACATTGATGGAGGGGTTTGCTTTCCCGAGTTCGACGGAGTTGATGGTCCTGGGGGAAACTCCGGAAATCTCGGCCAAGTCCTCTTGGGACAGTCCCAATTTTTTCCGCCTTTCCGAAATCTGTTTTCCGAGGTTTTCCATAAGTGACGCTCCGAATTTGTCCATTAATTCAATGATTTTTGAAATGAAAATTTGCGATATATTGCGGTTTTTATATTAAAATATATATTTTTGCTAAAATCGTCAATGAAAATCTGCAAGATATTGCGCTTTTTTATTACCTTTCTCCATATATCCCACCTACGGAGGCCCTTATGCCAAATACACTCCCTGATCCGATGACGGTCCACCCGATTGCGGGTTACGACAAGGAAATTTACGTGAAACCGACGCTCAAGAATCCGCAGATTGTCGTGGGCGATTTCACCTACATTGCCGATAGCGATTTCGAGAGTCATGTGACGCATCTGTATCCGTGGAATGGCGATAAGTTGATTATCGGAAAGTTCTGCCAGATTGCCTCTGGGGTGGAGTTTGTGATGAATGGGGCGAACCATCAGATGAATGCAGTTTCGACGTTTCCGTTCTACACATTGCAGGGGTGGAATATGGCTGCCCCTGCGAAAGATAATTTGCCGCTCAAGGGCGATACGGTAATTGGGAACGATGTGTGGATTGGACAGAACGCGGTGATTTTGCCGGGCGTGCATATTGGCAGTGGTGCAATCATCGGCGCAAATGCTGTTGTCGGTAGCGATGTTGAACCCTATACGGTTGTGGTGGGGAACCCGGCGCAGTTTATACGCAATCGTTTTGACGAAGAATTGACATCGCTGATGCTCGAGTGGAAATGGTGGGACAAGCCAGTTGAGGAAATCAATGCGCTGATTCCGATTCTCACGAACCCGGACTTGGCTTTTGTCAAGGCAAAAATCAAGGAATTCCTTGCGAAACCTTGATGCGCGTGGCAATCGTTGCCGCAAATTGCGGCTTGTTTCTAAAATATTTCTATATTCAAACTGACGAAATAAAGGAAAATTAACCGGATCCTTCACATTCGTTCAGGATGGCTTCGTCCTGAAAAACTTTTAACCTCATAACTCAATGGACCGAAGGTCCGCGCTCATACACTGAAGCGAAGAGAATAAAATATGGCCGAACAAAACAAAGCAGAAAAATTCGTTTTCTACATGTACAAAATGACCAAGTCCTATCCGCCTAACAAAGAGGTGCTGAAGGACATTTCTTTGAGCTTCTACTATGGCGCAAAGATTGGTATTATCGGCCAGAACGGTGCCGGTAAGTCGACGCTCCTCCGCATCATGGCGGGTATCGACAAGGAATTCCAGGGCGAAGCTTGGATTGAACCGGGCCGCACCGCAGGCTACTTGCCGCAGGAACCGCAGCTTGACCCGAACTTGACCGTCAAGGAAAACGTGATGCAGGCTGTCGCTAAAAAGCAGGCCGTGCTTGACCGCTTCAACGAAATTTCCATGAAGTTTGCTGAACCGATGGAAGACGACGAGATGAACAAGCTTCTCGACGAACAGGCAAAGCTTCAGGACATCATCGACGCTCAGGATTTGTGGAGCCTCGACCGCAATATCGAAATTGCAATGGACGCACTCCGTTGCCCGCCGGGTGATTGGCCGGTGACGAACCTTTCCGGTGGTGAAAAGCGCCGCGTGGCTCTTTGCCGCTTGCTCCTCGAAGAACCGGATTTGTTGCTCCTTGACGAACCGACGAACCACTTGGATGCTGAAACGGTAGCCTGGCTTGAACGCCACCTCCGCGAATACAAGGGCTCCGTGATTCTCGTGACGCATGACCGTTACTTCCTTGACAACGTAACGAACTGGATTTTGGAAATCGACCGCGGTCGCGGCATTCCTTGGGAAGGCAATTATGCCCAGTGGCTTGACCAGAAGCTTGAACGCATGAAGAACGAAGAAAAGGGCGAATCTGACCGTCAGAAACGCCTCGCTCGCGAACAGGAATGGGTCAAGCAGAGTCCGAAGGCTCGCCAGGCAAAGAGCAAGGCTCGTCTCAAGGCTTACGAAGAACTCTTGGCCGAAGATTCCAAGGAACAGATCAAGGTGGCTCAGATCCACATTGCAAACGGCAAGCGCTTGGGCGATGTCGTCATTCAGGCGGAACATTTGCAGAAGGCCTTTGGCGAAAAGGTGTTGTTCGACGATTTGAACTTCAGCTTGCCGCGCTCGGGTATCGTGGGCATTATCGGTCCGAACGGTGCTGGTAAGACGACTTTGTTCAAAATGATCATGGGCCAGGAAAAACCGGATGGCGGTACGCTCAAGATTGGCGAAACTGTCGAAATCATCAGCATGGAACAGGGCCGCGAAAGCTTGGACGATTCCAAGACGGTTTGGGAATCCATCACGGGCGGTAACGACGAAATTATGGTGGGCGACCGCAAGATGAATGGACGTGCTTACTGCGGTCTCTTCAACTTCACGGGTGCGGCCCAGCAGAAGAAGCTTTCGCAGCTCTCCGGTGGTGAACGCAACCGCGTGCTTATGGCAAAGAACTTGCAGAAGCCGGGCAACCTCTTGTTCCTTGACGAACCGACGAATGACTTGGACATCGAAACATTGCAGGCTCTCGAACAGGCTATCTTGAAGTTCGCAGGCTGCGCCGTGATTATCTCGCATGACCGCTGGTTCCTCGACCGTATCGCCACGCACATCCTCGCTTACGAAGGCGATTCCAAGGTCGTGTGGTTCGAAGGCAACTGGAGCGAATACGAAGCTGATCGTCGCAAGCGCCTCGGTGAAGATGCCGACAATCCGAAGCCAATCAAGTACAAGACGCTCAAGCGTGACTAAAAAAACGGGACTCGAAAGAGTCCCTTTTTAATTATTTGCTGTTGCGGATGGAAATTATTTTTGGATTAAATGATGCCGTTCAAGGACCTGTCTTTTTGCAATGTTCTTTGCTACCTCAAGCATTTTGTCTCCGGCAAGGTCTAATGCTGCGGCTTCTTTAAAGTCGAGCTTAACGTTTGCCTTGTTTGCATCGATGACTGTCTGAACAGTGTGGAGAACGTTGCCTCCGGCGAGGTAGTGCGCTTCAAGAAGGTCTAATTCGACAGGGTAGCCTTCACTGCGGCTGAGAACGTGAGCATCAATGATTATCTGTATTGGAACTTTGCGTAGCCGCATGCCGACAAGTTTAAAATAACTCACATTTACGTTGGAATGCAATGCCCTGACCCATTGGAAGAGTACTTGCAAAAGACCCATGCTGATGATGGATATGATAATGGCGATTGCGATAAAAACGACTTTGTTGATGATTTGAATTTCCACAAATTTTACCGATATGAAGTAACTTCTTTAATATACTTTTATTTACGGGGAACTTCGTACCCGTGTTTGCGTAACAGTGCTACATATTCCTTGTCTTGCAAGCGAAAACAATTCCCTAAAACTCAATCTTCTCCGGAAACGCTTCTTTTCGCATGATTCCCCACATCTTGTCGATGTAAGAGAGCGTGTAGAATTGTTCGTAGTAATGATAGTAAAAGGCTCCCTTCATGGTCGTGGAATAGACTCCGTTTTCTTTTGTCAGAAACCCGAGTTTTTGCGCTAGCCAGAAATCAAAGCCGTACATTTTCTGGAGCGGGACTCCAAAGAACTGCTCGAATTTCTTTTCGTCCAGCTGCATGCTGTAAAGCGTCCAGAACAGGTAATATACCATCCTCTGCCTTGGCGTGAAGCGGATGGTCAGGGATGTCGGCAGCTTATCGCTGTCAATCCTCTTGCAGTATTCCTCTACGGAAAAGGTATTTATCTTGAATTGCTTTTGAAGGAGTGTCGTGGCGGAACATCCGAATCCGAGGAAACTGTCCCGAGTCATGGAGGAATACTTGGCTTCCTTCTTGTTCGAAAACGTCCAGATGGAACTGCGGTGGTATCCCTTCTCGTTGAAGTAGGCGGTGATTCGGTCCAGCAGCTCCTTTTTCTGCTTTTTCGGCATCGTTTTCACTTTGCTCTTGGTAAAGGAAAAGTCGATGAACGGGTAAATCGCAACATGGTTTGCGCCGCTTTCGAATGCGGTATCCACGTCCGCCTTGATGTCTTCGTAAGTCTGGTCGGGGAGCGCGAAGATGAAGTCCATCGAAACCGTTTCGAATTCCACGGCACTCAGGGCTTCTTTTAATTTGTTTGAGTCAACTTTCTTTCGTCCGAGAATGTTCTGGTATTTCTCTTGGAACGATTGGATGCCTATGCTGAGTTTTGTCACGCCTGCATTTTTCAACTTTTGGAGCGTTTCGACATTCACGTTGTCGGGGTGTAGTTCAACGCCGATGCCTTCGGTGACGATGAAATGTTCCTGGATTGCTTCTATGATTTCGCCGATTCTATCTGCGATTAGGGCGGGTGTGCCGCCGCCAAAATAAAGGCTGGTCGTTTCTTTCTTGTTCTTGTATTGACCGCCGACCTTGTGGATTTCCCTTATCAGCGCGTCTATGTAACGGTCGCACAGTTCCTTGTTATAGATTGTCTTGCAATAGGGGCAGAACGTGCAGATGCTCTTGCAGAAAGGGATATGGACGTAGAGACCGAGATTCTCGCATTCCTCGAAAGGGAGAAAATCGTCGTATTCGTTTTTGAATAAAAAAGGCTTAAAGGATCGGGTCAACCACGCTCTAGTTAAAGTCGTTCTCAAACTCATTCAAAAAATTCTCGTTAGCTTATACGTACTTGAGGTATGTCCTTACCGCTTCGAAGGCGATTTTCAAATTGCCTCTGAAAAGCAATGTGTATTCCGCGACAAAGAAGTAACCGCATTCTTCGCAAAGTCCCGGAACGTCGATGCACCTTCCGCATACCGAAATTTTGCCGTCTTCGATGACTAGGCACTGGTAGCATGGGGTGGGGAAGTTGTTGTTGACGAGGTACGGAAGGGAGACTTTGAGATTGAATATCGGGTACCCTTCGTTCATCAGCTGCAAGATGGTATCTGCAATCTTCTGCTTTTCGTCTTTGGACAGGAAAAGGTTTCTTGTGTCGGGATAGGGCGTGTGGAAATTGAACGAGACCGCCCTTACGTTTTTCGTGTCCTTCGCGATTTGGCAGACATCTCGCACGGCATCCTTGTTGATCTGGTTGATGGCCATGTAGAAGCAGATGTTGTCTGCGGTGGCGTTCTTGACGTTCTCCATGATGGTGTCGAATGTGTTGCCTCTGATGGCGTTGTGGCGTTCCCTGTCTCCGTCAAGGCTTAGCAGAATCAAGTCTGCTTCGGGCAAGTCGATGGGCTGCGTTCCGTTTGTGACCACGTTGACAATCATGAAACCCATTCTCTTGGCTTCGATGACCAAATCCCTGACGGTCAAATCGCCGTCTCTCCACAAGAACGTCTCGCCGCCGCAGAAGAAGAGAATTCGGGCGCCCATGTCGTACAAGGTTTGCATCTCCTTTTTGATTTGGGTGTAGGGATGCATGATCGAAGTAATGTTATTGACGGAGCAGTGCTTGCATTTCAGGTTGCAGCGGTCGGTTACAATGACTGTGCCAAGAATTGGATCTTTCTTTTTGAAAAGGACTGTCTTTAGCCAAAAGTTTGCGAAGTAAAGGAAGGACGAGATTTTCATTAAAATTTTCCTTTGACAAAAATTTCTTTTTTACCAAATTGGTAATGATATTATACAAAAAATGTGCCTTTCGGGATTGATTTCATGTTTTTTGAGAATTTTTACGTCAATTTCGGGGAAAAATACACGTTTTGACGTAAACTTTTAAACAAAGTAATGAATTTTGCGCTTTAAAAACAAAATTTTATTCTTCACAGCGACATTTATGGGTGAAAAAATGTTTTTGATGAGAAATTTGTGTGCTGAAAAGTACGTTTTGCCTCAAAAAAGAGCGTTAAATTACAGACAACGTTGAAAATTTACGTAAAAAAGAGATTTTTTTTCTTGTTTTGACGTAAAAAACGGCGTTTTTTCAAAATCGAGCTTTTTCACGCGCCTTTTACATCGTTGAACTCTGCTTTCATGATGATTAAATTATCTTTTGCTAAGCCCTTACATTTTTTTCAATTCCTGACCGCCTACTTCTAACTTCCTACTGCCTACTGATATGCTCCACGTTTTTAAACACGAACTTCGATTGATCTTTAGGGATCCGCGTTTCTGGATTCCGTTCATCATCCCGCCGGTGATTCTTGCGGCGAGCCAGGCAATTGCTGTATCGCGTTACGGTGGCGAGATTATGCAGGGCATGGAAAGCTACATGATGCTCTTGCTCGGCTGCCTGATGGCTCCGATGGGGGCGCCCTTGGCAGGCGACACTTTTGCGGGCGAGCGCGAACGTAACTCGCTGGAACTTTTGCAGCTTTCTCCGATTGCGCCTGCGAAACTCTTTTGGGGCAAGCTGTTTGCGATTCTCCCGTTTCCGATCGTGTTTGCGTTGCTTGCGCAGTTGGGCTACTGGTTTTCGCATCCTGATATTATTGCGCTGGAAGCTTGTGCTTCTATGCTTGGCGCGCTTTCGGCGGTGCTTTTGACAACGGCATTTTCGCTGATAGTCTCACTTCGCGTAAAGACCGTCCGTGCAGCGACTCATATGACGTTGTTCTTTATAGTTCCTCTTCTTTTGTTAGTGCAAATGGGGCACGAAATGTTTTTGCAGGGCTTGCTTATACCGGTTGTAATTTTGGTTTTGTCTACTGTAATTAGCATTGCTGTGACTGTTGTGGGAATGCGGAAATTTGTAAGTTTATAAATTACGATATAATCAAAAAAAAGGAGAAATGGAATGAATAAATTATTATTGGCTTTGGGCTCGATTGCGTTTGCTCTTGCTTTGACGGCTTGCGACGATTCCGCTTCTAGCGGTGATGGAAACGGTTCCAAAAATGCAAGCGAAGTGAAGGGGAGTTTCCCGCCGAATGGGGACGAAGGCTTCTATTGCGATGTTACGGATGGCACAAATGCAGATGGCTCGTACTGGAAGCAGATTAAGGTGAATATTCCGAAATACAAAGGCCATGTGGAAAAATTTACGTTTGACCAAAACGGCACTGGGACTCAGTATTACGAAGACTCCTTTTTTTATACAACGTCTTATGAAAAAACGGCCATGTGCTTGGAGTATGAAGACGGGTTAAAAGAAAACTCACACAAGAGAAATTATACCGAAACTTATTGTGGAAACGGATTCTATTATTTTGTTATTAGCTTCCAGAACTTACACTTGGAAACGCTTCATTCGCAGGTGGACGATTACGAAGATGATTGCAAAGATTACGAAAAGAAGTGGAAAGACGGCGATTACGACGAGGTCATAGAAAGAAGGTCGTCGAATTGATTTAATAAGGAGAAGGCTCCCGCAGTTAGCGAGAGCCTTCAAAATAGGGTAACTATAAGCCGGGTTCTGTACTCCAAATGTTGCCATAGGAGCGATGACCATCTCTCTGGACGAATCGTTACCGACCGCCTCAAGCGACCTACCCGGATATCCAGCTGGCGCGGGCCGCACCAGGCTCTTTCGAGCGGAATCCTGCTTGGTCTTGCACCGGATGAGGTTTACCATGCCACTCCTGTCACCAGTCGTGCGGTGAGCTCTTACCTCGCCGTTTCACCCTTACTCGCATTGCTGCGGGCGGTCTATTCTCTGCTGCACTTTCTGTCGCGTTTCCGCGCCTGGACGTTATCCAGCATCTTGCCCTGCGGTGCCCGGACTTTCCTCCAGCCGTGAAGCCGGCGGCCATCCGCTACCCGCCTTCAAATGTAGAAAAAGCAACGGGAACGTGCAAGTATAGAAATAGACGAAATCTCTCGTCTTTCGTCTCTCGTCTCTCGTCTAAAATTGTATATTCTCCTTGTGAAAAATTTGATATTTTATTTGTTGTGCTTTGTTTCGGCGTCTGTTGCAGACGCGCTAGATTCCAATGCTGTTTTCCGAGTCGATGAAATTCGATATGAAATTGGCGATGCATTTGATGATTCTCGTGTGCATACGAAATACGATAAGTGGGCATACGATATCTTGAATTGGGTGCATATCGAAACACGTGAAGCTACAGTCCGTAAGCTTTTGCTTTTCGATAAGGGCGACTTGGTCAACCTGCATTTTCTTCTGGAATCGGAACGTTTTTTGCGAGACCAGAAATTCTTATCTGATGCCAATATTTCTGTTGCCGGCGAAAATGGCAAGAATGTCGTGACCGTCCAGACGAGTGATAACTGGACGCTTACGATTCCTGTGACGTTTGGCTTTTCGGGAAGTGAATGGTCTTACGACAACTTGGTCTGGGGCCTTGGCATTCAGGAAAGCAATTTCCTTGGGCTTGGGCAAAAGCTCGGATTTTACTACGGTCATGACGAATTCCGCAACATGTTGCAGGTGGAATATGGTGATCCGCATTTCCTTTTCCGCTATAACCATTTGGATTTGTTGTACAGTTACAATACTGATGGCTATTTGGCTAGCTGGAAAATGTATGTGCCGTTTCTTAGCCGCAGTACGAACCAGTGGGCCTATACTCTTGAGGGCCTAAAGAACAAACGAAATGCGTATGTCTATGGAAGTGGCGATCTTCCGCATGGTGCTGTCGAAGTAAAGCCTAAGCGCGCTTTGGATTCGCTCCCGCTTTTCAATGGTGAGAAAGCTGTTGAACTGATGCAAATCGAAGATTATATAAACGATTCGCTCAGTTTCCGTTTTAGCCGGTCTTTTGGCGGAAAACAGCGTAAACTGTATTTAGGGGCAACGTATGATTATTTGCGCGAAACCGCAGATAAGGGTGAAATTTTGCGTTACCAGTTTACGGATGGAAAGAAAGCTTACGCGATTGATTCTGCAAGCGCTGTTAACGAATGGGTGCCGGAACGAAAGGATTCTCGCTTGGGCTTTTACGTGATGTATTCTAATTTGCGTTATGAAAAAATTAAAAATTTCCATAATGTCAAATGGACCGAAGATGTTGACAAGGGCTTTTCCGTTAAAGCTCAGATTTCTAAAAATTACGAACAAATTGGAGCCGCGAACAATGATATTCGTTTAGATTTCTGGACGAATCTGTATCTTGGGCGGGAATTTCACCACCTGACGTTAAAGTCTTATATGAACTTTTATCTGGACCACGGCAAGCGTCATGACTTTTTTGGTCGTGTGAATGGTGAATATATTTTCCATCCGAGCGATCGCTTTGCAACCGCATTGTCTGGCCTGCTGGATGTTTATGATGATGCTAGATATGGCTATCAGTTGACTCTTGGAAAAGCTGATGGCTTTGTAGGCTTCCCGACTGGTTTTTACGCAGGGCAAGCTCGTGTTTATGCAAATTTGGAACAGCGCTGGTTCCCGGATATTGAAATATTGACGCTTGCGCCTGTTGTTGTCGCTTTTGGCAGTGTTGGCGAAACGGCTGCTCGTGTAATGGATATCAATCGGAAAGATTTGATTTATGTGTTGGGCTGCGGTGTGCGACTGGCACAGACAAAGTCTATCACCCGATTGATAAACAAAATCGATATAAGTTTCCCGCTGAATGGCGCTCGCAAAGGTAAAGCTCATTTCTCGGTAACGACATCTTATTCTTTATAAACTTTTAAAAGGTTTTTGAACATGGCGACGGATGAAGAAAAAAATCAAGACGGGGCTGCTCGCGAGAATCGTCGAAAAAGAGCTCGAGAAGTCAAGCGCGTTTTTATGCGTGTTGAAATTATCATCGGCATTATTGCCATGATCGCAGGTGCGTGGCTTACAATTCTCGTTTGGAATGAAGGGTATTTTGCGGGTGCCTTGATGCTTGTGATGACGGGTGGTATCAATGTGTTCCTTGCAGCGAAGGAACTCGTCAATCCGACCGACCATATTTTCCACTGGCAGGCGATTTTCTTTTTGATCGTACGCCGTGCGATGTTCTTCTTGAATGTAGTCCTGATAGCGCTTGTTGTCGGTACGATGACGCGCTTGCTGTAGTTCTTAATGGACGCCGTCCTCGTTTGCCGAGGGCTTCTCGTTATACCAGGCTTGAATTTTTTCTTTAGCGGTTTCGTTGAATGCGGAACCGTCTTTCAATATGTGTTCCGCGCGTTCGAGCGTTTGCGAAATGAGTTCCTGATCGTGGATCCAGTCGAACCAGCGGAATACCCAGTTGCCGCTCTGTTCGTTGCCTTCGAGGTTCCCGGCGCCACGGGTTTTCAAGTCGAGCTCTGCAATTTCAAAGCCGTCTTCGGTGGCGGCGAATTGCGAGAGGCGTTCCATGCTTGGTTCGGCGGTTTCGCCTTCGGGCATCATCAAGAAGCACCAGGCTTCTTGATTGCCGCGGCCCACGCGCCCGCGCAGCTGGTGGAGCTGCGCCAGACCGAATCGGTCTGGCTGGTCGATGACCATGAGGTTTGCGGCAGGAACGTTCACGCCGACTTCGATAACGGTTGTGGCGACGAGAATCTGGATTTCGCCTGCGGCAAACTGCTTGATGATTTCGTCTCTTTGCGAGTCGTCCATTTGGCCGTGGACGCCTGCAACTTTGAGCTTTGCAATATTTGCATCGGTGTGGCCGAAGGCGGCGATAAAGGATTGCATCTCGTTTACGATGTCATCGACACTGCGGGCGCTACTCTCGTCGGCCGTGTCGGAACCATCGGCGTTCACGCGGCTTGCAATCCAGTAGCAGAGATTTCCGCCGGCGGCTTCCTTGCAAATAAACTGCTTCATGGATTCGCGCTTCGCGGCGTTTACGAGACGCGTCTTGATGGGCTTGCGGCCTGCGGGCTTTTCCTTGATGCTGATGACTTTCAAGTCGCCATATAGCGTCATCGCGAGGCTTCGCGGAATTGGCGTCGCACTCATCACGAGCATGTCGGGGTAGTCGCCTTTGGCGAGCAGCGCTTCGCGCTGGCTCACGCCGAAACGGTGCTGTTCGTCGATAATCACGAGTCCGAGCTTTGCAAAGAAAACGTCCTTGCTAAAGAGCGCATGCGTCCCGATGACGACATTGCAGAGGCCCATTTGCAGTTCTCCGAGAATTACTTTCTTCTCGGCGGTGGGAGTCGCTCCGACAAGCAAATGCACACGGATGCCAGCTGCATCAAAAAATGGCTTGAGCGACTTGAAATGCTGGCGGGCGAGAATGTCCGTCGGAACCATCAGTGCGCACTGTTCGCCTGCTCCGCAGACGGCCATAATGGCGAGCATGGCAACGACGGTCTTTCCACAGCCCACGTCGCCCTGCAACAGTGCGTGGAACTGCTTTTTGCCGTTGAGACCGTCAATGATTGTATTCAGCGCCGCGTCCTGACCTGCGGTCAGTTGGAACGGGAGGCGCGCTTTCGCCGCCATCACGTTCCCCAAATCAATCTGGCGTTCATGCCCGCGAATCTTTTGATTTTCGCGGCGCTTCACCATGCGCAGGCAAAATGGCAAAAGCTCCAGAATCTTAAGCTCGCGCTTCGCCTTGTAAATGGAATCAAAATCTTTCGGCATGTGGAGTGCACGGAGATTGTCCATCACTGGCGCAAAGTGCAAATAGTCCGTGAGTTCGCGAGGGCAAGCGTTTGGGAGCGTGAGTCCCGGAAAGTTGAAAATCGTTTTGTACAAATTGCGGAAGAACCGCTGTTCCATCTTCGCTTCGCGGCAGATTTCGCTAATCGGGTAGACGGGGAGAATTTGTCCGTTAAACGCTTCGCCTTCGTCGAACGGCTGCATGTCCGGATGAACCAGTTGCAGTCCGCGATATGATCCGACCGTACCTGATACAAGCCAGCGCGTTCCTGGTTTCACGCGGCTTGCAATGAATCGTGTACCACGGAAAAATAAAAGTGAAATCTCGGCAGTGCCATCGGTAAGGACGGCCATAAAGCGCGACATGCGCCCTTTGACAATCCCTGCGCGCGTGATGATTCCTATCACGACAGCTCGCTCGCCATCGTGCAGGTCCGCAATCTTTGTAACCTTTGTCTGGTCGAGGTAAGTGCGCGGAATGTTGTATAAAAGATCGGCGACGGTATTTAAACCAGATTTGCTGAGCTTTTCAACCCTTTTAGGGCCAAGTCCGGGCAGGTTTGATAAATCCATTTACTTGCCCGCTTTGTTCTGTTCTTGTTTAGCCTTGGCTTCTTCTAAGCGCTTGCGGGCCTTGTCGCGGGCGTTGTCACCGATAATGTTCATGTTCTTCCATGTAATCAGCTTAATCGGCTTTCCGTCTTTATCCTTGAACCCGAGATTTTTTGTATCGATGGCCTGGACCGCTTTGTTGAGGTTGGCGATGATTTCGTTTATGTTTTCAACAAGCTCCTTGGATTGCAAAAGCGTTTCGGAATCGATTCCCTTTTCGATGCTCGTGATGACTTCATTTGTCTTCTTTGCGTTTTCGGTAAGCGAAAGAACGACGGAATCCACGAGTGAAATTTTCTCGTTTGCCGTTGCGGTAATCGTCTTGATGGCTGTGTCGGCCTGGAGTGCGGTTGTGGTGAGAGCTTTGCTCGACGAGTTCACTTGCTTAAAGAGCTTGTTCATTTTCGTGCCGAGAGAGCCGACCGTCTTTTCTGTGTGCGCAAAGATATCTTCGATGGAGTGCATTGCCTCTTCGTAGATTTCCGGTGCGGACTTGTGCGAGGAATCTCCTTGGGCGAGCAATAGAATCGTCTTTTGTACGGCTTCGAGCTGCTCGTTCACATTTTCGATGAGGCGCAGTGTTTCTGCAATACCCGGTTCAAAATGCCCTTGGAACACGTGGTTCTCTGGCATGATTTCGCCTGTTTTCGAAGGAATGATTTCGAGACGGCGTTGCCCCATGAGTGCATAGTTGATGTTGTTGAATTGAGTGCCCGCGCGGAGCGTTAGAGGTTCCGTAAAGTTGATCTTTACGCGTGATCGGTCTTTCAGCCAGGTAACGCTTCCGATTGTGCCGACACGGTAGCCGCGTAAAACCACGGGGTCTTCGGGCTGCAAAGAACCAAGCTCGTTAAAATCGACAATCGCCGTTTGGCGCACGTTCTGGTGGGCCGCCCACATGCCAAATGAGATACCGCCGAAAATGCAGGCAAATACAATGAAAGAAATGTAACCAAGCGCTCTGTCCGAAAGTTTCATATTTTGAAAATAGAAAATTCTGCCAACTATATTGACGATAATCAACCAACAATCATTTAATTGCTATCAACTGGTAACTATTAACTAGTAACCAATAACTAACAACTAGTAACACACATTTTTTACTACATTTATTCCGTCTAAAAAATTTTTCTCAAAGGACATTCAAAATGGCTAAAACAGAATCCAAGAAGAAAGTCGTCCTCGCTTACAGCGGTGGACTTGACACCTCCATCATCATTCCTTGGCTCAAGGAAACCTACGACGTCGAAGTGATTGCATTCGCAGCCGACCTCGGCCAGAATGACTTCCCGAACGCAAAGGCTCTCGAAGAAAAGGCTCTCAAGACCGGTGCTTCCAAGTGCTACGTTCTCGACCTCAAGAAGGAATTCCTTGAAGAATACGTTTGGCCGACCGTTCGCGCCGGTGCAAAGTACGAAGGCACTTACCTCCTCGGTACGTCTTTCGCTCGTCCGCTCATCGCTAAGTACCAGGTCAAGATCGCCGAAAAGGAAGGCGCTTACGCTGTTGCTCACGGTGCTACCGGTAAGGGTAACGACCAGGTCCGTTTCGAACTCACCTACGCCGCTCTCAACCCGAAGCTCGAAGTCATCGCTCCGTGGAAGGACCCGCGTTGGACATTCCACAGCCGCGAAGACGCTATCGACTACGCCGCTGCACACAAGATTCCGCTCAACGGCATCAGCAAGAAGAAGATCTACTCCGAAGACGGCAACCTCTGGCACCTCTCTCACGAAGGTGGTGTCTTGGAATTCCCGGAACAGGAACACAAGTACGAATTCCTCAAGCACACCGCTACTTATGAAAAGGCTCCGAACAAGGCCGATCACGTGACGATCTCCTTCGAAAAGGGCAATCCGGTTGCTATCAACGGCAAGAAGATGGGCGCTGTTGAACTTCTCGAATTCTTGAACGAAATCGGTGGCAAGAACGCTTGCGGTCTTTTGGACATCGTTGAAAACCGCCTCGTCGGCCTCAAGAGCCGCGGTGTTTATGAAACTCCGGGTGGTACGCTCCTTTACAAGGCTCACGAATGCTTGCAGCAGCTCGTCCTCGACAAGGAAACTTTGTTCGAAGCCCAGAAGATGTCTATGACCTATGCAAACCTTGTCTACAATGGCCAGTGGTTCACTCCGCTCCGCCAGGCTATGGACGCCTTCTTCAATGAAGTGAACAAGGTTGTGACTGGTGACGTGACCCTCAAGCTTTACAAGGGCAACATCATCCCGGCCGGCATCAAGAGCCCGTATAGCTTGTACGACATGGGCCTCGGTGGCTTCACGGACGTTGACATGTACGACCAGAAGGACGCTACTGGCTTCATCCGTTGCTACGGCCTCCCGCTCAAGACTCGCGCTCTCTTGCTCGGCAAGAAGACGAACGTCGACTTCGGTGGCGTTCCGAGCCTCAAGAAGTAATTTTCTTGATTATGTCACCCCGGACTTGTTCCGGGGTCGCCTTTTTCCCGACTCTCCGGAGCCGGGATTTTTTTTTATAGTCATCCTGAGGAGTGCAACAAGCTTGTCCTGAGCCTGTCGAAGGAAATGATCCTGTGATTTTTTACTATGGCCTGGATGATTAGAATTTATACGTATACCCGACTTGCCATATTATCGTCGGCTCGTCATGCTTCATAAAGTAATGGACGGGAATCCCGATTTGCGTAAACACGCCATAAATATTTGTACGTACTTCTGCGGAAATATCGAGCGATTCCTTGTAGTTGTACGAACGTACATAACGCTTGCCGTTAGCCCTGTTCAATGCCTTATGGATTTCGTTTGGAGCTTTGGCGAAGGCGTATCCGCCGCCAAGTCCGAGGTCTAGCGAAAAAGGCAATTCTCTGAAAAACTTCCAGGCGAAACTTCCACGGAAACCGGTCCAGAAATCATCGGGGCCGAAGCGGAACCCGCCTCCCATTGCCCTGAAAAAGACATTCTTGTAACCAACGCCGCCGTTTATCATGATTGGGGTTGGTCTCCCTACAGACATTCCCGCTTCGAATTGCCAAGTTTTTTTTCCTCTTTGCTGGGTAACAGCAGAGTCGCTGGAGCCTTCTGATGCAAAAGAGCTTTGGACGAAAAATGCGAGAATTACGGCTGTAACAAGGCGCTTGAATAACATGTTCGTAATAATAGTAATCGAAAATGATGTTGAATCCGTTTTTCTCTTAAAAAAATGTTATCTTTAAGCACGAACACAAAAGGTCTATGGGAAAGAAGGACCATAAACAAGGAAGTAACATGAAAAAATCACTATTCGCAATCGGTTGTGCAGCACTCATTTCTGCATCGACGGCCTTCGCTGAAGGGGGAATGTTTGAAGGCTATCTCCCTGAAAACTGGACTGCTGATGTGGTCGCTGCAGTAAAGTTCACCCGTATGAATTTTTACAACTGGCATCAGGAAAGCGGAACTTCATCTTCGACATGGTTGGTAACTTATGATGCTGACCTCAAGGCTCACTGGAGTGTCGCTGACTGGCGTAACAAGCTGAATCTCGCTCTTGGTCAAACATGGACCGATGGGCTTGGCAAGCGCAAATCTGCGGATAAGATTTTCTATGAAACAATGGCTGACTTCAATGCCCTTGAAAAGTTCAAGCCCTATGTTGGCGCCCGTTTCGAATCTCAATTTATGAAAGGCTATGAATATAGCGAAGATGAAGAAGGAAACGAAATCAAGACGACCATTTCCAAGTTCATGGATCCGGGCTATGTCACGCAGATGGCTGGTATCGGCTACTTCCCGAATGACATGTTCTCTACGCGTCTTGGTTTTGCCAACCGCATGACCATTTCGAACAAGTATCTCTATGCGGATGATCCGGACACGAAGAAAGTTGAAAAGTTCAAGGACGAACCGGGTCTCGAAAGCATTACAGAATTCAAGTATTCTTTCTCGGACCTTGTCAGCTTCAAGAGCCGCTTGTGGGCTTTCGTGAACTTCAAGGGCTTCGATGAAATTGACGGCAAGTGGGAAAACCTTCTCGCTGTGACGCTTTCTCCGCTCTTTGAACTCCAGGTCGGCTATGATGTCGCTTACGATAAGGACTTGGATGAAGATTCTCAGCACAAAAATACGATCCTCATCGGTGTGACCTGGCGCTGGTTCTAATTTAGAATCAAATCCAAATTATTTACGGGAACCGCTTCGGCGGTTCTTTTTTCTATCTTTGTTCCTGTAAAATTAAAGAGGTCATTATGGCGATTACTGTTGTGGATTATAATGCGGGCAATTTGACATCGGTGATGAATGCTCTCAAGTACATTGGCGCTGATGCTAAAGTGAGCCGCGATCCGGATGAAATTGCGAAAGCGACGCGCCTGATTTTCCCGGGTGTCGGTGCTGCGGCCTCTGCTATGGAAACTTTGACCAGGACGGGAATCGGCGAAGCTATCAAGGCTGTTGTAAAAGCCGGTAACCCGGTGCTGGGGATCTGCATCGGCTGCCAGATTATTCTTGAAGAAAGCGAAGAAGACGGCGGCGTGAAAACGCTTGGGCTTATTCCAGGACGCGCAGTGCGTTTCAAGGATGAACCGGGCCTCAAGATTCCGCACATGGGCTGGAATCAGGTGAACTTCACTCGCGAACACCCGATCATGAAGGGCATTCGCAGCGGTTGCGACTTCTACTACGTGCACTCCTACTACCCGCAGGTCCCGGCTGAATATTCCTTTGCCGAGACGACCTACGGCACACAGACCTTTACGGGACTTCTGGGTAAGGATAACTTAATTGCAAGCCAGTTCCATCAGGAAAAGAGCGGTGAAGTTGGCCTTGCCATGTTGAAAAATTTCTGCGACTGGAATGTTTAACGGAGCGGGCTTGTCCCGCTTTTTTTGTGTTGTCTTAGTATCATGAAATTATTCAATTTTGATTAAGAAATGCAAAAATTGAGCATTTTGATGTAAAATTGAATGAATAGTATCATGAAATGTTGCTTTGCATCTTGTTGTATTGTATATTTACGGTTATGGCGCCGGTAACGGAATACGAAGACTATCGCATATACATGCAAGACTACTACAATGAACGAAAGCGGACAACTTCGTTCTCGTGGCGAGAATTTACTCGTGCTTCTGGTTTTACGTCTCCGACTTATCTTAAATTGGTTTGTGAAGGGAAAACGCGTCTTTCCCCTCAAGGGGCCGAAAAGGTGGGCCTTGCGATGGGGCTGGCTGGTTTTGAATTTGAGTATTTCAAGACGATGGTTTCCTATTGCCACGCGAAGACCGATCAGGAACGTAAAAATGCCTATGAAACCATGCTGCGCCTTGCATCAAAAAATAAAGTCAAAATCATTGATGGCGATGCGTTTAAGTATTTCCAGTCATGGATAAATCCTGTTGTCAGGGAACTTGCTCCGGTTATGCCTGGTGCGACTCCGGGAGAAATCGCAAAGCGCTTTTGTCAAGTAGTTTCGGCCGGAGAAGTCCGCAATTCGCTAGAATTTATGGTTCGTGCCGGGCTTTTGAAAAAGAACGGCGATGCTTATGAACAGGTGGATAAGCATCTAAAAGGCGTGACGTCGGCTGTGTCTGTTGCTTTACGTTATATGCATCGCGAAATGGCTCACTTTGCAGAAGAGGCGATCATTCGGTATGCTCCATCGGAAAGAAATTTTACGGGACTTACTATGGGTATTTCTGCTGAAGATTATGAGAAAATCTTGCAGGAATTAGATTTTTGCCGAAAAAGGATTGCTCAAATTGCCTTGAACAGCCGTGGAACGGAACGCGTTTATAGATTGAATTTACAGCTATTTCCATTGACTTGGAAAGAGGATAAGTCTAATGCAAAAACTGATTCTTAACTTATCTGCTATATTTGCCTTTCTTGGGTTGATTGCTTGTTCCAGAGGGATTACCGAAGAAGGTAATTCTATTGCCGAATTCGATCTGTGGGATGGATCGAATGGCGATTTGCAAGTAAATATGGGCAATGGAGTGTCTGGACATTGGTTTAGCGTGAATGACGGAAATGAAAATGGCTCGTCCTTAATTAAGTTCCCGACCATTGAAAAGGAAAATCTTACTTCTGACAACATAAAATCTATTGTTTCGTATTGCGGAGGCGTTTGTGGAACCGTTGAACTCGGACAAGCGTCTGATCCCAGTGCTGGCGTGGGTATAGCGCTTGCTGAAGAAAATTCTGCCATAGACATTTCTGGATGGGATGGAATTTGCGTTTCGTATGAATCTGAACTTTCTATGGAAGGCGTCATTGGTTATGAAAATGGAGCTTCTGATGACATGCCTACGGTTGTTTTTGATAAGACGACTAGTGGAAACGCTGTAGCTCGTTGTGCAAAATGGAGCGATTTTAAACAAAAGTCTTTGGAAAAATCTGGTACTGAAGCTTCTAAAAAGGCATCATCGATTATCTTTAAATTTATCGGAAAGGCCATGCAGACGGGGTATTTCAATATCAAAGGCGTAAGTTCCTATAAGCATGGTGTTGAAAATCTGGATTCTATTGAACATGTGACTTCATCAAAAAATGTAGTGGATGCCTGTCTGTGGAATGGTACTTCAAATGAGCCGGGATACATTGTCAAGAGCGGTTCCGACGATGTCGCTGAAGGAAAATGGTATTCTTACAATGATCGTGAAGAAGGTGGTGGATCATTGCTGCATTGGTCGGCCGAAGCTCCTAGTTACAAGAGTTCATTTGAATGGCTGACAAATGATGAATTGTTTGTAGGTGGACTTTCTGCAAGTGTTGCTCTGGATATGGGAACCTCGTCCAGTGCTTATGCTGGCGTTGGGTTCACTTATTCTTCTGTTCCTGTAGATCTTAGCGAGTGGGGTGGAATTTGTGTGTACTACAGGGCTGACAAGGAAATGCGAGTCGTGCTTGCAGCCGATTCCCTTGAGGCCGATTATATTTTGGACGCCTCAGAGAATCCTGTTGAAAAATGCATTAGTTGGAAGGACTTCTCTAGTTCGGGGTTAGAGAAAAAAGCAAGTGATATTAAGTTTGAAGTTCGCTCGAACGAAAACGTGTATAATCAGATCAAGTTCAATATCATTGCTGTTGGAAAGTATATGACAGATGGGGCTTGCTTCATTGATTCGTCAAAGTTGACGAATCAATGATTGAACCGTTTACGCATGCTTACGGCAGTTCGCCGCCGATGAGTTCCATCTGCTTCTTGTAGATTTCCTTGCAGGCGTTTTCGCCGAGGTCGAGAAGCGTGTTGAGCATGTTACGGTCAAAGCTTGCGTGTTCGCCCGTGCCCTGCACTTCAATGAAGTTCTTCGCGTCCTGCATCACGACGTTCATATCGACGTCGGCGGCAGAGTCTTCGACATAGCAGAGGTCGCAAAGCGGCTTTCCGCTTACCACGCCCACAGAAATTGCTGTAATGCCATGCTTCAGAATCTGCTGCGTGATACCGAGGCGTTCCTTGATTTTCTTCACCGCAATGGCGAGTGCGACAAAGCCGCCGATAATGCTGGCGGTTCGCGTGCCGCCATCGGCTTCAATCACATCGCAGTCCACGACGATGGCGTTCTCACCGAGTGCGGCGAGATCGGCTGCGCCGCGCAGCGAACGGCCCACCAAGCGCTGGATTTCCTGTGTGCGACCGCTCGCGCCTTTGCGCTCGCGTTCTACGCGCTTGCCCGTGCTCTGCGGGAGCAAGCTGTATTCAGCCGTAATCCAGCCCGTGCCGCGACCGGCAAGCCAGTCCGGAACTTTCGGGAGGAGCGTTGCGTTGCAGATGACGCGGGTGCGTCCCATTTCGATGAGCACAGAACCATCGGCGCTAGAGATGAAGCCCGTGGTCATCTTGAGATTGCGAAATTCTTCAGGTTTTCTATCAGTACGTTCGTATGCCATAATAGTTTGCGCGGCTTCGCCGCTTTTGTGTTTGTTAGATGAGAGATCGCTTCGCTGGTAGACGAAAGACGAGAGTGGAAAAATCGTGGCTTCGCCACCTGACAAAACTGTTGAATAGAATCAGTCTTTCGTCTCTCGTCTGTAGCCGCATCGCGGCGTTCTTTCGTCTAATAAGATAGCTTTTCCGTTGTTCCTTCGCGGAAGCTGCCGAGACGGTAGATGAAGTCGGTGTACTGCTGTAGTTCCTTGAGAGCTTCAACGACGTTCGGGTCCTTCGGATTGCCTTCGAACGAAAGGTGGAAAATGTATTCCCACGGGCGGTCCGGATGCGGCCGGCTCTCGATGCGCGTGAGGTTCAGCTTGCGCTTGGCAAAGCAACCGAGCGCTTCGTACAAAGCGCCAGACTTGCTGGAATCGCTCAACATAAAAAGGAGCGTCGTCTTGATGGGCGGCTTGCTTGCATCGTTTGCCGTGAAGTCCGGCAGTTCAATTGCTGTCTTCTGGATGGCGTAAAAGCGCGTGAAGTTCACGCCCGGCAAATTCTCGAGACCCTGCTTCAAAATGTCAAGACCGTAGAACTTGGCGGCGTATGCGCTTGCAATTGCTCCGATATGCTTGTCGCCGCGCTTCGCGATTTCTTCGGCGCTGCCTGCGGTGTCGTAAAATGCGGTGCTCTTGATGTTCGGATGCTGCCCGAAAAAGCGACTGCACTGGGCAAGTCCCTGCGGGTGGCTCAGCACTTCGGTCAAGTCTTCGAGCTTAGTGCCCGGCAATGCGCAGAGCGTGTGTTCAATTTGCAACTTGACTTCGGCGACAATCGGATGGCGCCACTTGTAAAGCAAGTCGTAGTTGTCATAGATGGAACCCGCGGTCGAGTTTTCTATAGGGATGGCGCCTCCGTCAACGACACCTGTTTCAATGCCCTGGAAAATTTGTTCGAACGTGTCCATCGGCACGACTTCGATATCGTTTCCGAACAGGTGGTAGGCGGCACTTTCGCTATAGGCCCCGCGACGGCCCTGGAATGCTATCTTTTTCATAGGAAAAAAGATAGTAATTACTTAAATCGTCTTGCGCCCTTGTATTTTGACGACCAATAGTTATCGTCCATGGAGGTAATCACCACGCCTTTACTCGTACTGGCGTGAATGAAACGGTTCCCCTTTAAGTAAATGCCGACGTGACTGATTTTCCAGAAGTTTCCGAAAAATACGAGGTCGCCTTCTTGCAATTTTGTACGCCTGATGGAATAGCCGCGACCATCGTCATAAATATGTTGTGCGCTGTGGTCAAGCGGAATCCCGTAAAAGCCTTTGTAGACCTGCATCACGTAGCCTGAACAGTCCGTCTTTTTTTTGCTGGCCGCACCGTAAACGTACTTTGCGCCGAGCCATTCCTTGGCGTACTTTTCAAAGTTCGTTGGCCTAGCGGTGCGCTTTGCTTGTTTTTGCGTTGGGGCTGTCTTTTTGGCGACCGCTTTCTCGGTCTTCTTTTCGGCCTGTTTTTCCACCGTTTTAGCCGAAGTATCCGCAACATTTTTCTCGGCGGCTTGTGCAGTAACGCTTGTGGCGACCTTTGCGGAGTCGTTGCCTGTTTGAACGCTTTTTCCGGTGGAATCTTGCTTGTTTGCCTGAACTTCACCGTTATTTTTCGAGGTCGCGGCAAGCCTTTCTTCTTGTACTAGTTCTTCTTGCGGGTTTACGGTGGTCGAGTCGATTTCTACGGTTTCTTGCTTTGGAACTCTGTAGCGCTTGTAAGACCCGCTTCTTCTATCGTATCCGGGGCGCACGGGAAAAGCGCAGCTTGAGAGCATACCCAAACAGCATACAATAACAATTCCCGTAATGAGGCGACCTTTGAAAGCCATCAAATTAAATTTAAATAATTACGGTTTTCAAGAAAAGCTTTATTACTGTCATGTCTGCCTCCGAGCAGGCTTCTCCATCTTTGTCTCGTGATTTTTTTAGCCGATGAATCCATGCGGCTTGAATCCTAGACCTTTCACGAGTTCGAAATCCTTGCAGCTGTTTACGCCAGCGGTGGTGAGCATGTCGTCTGTGATGGCTGCATTTGCGCCGCTCTTGAATGCTCGCTTGCCGTCGTCGCCAAGTACGCCACGACCGCCTGCAAGACGGATGAACGCCTTCGGGTTGATGAATCGATAAATCGCCACGATGCGGCAGAATTCGTCGTTCGTGAGCTTCGGGAGTTTTTCGTACGGCGTTCCGGGAATTGCGTTCAGCACGTTTACCGGAGTGGACTTGACTCCAAGCTTGCGTAAATCCAAACACATGTCGATGCGGTCTTCCATCGTTTCGCCAAGGCCCATGATGCCACCGCTGCAAATTTCGAGGCCTGCCGCAAGAGCGTTCTGGAGTGCCCCAATCTTATCATCGTAAGTGTGCGTCGTGCAAACATCCGGGAAGTGGCGGCGGTACGTTTCCAGGTTGTTGTGGAAGCGGGTGAGGCCTGCTTCCTTGAGCTTGTCGAACTGTTCTTTATTCAAGAGGCCTGCCGAAAGGCAAACGGAAAGCTTCGTCTCTTTTTTCAAGCGGCGGAGCGCTTCGCTAATCTGCTCCACGTCGTGGTTCGAAAGCGTACGGCCCGAGGTCACGATGGAGTAACGCGGGATGCCTGCCGCTTCTTTCTTCTTGGCGTCTTCGACAATCTCGTCGGCGCTGAGCAACTTGTATTCGGGGGCGCCGGTGTGGTAGTAACTGCTCTGGGCGCAGTACTTGCAATTTTCGGAGCAGCGTCCGCTGCGGGCGTTCACGATGGAACAAAAATCAAAGTCGTCGCCGTGGAACTTTTCGCGGATTTCGTCTGCGGCTTTCGTGAGTTCGTCGAGGTCTTCGCTTAAAAGCTGGATGGCGTCCTCGCGAGTCGTTTCATAACCTTCATTTAAAACTTTGTTTTTCAGTTCCTGGACGAAAGACATATCTCACTCTCTGTTTTTGAAATTTTTTTTCGGTGCCAAATATAGCTATTTACGGAAGGGGAGACAATGAAAAAGCCCGGCGGTGAGGCCGGACGAATTTCAAGTAGCGATAGAATTTCTCAAAATTCGATTTTGTCTTAGAGGCTAGTTAGACCAGGCGCGAATCCTCCGTAGCGTACAAATCGTACGTGAGGAGGTGAGCAACGCCGTATAGCGAAGCCTATAAGGCAAAAGATTATGCAAACGGAGTCATGACCTGCCAGAGCACTGCCTTATGAGCGTGCAGGCGGTTTTCAGCTTCTTCGTAGCTCATGTTCACGTCGAGATTGTCCATCACGGAGTCCGTGATTTCTTCGCCGCGGTGAGCCGGCAAGCAGTGGCTGACCTTGCAGTGAGAAGGTGCGTACTTCAAAAGTTCGTCGTTGATCTGGAACGGCAAGAAGTGGCTCTGCTTTGTAGCCTTTTCGCCTTCCTGACCCATAGAAACCCAGACGTCGCTATAGAGAATGTCGGCGTCCTTGACGGCTTCCTTCGGATCGTTGAAAACGCGGTACTGGCAGCCGTGCTTCTTCAAGCCTTCCTGAGCTTCTTCGACAACCTTGGCGGGCTGTTCGAAACCCTTCGGGCAGGCGAGTGTGAAGTTCATACCGACTTTAGAGCAAAGAGCAAGGAAGGAATTGGCGACGTTGTTGCCGTCACCGATGAAGGCGACCGTCTTCGGCTTGTTGCCGTTTGTGAATCCGCCGAGATTTTCCTTGATCATCTGCGCAAATGCGATAGCCTGGCACGGATGGTAATCGTCGGTCAATGCGTTCACGACCGGGATTGTACCGTATTCAGCGAGTTCTTCGACGAGCTGCTGCTTGAAGCAACGGACCACAATGGCGTTGACCCAGCGGCTGAGGCAGCGGGCAACATCCTTGACGCTTTCGCGCTTGCCAAGACCGATAGAATCCGGAGCGAGAAGCACGGCGTGGCCGCCGAGCTGGTTCATGCCCACCTGGAAAGTCGTAATAGTTCGCAGCGACGGTTTTTCGAAGAACATGGCGATGTTCTGGCCGTGGAGTCGGTCAGAGACCTTACCAGCGTGAACTTCAGCCTTGAGACGCGAGGCGATCTCAATGGTTTCGAGAACTTTTTCTTCACTCCAGTCGGTCAAGCGGAGGAAGTGTTTGTTGCGATCTATCATTTCTATTCCTTTGGGCGAATCTTTACGTCCGTTTTTGATCATTAAAGGTCTTTTTGGCGCTAAAATTGGTCACTTTTCTAAATGAAAAACGAAAAAACGGAGCTTTTACACTCCGTCTTTTACAGGAAATCACAAGAAAATGCTAACGGATATTAGCGAAGTTTCTTTTTGTGACGGTCACGACGACGGCGCTTCTTACGCTTGTGAGTCGCAATCTTCCTGCGCTTTCTTTTCTTTCCGCAAGGCATGTTGTATCTCCGTTAAAGGTTAAACTTAAAAATACGCCACCAAATAGAGAAAAATTTTATTTGGTTGTCAAGGGGTTGGGAATATTTTTAGACGAAAGAACGCCCACTTTGGGGCTACAGACGAAAGACGAGAGATTGTTTGTTTTCTCTCGTCTCTCGTCTCTAGTCTCTAGTCTCACCAACCAGTTCCATTGCCTTCCTGATGAGGGCGGCGGCGCCTCCGTAGAGGTGGGCGCGGGGACTCTCGTTACTGAGCGTGGCGCGGAATTTGCGGGCGCCCGGGAGTCCTGCGAAAAGCCCGTAGAGGTGCTTCACGAGAATCGTCGCGGGGCAGCCTTCGGCAGTCTGCTTCTCGACGTAGGGGAGGTAGGCTTCCAAAAGCGCCTTTCGCGTGGCGGGGCGAGCGTTTCCGGCGATGATCTCTGCCGGGTCGTTACTTTCGGGGCGAACGTCCCCGAAGATTCTTGCGTCGGCATCGTGCAGGAACCACGGATTCTCGTAGGCTTCACGGCCGACCATCACGCCGTCCAAATCCTTCAGCTGTTCTTCGACCTGGTCGAGCGTCTTGATGCCGCCGTTGATGCTCAGGTTCAGCTCCGGCATTTCCGCCTTGAGGCGGTGGACGAATTCGTAATGGAGCGGCGGCACTTCGCGGTTCTCCTTGGGCGATAGACCCTTGAGCCAAGCCTTGCGCGCGTGCACGATGAAAATCTTGCAGCCTGCATCACGCACGGTCTGGATAAAGTCCGTGAAAAATTCCCAGCTGTCCAGGTCATCGACGCCAATGCGGCATTTGATCGAAACTGGAATCGAAACAGCGTCCTGCATCGCCTTGAAGCAATCGGCGACGACGTTCTTCTCTTTCATGAGGCATGCGCCGAAGTTCCCGTTCTGCACACGGTCCGAAGGGCAACCGCAATTCAAGTTGACTTCGCTAAAGCCTGCTGCTTCCACGAGCTTTGATGCGGCGGCGAGATCCGCCGGATTGCTACCGCCAAGCTGCAATACAGCCGGGTGTTCAAACGGCTCGTGCCCGAGAAACAAGTCCTTGTTTTCGCAGTGCAGAAGTCCCGTAGAAACGACCATCTCGCTGTACAGCAGAATATGCTTGGAAAGCAAACGCAAAAAATAACGTTCGTGGCGGTCCGTGCAGTCAAGCATCGGCGCGATGGAAAGTCTACGGTTGAAGTCGATGTTCATGAACGCAAAAATAGAAATTTTGCGAATCTTATTTATGCAATAGGTTTGTCGGTGCTTTCAACAGCCTTGTCATCGCTCCAGAGGATGACCTTGTTTCGACCGTGTTCCTTGCCTTCGTAAAGCGCCTTGTCAGCGAGCTGAATGCACTTTTCTGCGCCTTGACTGCTATCGAACTGGGCTACGCCAAGCGTAATCGTCACCTTGATTTCGTATCCGCCAAAGAATATGGTCTGATTTTCGATTTGCTTGCGGAATCGTTCAGCGACGTGCGCCGCATCCTTCAGTTCTGTTTCTGGTAGGAGCGTCAAGAATTCCTCACCGCCGTAGCGGGCGAGCACATCGTACTTGCGGAGTAGACTGCGTATCGTGCTCGCGACAGACTTGAGCACGGCATCGCCTGCGGCGTGTCCATACGTGTCGTTCACATCCTTGAAATGGTCGATGTCGATAAAGATGATGCTGAAAGCCTTCCTAAAGCGGTTTGCACGGTCAACTTCCTTTTCGATCGTCCTGTGCATATCGCGACGGTTCGGCAATTGCGTGAGTTCATCGGTTCTCGAAATCAAGTCCAGTTTTTTGTTAGCTTGTTCAAGCTCGTAGGTGCGTTCCTTGACTTCTTTTTCGAGCAATTCCCTGTGTGCGTTCAGTTCTTGAATCTGTCGCTTGATGGTTGCGTGCATCTGGTTAAATACTTTAGCCAGTCTGCCAATTTCGTCCTGACTGCTCTTCGCCTTGAACTCCTCGATGTTGAGGTTCCCTTCTGTAATTTGCGAAATGTGGTCAATCAAGTTGTTTAGCGGCTTGCAGACAATCAGGATTTGCCAGAGGGACACAAGCAAAATGGCGATGATGGAGCTGTACAGAATGATTCGGCTGACGTGCTGAACCGACGATACCATCGTGTCGATTTCTTTCTTGGGCTGCAGTGCGATAAGACCAAGGTCATAAGTCGGATTGAATGTCCTGTTGATGAGGTAGGAGGTTCCGTTATCAAGAGTAAGGAATTGAATGTTTCCATCGTCGTCTTGCTTGAGGTTCATGTCCCCAAGTCCAAGCTCCGAAATCTTGTGGACTCCGTCGAGCCACGTTCTCATGTCCGGGTGGTATAGAATTTCGCCTTGACTGTTGCAGGCGATGAGGATGCCGTTCTGCCCGACTTTATAGTCTGTGAAGTATTTCCAGAGGCGACGGATTGAAAAGCTCGAAATCAGTCGACCGTCTCCTATGGCTCGGTCCGATACGACAACGCCAAACGCGCGCTTGGGTGTGCCGTCTGCATCGCGGTACCATGGTGAAATGGTCGGCCGGTGGGGTGAAATTCGGTTGAACTCGATGGGGTAGCTGATCTTTGCAGAACCCATCATGGAGTTGTTGCAGATGAGATTGTAATTTCTGTCGAAAAGGGAGATGGTTTCGCCAGAGATGAACAGCGATGAGATATTGTAGCTCTTGAGGTACCCTGCCGCTGTGAGCTTGTCCATGCTCTGTATTTCGGATGTCTTGGCTAAAAGTGAAAGGCGGCTTGCAAACTGTTCCATTTCGTTGTTTGCGGTGTTTGCTAGTTGCTGAAGCTGAGTTTCGTTTGTGTCGTAGCTCAGTTTCAAGGTCGTCTTCATTTGCCTCTGAGTAAAGATGTATGTTCCTATCATCACGATGACAAGCATTGAAACTATCAGGAGCAACAGGCTCTTGATAATGATGCTGTTCGTGAGACTGGAAATCTTTAAACTCATACGTATCTTTTATAAGAAATATAACTAATGGATTAACATTCCGTTAGCGCTTCTTTCTGCGAGTGAAGGCGAAAATGAAGCCTATGAGAACCGCAATGGCAAAAATCCAGGGGGTACGGCTAAATCCGGAATCCATTTCTGGGTTTGGCTTAGGCTGTTCGGTGATGTGGCGGGAATTGCCGTTGCTGTCCTTGATGCCCAGGGCCTTGTGCCATGTTGAACGGAATTCGGCAAATGTGAGGTTGTTTGCGCTTCTGTAATTCAACCGTCTGTTGATTTCGTTCGAATAGTTTGTGAGAATTTCGTAAATTTTTTCTTCGGAATAAAGTGCTGGAATTTCAAGGTGATCCCAGATGGCGCTGAACATGGAAACGAGAATTTGTTCGATATCGCCCCATTCCGGGATGGCTGTATACGTTTTCCCGGATTCGAGCATGGTCACGAGCGTCTTGTAGTCATCGTCCTTGGACCAGTTCTTGAGCACCTTCTTCGAGGCGGGAAGCATGCCTATCTGTTTTGTATAGGAATTTAGGTTTTCGTCATTCGTAAGGAACAGCAAAAGTTCAAGAGCTTCGGGCCTGCTGTTGCCCGCCGGGATGGCGAGGTTGCTGCCTCCGATAAAGCTTATGGATCCATCTGTGCCTGTCGGGATGGGGAGTGCCATTACGCTATCCTTGCCGATTCTCGTATTGATAAGGCCGCCCTTTGCCCCTTCGAAACGGGTCTGCATGATGACTTCGGACGTGTTCACGATAAAGGCGAGTTCGCCTGCGTTAAAGTGCTGCACGATTTGGGCCGTGTTCATTTGCAAGGCGTCCGTGCTCACAAGCGTATCAAGTACAAAGCTCAGATACTTGGCGATACCGTAAATGGTCTTGGGGGTAAGGATTGCGGCTTTCCATTTGCCGTTGTTGTCTTTTTCGATGAAGTTGCCGCCGTTGCTCCAAATCCAGGGGGCGAAGTTGTGCGGAATATTCCAGTCGCTTTTGCCCGGGAATGCGAATGCACGGACCTTGGTGCCGTCATCGAGCACTTCGTGGGCGTTGTTCACTTTGCGGACTGCATTCACGAATCCGTCGAATGTGGCGACATCTTCAGGCTGGATATTGTGCTTCTTGAGGATGCGCTTGTTTGCAAGAATTGGGCGGATGTCGATGAACCATGGCACGGAGTAAATGATCGTGTCGGAATCGATGCGGGTCGTTTTCCAGCTTACGGGGACGAACCTGCTGGAGTCGATTGATGAAAGCCAGGGGTTTAAAGCCTTGATTTCGCCGCGGGAGGCAAAATACGGAATCCATGTCGTGCCGAGCTGGAGAATGTCCGGGGCGCCGTTGCCTGTGGCCAGCGTTGTCGAAATGCGGTTCCAGGCTTCACCCCAGTCCAAGACGGCGACTCTAGTCTTGATGCCTGTTTTTTTAGTGAAAAGGTTCAGTCTCTGTTCAAGTTTTTCTTGGGGAGATGCCCCGTTAGGCATGATCCAGACGGTGAGAGCGTCTTGCGTAGGTGCGGGCTTTGCTGGCGCCTTTGCTGCAAAGGTGGCGGATACTGCGATTGACGAGATGATGCATATGAGTTGAAGAAAACCTTTCATAGAACCTTCTCCTTTTTCCAAACCATTAAAAACTATAACTAATATATATGTTTTTTGTAAATTTGCTAAATAAGATAAAACAAAATCTGTTGAAAATCTATGATGAAAATCTGAGGAGGGGTAAAATGCTGGCTGTTTGTGGAATTGTTCTGAAAAAGGGGCGAGTCTTGTTGTGCAAAAGACCTGTTGGCATGAATTTTCCAGGTTTTTGGGAACCTCCAACAGAAGTGATAGACGAAGGTGAAACTCTCGAAGATTCCTTGGAAAAGGCGATTTTTGAGCGATTAACGGCAATTCCGCAAAAAATCCATCATTGGGGAGCTGTAGATTTTGCTTATGGCGAAGGAGGTCGGCTCTTTGCTTGTGACGTCGAATTACAACGTAATTTTATCCGTATATATGGATATGACGACTTTCGCTGGGTGAAATTGCAGGACTTGAAACGCTTTAGAATGTTAAAACCACATGTGACGATACTCACGGAACAAAACGGTTCGGAAAAATAATTGGATAATAATTGAACACAACTAGCAAATCCAAATATTCTTTCTTATATTTTTAACGAAACAAAAAAACACTTAATTATAAGGAGTATGTAAACATGAAAAAAGGAATCCTGGCCCTTCTCTGTGCTGGTGCAATTGCGCTGACCGGCTGCTATGGTAGCTACGCCGTATTCAACAAGGTCCATAAGTGGAATGGAACCTTCGGCAATAAGTGGGCAAATTTCTGCATGCACGTGTTGCTCTGGATCTTGCCGGTCTACGAACTTAGCTTGCTTGGCGACGCCCTCCTTTTTAACTCCATTGAATTCTGGTCGGGTTCTAATCCGATGGCTTCTGGAGACTCTTACTTCGAAAAGGATGCTCAGGGCAACTCCGTTGCTGCTGTGAAGAACGAAGACGGCTCCCTCTCTGTGCAGTACACGACATCCAAGGGTGAAACCACGAATCTCACTCTCCAGCGCGATGAAAACGTCGTCCGTGCTCTCGATGCCAATGGCGACCTCGTTGCTCAGTACGAAATCGAAAAGTAATCGACAAACAAATTTCGTAAAAGAGAATGCCTTCTGGATATTTCCGGAAGGCGTTTTTTTATTGGGAATTCGGAGCTATGAATTCGGAATTGAAACAATCGCGGCGAAGCCGCTAAATTAAATACTTCCTACTGTCTACTAACTAGTAACTCGAAGCCATTGACAGAATTACAACATTCTTTCGTCTCTCGTCTCTCGTCTTTCGTCTAAAAATTTATATATACTTACTACCATGTTAGGTCGGGTTGTCTATTGCCGGTTGTTAGGCGCGTTGGAGTTGCTGTTCGCGATGCTTGTCGCGACGGTTCTTTGCGCATGCAGCGGGAGCGATCTCGCTCGCGGTGACGAGGCGCTCCGCATTGGCGATTACGACCGAGCTGTCGCGAACTTCTCGAAAGTGCTCGATGCGGAACCAGCAAATCGCGATGCCCGCTATGGGCTTGCCATTGCGTATTATGCCATTGCCGAGGACAAGGAACGCTTGAAGGAACGCACTCTTGCGCTCTGGGAACGTACGGTTCGCGAATTCAAGATTTTGTCTGTAGTCGATTCTAGCGAGAAGTCGAAGCCAATGTATTCGACATCGCTTTTTTACCTTGCCCGTGCGATGCTTGCCGAAAATGCGCAGGCGAAGGTGATGTCGCTTTTGGACCAGTCCATTCAGCTGGACCCGGAAAATTACTTTAGCTATAATCTGAAGGCGTTGATTCTTGCCGGACAAGGCGATACCGATGGCGCCAAGAAAATTTATGCGTACATCGTGACGAAGGAACCGAAATTTGCATCGGCGTATGTGAATCTCGGAAACCTTTACTGGAACGCGCACGACTACGAATCCGCATGGGATATCTGGTCGATGGGGCGCGAGGCGCTGCCGCAAGATGCAGTGCTTGCCAAGTGGACGCGCATAGCGGAAGACTCACTCAAGGCGATGGTTTATTCGGGCAAGCTGTGAGCGGGTAAGCCATGAGAAAATTTGAAAAAACGCTCTTGGACTCCGTGAAGGGTGGCGCCTTGCTGCATCGTGGTGGTGAAGCCTCGATTTACCTGTTGAACGTGGGCGGTGCGCCGTATGTGCTCAAGTGGTATCATGACGGATTCTCGTTTGACGAAAGCGTTGTTGAACGTGCGCACAAGGTTCGTGAGCCGGGACTGTACCGCATTGAAGAATGGGGCAACTGCAATGGAACGCCCTACCTGATTTACGATTATATAGATGGTGTTTCTTCGGAAACGCTTGGGCGGATGCCTGTTGCGGTTGCGCTTGTGGCGCTGAGACAAGTGGCGCGGACGCTCGCTTCTTTGCGCAAACAAAGCGTGTCGCATGGCGACCTGAGTCCTGCGAACGTGATCTTTGCCGTGGACGGCGTGGGTTGCGGAAATGCAGACCAGGGACTGCGTACGGTATTGATTGACTGCGGCATTGTCGGGCCGGGCGCACTTGCATATGCTGCCCCGGAGCGCTTCCAGGGCAAGCCTGCCGATGAAAAGAGCGACTTGTTCAGCCTTGGGCTTTTGCTGTACCGCTGGATTGCGGGCGAGGACTTGATCACGGCAGATGGCTATGAGCAGTTTGCCGAGCAGATGGCGAACGTGCAGGACTTGAACATCTCGGAAAAGCTTTATGCAACGGGTGCATTTGAAACGCCCGAAGGTGCTCAACAGCTCTCGGCGCTGGAACCGCTTTGGTCGGGGCTTCTCTGCGCAGAAATCTCGGACCGCGTCGAAGACTTTGACGAGCTTGATGAAATCCTCGAAATTGCACTTGATAAAGTATCGCATGGTGAGATTGCGCTTGCGGGTTGCGTTACCCAATATGCCAAGTCCATTAATCGCCCGGATGGCGACCTGAATGTGGGGCGAAAAGTTCCAGTGACCCTTGAAAAGGGACTTCCGTTTGTTGTCTGTAAGAAAAATAATCGGCTAAAATGGGCCGTTTTGAGCGTTTTGGTACTTATATTAGTTCTGATAGTTCTGTTGCTTACGAGTGGAACAATGCGTTTCGGTATCGATGCGACAGGGGACCGGCTGTTAAAGCGGTCGAGGAACATTGAGTCATCTGTAGAAAGCGAGAGGACCCCTGATCTGAAGGTGGATAGCTTGCTCATGGAACTCCCGGTGCCCTCTGCCGAATAGCAGCATAAACGCAAAAGGGCTTTTTATGAAATCGGAATCCATGCTCGCCACAGAAAAGATGCTTGATGTGGTCAAGACTCTTTTAGATGAGGAACAGCCGGAGGCTCTTTTCCCGAAAATTCTTGAGGTGGCCAAAGGCGTTTTGCATGCCGATGCCGCTGTGCTAGATATTGGTGGCGAAGAACCTCTCCACTTTTCGAATCCGGAGAAGGTTTCTATTTCGATTTCGGCGGTTCGACTTGCGAAAAATGAAAAGCGGGCCGTGGTGTGGAACCAGCTCGATGACGAGTCGGCGGATTTGTCTAAGTCGATTGTGCAGAACCAGCTCACAAGCATTATGGTCTCGCCGTTTAGGACGCCGGATTCCGAGGCGGGTTATCTCTATTTGCAACGCGCGGCCCGCAAGGAGCCGTTCACCGACGAAGATAGCGCTTTGTTTGACTCGTTTGTGGCGGTCTGTGAAAAGTTTGCGTTTGCCGCTTACGATCGCTTGCGCGACAAGGAATCGCTTGATACGCTTAAGAATGTTGTCCGCAAGGATGGGATTGTCTATTCTTCGAAGGCGATGGTCGATGTGATTGCGATGGCCGACAAGCTTTCGCCGCTTCCGCTCCCAGTGATTATCCGTGGCGAAACGGGTACGGGCAAGGAAGTGATGGCGCGTTACATCCACAAGCACAGCCCGCGTGCCGAGAAACCGTTTATTGCGGTGAACTGCGGCGCTATTCCTGAGCACTTAATGGAATCGCTCATGTTCGGGCATGCCAAGGGCTCGTTCACGGGCGCGATCGAAAACAAGAAGGGCTTTTTCGAAGAAGCCGATGGCGGAACGATTTTCCTCGATGAAATCGGCGAACTCCCGCTCAACATGCAGGTAAAGCTTTTGCGCGTGTTGCAAGAGAAGCACATTACGCGTGTGGGCGACAACCGTGAAATTCCGGTGAATGTGCGTGTGATCAGTGCAACGCATGTGGACTTGGAAGAGGCGGTACGTGAAAAGCGATTCCGCGAAGACTTGTATTTCCGCATTCAGGTGTTGCCGCTTGAACTCCCGCCGCTGCGCGATCGCGGTCAGGACGTGGTGCTCTTGGCGGAGAATTTTATCCAGCGCTATGGTGCAGAATATGGCCGTGGAAAATTCCACCTCAGCCGTAACGCCGAAAAGGCGCTGCTCGGTTACCACTGGCCGGGCAATGTACGCGAACTCGAAAACCGTGTGCAGAAAGGCCTGGTGCAGGCCGTTCATGGCGTCATCCAGCCCAAGGATTTAGGACTCGACGACATGCAGGAACAGGCGAAGGAATCGCCGCGTACGCTCAAGGAAGCCCGCGAAGCGGTTGAACGCGAAGTCATTTCGCGCGCGCTCAAGGACACGAATGCGAACCTCACGCTAGCCTCTACGATTCTTGGCATTGACCGCAAGGTGCTGCGTGAAATCATGGAACGCCTGGGCTTGAAAAAAGAAGACTTTAAGGTATAGGGGTGATTTGTAAAATGCTGAAGCTCAATCTAAGGAGACTCACCATGAAAAAGATTGTAATGGCATCCGCTGTGATGGCGGCGACCGCCATGGCGGGCGATTTTGAATCGCGCCCTGAAGCAAGCGTCCCGACGCCTGTCGAGCGCTCCGAATCTTTGGACAAAGTCCCGAAAATGTCCGAAAAGGAAAACGTGGACTGGCAGAAAATGCGTGAAGAACGCCGCATTGCCCGCGAGCAGATTCTCGAGGACTTGAGGAATAATTCGGCAGCGGAAAAGAAAAACCTGCGCGAAGCGATCGCGAAGCCTGCGGTTTCGGAAATGCCGCCTGTTGCAGAAAAGCCACTTGAAAAAAATGTGGAAAAGCCGAAGGACGAACTCGTCCGTGAAAAGAAAATGGACGAAAAGGAACCTCCCAATAATCCACGTGGTGGATTTGTTCCGTTTGGCCCCGGCCGCATGGAGCCGATGCGCCCGTTTGTGCCGCGTCCGGTTGAACGTAATCCCTGGGAAAGGCAGAACCCGCGTGAATGGGAGAAGGGACCGTTCCCGAAAAAGTAAATGATTCGTTTGTTTGGTCTTATGATGCTTGTGCTTGTGGCTCTGCTTCTTGCTGAGACGCAAGAGGAGGCGTATTATCGTGCGATGAAGCTTGAAGAGGCGGGCGATATAACGGCTGCGCTTCGGGCTTTTGAAGAAGCTATAGCTTTGCCTGGCGAGTACACCGAAGAAATTCAGGGAATTATTCGAGAGTATAAATCGGCTCTTGGCTTAGCGGATGACGGTACTTCTAGTGCCGCAAATGAAGCGAACCCGTGGGAATTTCATGTGGCGGGTGAGCTTGGACTTTACGGCATGCATTACAAGGAAACGGGTTTGGATATTGCGGAAAAAGGCGGAGACCTTTTTGTAAATGTGAACCCGTATTTTGACTATGTTTCTGGAATTTGGTCGCACACTTTTGCGGCTTCTGTGCAGGGCGATTATTTCTTGAATAACGACGAAATGTCGGTTCTCGATACGAACGACTGGAATCTCGTGCTGGGGTTGGAATACACGTTGATGGGGCGAGGAATGCTCCTGGACTTGGGCTATGATTTCAATATCGAGGGCGAAAAACTTTATTCGGATTTTTATCTCTGGTTTGAGAAAAACTTGTACAAGTATGAAAAACAGCGCCTTGGTGCTGTTGCGTGGGCTTATTACCAGACTTCTGGTCCGATGTCTTTTGCGGCGTATGCTTCATGGCATAGGACGGTTTCGGAAGGCTTGAACGGAACGGTCTATGTTGGTGCAAAATTTGAAGCAGATTCTGTTTTTGATTATAAATCGTTTATGGAATCTTATGCTGAGTACAAGCAAGCTGTTAGCACCTATAATGACTATTGGCAGTATTTGAGCGACCATGGCGTTGATATGGATGATGCGGAATATGAAGCGTATGAGGCAAATTCTCCTGCTGAACCTTCTGTGGAAAGTATTGTTTATCGCCAGATGATGGGCCAGTGGTTTGGTCCTGTTTTCCGTTCTAGAATTTCGTACAAGTTTAAAAACCGCATCTCTGTTGAAGCTAAAATGAACTTGTTCTATGGTTTTGCGGTTGGCGGCCCCGACGAGGATTTCAAGAAAATCAAGAAGTTCAATGGCACATGGGGCGGCTTGGTTTCGTGGAAATACAAGATGATGAGTTTTTATTTAGGGCTGGAACGCAACTACAAACACATGAATTTGCCTAATTTCTACAAAGGATTGTACCGCGAAAGCACGGTTCTCACGCAGCTCAAGCTCGGCGTGAAATGGGATATCTAGGTGGCTTTGCCACAGTAGACAGTAGGAAGTAGGCGGTAGACAGGATAATTTGATTAGAAAATTGGTGTATATGGAAAACAAAAGAGGCAAGCAGATGCTTGCCTCTTTTACGTGGAGATAGTGGGAGTCGAACCCATGACCTACAGATTGCGAACCTGTCGCTCTACCAACTGAGCTATATCCCCATAGCTTTTTGCTTGATAGCGGGCTGAATATAGCTAAAGTAAGACTGTTTGGCAAGTGAATGGGGCGGGGATGGGCGGACTTCTACTGGAGGTGGGGTGACGCTATCTCTTCTTGAATACGACAATTTCGGCATCGGTACCGTTCTTGCCGTATTCGCTCACAAGAATGTAGTGCTCGTCGCAGGCAATTCCGTAGCAGCGGCCTTCGGCGTTTAACTTTTCGACCTGGTTGCCCCAGTAGCTTGCGTTATCGTCCAAAAGCTTGATGCTGTTGCCGTTGATCTTGTATTCCTGATTGATGAACGAGCCTTGCAATACGAAGAGGTTGTCGATGGTCGGCATGTCTTTGATGTTAAGTGCGTTGACTTCTTCAATCAGCTTTTGCTTGATCGGCGAATTTGCATGAGGAAGCTCGGCGTCGCTTGATTTCCAACGTTTGAGTGTCGGAAAATACTTGCGGAGTTCCTCCTTGTACTCTTCGCGGGTAAGGCTCTTGCCTGTATTCTTGTTGAATTCATCGACGAACTGCGAACAGAATTCTACCATCTGTTCCATGTTGAAGTCGCCGGTGAATGCGCCATCTTTGTAGCAGTAGATGCAGTATTCTTCGCTCTTGCTGCCGTCGGCATTAGTGCCGAGGATTTCCGGTGTGAGCGGCATCCCGCAGCTCTGACAAAATTTTAATTCCATGATTTCTCCTTTTTATTTGCTATAGACTTTGTCGTCAAGTGGGCTCGTGCAGCCCCATTCTTGTGCCATTCGTTCGAAGTTCTTTCTGACGATGCGCTTGAAAATGAGATTGAACAAGAATACTCCTATTTTTGGATTCTTTTCGGGACCTGTGAACTTCTGTGCTTCAGGAGTTGTGAAGCTTCCGTTGCGGGCGAAAGATTGTCCCATAGCCGTGTAAGAAGCGAGCATCTTGTCGGTCATCTTTTTGATGTAACTGTTTTCTCGGTTGCGAAGCAAGAAACTGCCGCCTCTCACGAGGACTCCGCCGTAAGTGCAACCGAGCTGAGCGGGGAGTGACTGCAAGAACTTTTCGCCAAGTCGCAGTTGGTGACCTTCGTCAAATCCGCCGTGAAGAATGAACGAGAGCTTTGCCGGTTGCTTGCGATCCGTGGGGAGCGTGCTCAAAAATTCAAGCAGCAAACTCGGCAGACATTCTACAAAAAGCGGCACGGCGATAATGATATTGTCGCTTGTCATGAATGCTTCGCGGGCTTCATCCCATTCTGCATGGTTCGAGAGCGAATATAGCTTGTGTGTGATTCCTGCTTCTTCAAGTCCTTCGGCAAACGCTTGGATAATCTTGTTTGTGTTACTGTTCTTTTTGATGCGCGGGCTTCCGTTGAGGATAATGACGTGCTCGGCAGAAGTGGGCGCGACGTATTTTGCAGAAGGAATTGCGGCGTTTTCGCGAGCCTCATCTTTGTCTAAACTAATAACGCCGAGTGAACGCCCTGCCATATTTCTGGCGACCCGCATGCTCCATTCTTCGAGCAGTTCTTGGTCGCCGTTGCCCTTGTAAATGACACCGAAGTTTATTGCGTGGTAGCGCAACTGATGGCGTTCCCAGCCGTCGCGGAATTCGATGTACATGTTCAGCATTGGAACAACGCGGTCCAAGACTCGCTTGCCGCAGTAGTCGATAAAACCAAATTTCGTGTCAGCCACAACCCAAAGATTTTCGGCTGCGACCAACTTTTTGAGAATGATTTCGTAGTCGTCCTTGATAGCGCAAACACCCGGAGTTTTCAGCCAGCAGTTGTTGCAGCCCATGCAATGCAAAATCTTCAAATTTGCGGTGTTGATGATTTCTATTTCTTCATTTTTGTCCGCAAAAAGTGCTTTAATCTGTTCCGAGCAATCGCCCGATTCCAATGTATTCAAAACTAAAGTCATTTTATTGTCATTCTCGCGGCAGCGAGAATCTCCTTTTTATATGTAACACCTAAGGTCTTGAAAAGTGTCACTGAATTTTATCGAAGTTCGTCAATCGCTTGTTGCAGATTTGCGAGGAACTTCCCGGCGTGAGCGCCGTCCATTTGCGTATGGTGGAACTGGAACGAAACTGGCAATTCATAGCGGAAAAGACGCTTTCTGTAGCGCCCCCAAATCATGAAGGGGTTGTTGAAAATGCCGGAATTCATGCCGACTGCGCCGTCAATTTCCGTATCGATAATAGCCGATGTTCCGATGACCATGCTGTTTTCGGACAAGTCCCAGTCTTGGCAGCTTTCTGCCACGATTTTTGTGTACTTGAGGTAATTGCGGTTGAATGTCGCTAAATCTTCGGAATATGGGATGTCGCAAGAGCTGACTTCGCCATCGTCGTTCTTGACAATTGTGTTTACCGCAATAGAATCGTATTGCATGAGCTTGCCGTTTACCGGGAGCATGTAGAACTCCTTAATGCCTGCCGCCGCTTTGCCGATGCAGTAATCCATAAGCATGTTGAATTTCAAGCCGCGTTTCTTGCTGATTCTCACGAGTCTTGTGACGTTTAGCGATTTGAAAAATGTCACCATCGGATTCGGCGCTTGCATCCAAAACTCAAATGCTTTCGCTCTAGTTGTACTTTTCGGATCGATTTCTTTTGCCATTTTTTGCCTTTAAATATGTTCGCCGACGACTTTATCCGTTTCGGCAGAGTTTCATCACTTTCACGGGTCGCTTGCTGCCACCATAAAGATTTTCGCAGTAGCGCATTTCGCCTGTTTCGCGGAACCCGCATTTTTCCATCACGCGGCCAGAGGCGGGATTGTCGATGAAAAAGTCGCTCCAAAGAACATCAATGTGTTTTTCGTTGAAGCAATAGTCTATCATCAACTTCAATGCTTCGGTGCAAATACCTTTGTTCCAGTAAGGCTTTGCAATCCAGTAACCGGCTTCGGCTTCGTTCTCGCCAATATCGATGTTGCTTTCGCCTTTGAGCAGGTAACCGATGCAACCGATGGGTTCTCCGGTCTCTTTTAGCTCGATAGCCCACATGTGATCACCGCCGAAAATGGTGCGGATGATTTGCAGGCTTTCTTCTACATTCTTGTGCGGCTCCCAACCGGCTCGCGGACCGACATCTGGGTCGCTTGCGTACTTGAACAAAACTTCGGCGTCGCTTTCGTACCAAGGGCGGAGTATAAATCTATCTGTTTCCATTTGCGTATGTCTTGAAAAAATGTTGTAAATGCTTCTCGATGAATTTGAGCGCTTCTTTTTCGCACCTCGGCTGGCGATCGACTTTAGAAATCCAAAGTGCTACGGGCGCAGTGATTTCTGTCGCGAGCATTTGCGGATCGTCCTTCACGATGATCCCTGCGGTCATCAGCGTTTCGAGAATTTTCTGGTACATTTGCAACAGTCCGTCCACCTGATGCCTTGTCGTGATTTCGGCGAGGCGCTCGCTGCGGAACTGTTCCTGCACCAAGAAAATGCGCATCTTCTTGATAATCGGGTCGGTCATTGTGAAGCGCACTTTTTTCATCGTTTCGTGGATAAATCCGTCGATGTTTTCGGGGATTGCGCCGACCTTTTTCGCGGAGCCGAACGATTCCTCGTAACGCGCTTCGGCGATGTCGATGAGCGAGTTTAGAATGTCTTCCTTGCCTTTGAAATGCTTGTAAAGCGACGGCGCCTTGATGCCGACATCCTGGGCGATTTGCTCCACGCTGGTGCCGTCGTATCCGTTTTTGGCAAATAGCGTTAATGCGGTTTCGAGAATTTTTTCCTTTGTGGACATGGCGCCTCTTGTTTCGTAGCTCGCAATATTTTGTGTATGGCTAATGTTTGTTAGCTAAAATAGCTAATAATACTTAGCCTGTCAATAACGAAAAAAATTCCCCGGCAGTTCGCCGAGGAATTTCGTTTAAGTGTTCTTTTCGGAGGTCTAGAATTTGAAAACGGTTTCAACACCGAAGGAGAGGTTTAATTCTTTGCCGTAGTCCTTTGTGCTGACCCATTGTCCGTGGGTTAAAGATTCCCAGTCATCGCCTAAGGGGAGTATTGCTTTTGCAAAACCCTTTATGTCAAGATTGTTGACCGGGGAGAAATAGGCGCGTGGTCCTAATTCCAACGTTCCAAGTTCGCGATCGGAATCAATGGTGTTTGTGTGCCATTCTATGACGCAACCGAGCGTTAAGGCGTCGTTTATGGTAAAGTCGGCTTCACCGTAAGCGAACTTGTATTCCGGAATTTCATCGCCGTGAATTGTGGCTAATGCAAGGTCGTCATCGAAGATGGCGAAGAAGAAGCCGGTCTTGAGTTGGAACCCGTCGAGATTTAATGCTGGTTCAATTAAGAATGCGTGCGTTCCGTTCGGATTGGATTTTGTCAGGCGGTCCACATGCAAACCATAAACAGTGTGGATGTCAAACGGTCCTAATGCGAGATTTGCATCCAAGCCTGTGTGGAGTTCGTTGGCTTTGTCGTTTTGCCAGCTCTTGTAGTGGATGTACGGACGGAATGTGTGACCGTCGATCTCAAATTGGTATGCGGCGTGTGCATCGTAGCTTTTGCCGATTTCTTCGGGGCAGTCCGTAAATTTCCCGCATGGAGCGTCGTTGTTGTGACGACCAAAACCCAAACCGAGCTGGAGTCCGAAGTAGTTAAATTCGAGACCGCGGATGTCGTGTTCCCTCATACCGGCGGCGTTGACTCCCTGGTCATCGAATTTGTAGAAGTTGAATGCACCTTCTGAGAACGTCAGATCACCGAACTTAAACGAGGTGTTTTCATTTATAGTGTATGTGACGAAAGCTTTGTTGTAATACACGGAAGGCTTTTCGAGGTCTCCATCGGCTTCGATTTCCACAAATGCAGACCAGCTGTCGTTGAATTTGACGTTTACGTCAACATCAACTTTCGAAGTGTAGCTGTGCATGAACTTGTTGTTGTCTTCCATGTTGAGGTCGCCGTAAGCATCGAATTCGGCTTTACCTGAAATTTTGAATTCAGGCCCCTTCTTTTCTGCGGTGACTTCTGTTGCTTGTGGAGGAGCAGGTGGTTGCGGGTTCGGCAATGCTTCAGGTTGCTGTGCTGGCTGAGTTGCAGTTTGGGGTGCTGGAGTAGTCTGAGCGAAAGCGCCTGCGGCGATAAGTCCGAGCGTCATGGCGGTAAGTTTTATTGAATTCATAGTTATTTTCTCCTTGTATGTAATAAGAAAATAACTTAAAATATGCTAAATAAATAATATATGTGTATTCCAAATTGGAATATTTGTACAGAGTAAGTGAAAACAGCGGTTTCTAAATCAGAAAATTACTTCATCTTGAACGCAAGCATCGTGATATCGTCGAACTGCGGGGCGTTCCCGGCGAAATCCTTGACCGCCATGCGGACTTTACGGCATAGGAGGCGAATCGAGTCGTTCTTGGACTCGTTTAAGACGTTCTGCAAGCGTTCCATGCCGAATTCCTCGTCCTTTTCGTTTGTGGCTTCGGGAATGCCGTCGGTATAGGTGAAAATCGTGTCGCCTGGCTGGAGTTGCACTTCGAATTCTTTGTACTTGTAGCCTTCCATGCCGGCGAGGACGAATCCGCTTTTGAGGGGCGCGACTTCGAAATCTCCGTTCGCATGCTTAATGAATGGCTTTTCGTGACCGGCATTGGCGTAGACGAGGTGACCCGTCTTGATGTTCAGTACGCCGCAAAGGCATGTGACAAACATGTCGTGGACATTGTGCTCGGCTAGTTCGTCGTTCGCACGGCTGAGCGCTTCGGCGGGCGAGAGGCCTTGTTGCAGGTTGTGCCTCAGCACGATTTTGGAGACCATCATAAAGAGCGCTGCGGGTACGCCTTTGCCCGAAACGTCTGCAATCACGAGGGCCAAATGGTCGTCGTCAATCATGAGGTTGTCGTAAAAGTCGCCGCCAACTTCAAGTGCGGGGCGCATCATAGCGTAGTTGTCGAATCCTTCGACATTGACTGGCTTTGAAAGCGATGCTCGCTGGATTGTCGTTGCGATGGAAAGTTCTGTATGGACTTTCTGCTGCTTGGCCGTGGCCTCGGTCAGGTGCTTTACGTAATCGTCGAGTTCCGTTGCCATTTCTTCGTACGAACGTGCTAGCTTACCGACTTCAGAGGTGAAGTAGATGTACTGGTGGCATTTTTGCAGCGTATTGTGGATTCTTTCGTAAATATCCGTATTCTGGCCGAAAGTCTTTGCTATTTCGCTCATGCTTTCGATAGGTTTCGTGATAGTGCGTTCCATGTAGTAGAGAAACCCGAGTGAAACCCATATGCCGATGTTCAGTAAAGCGCCGATGTAAAAGTAGACGTAGTTCCAGAGGTAAAGGTTGTTTTCGCCGTATTTAAGCGCTATGCTCGGGTAGCTTGCGGTTCCGATGGCGACCGAGATGATGATGCTTGTGGCGAGGAAAAACAGAATAAATTTTTCATTGAGTGAAAACGAAAAGATGAACTTTGTAGACTTGTTCTGTTTTTTACGCATTTTTCGCTGACAAATGAGCGAGGCGCAAATCAGGTACGGAAAGCCGACAATCACCATTGTGATAAACTGGTTGAAGAAGATGTTTGCCGAGAGCATCGAGAAATATTGTTCGTCATACTTGAGCTTGATGACGCTTACGACCATGAATGCTGCGGCTAGTGAATCAAGAATGACAATGAGCATGTATTGCACGTTCTTGTAAACTTTGTCAAGCTTGAATTTGTTCTTATCGTTACGACGGAGGCGGTTCCAAATAACGGCGGGGACATAACCGTAAATAATTTGGACGAAAAATCCTGGGATGAAAATAATCGCATCATAGCCCGACATAATATCTGCAACGAGGTTTGCGATGGCGCAGCCGAGGGCACCTGCAAATCCAAAGGAAATACCGAACAGAAGGGGGAGTGCTGCCACAATGCGGACTTCGGTCGTGTCGGAAATTTTGAAAAGCTCTCGGCAGGGGAATCCGAGAATAAAGAAAATAAGCCCGCAAATAATTGCTATGAGTATATACTTATGAATTTTCTTCATAAAAACTCCTTCTTGTTTTTTAATATAAACATTTTTGGGGGAAGGAGAAAAATGAAAAGCACTTCTCAAAGAGAAGTGCTTTATCGCGGGATAGACGAGGCTTGAACTCGCAACCTCCGGCGTGACAGGCCGGTGCTCTAACCAAA
>NZ_JBGUHR010000046.1:0-63807 GCF_045112255.1 Fibrobacter sp.
TGATTTTTGCCATTGCTTTACCTTTTGGGGATGTGCAATGAATATAGTAGTTACGCTACCCTCTTATTAAACTCCTGCATAGTCCAATATCCTTTTGGAATTTTGTGCAACCCCTTTTTCTTTAAACCTTCACAAAAAAGCATCAAAAATAACGGGTTTGAAAATTCAGGATTTAGTAATGGTGCAGACGGTTGTTCAATGCAATATTTTTCAAAGTATAGACTGATTGCGTTATATTCTACACCCGAAAAGCCGTGGTGTTCCACCTCAACAAAGTTACACGATTCTTCTAAATCACTAGTTAAAACTTTCCTTCTATATGAACTTCTTACGCTAAAAGCTATGCCCAAATTTTTGTATTTTCGTATAGAAGCTACAAGTCCTGCAATATTTTGGCTCCAAAATTTATGATAGTCGCATTCATTTAACGCATCAAAAAAGAAAAGAATTCTTTCGTTATTGGTTTCGGCTAATGAATCTAAAGCCCCTAAAAACACATCTCGAGAACATTTAATTGATACTTTGCTTAAAATCTGCGTCCACAAATCATCGTCATTAAACTGATTTCCCAGGAATAAGAACGTATAAGCATTTTTATCTAATCTTTTCTTTGCAACATCTGCAAGCAAATGCGATTTTCCTGTTCCCGCGTCTCCGATGAGCAACATACTAGGATTTAAAAATAAATTACATGAGGGAGATTCCAGATAATCCAATACATCCGATATGATATTTTGGTATTCAAGGATGGAATTACGAATATACCCAAGACTTCTATCCTTTATAGATTTTGACCAATCTTTGACCAAATCGTAAAATTTAACCAACTGTTGAAAAAAATCTTTTAATGTTTGTTGTGATGAAACAACATTATCTATAGTCAATTTATCGTCATTATCAAAAATTTCAAACAATGTATTTATCTTACAACTTATTTCTTTTCTTTGTAATTCAATATTTTCAGGATAATCGCTACCATTGATTTTATATCGATTGCTTAGCACTTGATTAATACACTTATAGAAGTATTTGTAAAAGAAGCTCCCACCAGACAAGCCATCAAACACTTCTGCAATCGGTAATTCAACATTAAGTTCAGGAGTATACCTTTTTCCTAAATTGGCAATAGACTGTTCTAGCCTATCCGCAAACCATTCCTTAGAAAAGGATTCTTCGTTAAACCAAAAATATTTTCGGCCTCTATTCTCTTCTTTACTTAACCTATAAAAAATTTCAGAATCGCCCCAAAACTCTATATCGACGGTTCTACCTTGTTTTTCTGCTAAATTCTTCCAAAGCGCAACTTTTTCATTCCAGCAATCCATCAGAGATTTATTGCTTTTTCCCGCTCGTTTTCCTTTTGTAACTGTAATTCGTGGATCAGGACGGTCCAAAGGAATGCACACAATGTATTTAACCAACTTTGGATGTTTTTCTAATGCAGTCTTAAAAGATTCTTCTATTTGAAACCATTGAGTCTTTCCCAAAGAGAAAAAGAATTTTGCTTGCCAGCCATATTCAGAACCATCTTTTTGAACGGAATACGCCTCAACACCACCATCAGGCGCAGCTATTCGGAAAAAAGATTCCCGATTATCATCTTTTTCAGCCCTAGCTAATTGACAGACCAATTCTTCAAAGGCCTTTTCTTGCGACCCATCAAAACAGCGGAGTTTATTCCAATCTTTATTCATTGTATGTAATCCTAACTTTCATTTATTAAAAAGTTGATAACATTTCGTACAAAATCCAATCTTGTTAATTAAGGGCAAAAGATATACTAAAAAAAATGGTATTTATAAAACCTTTTTCAATTCAATCAATACCATTGTAATTATAATATAGTTTATCTAATCGTTTGCTTAAGTCTTGAGAATTGTAATATGGAAGAGAATCCATATCATATGACTTACCTATATATGCAACAGACATATACCCGCATTCTATTCCCAATTCAGTCTTTACACGCTTTGCTAGCTCTTCTATCATATTTTCTTGTTGCCCTAAATCTCTTCTATTACTTATGTATTTGGGTTTATACAATATTTTTCCATACTTATTGACTTTCAAAAATCCTTCATTCAACATAGCTTGAACCTTTTTATCAAAGAAATCATACATCCACAGCCAACATTTCCCTACATTGCTCACAAGAGTATATTTAGTATTTGCGTTAATTTGTTTTTCCATATCATAAATTTTTTTTATCATTTTTGTTGCTAGAATTGAATTTTGATTTAAGAATTGGTTATAATTTATTTTTGACAACTCGAATAATTTCTTTTGTTCATTATAATTTTTTAATGTATCAACACCTTCAAGCTCTTCATAACAAATAACATATCCATATTTTTGTGGAGAAATTTCATTCCTGTGAATCAAGGAAAGAATATCATAGAGAACCTGTTCTTTTTCCTCTTTTGATTTTACAATAATTCCGATATTATTTACATTATTTGATGTTAAATCCATACCTGGAACAAACAAAGGGTCTTCAACACACCCATATTTTTTTATTTCCTTTTCATAGAAACTAGTAGAATTTCTATTTGGCAATCTCCATTCTCTTTCATGAGTCCAATCTATAGAAGGTTGAGCATTAGGATTATATGCAACAAACCTATATTGCTCAGATAAAGGCAAAATTTTTTCATCTATAATTCTTGGGCCGCCATCTTTTCCACTAGGCAAATTAAAGCATTCATTGGAAAATCCATAAATCACCGGTCTTGCTCCGTTTTGAAACATTTGATTTTTATCAAAAATAAGAGCATAAGGACTAATTTTTTCACCGTTGCCACCACGTTTTTGAGATGTTTCAAAAAAAGCCGCTAGAGGCATATCTGTAAAGCACACCGCTGGATCAGAACCATAAATCGTTCTAACACCATTCCTAAAAGACCATGTAGACCACAATAGACAACATCTAATGCAAACCCTCAATAAAAATAAAGGCTGTAAAACACCCCCTTCTTCTATATTATTAAAGCCCCAATCATCAAGGCTTACAGGCATAGACCCATCTTCAGGATCAATTGACCTAAAGAAATGTATTAACTTATCACTCAAATCATATCGTTCATTATTTAGCATATGGTTTACAGCACTTTAAATAATTGTTCTAATTTGGCAACAATTCGTTTCTGTTCAGCTAGGGGCGGAAGGGGGAATAGGTAATTTTTTACAGTTTCCGTTCCCAATTCAATCTGATTTGTACTACCAGAACATCTTTCCTCAATTCCTCGTTGAATCAACGGGGTTATTAAGAAATAATAGACATATTTTGAGTTTACGTTCTTGTTGGAGCGAACTACGGTCACATGAGAGTCTGCAACAAATTTATCGTATTCAGAAAAAACATATTCATCGACAAATCCTGTTCTCCCGACAGTTCCGCCACCCGTTGAATTTATTATAACATCACCTACTTGAAGATATTGTTCCGTGGTATATTTTTCAATTGTTTTAGGATCAGCAAACAAACATTTTTCTGTATAGATTTTATCCCACTGATTGCACTTTTGAGCCATTACTGGGAGAATTTTCTTGTCAGAATAAACAGGAGATTTACCTCTGTGCAAATAGTCGCAAATTGAGCCAAGCCTGCACCACACCCAAGTTTCGGGGATTTTAAACGGAATTTCTTCTTCGTTAATCGGAGCAGTCTCTAAATCTTTCTTTTTGAGTTTTCCTTGTTTAACAAGGGACTCTTTTTCTTTTTTGATTTGGGCAAGGAGAACAGTGGCGGGTTCGTCTTTGGAGTTCTGGGGGACGAGTTTGCCTTGGATGGCTTCTTGGAGAAAACTCTTTTTTAAAGTTTCTGGAATGCCTTTTACCAATTCACTATACTTGTAAAATGATTTTGAATCAACATTCTTCTTTGAAGCCTTTTCTCCGTCAAGAATCGTTTGAAGATTTGAAATCACTCCAAAAATATCATCAAGATATTTTTCACTTTTCTCATGAAATAAAGAAAAGAGTTCCGCAGGCGGCAAAACTTCTTCTTCTTCCTTGGGAAACTTGCACTGGTCAAAGTTGCAGTCCATTTCCACGAGTTCTTCGGGCGTAAATTTGCGGGACTTTTCGCTCACGACTTCGCCATCGTCGTTGGTTTCGAGGATTTCCTCGCGGTTGTTCCACCAGTCCATTATGGGCTTGCAATGTTCCAAGCGCATCGGTTTCGTCTTGCTGAAATGCTTGTAGCCTTCGGGCATATCGAGGCGGTAGAACCAGGTTTCCTTGGTGCTGAATCCTGTCGGTGCGCCTTTCGCCTTTTCGTTATCGAAGAACAGGATGTTCGTCGCGATGCTGGTGTAAGGGCTGAATATGCTGCCCGGCAGGCGAATGACTGTGTGCAGGTTGAATTCGCGGAGCAATTTCTGCTTGATGGCGAGTTTTGCGCCATCGGTACCGAATAGGAATCCATCGGGGATAATCACACCCGCGCGCCCCATCTTTTTCAGGCGATACATGATGAGCACAATGAAAAGGTCTGCCGTTTCGCTGCTCTGCATATTCATCGGGAAGTTCAGCTTGGCATTCATGCCGGTGCTGCCGCCATAGGGCGGGTTCATGCCGATGCAATCCACCTTGTCGCTGTCCTTGAATTCCGTCACCTTGCGGCCAAGCGAATCCGTATGGGTGATATTCGGTTCTTCGATGTCGTGGACGAGCATGTTGGTTATCGAAAGCAGGTACGGGAGCGGTTTCCATTCCTGCCCGACAATGGACGACTGGAATTTCTTTTCGTCGCTCGTGGTCTTTACGGAGGGTTTCAGGTAATTCAGGCAGCTGGTCAAGAAGCCGCCTGTTCCACTAGTAAAGTCGCCAAAGGTTTCGCCGAGTTTCGGGTGCAGCTGTTGCACAATGAAGTCCGTCAATGCACGCGGGGTGTAGAATTCGCCCGCATTACCCGCGCTTTGCAAATCCTTCAGGATTCCTTCGTAAATGTCGCCGAAGGTGTGGCGGTCGTCAGCGTCGCTAAAGTCCACTTCGTCGATGATGTTGAAGAGCTTGCGGAGGATGATGCCGTCTTTCATGTACTGGTTCAAATCTTCGAAAACCATCCGCACAATCGCCTTGCCACGCGGCGTATTTTCGTTCACGGGCAAGTTCTTGAGCGTCGGGAAAAGTTCGTTGTTCACGAATGCAAGCAACGCATCACCCGTAAGCGCCTTGCCGTCTTTTTCATCGACAGCCCAATTGCGCCAGCGCATCTTTTCGGGAATGATGGATTTGTACTTGTCCTTGGTGCATTCCCAGATTTCTTCCTGAGCATCATAGACCTTCAAGAAAAACATCCACACCATCTGTTCGATTCGCTGGGCATCGCCGTTGATACCGGCATCGCCGCGCATTTCGTTCTGCAATCTCTTGACCAAGTTATTTACGGACATATATTACCTTATAAAACCTATTTGACAATCCAACGGCCGTCTTTTTTTGAACCGACGCGTGTAAGAGTTCCATTCTGTTGCAGCTTCGCTAAATCACGCTCAATCGTTCTTGGGGTGACGCCAAACATTTCTGCCAAATCCTTTTCGGTAAGGAAGTTGTTCTTTTTTAACGCTGCAATAATCTTTTCTTGACGGGCGGTCAAATGAACGACCTCTGCAATCGGCTTTTCAACTTCAATTTTCTGAGCATCCTTTAATGCCTCTAGAATCTTGTTCAGCATGAACTCGACAAAAATGTTGCAGTTGCCTGCGGTACTTGAGGCGTTTATGGCATTGTAGTATTCCTGTTGGTTGGCGTAGACCAAATTTTCAACAGGCAAGTGCGCAAAGACGGAATTCCACTTACTTAGAATAAGGGATTGCCACAGACGCCCCATTCGCCCATTGCCATCTCGGAACGGGTGGATAAATTCAAATTCATAGTGAAAAATGCAAGACCGAATTAACCAATGCATCTTGCTCCTCTTTAACCAAGAAAAGAGGTTCTTCATCAGGAGCGGAACTATGTTCGGTGGCGGGGCGAAATGGACGCATTTATTCCCTTTAAAAACACCTTCGTTGCAATTTCTGTATTTGCCGGCATCGGGAATCATACCCAGCATCATTATGCCATGGGCCTTAAGCAAATCTTTTTCGGAAAGTGCATTCAGCGAAGGATACAACTCATAGGTCCGCAATGCATTCTTCACTTCCAAGATTTCACGTGCAGGGGCAATAACCCGTTTACCCTCAATAATGTCGGACACCTGATCTTCAGAAAGCATGTTGCCTTCTATAGCCAACGAACTATGAATGCTTTGAATTTGGTTAATCCTGCGCAAACGCAGACCATCCGGTTGCTCCAATCGAATAACAAATCGTTCGACCTTGGCAGAAATCTCTGCAACAAGATTTACTATCGCCTCGTTAAGTGTAAAAGGCGGCTCGTATTTATCCGACAATTTCATGGACTTTTTATCCGACATTAAACCGACATTATTCCGACATCATAAATATATATTATGCGACATCATCGGTCAAGTAGAGCTGTTTTTTCAGGTCGATAACAGCGGCTTCGTAGCCTTCTCGCCCACCAAAGAGTTTCATAATCTTGGGCACAGTGCCGATATGGCTAAACGGGTCCAATTTCAGAACATCGTTCTGTTCCATCTGCAAAATGCCATCATCGGCATACTTGACAAGCAAAGCCTCTAGAACTTCGCGAGCCTTGCCCTCGTATTTTGCCAAATAATTACGCTTTTTCACATTATTTGCGCGCTCACGGCGGGTCAATGGCTTTTGGTCAAATGCCACATGGCAAATGATGTCGAAAACATCCACTTTAGCCAATTCTGGGTTTGCTTCACGGATGGCTTCAATCAAAACATCGTATTCTTGGAGTTCCTCAACAATCGCGGCTTTGCGCTCTTCGGCAGTCCAGCGTTTGATAAAATCGTCTAATGTAGCGTATTTGCCGCGGATATTTTTGCGGGTAAAGTCAGTAAAGCTTTCAACCACTTGGGTCTTGCCGTCGGCTCCTAAATATGAAACTGTCTCGGCATCGATTTTCACTTCAACATGGTTGATGTAGTATTTTTTCGGGCCCGGATTATATGGCGGAGGAGGTGGTGCGTGCACACTGCCGCCACCATGTTTCGGTTCCTCGGGCATTTCCGGTTCGCCATCGAATTCGGGATCTTTGAAAAGCTTGGTTGCGTTGCGGAAATCAAGAATTTCAAAATGCCACTTGCCCTTGTCTGTCTTGAGGCGTGTGCCACGACCAACAATCTGTTTGAACTCCGTCATCGAACCAATTTCCTTATCGATAACGATAAGTCCGCAGGTTTTGCAGTCTACGCCGGTACTCAACATTTCCGAAGTCGTCACGACAACGGGGTAGGCTTCGTCCGGTTCGATAAAGTTACCGAGTTGCTTTTTGCCAACGGCATCGTCGCCTGTAATGCGCATTACGTAGTGGGAATCTTCCTTGACCATATCGGCATTCAGATTTACAAGCAATTGGCGCATTGCTTCCGCTTCTTCTACATCGGTGCAGAAAACAATGGTTTTGGTCATACGGCCAATTCTGTAAAGCATCTGTGTAATGCGGCGAGCTACCACCTCGCGGCGGGTTTTAATGACGAGCTCGCGGCCAAAATCCGGACGCTGATACAGTTGTTCCGGGATTACATTGCCAAAAAGGTCTATTTCTTGCGGGCCTTCTGGCGCCCAGCCTTTCAGATCCACATTCAAAAAACTGTTTGTCACGCGATACGGAGCAAGGAAACCGTCTTCAATCCCCTGCTTCAACGAATACGTGAAAATCGGTTCGCCAAAGTATTCCAGGTTATTCGCGCCATTCGCAACCTTAGGCGTTGCCGTCATGCCAATTTGCGTTGCACCGCTGAAATACTCAAGAATCTTTCGCCATTCGGAATCTTCTTTTGCAGAACCACGATGACATTCGTCCACCAGAATCAAATCAAAGAATTCAGGTTTGAAGGCAGTAAACGGATCAGGCACGCCCTCATCGTACGAAACCAGCTGCTGATACAACGCCATGTAGATTTCATAACTAGAATCCAGCTCCTTACCCTTCACTTTTGTCATTATCTTTTTGAAAGGCTTGAAATCCTGACCCATGGTCTGGTCAATAAGAACATTACGGTCGGCAAGATAAAGGATTTTCTTTTTGCATTCGGACTTATGCAATCGTTCGATAATCTGGAACGCCGTATAGGTCTTGCCTGTACCTGTTGCCATCACGAGGAGAATTCTTTTGTCTCCGCGAGCGACGGCTTCCACGGTGCGATTAATCGCGATTCGCTGGTAATAGCGCGGAGCATGAGTGTCCGCATCCCAGTAGTAAGGCTGATTGATGACCTTTTCTTGTTCGGGAGTAAAATTCTTTTTCGCCCGTACTCGTTCAAGAAGCTGTTCGCGTGTCGGGAACTTGTCTAGCGGGATTTCCGTTTCCGTCCCCATCAAAAAGTCGTGTTCTACAAAGCCATCGCCATTGCTGCTGTAAGCAAAGGGGATGTCAAGAATCAAAGCGTAATCCATCGCCTGTTGCAAGCCGCCACCTACAGGGTGGTTATTGTCTTTTGCCTCGACAATGGCGATTGGGTAATTCGGCGAAGAGTAAAGCAGGTAATCTGCCTTTTTGCCCTGCTTGCGTGCATGTTTGCCACCTTGGAAAATAACGCGCCCGTCGGTGAAATACTTTTCCATACGCATATCTTCGGCCGCCCAGCCTACAGCGTTTAACGCCGGCGTTATGTAGCGGTTCTTGATATCTTCTTCGGAAAGTTCTTTCTTATTCGGATCCATGAGCAAACCTTGTCAGTAAATATACATCAAGAAAGTGCGGAAAATCAGCCGAAAATGAGGATTTTAGAGCGTTTTAGGCAAGCCGGGCGTTGCGGGCTGGCGTCTGAAGCCCGCTCGAAGGGGTAGCGGAAGACTTGGTTGGAAACCAAGGCTGTAGCGAGGGGGATTCCTCCCCCATTCCCATAAAAATGTTTTGTCGCGGCACTCTCCTTTTACTATATTTTGCCCGAAAATTATCTTCAAGGATACAACCATGAAACGTACACATAACTGCGGCCAGCTTCGCAAGGAAGATGTTGGCCAGACCGTAACACTCGCCGGTTGGGTGGATCGCCGCCGTGACCATGGTGGTGTGATTTTCGTTGACCTCCGCGACAAGTATGGCAAGACCCAGATCGTTTTCAATCCGGATTACAATGCCGATGTTTTGAAGACTGCCGAACAGCTCCGTAACGAATACGTTATTTACGTGACTGGTAAGGTCTACGCCCGCGAAGAAGGCAACACGAACGAAAAGCTCGCCACGGGTGAAATCGAAGTCAAGGCTGACAAGCTCGAAATTTTGAACGCCGCCCTCACTTCTCCGCTCGCCATTAACGACCCGAACGAAGAATGCAAGGAAAACGACGACCTCCGCTTGCAGTACCGCTACTTGGACCTCCGCCGTCCGTGGATCCAGAAGAAGCTCCTCCTCAAGAGCCGCTTCCTCAAGGCCGTGTACGACTTCTTCTACTCTAACGGTTTTGAAAACATCGAAACGCCGTGCCTTTGCAAGTCCACTCCGGAAGGCGCACGTGACTACCTCGTGCCGTCCCGCGTGAACCCGGGCAAGTTCTACGCCCTCCCGCAGTCTCCGCAGCAGTACAAGCAGCTCTTGATGATTGCTGGCATGGACCGCTACTTCCAGATCGCCAAGTGCTTCCGCGACGAAGACCTCCGCGCTGACCGTCAGCCGGAATTCACGCAGATCGACGTTGAAATGTCTTTCGTCAACCAGGACGAAGTCATGGAAATGTTCGACAAGTTCGTGACTGAAGTTCTCGGCAAGGTTTGGAACTTCGAACCGCCGCGTCACATCCGCCGTATGAAGTGGGCAGAAGCTATGCTCAAGTACGGTTCCGACAAGCCGGACCTCCGCTTCGACCTCGAAATTCATGACGTGTCCGAAATCGGTGCAAAGTCCAACTTTGGCGTGTTCAAGAACTGCGTTGCCGCTGGCGGCAAGATCCGCGGTATCGCTGCTAAGGGTTGCGTCGACTTTACTCGTAAGCAGATCGACGAACTCACTGCTTATGTTGCCAAGTACGGTTCTAAGGGCCTCGTGTGGATGCGCGTCAAGGAAAATGACGAAGTTGAAACTCAGGTCGGCAAGTTCTTCACGACCGAACAGCTTAACGAGCTCCGCGACGCTGTTGGCGCTAAGTGCGGCGACATGATGTTCTTCATCGCTGGTCCGGAAAAGATTGCTGCTACGGCTATGGGTCAGCTCCGCTTGGAAGTCGCCCGTATCAAGGGTCTCCGCGATCCGAAGAAGCGTGAATTTGTGTGGATTACCGAATTCCCGATGTTCGAATACAGCGACACGGAAGGCCGCTACATGGCTATGCACCACCCGTTCACGAACCCGCTTCCGGAACACTTGGACATGATGCTCGGTGGCAACCTCAAGGATTGCAACGCCGAAGCTTATGACCTTGTTCTTAACGGTGTGGAAATCGGCGGTGGTTCTATCCGTATTCACAACCCGGAAGTTCAGGAAAAGGTGTTCCGTTTGCTCGGTCTCTCCGAAGAACAGGTGAAGACCAAGTTCGGCTTCTTCGTCGATGCATTCAAGTACGGTGCTCCTCCGCACGGTGGTTTGGCCTTCGGTCTCGACCGCGTTGTTGCTACTATGGAAGGTGAAGAATCTATCCGTGACTACATCGCGTTCCCGAAGAACACGAGTGCTTCTAGCCCGATGGACCAGTGCCCGAGCGAAGTAGACCTCCAGCAGTTGCAGGACATCCACATCTCCGTGCAGATGCCTAAGGCAGCTAAGTAGACGAAAGGACGCTCGCAAGCTCGCTACAGACGAGAGACGAGAGAAAAGCCCCGCGGAATACCGCGGGGTTTCTTTGTAAAGGGGATTCCCTCCCGGAACAGGGTCCGGGATGACAATGGTGGCGGGAATGACATGTTTGCGAGTATCGCACCATTTATGAAAAGAGCCGTCGGTATTGCTACCGGCGGTTCTTTGATTACTGTATGGAGGAGTCTTTTTTATAAGGTCTGCTTCTGCGGTTTATGTTCTTCGGCATTGCCGCAGGGTTTCAGATGGCGGTAAACGGCGGGGTGACCCGAGATGCTGTCGATAGAAAGAAAATGCGAGGATTCGGAGACGGCGACACCGAACAATTCCGATTGCCCTGTGAATAGGCTATTGATGTATCCCATGTCGTTCTCCTATATTTTCAAATTCTTCAGATATTGCGAGAGTTCCATGTTCGCGGAGTAATCCACCGGACACTCGATGATGCTCGGCACATCCTGACGGAAGGCTTCGCGCAAGGTGCTCGGCAAGTCTTCGGTGCGTTCGATGCGGTAGCCCTTCAGGTGCATGGATTCGGCGTACTTGACGTAATCCGGGTTCGTGAATTCGACCGCATAGCTGTCGCCATAGCGCTCTTCCTGTTTCCACTTGATGAGGCCATAGCCTCCGTCAGTAAAGATAAGCGTCACGAACGGGATGTGTTCGCGGTAAGCCGTTTCGAGTTCCTGGCTGTTCATCATGAAGCCGCCGTCACCCGTGACCGCCAAGACCTTTTTCTTGGGGTTCAAAAGCTTTGCCGCAATCGCGCCAGGCACCGCAATTCCCATGGTCGCAAAGCCGTTAGAAATGATGCAGGTGTTCGGGTGATCGCAATGGTACTGGCGGGCAATCCACATCTTGTGCGCACCCACGTCCGAAATCAGGATATCATCTTCATCCAGAACGAGGCGGATGTCATGAAGCACCTTCTGCGGTGTCGGCGGGAAGCTCGTATCGTGATCGTAACGCGAGTGATCAGCCACCATCATCTCTCGGATTTGCATCGCCCATTCCGGCTCCCAGGAGTTCGGACAAACGCTACTGAGCGCATCAAGAGACGCAGAAATATCACCAATGATTTCTTCATCGGGCTGATAGAATTTGTTCACATGGTTCGGCGTTTCGTCGATGTGGATAATCATCTTGTCGCCATTCGGGTTCCACTTGGCAGGCGCATATTCCACAACATCATAGCCAACCGCAATCACGAGATCCGCCTGTTCCATGACAATGTTCGGGAAATCCCTTTGCGGCATGCCGATGCATCCCATGAAATACTTTTCACAAGAGGGAATCACGCCCTTTGCCATCATGGTGCAGACCACGGGAATTTTGGACGAAGAGACAAATGAACGCAAAGCCTCGGAAGCGTGGTTACGCACGGCAGAATGACCCACGAGAACCACCGGACGCTTTGCATTTGCAAAGACACCGCCAGCCGCGAGGATCGCATCGGTGCTGGCATACACGGTGTTTTCGCGATGATGCTTCAGCGGAGTCTGAGCGACCTCGCCTTCCACTTCCATCGCGGCAATGTTGCACGGCAAGTCGATATGGCAAGCACCGGGCTTTTCCATTTCGGCATACTTGAACGCAATACGAACAATTTCATTTACCGTATCCGGGCGGACAACCTGCTTACTGCGCTTGGTAATCGGCGTAAACATGTTCACCAAGTCCAAATATTGATGGCTCGTCAAGTGCATACGCTCTGTACCCACCTGTCCCGTAATGGCAATCAGCGGAGCGCCATCGGAATTCGCATCGGCAACGCCTGTGACAAGGTTTGTAGCGCCTGGGCCAAGAGTCGAAAGGCAGACGCCCGCCTTCCCCGTCAAACGTCCATAGACATCGGCCATGAATGCCGCGCCCTGCTCATGACGCACCGTAATGAACTTGATGGACGACTTTTTAATCGCTTCCATCAACTCGAGAGTTTCTTCACCAGGGATTCCAAAAATGTACTTGACGCCTTCACTTTCTAAGGACTTGATCAAAACTTCAGCAGTGTTCATAATTTTAAATGTCTCCGCAAAAGGATTGCAAAATTCGTGCCAAAAAGTGTTTTTGCCGTAAAAAAGCCAAATTTTGAAAGAAATAATGCTTTAGAGAGCATTTTTTAGGGCAATTTGGGCATTTTAATGAATTCTAAGCAATGGATTATACAAATAATGGAACACTCTTTTACACAACAATTTCCGTAATAGTTACAAGAAACGTAATGAATATATTATAAAATCACGCGATTTTAAGCCTATATAAGTCTTGGCACATTTTTTGCGACTAAATGAACATGGAATGTGTAGAGACAGAAGATACTTTTATCCGATCCATTTCGGCATTGTCGAAAGTGGAATTCGAGCACCGCTGTAGACGTTTGTATAACGTTCTTGACGAGAACGATCTTTCGTCGAGCATGGGAGGCAACCACAAGGGTACAGACCCCATCCCTCTCGTGATTACGGCTGAAGAATGGAAAACGCTAAAAGCAGGAGTGACGCAAAGGGCAAGGCTTTTCAATGCATTGGCAAAGGACATTTATGGCGAACAACGTCTTTGGAAAAACGGCAAATTGCCCGCCGCGCTGCTGTTTGCGAACCCGGATTTTTTGCAAGTCGTCTGGAAAGTTAGGCCAGTTGGCGATGTTTTTGTGAACTTGACATCGACCGATGTAGCAAGGCTCAAAGACGGATCATTCGTGGCTGTGTCGGACCATTTGCAAGTGCCCGAAGGCTTGGGACGTGCGCTGGAGAATCGCATTGGCGTGAGCCGAGCGTTCCCGGAACTATTCCGCAGCATGCAAACGGAACGGCTGGCGGGATTTTTCAAGAAACTGATGGATGGCCTAGACGCCATGCACAAGAACATAGGAGGTGAAGGTGAAACCAGCAAGGTGGTACTTTTGGCATCGAGTCCGGACAATCCGCGTCGCGCAGAAGATGCAGTAATAGCCCGTTACCTCGGGATCCCGCTTGTCGAAAACGACGACCTCGCGATTCGTAACATGCAGGTGTACATGAAGACGCTTATGGGACTCAAGAAGATTGGCACCATTTTCCGCCGAGTGGAAGACGGCATGTGCGACCCGCTGGAGTTACGCATTGATAGTGGCGAAGGGGCCGTGGGCTTAATCAGTTCCGTGCGCGCAGGGAATGTCGCGATAGCAAACTTCCTCGGGACAGGAGTTCTGGAGACGCCCGTGTTCAAGCCGTTTTTGCCGGAGATTTGCCGAGAACTGTTGGGCGAAGAACTGCTGTTGCGCGATGTAGAAACTCTTTGGCTAGGAAACGCAGCCGATGCGGAACGCGTTTTGGCAGAACCAGAAAAATGGATTTTCAAGAAGGCGTTCCGCGACGAAGGGAGCGTCAAGGAGGCTGAACCCAAAGCATATGCGACCATGACGACGACTGCACAGCTCGCCTTGTTGCAAGCGGTAGAGAACGCGCCCGAACAATGGGCGGTCGAAAAATCAATGGAGGTTTCAACAGTTTACGCTTACCGTGGAGAATTCACTCCGGCCGTTTCGCTGATGCGTTTCTTTGCGGTCAATACAGCAAAAGAAACTTCGGTGATGCCTGGCGGTCTCGGGATATTTAAGTTCGCGGAATCCAACGCCACAAGTGATGCGAGCGGTTCAATGGTTTGCGCGAAGAACGAATACCTTGGCGAAAAAGACATCTGGGTGCTTTCGGAAAATCCGGTGGCAAACTTTTCTTTGCTCGCTCCAGCAAGTCAGGCAATCACGCCGTCGAGAGCTGGAGGCGATTTGCCTAGCCGTGCGGCCGAGAACTTGTTCCGGCTGGGGCGAGCATTGTCGGCTTCAAACATGATGGCGCGTATTGCAAGAGGCATCGCGGTGAGGCTCTCGGACGAGTCCTGGATGGATATGCCTGAACTGCCGTGGATTCTGAAAGCGGGGCTTACGGACGAATCGCAATCCAGGCTCGCGCAAGATCCCGAAAACGCACTCCGTTACTTTATCTTGCGCAAGGACAACAAGAACGGCATGCAATGTGTGCTGACGGAAATTCGAGAACTCGGCATGCAACTGCGAGACCGCATTTCGGAGGATTTATGGCTTTACTTGAACGGATTTGGCATTGCAGAAGTGCCGGCAGGCACAGGTGCGGCAGCGCTGTTGCCATACCTAAAGGAAGTTCTGTCGGACAGCGCTGCAGTGGCCGGGCTTGCAGCAGATTCCATGACGCGCGGCCACGAATGGCGCTTTTTGGAACTCGGTCGTGAAATCGAGTACGCCATCCGCACCTTGCAGCTGGTCAAAAGCTTACTGTACACCGCCCCCACTGACGAGATGACGAACTTGCGTTTGTTGCAAGCAGTGCTTGAAATCGGTGATGGACTCATGACATACCACCGCCGCTATGGAGGTCGTTTGCAAGTTGTCCCCGTCATTGACTTGCTATTGTCGGACGAATCTAACCCGCGAAGCGTCGCCTACCAGGTGGCAAAACTGCGGAAAGCGGCAAAGCATCTGCCCGGAAACGACCAAAGCGAAGCAACATTCTCGCCGCTGGACCGCGAACTGATGCGCGTACTCGCCGAGCTTCGCCTCGCGAACATTGAACAGCTTGCAGAAACCGTTGACAACAAAAGGGAGAACCTCATAAAACTCGTAGAAACACAGATAAACTCTATTGAACGGATTGCCGAAATCGTGAACAGGCTCTACTTAAGCCACGCCCCACGCGCAGATGTTTTCCACGCGACAATGACTGACGTATCGGAGGTTTAAGATGCCCATTTATCAAGTTGATCACGAGACCGTCTACGACTACCGCCTCCCCGTTCTTTACAGCAACCACCTCGCCCACATGCTCCCACGAACCGTCAGCCGACAAAACTGGCTCAGCCACAGCATCGAAGTAGAACCGAATCCAACGATACGGCAGGAACGCCTGGACATTTTCGGGAACAGGGTGTTGGCATTTAGCATCGAACAGGAGCATACGCACTTTAGATTCAAAACGACAGGCATCGTGGATGTTCAAAATGACGAGCCGCCAAAACAAGGTGAAACGATGAAATGGGAAGATGTCGCAAAACTTTTGGAACGCCCAACAAGCGACGAAACGCTGGACGCCGCGATGTACGCCTACGCCTCCCCTTTCGCCAAATTTGACGAATCAGTCCGCAATTACGCACTCGAAAGTTTTGAGCAGGGTCGCCCTATTTTTGACGCCGCCTACGAACTCATGACCCGAATCTACACCGATTGCAAGTACACACCGGGAGCCACGAGAATCGGCGCTCAGCCGCAAGAAATTTTGCGCGGGCGAAAAGGCGTCTGTCAGGACTTTGCGCACCTGATGATCGGCTGCTTGCGTTCACTGCGCTTGCCATGCCGCTATGTGAGCGGTTACCTCCGCACACACCCTTGCGAAGGCCAACCCAAACTTGTCGGAGCCGACGCGACCCACGCTTGGGTCAGCACCTACATTCCCAGCCACGGCTGGGTAGAACTGGACCCCACCAACAACGTGCTCGGAGGCGACGAGCACATCATACTCGCCTGGGGCAGAGACTTCGGAGATGTGAGCCCGTTAAAGGGAGTCATCACCGGAGGGGGCGAGCACACCTTGAAAGTGTCCGTGAACGTGGATCTGAAGGATAGATAGAGTTACTAGTTCTGAGTTACTAGTTACTAGAGAATTTCATATCGAGATTTTCTAATGACCAACAACTAAAGACTAATAACTAACACATAAAAGCATAAGGAAACACAACATGCGATTTGGAAACTACGATACCGAAGGCTTTTACGACGAGCTTTGCTTACCTGACGGGACTCCCCGCCCGGCCGCAGAGCCGCTGTTTACAAAAATCAACGAGCTTCCCGAAGGAGAACTGCAACGCCGCCAGACCATTGCCGAATCTGCATTTTACGATAACGGCATTACATTCGCGGTTTACGGCAACAAGGAAGGCAAGGACAAAATCATTCCCTTTGATGTCATCCCGCGTATTGTAAGCGCAGCCGACTGGAAGCACCTCGAAGCAGGCCTCAAACAGCGTACAGAAGCGCTGAACTGCTTTTTGACGGACATCTACAACGACCGCAAGATTTTGCGCGACAAGATTGTGCCCGAAAGTCTCATCAACACCTGCACCGCATACCGAGCGCAGATGGAAGGCTTTGTACCGCCCAAGGGAATCTGGGCACACATTACCGGTACAGACCTTGTGCGCGATACCGACGGCACATTCTATGTGCTCGAAGACAACATGCGTTGCCCGAGTGGAGTCTCGTACGTGTTGCAAAACCGCCAGATTCTCAAGCGTACATTCCCGCAGGTATTCTCCAATTGTTCCATTCGCCCGGTAGACGAATACTGCACCCGTCTGCGCCATGCGCTGGAATACTTGGCCGATTCCACGGCATCGCCAAAGGTCGTGGTGTTGACTCCCGGTATCTACAATTCGGCGTACTACGAACATTCCTATTTGGCACAGCAGATGGGCGTGGACCTCGTGACCGGAGACGACCTCGTTGTGCAAGACAAGAAAGTCTACGCACGCACGACGCGTGGCCTCAAGCAGGTTCATGTAATTTACCGCCGTGTCGATGATGAATTCTTGGATCCGAAGGTTTTCCGCCCGGATTCTTGCCTCGGCGTACCCGGATTGATCGAAGCGTACAAGGCGGGAAACGTAGCGCTTGCGAATGCGCCCGGTTGCGGCGTTGCCGACGACAAGGCGATTTACACCTATGTGCCGCAGATTATCAAGTACTACCTCGGCGAAGAAGCGATTATTCCGAACGTGCCGACATTCGTATGCGAAAACCCGAAGTACATGCAGCATGTGCTGGACCACATCGAAAACATGGTCGTCAAGGCTGCCAGCGAATCCGGCGGCTACGGCATGCTCGTCGGCCCGAAATCCACCAAGGAGGAATGTGAAGCGTTCAAGAGCAAAATTATCGCAAACCCACGCAACTACATCGCGCAACCCATGATTTCGCTCAGCCGCGTGCCTTGCATTGTCGATGGCGGTTTCGAAGGTCGCCATGTGGATTTGCGCCCCTACATTGTGCAAGGGCGGGAAACCTACATCCTCCCTGGTGGCCTCACTCGCGTGGCACTCCGCAAGGGTTCTATCGTGGTGAACAGCTCGCAGGGTGGCGGATGCAAGGACACCTGGGTTATCGCCGAAAACGAGAAGGCCCCGGAACTCGGACAAGCTAAACTCTGGATGGAACAACAACAGCAACAACAATAGGAATTTAGAAGTAGGAAATGTATTATGTTAAGTAGAGTCGCAAATTCCATTTATTGGCTCGCCCGCTATATTGAACGCGCCGAAAACGTCGCGCGAAGCATCGACGTAAACCTCCAGCTGCAACTGGACTTGCCCGGTGAAGAACGCCCCTGGGAACCGGTGATCCAGATCGCCGGCAACGCAGATGCTTTCTTCAAAAAATACGCCCATGTTTCCATCGAAAACGCGCTCATGTTCCTGACGTTCGACAAAGAGAATCCAAACAGCATCATTTCATGCGTCGGGGCCGCCCGTGAAAACGCCCGCTGCGTCCGCGAAAGGATTTCGTCGGAACTGTGGATTGCCATCAATCAGTTCTATCTGAAACTAAACGACCCCGAAATGCCTAAAGAAGCATTGGCTGGCCCTCACGCCTTTTACAACAGTGTCAAGGAATTCAGCCAGCTCACGGCAGGCATCATTCAAGGCACGATGAACCACGATGTCGCCTGGAACTTTACGCATCTCGGCACATTACTCGAACGCGCCGACCAGACTTCGCGTATTCTGGATGTCAAGTATTACATCTTGCTTCCGGATGTGAGCATGGTGGGCATGGCGCTCGATACCGTGCAGTGGAACGCCGTTCTCAAGAGTGTCGGTGCGTACGAAATGTTCCACCGCCGCAATTCGAATGTGACGCCGCATAACGTCGCGGAATTTCTATTGCTCTCCGAAGACTTTCCACGATCCTTGCGCTACTGCCTGGAGAAAGCGGAGCTGTGTCTCAAGAACATTGCCTATCCCGTTAAGAGCAAGGCGGATTCAATCCGCCTTCTGGGCAAGTTGCGTTCCGACATCGCATTCACCACCATCGAAGAAATCATCGACCAGGGACTTCACGAACAAATTGAAAAAGTCCAGATTCGCTTAAATGAACTCGGCAATCAAATCTGGAAAGATTTTTTCTGCTAAGATTTTCCATTACACTCAAATAAAAAAACAATGGCGGGTTTCGGCTCGCCATTTCTCTTTGATAAAAAAAATGCCAAACTTACGCTCTATAACTAAAATCAATTTAAAAAGCAATCATTTAAATCATATAAAAAAAATACTTCTTTCATGCAGAATTTTTTCTGAGCGTTTTTACCCCACTCGTTTTATAAAATTCTCAATTTTGACAACAGTCAATAAAATTTTTTGACAAATATTATAAAATACAAGATAAACCACTATATATTCCAATATGAAGGTGTTAGGGTGTTTGTTAATTCATTATGGGATGAGATATGCAGAATAAACATATAGTTTGGTTTCTTGCGTTTGCGAGCACATATTTTTGTAGTTGCACAGACGACAATGTCGCAGCTCCGTTTGACGACACACTTCAAATCAGCGAAAGTTCGTCATCTAACGAACCTCAGGAAAATTCAAGCAAACTTCCTCCAGCACAATTTTTGTCTTCTTCTGTCGAATTTTCCGAAGTTTCAAGTTCACAAACCGCCCCTGTTCCAGGCTCATCTAGCGTAAACAACCTTAGCAGTTCTTCCTCGCCTATCGCGCTTTCGAGTTCTGTAATTCCAGAGACAAGCAGTTCGATTACACCAGAGCAGCCAGCACTTTCTTCAAGCTCCGCAGCAACATCAAATACATCGACAGAGCAATCATCATCTAGCAGCCTTCAGGATTATGGCGACAACCACAAGCCTAAAGCGACTTTTCTCCCGAAAGCAGGCTTCTACAAGAGTTTAACTATTGAACCGCCCACCCCACAAAAAGGCGGCGATATCCGTTGTACATTTGACGGTTCGTTTCCGACGGCCAATTCCAAACAAATTACAACAGCCACTCCAATTACAGAAAATTCCGTTGTACGTTGTTCTGAATTCATAAACGGCATGGCTGTGGATACCACGACACAGACGTACTTCATCAACGAAAGCGTCTCGATGCCGGTTGTCGCACTCACCGTCAATCACCACGACATGTTCGACTCTACTGACGGTCTCTACGCCACAGGGAACCTCACTGGCGGCGGATTTGGCGGCGGCATGTGGGACATAGGCGGAGGCAACACTACCGACAACAGCAATCCCAAATGTACAGAACCTTGCAAGGCCGCAAACTTCTGGAAAGACACGGAACTCCCCGTACACGTGGAATACTTTGAAAAAGGAAGTTCCACCACCGAAAAAACTTGGGAAATTGATGCCGGCATTTCGATTATCGGAAACTGGAGCCGATACAAGCCCAAGAAAAGCGTGGCCATAAAAATGGACAACGATACTTACGGCGACAAGACCATTAAATATTCTTTGTTCAAAACGCGCCCAGAAGCAAAGAAATTCAAAAGCTTCAACTTACGCAACAACGGCAACCGTTTCTGGACGGATTACGTCGGTGACGCCATGATGACATCGCTCATGGAAGGCACAGAAGTTGATTACCAGCGCAGTCGCCAAGTCGTCGTATTCTACAATGGCGAATACTTCGGCATCCACGACATGCGTGAACGATTGAACAGACACTTTGTCGAAACAAACTACGGCATTGACTCCAAGTCCATCAACATGATCAAGATTGCCGGTACAAGCTACGAAGCAAGCGGTACAAACGGAGCTTCCACAAGCGATTACCAGCAACTTGTAAACAGCATTTCTAGTGCAAATTTTGCAGGCGAAAACAACGCTCAGTACGAACAGATTAAGAGCAAGCTCAACGTGAACAGTTTTGCCCAGTACATGTTCGCCGAAATGTACTACCACAACGGCGACTGGCCAAACAACAATGTTCGCGCTTGGGGCGGCAACGGCCATCCGTTCAAATTCGTCGCATTCGACACAGATCACGGTTTTGGATTTACACCGGGCATTAGCGGTTTCGATGCCCAAAATCAAAATATGTTCGACTGGGTTCTCGGTTCAAAATCAAGCAATCAAGGCGGAAACGGTGGCATGTGGGGCGGTTTCGGCGGCTTTGGCGGCGGCAGCTCCGTTGACAGCAGATCTCCAGGCGGCATGCTCAAGAAGCTCCTCGAAAATCCCGACTTCAAGCGCATGTTCATCAACAACGCCTGCATCCTCCTCAACAGCTACTTGACTTACGAAAAGGTGCAGAGCACTGTGCAGTCCATGATGGCCACAATACCTTCTTCGGAACAGCAGCGCGACGAAAAACGCTGGCCGCGCAACCAGAGCAATTTCAAGTGGGATCCGACAGGCAATACACTTATATCCTACGCCAAGAATCGCGGCGAAACGCTCAAGAAAGAAATGGCCGAACGCTTTGACCTTGAAAACGAAGTCTCCGTAACAATCGCGGCTAGCGGAAACGGCAGCGTACAGGTGGACGGCATGAAGCTTCCGAGCAACAATTATCAGTGCAAGTTCTTCAGCAACAACGAGCTTCAATTGACAGCTGCGGCAAGCGCCGGTGCAGTATTCACGGGATGGTCTGACGGTTCAACAGAAAACCCTCACAAGGTTACGCCCACCGCAGGTATGACAATTACGGCAGTGTTCAAGTAAGATATCACACAATCCACATCCTCCTCCCCGCGAACAAGCGTCGCGGGGATTTTTTATATTGGGAATATGTCCAGAGCAGCCAAAAGACGCAGAAAGCTCATGATGATGGAAAGTCAACCTCTCCCACCGTCCGAAGTGAAGTCAACAATTTCTAAAAAAAATTCATTCAGAAAAAAAACGCTAATTATTTTATCCATACTAGAAGTATGCTTTATTACAGCATTTTTTCTTCTAAAAGCAAAAACACATTCGTTTAATCTCGACTATATCATCGATGATGCATTTTTAGACAAACTTGCCGAGCGTGAGTTATACAGAACATTGCTTAGAATTTCACTAGCCTTCTGTGTAAGCTTTGGGATGGGCATCATTTTACACTTCTTTAAAGTATTGCCAATAAGAAAAAACAACAAAGTGCCATCTACAAAAAATTTTATTACTGAATTATTTTTCCTAGTCTTACTTGCCATTCTCGTTTCTATTCCGCAGATTATCGAACTTCCTGCAAGGTTCACAAAAAAGCCAATACTCCAAAAAGAAATCCTTATTGATAAAGATACTTGGACAACAAAATCAGGGATGCATTACGACCTTATATTCAGTAGCAAATCGAGCATAACGGTCAGCAAACGCACTTATTTAGCAACGAATATTGGAACTGAATTTTACACAGTTTATCAAGGATCGTTTCTTATTGATTTTTTCCCGATGGATAAATATTTTTTGAAAAAGGATTAATAATTGTCATCAAAAATATTAATTACAGGCCGTAAATACAGTCAATACAGTCATATCATTTAGCGAAGTAAAAAGCAATATTTTAAAGATATTGAATAACTATATTAAACACATATCCCCCAAACAACAAAAATCTGCGTAGCTTACGGCTGCGTAGATTTTTTTATATGCTTGGAAATGCTTGGGGTAGCCAGATGGGCGGCGCTGGATCCCGATTAAATATCGGGGTAGCCAGATTGCCAAATCGTTCACTTCGTTTCACGATTTGCCCTTCGGGCTTGCTTGAGCTTCGCTCAAGTCAAGGCTTAAAACCGGCTGTGTTCGCTACGCTCTCGCCGGTTTTAATCGAACTGACTTCGTCAGTTCATCTGGCACCTCACCAAATACACAAAGAGCCACCCCTACGGGGCGGCTCTTTGTGTATCGGGGTAGCCAGATTCGAACTGACGACATTCTGCTCCCAAAGCAGACGCTCTACCAGGCTGAGCTACACCCCGAAGTGCTCCAAATATAGCAAAGATTAACAGAAAATTGAGTCTATTTACGAAAAAAATTTATCTATAATAAAATTTTTCACAAAAACTTCACTTTTGTGCACTGAAAATATTGACAATTGCCCAGTTGTGCATTATATTTATATTGTATATATTCCAGCATCCTTTATGACGAGAGGCAAACCATGGAAAACAACAACGAAAAACGCAAAGAGATGACCGCAAGGCAAGAAGAAATCTACGAATACATCAAGAAGTATTCTAAAGAAAACCACATGCCGCCAACGGTCCGCGAAATTGGCAACCACTTCGACATTTCTTCCACGAACGGCGTACGTTCCATTCTCGCCGCCCTCATCAAGAAAGGCTACATCAACCGCTCTCCGCGCCTCAGCCGCGGTATCGAGATTTTGAGCGACGACAAAGAATCGAACAAGGAAGTTGCAAGCAACACCATCGAGATTCCTATCGTCGGTCGCGTTGCCGCCGGTACGCCGATTCTCGCCGTGCAGAACCTCGAAGGCACAGTCACCATCGACAGAGACTTTCTCGCTTGCCGTAGCGATGTCTTTGCGCTCCGCGTCAAAGGCGATTCCATGATCAATGCCGGCATTTTCGATGGCGACCTGATTTTTGCTCGTCAGCAAAAGACCGCCGACCTTGGCGAAATCGTCGTTGCACAGATTGATAACGAAGCGACTGTCAAGTACTACCATCCGAGCGCAGACCATGTGGAACTGCGCCCGGCCAACCCGAAATACAAGCCAATCATTGTGAACAACAAAAAAGACTTCTCCATTGCTGGCCGCGTCATCGGCGTCATGAGAAAAGTCAATTAGTTTATCAATAATAAAAATTTAACAACAAAAAACCGAGGTTCAACGCCTCGGCTTTTTTCGTTCGTACAATTTAACGGATGCGACTTTCGCCTATCGAGGCTGTCCGTCGCTACGTTCCAGGATGACATTAATCGTCGAAATCGGCGAGTTCTTCTTCAGCTTCCTTGAGGTCAGCTGCGTCCGGTCCTTCGATATCGTCGTCCTCCACTTCGTCAAGAGAGTCACCGCCCATGGCGCCCAGCTGGTATTCCACCTTGCGGGCTTCCTTGGACTGGCCCAAGTGCAAAATAGCGGCGCATTCTTCGCAGTAGCCGAGATGCTTGTCGACCCAGAATTCCGGAGACACAAGGTTCTTGTTGCAGCGAGTGCAAATCTGCGTTGCCGCTTCACGCGTGAACGCAGCGTTCTGTTCTTCGAGTTCCTTCAAGATGCGTTCCGTCAATTCTTCCTGCGTTTCTTCAGCAAGAGAAATCTTGTGGCGGATAGCGGAAGTCGGCTTCTTTTCGAGGTTCTTCATTTCAGAAGTCACCTTCTTCTTGTTGGCGCGTTCTTCCTGCTCATCAATTTCAACAAACATAATGAACTTGCAAGGCTTCTTACCGCCTTCAAGCAAAACAGCATACGGATAATCAGATTTCACAGCGGACTTTTTGGGTTCAGACTTTTCTACAACTTCAACTTTTTCAAGAACCTTTTCAGGAGCCTTTTCGACAGTCTCCTTAACCGGTTCCTTTTCGATTTTCTTTTCAACTTCCTTTACAGCTTCTTTTTCGACAACCTTTTTCGGAGCTACAGGAGCCTTAGCCTCGACTGCCGGTTCAACCTTCTTTTCGGGAGCTGGTTTCTTGGATGTTTCGGCAACAGCTTTTGCCGGAGCTGCCTTTGCAGGAGCCTTCGCCGGGGCGGCCTTCACCACTTTTGCGGGTTCCTTCTTTGCCGGAACATCCTTCTTTGCGACAGGCTTTTTGGCCGAAGCAGCCGGGGCAGCCTTTGCAGGCGCCTTCGCCGGCGCAGCCTTCTTTGCCGGAGCCGGAGCGGCCTTTGCTACAGGCTTTTTGGCCGGGGCCGCCTTTGCAGGAGCCTTCGCCGGCGCAGCTTTCTTTGCCGGTGCCGGAGCTGCCTTTGCTACAGGCTTTTTGGCCGGAGCGGCCTTTGCCGCTTTCTTTTCAGAAGTACTAGCCTTTGCAGGCGCTTTTGATGTCGCTTTTTTTGAACTCATATTTACTTCTTTTCCACAATTTTAATGTTTAAAATCGGATCGTTCAGGTCAATACGGCAGACAACATCATGTCCTTCGATAACCTTACCAAATACGGTATGATGGCCGTCCAAATGCGGCTGCGGGAGATGAGTGATGAAGAACTGAGAGCCGCCAGTATTCGGACCCTTGTTCGCCATAGAAATCACACCAGTCTCATGCTTAAGATCGTTTTTCTCATCGTCGATAGTGTAACCGGGACCGCCCGTTCCATCACCGTTCGGGTCGCCGCCCTGGATCATGAATCCCGGAACAACGCGGTGAAACACAAGACCATTGTAGAACCCCTGATTCGCAAGTTCAACAAAGTTCGCTACGGTATTCGGAGCGGCCTTAAAGTTCAAGTCCACCACAATTTTTCCCTCATGGGTTGTAATTTCAGCAAGAATCTGGGAAACACCCGTATAATCCTTGTTAAAAACTTTTCCCGCAGCAAAAGCATTTGCGGCAAGGCACAAGGCACTGCAAATAATGAGTTTTCTAAACAAAACTTAACTTCCGTCGTTATATCGTTCTAAAAGAACAAATTGTTAAACAAGAATATAGTTTTTTTTTAAAGGGTTCACAGCGAATTACAATAAACAGGCACAAGATTTCTATATTTATGCAAAAACTCTTCAACATCTTAATATGCCGCAAAACAACAATATCCGTAATTTTAGTATTATCGCCCACATCGATCACGGCAAATCCACCTTGGCCGACAGAATGATTGAACTGACCAAGACTGTCTCCAAAAACGAAATGATGAACCAGCTCCTGGACGACATGGATCTGGAACGCGAACGCGGCATTACCATCAAGGCTCACGCCATCCGCATGGTCTACGAAAAAGATGGTGAAGAATACATTTTAAACATGATCGATACGCCGGGGCACGTGGACTTCACTTACGAAGTCAGCCGTTCCCTCGCCGCATGCGAAGGCGCAATCCTCGTCGTGGACGCAAGCCAGGGCATTGAAGCCCAGACGCTTTCGAACCTCTACCTTGCGATTGAAAACGACCTTACGATCATCCCGGTTTTGAACAAAGTAGACCTTCCAGGTGCACAGCCCGATCACGTGGCACAGCTCGTCGGCGACCTACTCGGCTACGACCCGGACAAAATCCCGCGCATTTCCGCCAAGACGGGTCTCAACGTGGAACAGGTTCTCGACAAGATCGTCGATGAAATCCCGGCCCCGAAGGGCGATGCAGGCAAGCCACTCAAGGCCCTCATCTTCGACTCCGTTTACGATTCTTACCGAGGCGTGATCAACTACATCCGCATTGTCGAAGGCACACTCAAGGCGGGCATGAAAATCCACATGATGAAGACGGGCGGCGAATATGTGGTGACCGAAGTCGGTACATTCAGCATGCGCCGCGACCCGCGCCCGGAACTCACCGAAGGCATGGTCGGCTACGTGCTTGCAAACGTGAAGACGATTAGCGACGTGAAAATCGGTGACACGCTTACCGATGCCGCGAATCCGGCCGAAGAACCTCTCCCAGGCTACAAGGACGTGCTCCCGATGATTTACTCGGGTATCTACCCCATCGACCCGGAAGACTACAAGGATTTGCGCGAAGCCCTCGAAAAGCTCCGCTTGAACGACTCCGCCCTCTGCTGGGAACCGGAAACTTCCGAAGCGCTCGGCTTTGGCTTCCGCACGGGCTTCCTCGGACTTTTGCACATGGAAATCGTGCAAGAACGTTTGGACCGCGAATTCAACGTGGACATCATCACGACCGTGCCGAACGTGGAATACCACGTGTACATGAGCGACGGCTCCATGGTGAAAATCGAAAGCCCGTCCAAGCTCCCCGACGCTAGCCGCTACGACTACATCGAAGAGCCGTACGTGAAAGCTCAGATCTTTACGCCGAAGGAATATGTCGGCGCCATGATGACGCTTTGCGAAGAAAAGCGCGGCACGTTCGAAACGATGGAATACATCGACGAAACGAAGGTCATCCTCAAGTACGACCTCCCGCTTGCCGAAATCATGTTCGACTTCTACGACCGTCTCAAGTCCTTAAGCCGCGGCTACGCTGGCCTTGACTACACGCCGAGCGAATACAAGCGCAACAACCTCGTCAAGCTCGACATTCTCTTGAACGGCGACCCGGTTGACGCCTTCTCCGTGATTATCCACCGCGACAAGGCAAACACCTACGCTAACGCCATCTGCGTCAAGCTCAAGGACCTTATTCCGCGCCAGCAGTTCGACGTCGCCATCCAGGGCGCCATCGGCGGAAAGATCATCAGTCGCTCGACCGTGAAGGCTGTGCGCAAGGACGTGCTTGCCAAGTGCTACGGCGGTGACATCACCCGTAAGCGTAAGCTCCTCGAAAAGCAGAAGGAAGGTAAGAAGCGCATGAAGAGCATCGGCTCCGTAGAAGTGCCGCAGAAGGCATTCCTCGCCGTGCTCTCCCTCAGCGACGATTCCACCGGCGGCAACGACTAACCGCAATCAAAGCCATGTCAGCACTCGATCGTAAAGTCAAGTCATTACAACGACGCCATTCCAGGGCGCACGTGTTCTTTCTCGTCTTTATCCTCGGTGTTGTACTCGCCGTCATGGTTGCAGTGCGCTACTACATCATGGAACCCGTCCGAGTTCTGGACAATTCTCTCTATCCCAAATTCAAGAAGAACAGCATACTGTGGATGTGCAAGCTCCCCCGCTGCACAGACAGTATCGCAGACGGAGACTTTGTCTGGGGAATCATGCGGAACCAGGACAACATGGTGCGTAGAGTTCTTGGCGTTCCAGGCGATTCTATCACAATTACAAACAACGGCAAAGTCTATACACCTCATCGCAATTTTAAGTGGAGAGGAGAAGACGCCTTTATCGAAACGCGAAGCATCTACGTTCCGCGCAAGGGAGACACGCTCCGTTTTGACCAGTTAAACGATGTAGAACAAGACTACCTTATTTCGCTCATGCATGAGCAGAACGAAAAAATCTATGTCAAGTCGAGTCTCTGGCAAGGCAATCGAGAAATGCCCATAGAACGCATCGGTTCCACCAAACTTGGAAACCGCCTTGTGAGTTTACAGGAAATCGACTACATGCCGTGGCAAGACCGATTCCTCGTCGAACTGCAAATATTCCTTGCAGAACCGGGCAACACGCCCATCCACATCAAGCGAGAACTCTTCAGCGCCACAGATTCATCCAAGATTTCTTATTACGTTGTACCAGAAGACTGCTACTACCTCGTTTGCGAAAAGGCAAGCCACTGCGCGGATTCAAGAGAAATCGGATTCTTTACAAAAAATCGCCTTCTCGGCCGAGCAAACAAAGTCGCCAATAAGATTCAATCAGAAATCGACAACCGTATTTTGAATTTCCAAAAATCGATTCAGCAGCAAATAAAGAAATCCAAGAAGAAAGCGAACAAGAAAAAACAATAAGCTACCAAAACTTAAAAAATCTAAATTTCCAGAAAACAGCCAAGCGCAATAAATTTAAAAGTCTCAACAATTTATTCATTTGTCTTAACATTCTCATTCCAAGATTTTTACGCTTTGATAATTTAGAATCCTATTTTAAGAAAAGCAGAAGAATGCCGAATTTTGCAACCAACCGTTTGCAAGAACACAAAAATAAAAGCATTGCGTATTAAAAGCAAAAACGCACCCGAGCCGGGTGCGTTCTGCAATTTCGCTTTTGGAGTCCGCGCATCTCGCACTACAATGAGCGCTCGCGCGGCCTACAAACAATTAGTCAAGCGTGTGGACCAAGAGACCGTCGCGCAGCTTCGGTTCGAACCAAGTGCTCTTCGGCGGCATGATTTCGCCAGCGTCGGCAATGCTCATGAGCTGATCGAGCGTGGTCGGGTACATTGCAAATGCGCAGGCGCATTCACCGCTATCGACGCGCTTCACAAGTTCGCCGAGGCCGCGGATGCCACCGACAAAGTCGATGCGCTTGGAAGTACGCGGATCGTCAATGTCGAAGAGCGGCTTCAAGATGAGCTTCTGGAGGAGAGCCACATCGAGGCTGTCGACCGGACCAAGGTTCTTGAGGAACTTGTCCTTGAACGTGCAAGCATACCACTTGCCGCCCATGTAGAAGTTCACCTGGTTCTGCTTGGCAGGGCTCTGCATGCTCGGCAATTCTTCGATGTCGAACACAAGCTTCATTTCTTCCATGAGCTGTTCCGGCGTGCGGCCGTTCAAGTCCTTAAGCACGCGGTTGTAGTCCAAAATCTTGAGCTGGGTGCTCGGGAAGAGGATAGCGAGGTAACGGTTGTACTCTTCGTCGCCCGTGTTCTTCGGATTCTGTTCGGCGCGGTAGCTGGCAGCGCGAGCACCAGCAGCACTGCGATGGTGACCGTCAGCGATGTAGCTTACCGGAATTTCTTCGAAGGACTTGCGGATAGCTTCGATTTCAGCGTCATCGTCGATGACCCAAACCGTGTGGCCAAAGCCGTCGCCCTTGCTCACGAAGTCGTAAACAGGCTTGCGCTTCGTCACTGCACCGAAGATATCGAACTGGCCGTTGTCGCGGTAAGTGAGGAACACCGGACCCGTATTGGCGTTCGTAGCAAGCACATGGCGCAAACGGTCTTCTTCCTTGTCTGCGCGGGTAAGTTCGTGCTTTTTGATGGTGCCGTTGAAGTAGTCGGCAGCCGGAACGCAGCACACAAGACCGTACTGTTCGCGACCGTTCATCGTCTGGCGATAAACGTAGAGGCACGGCTTCTGGTCGAAAGCGATCACGCCGTCTTTGATCATCTTGTCGAGATTTTCACGAGCGTGGGCATAAACCTTCGGATCGTAAGCGTCGACAGAATCCGGAAGTTCGAGTTCGGCACGCGTCACGCGCAAGTAGGAGTGCGGAAGGCCCTCAGCCATAGCCTTGGCTTCGGCGCGATTCATCACGTCGTAAGGGAGCGCAGAGATAGTCTCAGCTTCAGCCGGATTCACCGGACGCAAAGCCTTGAACGGATAGATGTGCATCATAGGTTTCTTTCCTTTGTGTGCTTCTTTGATTAAAACTTCGTCTTCGGCAATCAAGTTATGGATATAACCCGTCTTTGCCGCAATCCATTTTTTCTTCCTGTAACTTACGATGAAATAAGCTAGAAAAAAGAAGATGACGCCGCCAATAGCCGCGACAATTGTAATGCCAATCATGAACGCCAACAGGTGGTCCGCAGCGTTATTCCACAAATGCCCGATCACCGTCGTGAAATTTTTGAACGAAAGCCCCTGGAATTCTTCCAAAAAGTCAAACTCAATCGCCGCCGGATGGACAATCTTGCACCCGAGCATATAACCCGTCGGGTAGAAGAACCCGAACTGAGTCAGCGGGTTTGCCACAAACGACGAAACAATCCCCGGAACCTTCGGAAGGCGGAACAAGGCACAGAACGCAACCGTCAAAATAATGGCGACACCAATCGTCGGCCAAATGCCAATAAAGACGCCCGCCGCCACAGACCACGCCACTCGCATGGCATCCTGACGCCTCGGAAACATCCTATTGTAATAAATACGGCTTAAGCGCTTGTACTTCGATTCGTTCCTTCTCAATTTAACCATATCACCTCGTAATTAACCGAGCCAAAGATAGTAAATATAGAGGAAAGACTAAAGACGAGAGACGAGAGTAAAGTCTTTGTTCTACAAAAGCGGAACGCCAACCCCGGCTAGTCCTTCAAACAACGAACTGAAAAACCGAGGCTCTTCTTGTAGTAGCCCAGGGCCGCATAGTTGCTGCAGTAGCCCAAGTTCAAGGCTTTAGCGTAGTTGTCATCTATCTCAGAAGCACTCCAAAAGCCGGCGAGTTTGCCAATGTCAAAGAAATTGCCATTGTCGATCCTGTCGCCAGCAGGCAGTGCGGAAAAGCCCACGTCATCCGAGCCGTTACCTTCATGAAACCACCCCGTCTGCGACTTGAGAACATTGAGCGCCGTTTTTTCCCCACCGACTTTGGTAAGCAAAGTATCCCACTCTTTTTTTTCCGGTAAATGCCAGCCCAGCGGACAAATGCCCTGCACCGTATCAGGCAGAGTACAGCTTTTGCCTAAACCGCAGTCCTGCGGATTGTCGGCATCAGTCGCGAGCTTCACCGAGTCTATCGCCGCCGTCCAAGTATAAAGGCGGCCAGTCACAGCACAGTTTTCAGCCTTGTTGGCATAGCACCAACTTTTGCCCATCAAGCTCGGAGTTTTGACACTATCAGCATAGTTCAAGTTTTCAGCCATCCATACCTGGTCACCGATTTTTACAGTCTTGTAAATTTGACCATCGCGGGAATCCGTCATTGAACCGTAGTCTATTTCAGGATTCAAACGATCTTCCTTCGGCACGTCCCAGCTCCAGCCATCACCATTTTTCCCGCTCGATGATGAACTATTACTGGATTCTTCGTGGCTATCGCCACTCAGAATGACGCTAGACGACGATTCAACTTTGGGGCTACTAGAAGAACTGAGAATATCTTCAGAACCAGATGTTCCATTGTCGTTTAGAGCACTAGTACCGCTGTCACCACCGCAAGCCGCAAGCAAAAGCAAACCAGAAACAGCCGCAGCAGCCACTCCCCCACGCAAAGACATCTTTCCACACCACAAATTCTTCAACAACACAAGATTCTCCCTAACAAAGTTTTTTCAAATATAGTTTTTATTTCAAGCAACAAGATTTAGTCATTAGTCTTTAGTTATTAGAATAATATTTGACGGCTTTGCTGCGATTATACGAACTAAGGACCAATGACCAAAGACTATTGACCCAACCGCCTAACCACTTTTTCTAAATTTTCACCCATGAAACACTTGATTTCGAAAGAAGGCTTTGAAAAATTCAAGGCAGAATGGGAACATCTCAAATACGTTGAACGCCCGGCAATGATCAACCAGGTGCAAGCCGCCGCTGCCGAAGGCGACCGCAGCGAAAACGCCGCCTACACTTACGGCCGTATGCGCGTACGCGAAATTGACCGCCGCCTGCGTGAACTCGACCGCATTCTGGATGGCGCACAGATTGTCGAAAACGCCGCCACCAAGGACGGCTCCATCCGCTTTGGCGCTACCGTCAAGATGATCGACAAGAAGACCAAACGCGAAAAGGTCTACTCAATCGTTGGCGACAAGGAAATCGACCCGCTCCAGGGCCGCATCAGCATGAAGTCCCCCATCGGCGAAGCCTTGCAAGGCAAAAAAGCCGGTGACACCGTCGATGTCCAAGCCCCCCGCGGAAAAATCACGTACGAGATATTAGAGGTAACTTATTAATTCGGAATTAGGATGTAGGAATTAGAAATTATTTAATTTGGCGGCTTTGCCGCGATTATTTCAATTCCGAACTCCGAATTCCGAACTCCAAATTCACTAAATGTTCATCGATACTCATTGTCATATTGATTCTTACGAGCGCCATGCGGGCGAATCCTTTGACGCGCTTTTAGAGCGTTTCCAGACCGCCAGTTTCACGACCGAACGCAGCTCCGCTAAAGAAAAAGCGGCAGCCTCCAAGATTGCGCAGCCAGAAGCATTTATCCATGTGGCCTGCGACCCAGCCGACTTCGACCGCGCTCGCGAACTCAGCGAAAAGTATCCATTTGTCTACGCCGCTTACGGCATCCATCCCGAATATGTCGAAACAGAGACTGCCGAAGACGAAGCTCGCATGATGGAATTTTTGAAGCACCCGAAGTGCGTTGCCTGCGGTGAGTTCGGTCTCGATTACCATTACGGTGCCGAAACAAAGGCCGCACAAGTCAAGCTTTTCGAGCGTCATTTGCAGCTCGGCATCGAAAGCGGCAAGCCTCTCGTACTCCACCTTCGCGAAGCCGATGACGACGCCCTTGCCGTTCTGCGCGCAGCAAACTTGCACAACCGCAACATTCACATTCATTGCTTTACAGGTACGCCAGAATTCGTCGAGCAGCTCCTTCAACTAGACGCAAACATTTTCGTCGGATTCACGGGAATCGTCACGTTCAACAACGCGCAAAATGTCCGAGACGCAGCAGCGCTCATTCCGCTCAACCAAATGCTTTTGGAGACCGATGCCCCTTACATGGCGCCCGTCCCCTTCCGAGGCAAGCCCTGCCACTCCGGCTACATTCCCTTCATCGCCGACAAGCTCGCCGAAATAAAAAACGTGACGGTAGAAGACCTCTACCATCACTGTCGTGAAAATACTAAAACGTGTTACGGAATCTAAGCCTTAACGGCTTCCGGTTCCGTTTCGAAGCTGGATCCCTGCGCCGGAACATTATAATGTTCCTTCATGTACTCTAGTGCTTTATCTGTATTGAGCGGCCTGCTAAAGTAGTACCCCTGAATCAAGTGGCAGCCTTCGCGATACAAGAAGTCGAGCTGTTCCTTCGTTTCAACGCCTTCGGCGATGAGGTCCAAGTTCAAGGACTTCGCAATGCCAATCACCATGCGGGCAAACGAAGCATCTTCTTCATTATCCGCCACATGATCCACAAAGTACTTGTCCATCTTGAGCGTATGCACCGGGTAACGCTTCAAGTAAGAAAGCGAGCTATAACCCGTTCCAAAGTCATCAATCGAAATCTGGATGCCCATGTTCGAAAGCGCACGCATGATTTCAATCGTCTTGTCCGCTTCACACATGGCTGTGTATTCCGTAATTTCGAGCTTCAAGTTACGCGGATTCAAGTTTGTTTCGGTCAACACGCGACGCACATCATCGACCATGGAATCCATCGAGAACTGCTTTGCCGAGAAGTTCACCGCCACCTGGATATCCTTGAAGCCCATATCGACCCATTGCTTGGTCTGCCTGCAGGCCATGCGCAAAATGAGCGCTCCCATCGGCACAATGAGCCCAGTTTCTTCAGCAATCGGGATAAATTCAGCCGGCGAAATAATGCCTCGTTCCGACTGGTTCCAGCGCACAAGCGCTTCAAAGCCCACAATCTTGTTGCCCGCCTGGATATCGACAATCGGCTGGTACATCAGCACAAATTCTTGGGCCTGGATTGCACGGCGGATTTCAAACTCAAGCTTGTAAAGCTTCATCGCCTTTTCGCGAATGCCGCCGCTAAAGAACTGGATTCCGCCGTGGTTAATGCCCTTCTTCATATCGCGAAGGCTCGCGTTTGCATTGGCAAGAATATCCTCGACGCAATCGACATCCTGGTTTACGACAATCGACATCGAAACGCTGATGTAAAGGTCTTTGCCCTCCAGCGCAATCGGAGATTTTATCTTGTTATGAATATTACGTACAAGCGGTATTAAATCATCATTGGGATCGCGGCTTTGGATGTTATGCAAGATCACAGCAAAAACATCAGGTCCAATACGAGCCACGCAGTCATCCGGGCGAGCGACCGATTTTAAACGGTCTGCAATCGTGCGGAGAACATTATCACCAATATTGATGGAATAAGAAGCATTGATAGCGCCAAAGCTATCAACATCCAAAAGCGCCACGGCAAAAACATAGCCCGGACGCTTTGCAGCAATATCCACGTCGGTCTTAAGCTTTTCAAGGAAATACTTGCGATTGAAGATGCCCGTGAGCGCATCCTGGTAAACGTAATTATAGCGTTCACGTTCCGCAGACTTGCGATCGACAGATTCAGTCAGGGAACCGATTACGCGAATCGGGCGGCCCATTTCATTGCTCTGGACACGACCGCTAATCACGAGCTTTGCATTTTTCTTGGAAGCATCCAGCAACGTCAGATTGCACGAGAACGTACCTGAGGTCTGCAAAGCGGCATTGAGCTGTTCACGGAAAGCATTCCAGTCGCTTTCGATCACCCTGTTTTTCAGCGGTTCAAAGGAATCTTCAAGGTTCGCACTTTCAGCGGCAAGCAACTTCGCTATGCGGTTGGACCAGTAAACCTTCCCGGACGCCACATCAAATGTCCAGAATCCATCAGACGACACATCGATCATCATCTGGAAGAGTTCATCCTTTTCAAGAAGATCCTTCTTAAGATCGCGAATCGGCTCTACGACCTTCGGTTCAGGGATTTCAACATCGTTGCGGATCTTCCGACCATCTTTTGGAAACTTGTAGAAAAGAGCAACATACGCCAAAAAAACTATCGCCAAAAAGTACGGTATGAAATTATAGACGTGCTCAGTAAAATTCAGAATATCGGGAATCGATTCTGCAAACAGGAAACACGCTAACAATAGCGAAAAACGCAACACCACATGTTCATCAAAAAGTCTCATGTCAACCCAATCTTTTATTTACACCTAAAATATGTAGAATATTTCAAAACGGAACACCATGGAAGAATTTAGTAAGGATTTCTTTACTCCAACTCCAAGTATTCCAATTTGGAATATCATTTGTGTTAATCAACATGGATACTTGCATTTAAAAATTTACAGGTATCCACATCAACTATAATTGAATATAGGCTTAAAATATCGAAAAAGCTCATTATAGATAAAATATTTTCTAAAATTTGAATAAATTATTTTTTACCATTTATCAACACCGTTAAATACTACGTTTTATGAGGATCATCACTCTTTTTCGTATCACAAGATGATCCAAATCGTTCCAAAAATTTCGAAAAAAGACACCTCCCCGACCATCATTTTCCTAAAATTTCATGATCGAAAAAATTGCCCAGGCACACCACCCCTGCGACAAAATGTAAACAAGTAACATTTCGTAATGTAAAAACAAGCAAACATTCAAAGCAAAAAAGCCTCCGGCTTTTGACCGGAGACTTTTTCAATGCTTTTCGCATTTGGCATTTAGCCATTGGAAAAGTGACTGGATCCTGCTCCTTCGAACCTAATTCAACTACGGCAGCAAGCTGCCTAGTTTCATATATCACGACCTACGGCCGTTCAGGATGACGAGTTACATTAGCGGTTTCCTATAAGCAAAAAAGAACGATCAGTATTAGCTGATCGTTCTTTAAAGCCCTATGCTATTCGCATTTGGAAAAGGAGGGGCCGTGAGCGAAAAACGCCTCGTATTAACGAGGCGTGATTGCGAGAGAATCCGCCAGCCTGCATATTTCATCCAGATTCTAGCGGATTCGGTCTCATGTTTTGGAGGGCGAAGCCTTCCCTAGTAAAAAGCGCGGCTTTGCGGTAAGCAAAGCCAAGCTAATTACACCGCACCCTGCCACTTCATGGCATCGGCAACCTTGAGGAAGCCAGCGATGTTTGCACCCATGACGAGGTTGCCCTTCTGGCCGTACTTGACAGCAGCGGAGGAAGCAGCGGCGTAGATGCTCTTCATGATGCCTTCGAGCTTAGCATCAACTTCTTCGAATGTCCAGGAGAGACGTTCAGAGTTCTGAGACATTTCGAGACCAGAGGTAGCAACGCCACCAGCGTTAGCAGCCTTAGCCGGTCCAAAGAGAACGCCAGCCTTCTGGAAAGCTTCGATAGCTTCCGGAGTAGACGGCATGTTAGCACCTTCAGCAACAGCCTTCACGCCGTTAGCGATAAGAGCCTTTGCACCTTCGAGATCGAGTTCGTTCTGAGTTGCGCACGGAAGAGCGATGTCGCACTTGACCGTCCAAACGCCCTTAGAACCTTCGTGGTATTCAGAACCCGGAACGAGCTTAGCGTATTCGCTGATACGAGCGCGCTTGTTGTTCTTGAGGTCGAGAACGACGTCGAGGTTGATGCCGTTCGGGTCGTAGATGTAGCCGTTGGAGTCAGAAACGGTAACAACCTTAGCACCGAGCTGCGTTGCCTTCTGGCAAGCGAACTGAGCAACGTTACCAGAACCGGAGATCACGACAGTCTTGCCTTCGAAGGAGTCGTTAGCGAGGTCCTTGAGCATTTCGCGAGTGAAGTAGCAGAGGCCGTAACCGGTAGCTTCGGTACGAGCGAGAGAACCACCGTAGGAGAGGCCCTTACCCGTGAGAACGCCAACCCATTCGTTGCGAATGCGCTTGTACTGACCGAACATGTAACCGATTTCGCGAGCGCCAGTACCCTGGTCACCAGCCGGCACGTCCGTGTCTGCACCGATGTGCTTGCAGAGTTCAGTCATGAAAGACTGGCAGAAGCGCATCACTTCGTTGTCGCTCTTACCCTTCGGGTCGAAGTCAGAACCACCCTTGCCACCACCCATCGGGAGCGTGGTCAAGCTGTTCTTGAAGATCTGTTCGAAGCCGAGGAACTTGAGCATGGAAAGAGTAACTTCGTTACGGAGACGGATACCGCCCTTGTAAGGACCGATAGCGGAGTTGAACTGAACACGGTAGCCACGGTTGACCTGAACGTTACCCTTGTCATCGAGCCAAGGTACGCGGAAAGTAACAACGCGTTCCGGTTCGACGAGGCGGTCGATCACGCCGTTGGTTTCCCAAGACTTGTCCTGTTCGAGGACCGGGTCGAGGGATTCGAGGAATTCACGGACGGCCTGGTGGAAGAGAGCCTGGTCCGGATCGCGTGCGACGACCTTTTCATAAACCTTCTGAAGGTAAGCATTCTTAATTGCCATTTTTTATATCTCCGTTGAGAATTTTGATTGTTAATGTTTTAACGCTTGTAAAGATAGTAAAGGGTGTTAGGAAAAAGTGAAAAAGGAGTAAAAATCTTCAATTTCTTACATTTTTGTAAGTTAGTTTTTCATCAGTTTTGCCGATTGCTTTTTTTCGCGAAAAATCAAGGGTATATAGCAGAAAGACTTACATTTTTGTAAGTTTTAGTATTTTGCAAATTTCAGTAAACAAAGTTTTACATTTGTTATAATGTTTTTTCTTTATACGAGATGGCGACCCCGTCCCCATTCGCGGATCATGACCACATAAGAACTAAAGTTCTAAGTGGTCAAAGAGCACTGTGGCCGGGGTGACAGTGCAAAAAAGCCCGCTCGGAGGCGGGCTTGACAATGTTGTATAAACAACAGTCCCCGGCACGGAGGCCGGGGTGACATTGCGAAAATTAGATTTCCATGAAGGCTTTGAGGTCGCCCATGCGGCGCTTGGCATATTCAAAGCCCATGTTATAAGTTTCATCGAGCTTTTCACGGTCGGTCTCGAAAAGGTCACAGACCTTGCTCTCCGGGCGGAAAATCAGGAGATTGCCCGTCTTTTCGAGTTTTTCCATTTCAGCAAACATCTTCTCGTAACGCTTGTAACGCAACATAAGCGCACGGAAGAAATCCGGATACTTGCGCTTGAACACCGGATTCAAGACCATCCGGAACTTGCGAAAGTCCGTCACACTTTCACCGGGGTAATGCGTCGAAACGACAACGACCTTGTCACAGCCCTTTTCAAAGGCGCGCTTGTACGGAATTGGAGAAGTGACACAGCCATCCGCGTAATGTTTGCCATCTATTTCAGCAATCGGGAATAGAATCGGGAGTGCACTACTCGCGTTCACAATGTCGAGCAACCGCTTTTCGCTCATGTACTCCTGGAAGAATTCCGAGCGGCCCGTTTCGCAGCACGTGAGGCCAAACTCGCATTCAACGCCCGAGCCAAAGAACAGGTGAAAATCGAACGGAATATCGCCATACGCCGCATTGTAATGGAGCGCATTGCACTCTTTCTGGATTCCATCCAGAATGCGGTTGGCGTGATCCATCCCCTGCTGGATTTTAGTCGGCTGAATGATATGGCGGAAACGTCCACGCTGACGCGTGACAAAATTCATCGCGGCATGGCAACCGGCACTCACACCCGTAAAATACGAGAAATAAATATCCTCGTCCATCCAGGCATCCAGAACACCTGCCGTAAAAATGGTCTGACGCGAACCGCCTTCAAGAGCCAAGCCAATCTTCACTACTTGCTCTCCTCAGGAATGATTTCTTCAGGAGTTTCAGCCGCGACAGGAAGAATTGCCCCCTGCTGTCCTAAAGCAATCTGCTTCAGGTTCCAGACCTTCTGGCGGAAGTATTCGCTGCGTTCTGCCAGATGCTTGGATGACGGGATTCCCTTGACACGTTCAATCTTTTCGGGTTCGTCCACCACAATCTGAGTGCGGTGCCCAATCTTGTAAATGCCATCAATGCCAACAGAAAGAACCGGCGTACCCGTACTGCGGGCGAGGAACGCAAATCCTGTCTTGAACTCGTTCAACAAGCCGTCATAGCGGCACTTGCCTTCCGGAAAAATAATAACGGAATTGCCCTTTTCAAGTTCCTTCTTTGCAATCAAGGCCCATTCGGTATCGAGATTAAAGCGATCGCAAGGAATCACATTCTTAAAGCGGGATAGAGCCCAATGAAAATGCGGGTCTTCGACCTGATCCTTGGCGACAACGATACTGCGCTTATGGAAGAACAAAGACTGCACCAACAACGGGTCAAGCATACTCGTGTGATTTGCAATGATAATCATCGGCTCCTTAAGGTCAGTCGACTTGACCGACCCTAAGAACTTCATCTTGGGACGATAAAATACTAACAAGTAAGTGCGCACCAAGTGAACAACCAAGAAGAGCACAAACTTCCAGAACAAATCAGCAATTATATTTTTCGATTTTTCAATCATCAACTGTATGTAAGGCGATCCCGGCACGAGGCCGGGAAGACACAAAGGACAACTAATTATTTGCCCAAAGATTCTTTGGGGATGCTCGTAAACGTCAACGAACCCTTGGCGTGGACATTGCCGTTCACCTTGACAACGCAGTCAAAGCCGACGATGACTCCACCGCCCTTCGTCTTGTTGACGGAGATTTCGAGCTGGTCACCCGGAATCACAGGCTTCACGAACTTGAAACCGTCAATCTTCAAAAGAACGTACAAGTTCTTTTCGAGGTCTTCAGCCGGCTTCTCGATCACGAGAGAGCAGAGCTGGGCGCAAGCTTCGCAAATGAGGACGCCCGGCATAATCGGGGTGCCCGGGAAGTGGCCCATGAAGTACGGTTCGTTCACGGAAACATTCTTGATGCCCGTTGCAGATTCGTTCGGAACGAGTTCCGTCACCTTTTCAATCATCTGGAAAGGCGGACGCTGGGCAATCTTTTCACTGATCTGGTAAATGTTCATCACAGGGAAAGACCTCCATCCAAAACGATGACCTGACCCGTCACATAAGCGAACTGGTCAGAAGCAAGTGCAGAAACGACGTTCGCGACTTCGTCTGCAGAAGCAAAGCGCTTGAGCGGCACCTTTTCGAGATAGCCCTTGCGGGTTTCTTCCGGGATGGCTTCGATCATTTCGGTTGCGACAAAGCCCGGAGCGACAGCGTTCACGCGGATGCCGTAGCCGCCAAGTTCCTTGGCGAGCGTCTGCGTAAAGGAGTTCACAGCACCCTTCGTGGCACTGTAAACAGCCTGGCCAGCGAGAGCGAACTTGGAAGAAACAGAAGACATGTTGATGATCACGCCAGACTTCTGCTTGTACATCTTGACAGCGACCTGCTGTGCGCAGTAGAAGTAGCCCTTCACGTTCAAGTCAAAGCACTTGTCGAGCGTATCCGGGTTCATCATCAAAAGGTATTCGTCACGGACGATACCAGCATTGTTCACGAGCACGTCGATACGGCCATAAGCCTTGAAAACATCGCGCACCATCTGCTTGACTTCGGCAAGCACGGCAACGTTTGCCTTGTAGACCATGCCATCGCCACCTTCGGCCTTAATTTGTTCAAGCGTCTGGAGAGCAGCTTCATCGGAGCTGGAGTAGTTTACGACGACCGTGTAGCCGTCACGAGCAAGGCGCAAAGCACAAGCCTTGCCAATCCCCTTAGAAGAACCAGTAACGATTGCAACTTTCATTATAAATTCTCCTTCAATAAATTATTTACCGAGAACGACGGCGCTGTAAGAACCGCCCGTAGCAAAGGAAGTGACCAAGATCTTCTTGAAGCCAGCAGTCGCGACCTTCTTCTTAGAAACTTCGCCATTTGCGATAAAGTAGGCGTTTTCTTCGGCGAGTTCACCACCGAGCATGAGAGCGGCTTCGGCAGCGGCGAGTGTCGCAGAAGCGGCACGGCCTTCGCCCACGCGTTCCTTCACCTGGATAAGCGGGAGGCTTGCAAGCTTGTCGCCAAACACGCGAGCGTATGCGCCCTTTTCGATATCGTCAATCTTCTTGAAGCCGTTTGCAAAACCGCAGACAGCGTCAATTTCGTCAATGCTGACGCCTGCATCGTTGAGGGCATCCTTGATAGCGATGTCGAGAGCTTCGTCAGAACCGGAGATGTGGCCGAACTTCACGTTCTTGCGGCCATTGCCGTAACCGAGTGCGTAGCAGTAAACCTTTGCGCCACGGGACTTGGCGTAGTCTTCGGTTTCCATGATAATAGAAACGGAGCCATCGCCCACCACAAAGCCATTGGAGTTGGAATACGGTTCCACCACCTTGTCGGCGGCGACGTTCATCTTCTGGCAGAGTTCGGTGATAATCGGGAGGTTTTCGTCCGTACCCGTAGCCATCATTGCATCTTCCTGGCCATCGTGGATGACGTTCATGGAATAGCCGATGCTATCGAGACCGGAGAGCGGACCCGTCGTGATGGTGACGCCGTAGCCCTTGATTCCAGAGAGGATCGAGAGGTAGCCACCGGCGGCGTTATAAACGGTGTGAGGGAACTTGAAGGCGCTACCGCCAGCATTGCCCGCTTCGGCAATGAGTTCCTCGAAATCGTAAGTGGCACCGAGGCCGCCTTCGCTAGTACCTACGATGATACCGATCTGCTTGGCGTTGTCTTCAGTGACCGTAAAGTTTGCATCCTTGAGGGCGCGCATGCCGGACACGGTCTGGAGCTGTCCCAGATTGTCGAGCTTGCGGTAGAAGGCCATCTTGATGCCGAGTTCCTTGTAGTCGTCGTTCGTGACGGTAGAGCAAATGGAAGCGGATTCCGGGAGCTTACCGTTCTTGACGGCGTCAAGGTAAATTTCCTTGCTGTTACCGATCGGGCTTACAATGCCAATACCTGTCACAGCGATCTTCTTATCCTTAGCGACCTGGCTCTGCACATCGCCCGGCTTCTTGCTGAACACGATACTTGCGTTCGTGCCGCCGAAAGCGACGTTGTTGCTCATGACGCATTCAAGTTCCTTTGTACGAGGAGTATTCTGCACGTAGTCCATCGTGCCGACCTTGGCCTTGAGGGCTTCGGAATCTTCGGCAGTGTAATGGAGCGTCGGGAGCACGGTGTTCGTCGTGAGAGCCTTGATGCTGAACACGGCTTCGATTGCACCGGCGGCGCCGAGGCAGTGGCCCGTCATTACCTTGGTCGAACTAACACTCAAGGTCGGATTTTCTTCGTCGAAGAACTTGTGGAATGCATTGATTTCTGCATTGTCGTTCTTGCCCGTACCCGTACCGTGAGCGTTCAGGTAACCGATATCAGACTTCTTGATGCCAGAATTCTTGACAGCGCGGTTCATCGCTTCGAGGAGGCAGACGCCATCTTCGCGAGGAGCCGTAATGTGGTGAGCGTCGCTTGTGACACCTGCGCCGAGGACTTCGCAATAACGCTTGGCGTTACGCTTTTCGGCATGTTCCAGAGATTCGACAATCACGATGCCAGCGCCTTCACCGAGGGTGATGCCGTTGCAGTGGTTGAACGGAGAGCAGCCGTTTTCGTCCAAAGCATGGAGCGAAAGGAAGCCGGAATACGGAACAGAAGCAAAGGAGTCGGAGCCACCGGCGATCACGACATCGGCTTTGCCTGCGCGGATAAGGTCGCAAGCAAGAGCAATGGAAATCGTACCGGCAGCGCAAGCGTTGCCCACGTTTGTGACAATGCCGCCCGCATGGCAAGCTTCTGCCACCTGGGAGGCGATTGCTGCAATGGGCATCTTCGGAATTTCGTTGACGTTCTTACCGTGGCGGTGGTACTGTTCAATGCTGAGGACTCCACCCACGCAGCTACCGATGATGACGCTTACGCGGCTGCTATCGGCAAAGTCACCGAGACCTGCATCGTTCAGGGCTTCTTTCATAGCCTTGATGCAGAGCTTGGAGGCGCGGTCCTTTTCGTCCGGGCATTCAATATCGTCCAGCGTATCACAGTTCACTTCGGCAGCGAGATCTGCATAGCAGTTCTTGGTATCGAGAGAAGTGGTCTTGTGAATGCCGGAGACGGAATTCAGGGCGTTTTTCCAGGTTTCTTCAACATTGTTGCCTACAGCGCAGATGACGCCAAGGCCAGAAACAACACAGCGACGATTATTAGATGTCATAGAAATTCCAAACAATACTCAAATAAAAAGGCTTTGATTAAGCCTTGTTCTTTTCGATGAAAGCGGCGATGGTGTCGATGCTCTGGAAGTTTTCCTTAGCAACGCCAGTCATGGAAACGCCGAAGTTGTCATCGACGAAGGAGATGATTTCAAGGGAGTCCACGGAGTCAAGACCGATTTCTTCGCCGAAAAGCGGAGTATCGTAATTCAGGACATCGCCATCTACGCCGAGATCGGACATAAAGAATGCCTTGAGTTTGCTCTTGATTTCTTCGTTTGCCATAATATTATTTCCTCTTTTGATAAAATTTTAGCACAAAGATAGAAAATTATTCTTTCCAAAACCGCCCCTTTTTGGAAAATCGTACAAAATGCAGTTTTAGCCGATAAGCGGTAATGGATATTATAAATAGGTTACAGGTAACAACAAAGCGGATTTACGTTCGAAACTCGTATTGTAAACTTTTTCAAAAAGAAAGCTTTCTGACATATTTAAATATCATTAACAGAAACATTATTTACTAAATTATGGCGCATGATTTCATACGTATTTCCCGGTCAGGGTTCTCAGTTCCCAGGAATGGGCAAAGATTTATTCGAGTCGAACGCCGACGTAAAGTCGATGTTCTTAAAGGCAAACGAAATTCTCGGCTTCAACATCACTGACGTGATGTTCAATGGCACCGCAGAAGACCTCAAGCAGACGAAAGTCACGCAGCCGGCAGTGTTCCTGCTCTCTGTTGCTATGGCTAAGGTCCAGGGTGGCAAGCCGGATATGGCCGCTGGTCATTCGCTCGGCGAATTCTCCGCACTCACGGCTACGGGCGCTATCACATTTGAAGCTGGCCTCAAGCTCGTTGCAAAGCGTGCAGAAGCCATGCAGAAGGCTTGCGAACTCCGCCCGGGTACGATGGCCGCTGTTCTCGGCGGTTCTGATGAACTCGTCGAAGAAGCTTGCGCACAGGTCAAGGACGCAGCCGTTGTTCCGGCAAACTTCAACAGCCCGGGACAGGTCGTTATCTCTGGCGAAAAGAAGGGCATTGACGAAGTCGCCGCCTACCTCACCGGCAAGGTGAAGCGCGTCGTTCCGCTGCAGGTCGGTGGTGCATTCCACTCCCCGCTCATGGAAAGTGCCCGTGCAGAACTTGCAAAGGCTATCGAAGAAACTGAATTTTCGACTCCGGTCTGCCCGGTCTACCAGAACGTGGACGCCAAGCCACACACGGATCCGAACGAAATTAAGGCTAACCTTCTCACTCAGCTCACCTCCCCCGTCCGCTGGACACAGACGGTCAAGAACATGATTGCAGACGGTGCCACAGAATTTAAGGAACTTGGCCCCGGCGAAGTCCTTACCAACCTTATCAAGCGCATTCAGAAGTAATCGCAAACACACAGGAATACTATGTGGGATAAATCGTATTTAGAAAAGTTGAGCGAACGCAATGCCAAGGCTCAGGCCGGTGGCGGCGCCGCTCGTGTAGAAAAGCAGCATTCCCAGGGCAAGCTCACTGCTCGCGAACGCCTTGAAATCCTTTTTGACAAGGGCACGTTCAAGGAAATCGGTGCCATGCGCCTTTCCCAGAGCATCGAACTCCCGGAATCCAAGCGCATTTACGGTGACGGTGTCGTCACGGGTTACGGCAAGATCAATGGCCGCCCGGTTTACGCCTGCTCCCAGGACTTCACGGTGAGCGGCGGTTCTCTCGGTTCCGCACACGCGAAGAAGATTTGCCACGTGATGGACCTCGCCCTTGATTCCATGGTGCCGTTCATCAGCATCAACGATGGCGGTGGCGCCCGTATCGAAGAAGGCGTTAGCTCCCTCGACGGTTACAGCGGCATTTTCGCCCGTAACACTTGGGCAAGCGGCGTGATTCCGCAGATTTCCGTGATTCTCGGACCGTGCGCAGGTGGTGCTTGCTACTCCCCGGCTATTACAGACTTTATCTTCATGACAGAAAAGACGAGCCAGATGTTCATCACGGGCCCGGCTGTCGTGAAGGCTGTGACTGCTGAAGTCGTGACCCCGGAACAGCTCGGTGGCGCAGGCGTTCATTCTTCCAAGTCCGGTGTTGCACACTTTGTCTACAAGGACGACAAGGAATGCCTCGAAGGTGTCCGTAACTTGCTCAAGTACCTCCCGCAGAGCAACGTCGACAAGTCCGTCGCTCAGGCCGGTACGCTCGTGGACAAGTCTGCCGACATCGAAGAAATCATTCCGGACAACTTCAAGCGCGCTTACGATGTCCGTGACGTGCTCAACTGCTTTGCCGACAAGGATTCCTTCCTCGAAATCCAGCCGGAATTTGCAAAGAACGTTGTCATCGGCTTTATCCGTCTCGACGGTAACGTGATTGGCGTTGTCGCTAACCAGCCGAAGTACCTTGCCGGTTCTCTGGACGTGGACGCTAGCGATAAGGCTGCACGCTTTGTCCGCTTCTGCGACAGCTTCAACATTCCTATCCTTACGCTCGAAGACGTTCCGGGTTACATGCCGGGCACGAAGCAGGAACACAACGGCATTATCCGCCACGGTGCAAAGCTCCTCTTTGCATACGCCGAAGCAACAGTGCCGCGCGTGACGCTCATCCTCCGCAAGGCATACGGTGGTGCTTACATCGCCATGAACAGCAAGAACCTCGGTGCAGACTGCGTGTTCGCCCTCCCGATCGCTCAGATCGCCGTTATGGGTGCTGAAGGCGCTGTCGACATTCTCCGCAGAAAGGAAATCGCCGCTTCTGCTGAACCGGCCAAGCTCCGCGAACAGTACATCTCCGAATACGAAGAAAAGTACTTGAACCCGTACATTGCTGCTGGCAACGGATTCATCGACGAAGTCATTGAACCGAAGAGCGTTCGCGACCGCCTTGTTTCTGCATTCGAAAACTTGAAGAACAAGAAGAAGGCTGTGCTTTGGAAGAAGCACGGAAATATTCCGCTGTAATCAGTTGTTAGTCATTGGTCAATAGTCATTGGTCAATGGCTAAAAGCAATTGGAAATGAAAAAATCCCGGTTCGAAAGAATCGGGATTTTTTTGTTTTACGAAAAATTATGGATCCCCTTCGCTTCGCTCCGAGGATGACAAAAGTCTTACATCATTCCGAGCAGCGCGGGGAATCCAGTAAAGGTTCTGTTACAGCGAGCGTTTTCACGAGGGTGTCGTGCAATAGGCCGTTCGTGAAGATAACTTGTTCGGCATCGACGAACTGCATGGGGGTGCCGTCAATGTGCGTAGATTTGCCGCCCGCCTCTTCAACGAGGAGCGCAATCGCAGCAATGTCCCACGGATAGCTCATGGTCATCACAAAGCAGTCGATGCGGCCGCAGGCCGTGAAGCAACCTTCTATCACCGCAGAGCCCAAGCATTTCACGCGTTCGAACGTTTCGGCTTCGCGGGCAAAGTTGTGCGAATTCTGCGCATTGATTTTTGCAGCATCGCCCACGTTGAAATCGCCATTCGAAACAATGGCATGCGTCGGATTCGATTCGCGGCTTACGTGAATTTGTCTGTCATTCATGAACGCGCCCATGCCTTTTGCAGCAGTGTAAAGCTCACCGAGTTTGGGCAAATTAACAACCGCCACCAGCGGTTTGCCTTCGAAATGCAAGGCAATAGAAACTCCCCACAGCGGAATGCCACGGCTAAAATTCACCGTTCCATCGACCGGGTCAATAATCCAGCGGTAGCGCGGGTCCGAACCTTCGATGACGCCTGCTTCTTCAGTGCGAATGGAATGCGTCGGGAACGCAGCGCGAAGCCCATCGACAATAAGCTTTTCGCTAGAAACATCGGCAATAGTCACAACGTCCTTGACAGTCTTGTAGCGGACATCGCCAAGGTTATTCTGGAGTTCAAGGCAAAGGTCACCCGCCTTGCGGGCAAGGTCTTTGGCGACATTCAAAAAATCTTCTGTATTCATTTCTTTCATTCTTTATTTAAAAAGAGATCCACGAGAAATTATGGATTCCCTCCCCTATCGCGCTACGCACTCCAGGGTCGAGAATGACGGCTGAGTCGAGTGATGCAGAAACAAGCTTGCATGTTTCTATATCCAAATTTCAACTGTCTACTTCCTACCGCCTACTTCCTACTTACTTCTTGTACGCGCAGCAGCGGAAACCGATCGTGGGAGACTTGTAGAAAGACGCCGCTTGACGGTAATAGGATTTCTCTCCAGTAAGGAACACAGCTTCTTTCTTCGAAGGCTTATACGTAAGTCCATTTCCAAGAGAATCGAGCCAAGCCTTGCCGCCCTTCTTGTATTCGGAATAAAGCGAAAAGTCCTTACCGATCACTTTACCATTCTTATCGACGACATCGTAGAACTGGATCGTATCCTTAAAGTCTTTTGGCGTAATCTTCTTATACAGATTTCTCGTTGTATCGGCCGCATAAACCGTATCCACCAAAGTTCCTTCACGGTAAAGGTAAACAGTATCCTGCGTATAACCCGGACGTGTATAGTACGGGAACGCGCGATTCGTGCAGTAAGCAATAGATTCACGGTCAAGGCCTTCATAAACCATGTAGCTTGCGCCCTTCAATACCGCAGCCGTATCTTCAGACCGGCCCATCACCCACTCCTGGTACTGGCCAGGCAAATCCCTTATGCCCATCGGATTCATGCAATGCGGATCGCGTTTTCTGACATCTGCAGCAATGGTAGAATCGTTGGTACTGACATTGCAAACCTTGAACAAGTAATCGGAAGCCTTGGAATCACTTTCTTCGACAACGCCATACTGAAGAGAACCGCCCGACAGGCAGACAAGCTCCCAGTCACGTTCACGGCAAAGAGAAATTTCAAAACCGCTCGCAGACATGGCCTCGCAAGCAGCAGCGGCCTCGGAATGCAGAACATTCGTCATGAATTTTCCATCCGCACTACGATGTTCGAACTTTTCCATGCAAAGGGATGACGTATCGGAGGTCGATACAGCAATAAAGCCTTTAGGGCATTTAAGTTTATCTGCAAGTTCGCCAGGCGAAACGAAAATGGTATCCACCAGCGCCGCCGACTTATATTCTGAATTGTCAATAGAGCGGATGCGAAGGATCAAAGTATCGCCGGGGGCAACGTATTGAATCGTATCCGACACGAAGCGGCCCGTGCCAGAATAGTCAATACTGAACCTGCCCTTTTCATCCATGCTATAACGGTCCGTGTAGGTTTTTTCTTTGTTCGAAGAATACTTATGCCAGGACTTGTCTAATTTGTCATAATACTCGATCTCGTAGTTCGAGACATTCTTATAGCAAGTATTTTCGTTGCAGCCCCTCGGGAACACAAGAACCGAATCGACTTCGATTCCATGATCAAACTTGAGCGGATCAACACTACGGCTCCACAAGATGCCCACGCGATTGTTGCTATCAAGCTTTGTATAGCCGGGGAACAGAGAATCTTCTGCCGTAAATATTTTCCTTGCCATCAAAGGTGCAATGGAATCCGTCGTGTTGAACTGGCGCCAAAAATCAACGGAGCTGTTGATTTCTGAACCGCTAGCATTGCCAACCATATCCCAAGACGAAATTGCAATCCTATAACCAGGATCATCTTCACCAGATTGAGTACGGAGACCGTCAACAATCAAGCGGAAACGATTCTTCGAGATGTCTTCGGAATTGTAGCCTTCGCCATCGTAAATAACGAGACGGAGATAGTTCTTGTTTTTTTCGTTCACCTTTATAGCATCGACAAGAACGGAGTCATTTCTCTTATGGATGTAGGCGTTGCGCTTGTACAAGCGGGTTCCCTTATTATCGACACCGGCCGGGGACTGGATCGTCACTTCAAGCTTGCCGACATCTTCATCGGGATCGTTGGAATAGATGACGACATTGTAGCCGAGAATCTTGCCAGAAACATCATTCGGCGAAAGAACCTTGGTCCTATCGGTCGGACGATACCATTCAAACCAGGCGCCCGTAGCCCACAGGGAATCTGACAACGGTTCCACATCGGTCGGAGGCAGGACATCCTTAAACGGCAAAAATACGCGTTGCACAGAACCCGGATCGCCGCCATCGGAATACTCACAGAACATCACAACCTGAAGGCTGTCATAGCCCATCTTTACGAATTTAGCAATGGATTCCGTGAGATCAAGCGTATCGTATTCGCTACTCTTTTTCTGGTATTTGCGGAAAAAAGAATTATCGACATTGTCATGAGCTTTTTCAATCTGCTTGTTCGAAACGGATTTCGAAGTATCGTCGATGACAGCATCGTCAAGCCAGACGCACAAGCCGGAATAATCTTCGGTGCGAATCGGGTAATGGTAACGAATCTTGTAGCAAATACTGTCCTCAGGTGCGCCAGGACCGCAGCCTTCAATAATGGAATATTCGTAGATTTCCCTGTCGAACTTGAATTCTGTTCCGTCGTCATCGTCGGAGCAGGCCAAGAAGAACAGAGCCAAAGCAGATATGAAATAAAGATTTAAATAGCGCATAGAATTCACGCTATTAATTTAGAAAAAACGATAGAAACGCGAACACCAAGAAGCTATATAAAAACGTGTATATCGACCCCAGAACGGAGTCCGGAGAGACAATGCTAAATAAAAACAAAAACCGGGCGCTTTCGCGTCCGGCTTTTAAAAGCTAACCAAAGTTATTAGGCTTCTTCAGGATAGACAGAGACCTTCTGGCGCTTTGCATCGAGGCGTTCGAACTTCACAGTGCCATCAACGAGGGAGAACAAGGTAAAGTCCTTGCCCATGCCGACATTGTTGCCCTTGTGGAAGTGAGAACCACGCTGACGAACGATGATGTTGCCAGCCTTGACGGTTTCGCCCGCATACTTCTTAACACCAAGATACTTGGCGTTACTGTCGCGGCCGTTACGTACTGAACCTTGACCTTTCTTATGTGCCATGGATTAAGCCTCCTTAGCCTTACGCAAAGAGTTCTTCTTGACCTTAGCCGGCTTCGGAAGTCCCTGAGCGATCTTTTCCTTGCGAGTGAGCGGCTTGTTCTGAGCCTTCTGCTTAGCAAGGGCAGCCACGCGAGCGCGGTTGCGGGTAATAACTTGAGGGTCTACGACTGCAGATTCAGCGCCAGAGCGGAGTTCCGTGACGAGCACCTCGGTATAGCCCTGACGATGACCGTTACGACGTTCGTAACGAGTACGACGCTTCTTCTTGAACACGATGATCGTGTCTTCCTTGCCATGGGCGAGAATTTCGACCTTGACAGAAGCATCATTCAGGACAGGGGTGCCGACTTGCACTTCTTTTCCGGAGAAAAGAAGGACGGACTTGAGCTCCAGTTCAGAACCAACAGCGGCGTCGATCAACGGGAGCTTGTAGGCCTTGCCGAGCTCGACTTTATACTGGAAACCACCTGCTTCAACAATAGAATACATTTTGTAATCCTTTTTAGTTTGCTATTGGGATCACAAATTTAGTAACGAAACGACTTTTTGTAAAGGAGTTGTTAGTTAAAAGTTGCTTAATTTTCGAAAAAAAGCAAAAAAAATCGCCATTTTAGGCATTGAAACAGTCAAATTCAATCCCTATTTCGCCCAGGACAAGAGCAAAATTTCACAAATATTTCACCATTTTAAAACTGTAAAATTAATTTTACAAAAATTTATTAGACTTATCTAAGTCCTTATATTTCATACAAATACATGAATTTTTAAACAAAGAATTACAAACAAGAAAATCAAAATTTCACACAAATAAAAACGATTTATGTTATAATTTATTCAACAAAATTTATTCAATAAATTTTGTACATACTAACAACAAGAAGGATAAAAAAAATGAAATACATTCCACTCCTATTAGCATCATGCGTTGCCGTATCTGCAAACGCAGCAACATTCAACGCTCAGGGGAAAATCATCAACAGCAAGGATGCAAAAAATCCAGGCATTGTAAAGTTCGAAAAGAGCTTAAACACGACAAAGGTCAACAATTCCATCAAGTCAAACGCTCTTGCAAAGGTAACGCCCATTGGATCCGTAGACCATGTTTCAAAAGTATGGGCAATGTTCAACACGAACACCAACAAATATCATTTGAACGGATACATGCGTTCTCAAGAAAACTATTTCAGCGCAATTGATAATTTTGAAGCAAACGACGCCCCCAGAAATTCCTACAGCAAAATCAATTACACGCACTCACAAGCACAATATCCAAGCAAAAGCGGCAACTGCACCGTTGTAAGCAAATCAGATAACGAAAAATATTATTCTGAAAGAGAACTCACATTTGACATGTTGCATTTAGGACATCTAAAACATCTTTCAAACGGAGCAATCGTTAAAAAAGACTGTTCTTGGCCGGAGTCTGCAAGCACCTGCGGTGCAGGCATCAATATGTACAACATTGTTGCCGACAATCCTATAACCTTTTCAGGTAACAACTGCAACACAAGTAATGTCGCATACAACTACAAATACGGCATCCAACATTACTACTCCAATTCCGTTCTCAAAGGTGTTTCTCCAAACGTTACAGTCACGTCAATCAATGAAGGAAGCGCACGTGCTACAGGACACTACGTTACACGCCCACAAAATCCCTATAGCAATGGTCAACATATCGGAAACTCCATAACATCTACAACAACAAATGTAACGCTGTACAACGACGAAGCTGCGGAACAGGACAACTACATTTACCACAATCGCGTTATCGAATTCGCTCCGTTCTCCATCAACGGACAAAAAACGGGCGCGGGTATCTCATTAAACGCAATTAGTGTCGGTGCGTCAAACGACGATTTCGCGGTACTCCTCCCCAGCCCAACCAAACCGAAATTTGCAGACAAACAGGGCGCAGAGTACACAAAGCCTGAAATATATGTTCCCGCCTACACATACAACACCGAGAACGATTACACTAGAGGTATCAAGCACGACGGCAACACAGTCGATTTTATGGCCGTTTCTGATGGTTGGGGCGCATCCACGATAGCAGCCGGCATGGCCGCCGACCTTCTTTCAAAATATCCCTTCTACAAATGGCATCCAGAAGTGGTAAAAGCCCTCATGTTGACAGCTTACTATCCAAGTAATCATGTAATCAGAGTTAACACAGACAATATCTATCAGTTCAACTACAACATGTTAAACAACGCCACAGTTCTTACTGATAAGAACGTGCCGTTATTTGATGAAATGGTCAGAAACAACGTTTCCCGTTATTGGTATGGCAACAACGGCGACTTTTTCAACAGCGATGAAACCTATTCTTTCAACGAAACTGTTGAAGCTGGCGCACAGTATAACATCGCTATCGCTTGGCTTGTAAGCGGTCGTTATGCTAATGAAGTCCGTCACCTTTCGTCTAATTACCAGCTTAGAATCCTGAACAACCAAACAGGAGCATTAATTGCACAAACCACATCGTCTGCTGGCCTTGCCACATTCCGTCAAAAATCCATAACAGTTCCGGCTGGCGTCACACAGCTGAAAATTGAAATCAAACGCACTCGCAACACGGGCGACCGCGTTATCTTGGGCTACAACATGCATAAAGTCACGCCGTAATTGAGGAATAAATTAAATTTATTCAAAAAGAGCCGTTCTTTTCGGAGAGCGGTTCTTTTTTAATGCATTTACGAGAAATTATGGTTCCCCTACGCTTCGCTTCGAGGATGACAGGCGTCAAGATGACGAGTGTGTGAAAATCGAGGCATTTTGCAAAGACTTACGGCTATCGACAAATGGCTAATTTGCTATCTTTCCTTCGGAATTTTATAAAGGGTTCTTTTAATGAGCAAAATTATTAGCCTTGATGGCGATTGGCAGATGATCTGGGACACTGAAGACACCGGCATTTCCAATCGTTGGTATGCAACGTATCCTGAAAAAACTCAAACTGTTAGCGTCCCCCACATTTGGGAACGAGCTTTTGACAAGCTTTTGATGGCTCAGGACTGCGCGTTCTATTTCAAGAGATTCACGATCGACGACGAAAAGCAGGTCACGAAGCGCATTTTCCTCCGCTTTGAAAAGATCGCAACGCACGCCACCATCTGGCTTAACGGTAAGCTTTTGGGCGACCACTTTGGCGCCTACACGTCCTTTGTCATTGAAACGCAGAAGGCCATCAAGCTCGGCGAAGAAAACATCCTCTGCATCCGCGTTGCCAACATGGGTGCCACAAACAGCCGCATCGACTTCGGTCGCGAAAGCAAGGAAGGCGCAAATGACCGCTATGCCCACCCGGGAGAAATGCCGGTTGGCCTCCCCTGGTCGCAGTATCCGTACGGCGGTATCTGCGGTCACGTAGACTTGATTCTCGGTAACGCCGCATTTATTTCCGATATTCACGTTGAACCGGACATGGATCAGGAACGCGTTTCTGTCGAAGCTTTCTTCAACAACCCGCGCGGTTACCAGTCCCGCCTCCGCATCCTCATGAAGAACCCGAACGGCGACGTTTACGAATACTTCAAGGACATCAAGCTCGAAAAGGAAAACGCCACGCAGAAGTTCTTGCTCGGCATCAAGGACTGGAAGAAGGACAAGTGCGTCTGGAGTCCGGAACGTCCGAACCTGTTTGCGATCGAAATGCAGCTTGAAATCAAGGGCGCGAAGGGCAAGGCCCCGGAATACACCTTCCCTGTCGTGAAGACTTTCGGTTTCCGTAAGTTCGACTGCCTCAAGGGCGACTACTATATCAACGACTCCATCGTGAAGCTCATGGGCGTAAGCTACAACCAGCAGTGGAGCGAAGGTGGCCTCTGGACTGACCAGAACCCGGCTCTCGAAAAGGACCTGAACGCAGTGAAAGCAGCAGGCTTCAACGTCATCCGTTCTTGCGGCGCTCCGCTCAGCAGCACGGCTCTCGACATTTGCGACAAGATAGGCCTGTTCGTATTCCAGGAATTCCCGATCCACACGATGCGTTCGACCGCACAAGGCCTCGAAATCACGAAGAAGCTCATCAACGACATGGTGCGTGACCAGCACAACCATCCGTGTATTGCCGCCTGGATTCTCGGTTCCGAAAACGGAACGTTCATGCTCCAGAACGGTAACAAGCTCTTGAACGCGATTAGCCCGATCGACACCTGCCGCCCGGCCATCAGCAACTTCAACAGCATTTACCTCGACAACGAGGCCAACTTCCACAAGGATACGGGCAAGATCATTCCGGTCTCCATCGACCGCATTTCGCAGTACGCCACGATGCGCGTGAACCCGCGTTTAAACCCGAGTGCCGCTTACACGCACTACCTCGCCCACATGCTGGACAAGGAAGACGTGGAACTCATGGTGCCAGATACAGGTCTTGGCGACAGCCACTTCCAGGATGAAGAAGAACCGATCTTGAACGACATCGAAAACAAGGTCCTGGTGACGCTCAAGAACAACACGCTCTTCCCGAAGCGCGCAACCACCATTGCCGGTCCTCGCAGCGTCAAGAGCCAGAAGGCGATCAAGAACGAATTCAAGTCTGTGGAAACATTCGTCGCCGACAACAAGCTCTCCATTTGGCCAAACTTCGAATCGTTCAACGCCGATGTCTACCGCATCGCGCTCAAGAGCAAGTACGACCAGATCACCGCATTCCAGAGCAACCCGCAGATTGCAGGTTTCTTCATTGACCAGTGGGCCGACAACGGAACTGACTTCAGCGGTTTCACCGATGAAAACAGAAAGTCCAAGGGCATCCAGAATTTTGCCCGCGAAATCACGGTTCCGAGCCGAGTGCTCATCAGCGAACTGGAACACGTTGTCACGCCGCAGAGCGAAGTCAGCTTCCAGCTTACGCTTTTGAACAACAGCCGCCTGGAAGACGTGGAAATCGAAGTTTCGCTCCTCGACGCTAAGGACAAAGTCATCAACACGCAAAAGGTCATGCCCGAAGAACCGGCTGAAAAGAAGACTCTTACGCAGCTTGGCATTTGCACATTGATGGCCCCGCGCGCCACTGGTTTGTACAAGATAAAGCTTACGCTCAAGGATTGCGGCAAGGAAGTCCACTCCAGCTATGAAGACTTGATCGTGATTGATCAGGCCGACGTGAAGGACGCCATGAGCAAGGTTTGCTTCCTCGATAACTACGATGAATCAAGCGATGTTCTCGCCGCCCTCGATGGTTCTGAACAAATTATCTTCACTGCAAACTTGAGTTCTTGGCCGGATGAAATCCTGGAAAAGATTATCGAAGTCACGAAGAACGGCGGCAAGACATTGTTGCTCTCCGATATGACGACTGAAGATATCGACCTCTTGAACCAGAGCCACAACTTCGAAAACAAGATTGAAGCCCACTGGACCACAGGCGCAAACGAATTCAGCTTGCATTACTTGCCGAAGGATTCCCCGCTCCTCGCTGTGTTCGGCGGCAACGGCGTTCTCGACCACAACTCCGCATCGGCAATGCCGGGCATTTCGTTGAACGAACTCGCTGGCGCTAAGGTTTATGCACGTTCCGTGACGCTCAAGGATGGCGAAATCAAGACGGGTGTGGACCTGCAGCTCGTGCCGTTTGGCAAGGGCCAGATCATGTTCAACCAGTTCAGCGTGATTGAAGGCTTGGAAACGAACGCCCTTTCGGATGCTCTGTTCACGGCAATCGTGAACTTGCTGTAATTGGTTCGGCACAGTTCAAACGTAATTACAAGAGTCCCGCCCTGCGCGGGACTTTTTGTATTAAGTCAAGCAACACAAGAAGGCGATCCCGGCACAAGGCCGGGATGACAGCAAAAGAAGTTTCTATATTTGCTTATTATGACACAGAATAACGTTAATTTGGAAAAATACTCTGACGAGCTCGCCAACAACGCAAAGAACGCGAGCAAGAAAATCCGTACATTGAGCGCACAAAAGCGCGCAGCCGTGCTCGCACGTGTTGCAGAACTCCTCCGTGCAAAGAAGCCGGAAATCCTCGCCGCTAACAAAATTGACCTCGAAGCTGCCGCCGGCAAGCTCGACGATTCCAAGATGGATCGCCTGACTTTGAACGACGCCCGCATCGAATCGATGGCCAAGGGTGCCGAAGAAATCGCCGCATTTACCGACCCGCTCGGTCGCATCCTCGAATCGCGCGAACTCAAGAACGGCATCAAGATTAGCCGTGTCGCTGTGCCGATAGGTTCTGTGTTCTTTATTTTTGAAAGCCGCCCGAACGTGACGATTGATGGAGCTTGCCTTTGCTTTAAGGCTGGCAACGCCGTGATTCTCCGTGGCGGTAAGGAATCGCTCAACTCCGCAAAGTGCCTCGCCGGGATTTTCCACCAGGCGCTTGAAGAAAATGGCGTTGACAAGGATGCAGTGCAGCTCGTGACCGAAACGAGCCATGATCTCGTGGGCATGCTCTTGCAGCGCAACGATTGCCTCGACCTCGTGATTCCTCGCGGTGGCGAACGCTTGATCCGTGCAGTCGTGGAACAGAGCAAGATTCCTGTCATCAAGCACTTCAACGGCATCTGCCATGTGTACGTGGACAAGTCCGCCGACATCGAAAAGGCCGTGAACATCCTCATCAACGCCAAGACGCAGCGCACAGGCGTGTGCAACGCCATGGAATGCGTGATTATCGACCGTCATATCGATGATGCCAACGTCAAGAAGCTCATTGATTGCCTCGCCGACCGTGGAGTGGAACTCTTTGGCAACAAGGACGCCCAATCGCACGACAGCCGCATCAAGGACATCGGCGACGACAGCAACTATCATCACGAATACCTCGCTCTCAAGGCAAGCGTCAAGTTCGTCGATAACGTCGAAGAAGCCTGCGACCACATCGAAAAGAACAGCAGCCGCCACACGGAAGCAGTCGTTGCTGAAGACACCGCCGTGCAAGATTACTTTGTCGCAAACGTTGATAGCAGCAGCGTCATGGTGAACGCCAGCACGCGCTTTGCAGACGGTGGCGAATACGGCCTCGGTGCAGAAGTGGGAATTTCTACAGACAAGCTCCATGCTCGTGGCCCGATGGGTGTCGAAAGCCTCTGCAGCTACAAGTGGATTCTCCGTGGCAATGGACAGGTTCGCGGATAATTAGACGAAAGAACGGCGCTTTGCGCCTACAGACGAGAGACGAAAGATGAAGTTCGAAGATTTGATTAAAGAAGTAAAGTTCGAAGTGGAATTTGGTGGCGTGAAGCTCGCTCCGGCAATCGTTCAGGACGCCGACAAAGGCGACGTGCTGATGATGGCATGGATGAACGAAGAAGCGCTCCGCCGTACGCATGAATGCGGCGAAATGGTTTTCTGGAGCCGTAGCCGCAAGGAATACTGGCACAAGGGCGACACGAGCGGAAACGTGATGACGGTCGTCGAATGGGCTGCCGACTGCGATTCCGACGCATTGCTTTTCAAGGTGCGTATGCAGGGTCCGCAGGTCGCTTGCCACACAGGCGCTCGCAGCTGCTTCTTCAAGAAGTGCGAAAAATAAGCAACGCTTCAAAAAATTTCAGCCTAGTTTGCATACGCAAGCTAGGCTTTTTTAATCAATTTTGAATTTTTACAAAACTGGCAAGAGCCAGTCAGTTCTCCCCCAGATACTCAATCAACCGTTCAAATATCTCCTTCAATCCATACCGGGGTTCCCATCCCAGGCTACGCAATTTAGCCGAGGAAAGACGCAATTTCGAGGCTGGTGCATAGCCCATGTTCTCGTTAATTTCAATTTTTACATTGATTGACGGATTGAAGATTTTCTGCAAGTATTCCGCCATTCCACGAGCCGATATGTAGGTAGATTCATTTGCAACATTATAGGCTTCACCAGGTTTTCCACGAAGCAGTATATAGAGAATCGCAGATATGCTGTCCATCGTATAGCAATATGGCCTAGCAGATTCGCCCGATGTATGGAGGACAATGTCCTGTCCGTTCGCAGCAAGGCGAGCAAATTGGGCTATTACACGGTTATCATCCTTTGCAATGCCCGCACCTGTCGTCTGCGTCAAGCGAGCAATCTTGACCGGCACACCGTACTGTGCCGCATAAAGGCAACAGAAATTTTTCACAGCTCTTTTTGCCATTGGATAACTGCTACGCACCGACAAAGGATCAAGATATCCTTGGGCACGTTCATCAACTGCTTTGGAGTCATCATTTATTTCGCCATAGACTTCAAGCGAAGACAAATAAACAAAGCCCTTTATCTTGTGCCGCACGGCATAATCCAGAAGAACCTTTGTTCCTTCATAAATGATGGAGAAGGTTTCTACAGGGTGATCAACAAAGAATTTACTTGCAGTCGGAGCCGCACAATGGACAATATAATCGACATCGCCCAAAGAATCGTAATCAAACTTAACTAAATCACATTCAATCAACCGAATGCACTTTAATTGTTCCGGAGAAAATTTCTCTTTTGCTTTGGCAAGGTTACGAACCGGCGCAATTATTTTTATACCTTTCTGCAACGCTATCAAGCAATAAATTAACGAAGAACCGATAAGTCCCGTTGCCCCAGTAACAACGATATGGATTTGTAGCCTTTTTAATAGCGGGTGCATGAACGGCCATATTCATTACCGGTTTAGTTAAAGTATATACTTTTTTCTCGTTTAATGGTATACCATCGACTGCTAAGCGGCCTGTTTCGACAGTCTATATTCCACCGGAGTCATGTAACCGAGAGAACTGTGCAACCGTTTCCGGTTGTAGAACAGTTCGATGTACCTGAAAACGGCTTCACGCACATCTTCGAGGTCCTTGAAGTTTCGCCTGTAGACCTGCTCCTTCTTGAAGCTTGCGAAGAAGCTCTCCATACAAGCGTTGTCGTATGGACAACCCGGCGCACTCATGGAGGGCGTTATCCCGTTTTCCGAAAGCATAGTGCGGTAACCCATGCTGCTGTATTGAACTCCACGGTCGGAATGGAAAATAAGCCCGTCATGGAGGCCCCGTTTAATGATGGCATTGGACAGCGCTCGCTTGACAAGTTCCGTGTCTATGTTCTTGCTTACGGCGTATCCCACGACCTCCTTGTTGCACAGGTCAATAACCGCTGCAAGATACACCCAACCAAACGCCGTCCTGATGTATGTGATGTCGCCCGCCCAGATAGCGTTCATCCGTTCTGGATTGAACTGACGCTGCACTAGGTTTTCGCTGTACATGGAGTCGCATTTTCCCTTGCGGTAGGGTTTCCACTTCTTGAGCGTAACCGGATACAGGCCGTTCTCGCGCATGATGCGACGCAGCCTCCACTCCTTTATTTCGACACCCTTGGCATGGAGCGCCGCCAACATTTTCGGACAACCGTACACACGATTGTTCTCTTCGAATGTATTGCGGACGGTCTTCACCAGGGACTCCTCGCGGGCTTTCTTCTCGGTCCGCTTTTCCTGCTGGTGCGACCACTGATAATAGGAACACTGCGGTATTCCCAGGGCCTTGCACATCTTCCTGACTGAGTATTTCTTGCGGTTCATGTGGATTACCTCGCATTTCAGTCGTGTGGTCGCATAAAGATGTGCAGGGATTTTTTTAGGATCTCTACCGTCTCCTTCTCGTCCGCGAGTTCCTTTTCTCGCTTCTTGAGTAGTTTCTCTAATTCCCTGTTCTTGGCGGCGAGTTCCTCGACGGACACCTTACGGATACGCCGTTCCTCGCTGTAGCTCGGCATGTCGTGTTCCTTGCGATATCCTTTGACCCAACGGCTAACCGTATTGGGGCCAATCCCGAGTTCACGGGCAATCTGGTTCCCGGACTTTTCGCCTTTCAGGACCAGCTTGATAACCTGTTCCCTTGTCTCAGAATTGTAGTTGATTTTTGCCATTGCTTTACCTTTTGGGGATGTGCAATGAATATAGTAGTTACGCTACCCTCTTATTAAACTCCTGCATAGTCCAGGAGCATTGTGTGTTTCCAAAGGAAAGCATCAATATCACCATATTGGCTACATAATGCAGCCTTGATGTCTTCGTCAAATTTTACAGCAAATTCAGTGCTCATAGCACGATATCGCGTAATCACAGAACAACCGCAATGACCAACCCATCGAGAAAGCCAGCTAAAAATCAGTTCATCTGGGTAAATCTTCGGCATGTACGCTAACATCGATTTCTTCCACACTAAACAATGAACGTAAGCCGTCTATCAAGTCATTACGAGTACATTTATAATCCGCAACGACATCGGCCATAGTCCTAGTTACGGCTACGTGCAAGGACACTTCCTTGGGTGTAGGCAAATGTTCTCGTTTAAGCTTTGTAGTTTGACGTAACATTGGCTGTAAATTAGGCGATATATGCCGATGAAGCATTTTCATTCGTTCGTTATAGGCTGTAGTCAAAGTTTCGATTCCTATGGTCTCGATATTACGCGTTATGGCGATTTCTTGGGCATCATGGATTAATGCAATAACTGATGCAGGAACACCACCGGAATGGGAATACAACCAGCATCCAATAGATTCATTAAAGACAGATGCGTTGGAGACATACTGATAGCTGTACAATACAGAGCAAAGCTTCCGAAAATCTTCGTTATATTGCATAGGTCCATATTGTAGACCAACCGAGCGACGAGCCATCTGAGGAGCTTGTAATAAGAAATCCGTACATTCGGGAGTTCCAACAAGCAATATACTGATGCCACTCATGTTAATCAGCTGCACTAACATCATGTATAATTGTTTTCCAGCACGATGTTCAATGACAAACTGAATCTCATCTACGATTAAAGTCCCAATATGTAGATGGCAAATCTGAGCAACAAGGCCAAGGAGCTGTTGACTATTTGCTCTGTTGCCTCCAACACTATCGTAATAAGTTGTGCCTAAAGCTTCATCTACGGCTACAATAATCTGACTAAGTAACCCCTTATAATTTGAATCAAATGGACAGTTGATTAGCAATACTGGAATAATCTTATGACAAGTTCCATGTGGTTCTATAACACCACCAAGTAGTTTGACGGCTCGCTGCAAGCAAGTTGACTTACCAACCCCAGACGGTCCAATAAGTGATCCGCTGGTTGCGCCTGTAATAACACCATTGTATTCACTGTTACACATCCAGCGATTAACGGCGTTTAATTGCCTTACACTATTGATGATATTCCCTTTTTGCGTTAGGCTCATATACGTCATAGTGTACAACTTATGATAGATATCTGTAGACATCATTGTTGGTGCAAAAATTCGATAAATATCCGTTAGTCGCATCAGTCGCTCGCTAGCAGACAATAATCGTACTTCAGCGGTATATTCTGGGAAGTGGCTCAATGCTTCATGTAAGTCGATTCCGGTTAGTAGGGGAGGTAGGTAGCTCGTAAAATCAGCCATTAGCAGCCTCCTTGACAAAATCCTTATGTGTATCTACGCGTTCAATTTCACGCGTTTCGCGTATATTTTTGATGTTTGTTGCAGCGCCATGCCCTGCATTGGCGACAATAGCCTCAATATCGTTCGCTAAGTTAATCTTACCTTGTAACGCTTCGGCTCGGAATCCACCCACAAAGCATCGGATGTCCTTAACAAAGCGGTCCTTCTCGTCGAAGCTCATGTCTGCGAACCTGGCTTCAATCAGCGAAAACTCGCAGTAGTCATCAGTCACTAGATATACCGATGACGTGTTATCTGGATTATACGCGACAATTGCATCGTCGCCACGAAGGTAATGCTCAATGTAACCGTCATGATGATATCGGAGGCCATTTACGACCAAGCCCTTACGGCTAAATTTGCCTTTGGTTCGTGGTAATAGAATGAGCATTAGACGTTTCTTGTCAACTACAACTAATCCATCAGCACTTATCGACTTGGCGTAGTTCCAAATGCTTGCCGCATATGGCGGGACCCGTTTATCCAACATTTCACGTGTATACGGAAAACTAGCCAGTACACGTTTCGTATTGTAGTTGATTATGGCACGAATAATGACCTTTTCAAATTCTTCGAGTGTCAATGAAGCATCTTTGCGGTAATCATGGCCACCACGACGCTGAAAATCGGTCTCGATAACACCATGCCCCTTAAGATATGGCTTGAATGATTCTTGAATAAGGCAAAACAATTTTTCCACGGTGCCTTTAAGCTCAGGCCTAAAAGCAGGTAAATTGATGATTGTGATACCCAACTCACTTAACTGTTCGAAATTCGAGCTTGTAAACTCTGACCCCTTATCGGTGATGTATGTTGTCATGAGTGATTGACAATCCCATTCATGAGAATCTATATGAATCCCAAATCGGTTACACCATTCAACCTTATCGGTCACAGCATTTAAAAGCATGTTTCGGATAGAGAACATGCCTCCTTGCCAGGATAAGCTATAGGCTGTACAAATTGAACTATAAGCGTCAACGCATACGGTCAACAACGGTCTCCCAACGACGTGTTTGGCTGAATCTACTAAATAGATATCGCAAACAGTCGAATCCAGCATACCAGTCCCAATAGCAGGGGAGAACTGTTGCACACCAGAACCTAGTAATGGGCGATGGTTCATTTGATAATCCTTCACACCTCGCCGACTTATGTACTCCGTTTGCAGTTTACGTGTTTTCTTGAAGAAGTACCGGAACTGATGAATGGATGGATGGCAGGGGAAAATAGAACCGTTCGAATCACAATATCGATCCTTCAACATCGCTAAATATGTTTCCGGTATACTTCGACCAAATCGTGTATAGTAATATTTATTGATGGCCCAGCGCATGTTCTTTTCATCCATGCTGAGGTCTGTGTTTACACGCAAGCGAGGCGCAAAAACAGCCTTGTTTTGGTAGACTAGGTAAAGATTAAGGTCATCTTTAAGTTGACGGCGAGACATGTGTAATGAACAGGCCGTTTCCGCTAAAACGGCATACCTTTTTCGGGCATCGTTCAAGAACATCAGAGCAGGGGAGATACGAGCGTATCGTCGGTTGCACTCTTGTTCTTGTTTTGGATCTAGATGTTCGTAAATGATTCGCCCAGTTTCGGTCCGCAACTCAACTTCGGAAATGGATATTGCGCCATCTAATTCGATTGCATACATATACTTAGGAGCTCTTACATGGGTACAATCGATTGTTAGGATTCGTCCATCTTCACAACATGCGAGAACTCGGTATATTACACTATCCAGTTTCAGTAGGTCGTTAGTTTTGAGCATTATCAGCCTCCTTTTCGATGACAAGTCCCCAGTCTGTCACACCATGCTTATACCAGTATTCCCTAGAGGCGTCTAATAATCGTACAGTCATCGGTTTAACAAGATGCTTACGGCTTATACATTCACGAACCTTAAATGAGCCGTCAATCAACTGTATATAGAAATCGGATGTATAATCACCAATTTCAAGTTGCAGAGGCATATTGCAAGTGAACGAATCCACATCATCAGATGCTTGCAAGACATCCGCATAGGCACATTGCAGTTCACTGTAGCACCTACAAACATCTGTAGACTTACTTAGATTACGTTTTGTACATCTGGTTTTTGGATTTGCTTTTTGCATTAGGGGCGCCTCCTAATTCCGAAAAACAGCTCCGAAAAACGCGGATAAATACCGAAATCCGCAAATTTTTCCGAAATCCGCAAAATGATTTGGCTTTTTTGATTCAAAAACGGCATTCTAGAGCCTCCGAAATATTGATATCCGAAATTACTCCATGTAGAAAAGCACGGTATGTTTCCATCTTGGGGCAAACAAAAGTTCCACTAGCTGACCCTAATAGACCGTCGATTCGGCCATAGGTTCCAGCAGTTCGACTTCAGACATCATCTGTTATCCTTACAGACGGTATCCAGTGCGACATTTGCCGATTCTTGCCGAATTTCGGCAAATATTGGCACCTTACGCCGTCCAGTTTGTGTCGGAGAATCTATGAGACGCGTACGAAAGTTCCTAGGTGGAAGTCGTTTTCACACCAGGTGGAACTCGGTTGTGCATCAAAACA
>NZ_JBGUHR010000047.1:0-15556 GCF_045112255.1 Fibrobacter sp.
TGAACGGTACCGGCAGCGCCACCTTCGGACTGCATTTCAAACACGCGGGGAACCTGTCCCCAAATATTCTTCTTGCCTGCAGCACTCCAGTTGTCGGCGTGCTCAGCCATAGGACTAGACGGTGTAATCGGGTAAATTGCCGCGACTTCGCTAACTGCAAACGCAACGTTAGCGGTGGCTTCGTTACCGTCACACGCAATCATCTTTTTTGCCATGGATATCTCCGTTTTTAGGTTTTTTCGTAAAAAATCTGATCATATACACCTTCGGCGTGCGATACACGCAGGAAGGGCAAAAATCCAAGCTTAAAATTAAATAAGATTATCCCAAACGGACAACCAATTTTTGAAAAAAGTTTAAAAATCAAGCAGTTTCTGATTGATCTCTATTTCGAGTCCGGCGTAACTTGGGCCGAATTTTTGGCGAAGCGTGGTCGTAAGGCCGTCGGACTTGCCCAAATACGGGTAATTCTTGCGGATTCTAAGCCACGGGGCGCGTTCGTGGATGCTTTTGATGAGCGTTTGTGCGATTTTCACTTCGGCGGGGCGGCTCGGGTCATAGAGAATCCCGACATCGGCATCGCGCTCGACACCATTTAATATAGGCGTAAAGCTATGGATTCCGAGGTGGATGACTTTGAGCGGAACTTCAGGCGATTCCTTAGGTGCTTTTTTCTCGTTTTTACGCGCGTTCGGTGGTATTACGCCTGCAACAAAGCTTTCAATTTTATCGCGATATTTTTGCCAAAGGCTTAGCATGCGCGATTTCACTGTGCTCGGTAGTCCAACAGTAAATTCAGAAAAGAATGTCTTGTTGGTCGCACTGCGGTTCATATCGACAACCAGTCTCGAGAATCGGCTGGAGCAATGGAAGTCGGGCTTTAGGCGTTTTACAAGATTTGAAAATACTTTGTATGCGCCAATGTCATAAGCGCGGTGGGAGGCGAGAACGTCATCGGGAATCTTTGAATCGCGGAGAGCGCGCAGGACAAAATCCGGCACAGCGTTGCTCGCATGTTCGCAGGTAATCATCAGTGCCGGAGCTTTCATTACTTTTTCTCCACAACAAGAATGTTTCCATCGTACGTCATGACACCCAGCAAAATGCTGTGGATCAGACGGAACTTGTCTACTTTATAATAAGGGCCGCTTGCCATCGGGTTTGTACAATCCGGGTCGGCAACCAAGAACTGTTTCTTTTCATCGAGCCCGTAAAGGACTACGAAATGCCCCATCGGTTCGCCGTGGATATCGTCAAAGACGGACTGGTCTTTTTCGTTCGTGTATTCACGGGGGGAGCGGTAAAGATAGGTGGCGCTAAGGCCGCAAAGAACAGGGATGCCTCGTTTGAAGTAACCTTCAAACATGCTTGCGCGGAGGTCTGCCGTAGCGACAGTTCCGCCAAGGTCGATGAATCTTATATAGGCGTCAATAGCTTTTTTGAGCTTGGGGGCGTGTTTGGCCTTGTGCAAGGCAACGAGCTTTTCTCGAAGCTCGGGCATCTTGAGATTGCTCCAAGTCGGGTCAAAAATCTTAAGGTTGTACGAATAAATGGTTGCCTTGAATCCGCGCTTGAGGGCGTCGATACCAAGGAAAACGCCTAGTGTGCCGCCTTCTTCCAGAAATTCAATTTCAGAAATGAGCTTTTTAAGGGAAATGTTATAGCCAAGATAGGAGTAAACAGCGTGTAGGCTAGTCGGTCCGCACGTAACATCGTCTGGCTGAGGGAGTATTTTTAAATCCATCGTGTGCCTCGTTATTAACCGTGGCGGTTTGTTCATCAAATCGTCAATCCGCGCGTAAATATAGAAAATATTATCTTGGTTTGACATGTCGTTTTTCTTTTGTCACCCCGGACTAGTTCCGGGGCGGAATCGCCTTCTTGTATTGCGAAAAAAACGTTTATTATATTTAATGATATGAGAGAAATTTTTGGGGCATTCTGTTTTTCATTTTTGCTAATCGCATTTTGTGCGTGTTCGGATTCTTTGGCGGGCGCTGAGGCAGGCGAGGCTTCTCGCACGAATATTCTCGTTGACGCTCGCGACTTGCAGACTTACAAGACCGTTGAAATTGGCGGTCGAGTTTGGATGGCGGAAAATCTGAATTATCGGGTTGTATGGGAACGAGATGATTTGGATACTCTTCATGGATGGTCTTGGTGCTATAATGACAGTGCGAAATATTGCGAAAAGAATGGGCGGCTCTATCAATGGGACGAGGCTTTGTATGCCTGCCCGGAAGGATGGGAATTTCCGTCTAAGGCTGATTTTGATAGCTTGATTTATGCTGTGGGCGGTTTTGAGCATGCTGCGGATTCCTTGATTTCGCGTGGCTTTATTACGGATATTCAAGGTGGCTATTATTTTATGGGGTATTCTAGCTATTTTGACGAATATGCCTACTTTTGGACGGGTGACGAAATTCGTGTAAGCAATGCCTACAATGTCGTATTCGAAAAAGGGCGTTCTAGCGTATCGTACGATGAAACCTACGAAAAATTTGCTCTCTCCGTCAGATGTGTGAAATCTCGTTAATATGCCAGTTAAGAGTTTGAAGTTACTAGTTACTAGAAAATCTTTTACTAACTTGTAAACGCGGCGAAGCCGCTCTAGTAACTATTGACTATTAACTAGTAACTATTATTATGCGACTTTGGCTTTATACTTGTCCTGATGATTTTGCTGCTGAACACGACGATATCGAAGAAATGTTTCGCCGGGGCTTAACCCGTCTGATTCTCGACAAGCGCGGGCGAGGTGGCAATGCTCGCGCAACGTTCAACGATTACGACCGCTGGCTACTTGGCCTCCCGATGGAATTGCGCGACCGCATCTGGGTGCGAGGAACGCCCGACATGGCCGAAGAGCTTGATGTTCGCGGTTGCGTCTGTGATGCACAAAGCTTTATGGGCGAGGTTCCTGAAAGCTGGAAACGCATCAACTGCGTTGCTCTTTGCAAAAATGCGGAAGAGGCCGAAAAGCTCCCGGAATGGGTGGCGGGCGCTCTCGTCGGCCCGATTATGCAGCCGCTTTCGGCGATTGAACCTGTTGAAACGCTTGGATCTTCTTTAAGCATAAACGCAAAAGCCTCCCTCATTTTATGGGGAGGCGTTGATACGGATACGATTGACGATTTTAAGAAGTTGTCACCAGCCGGCGTTGCATCGCTCGGTGGCGTCTGGAATTACGCAGACCCCGTGAATGCGTTTATCAAATTGAACAGGGCTGTTGCTGGTATCTAATTTTACTGCCTACTGTCTACCGTCTACTTCCTACTTGGTAACAAACATCCCGTTCTTCGGTTTGCCTTTAAGTCTGTTACCAAGCAAGTCGAAATAGACGGGGTTGCGGTTCAAACGCAAGTCCTTGCGGCTTTCGCGCATTCCTCGATTCACGATGCTTACCGGAGGCTGTTCTACATACGGCTTGTCCGGGTCATCTACGACAATCTTGATTTTCTTTACGCTCTTGCAGCCTGTTTCGTTTGTGTACGTTACAGTGTAATAGCCGCTCTTGGAGCCGTCCAGATTTTTGAGGGTGTTTTCACGAGCTGTGGATTTGAAGCCGTCTGGACCTTCCCAGCTCCAAATTTTGCCGTCCCACGGGTGCGGGCCAAGTTGCACTGTAGTGCCCTTGGCGACTTTCAAATCGGTCGTTTCTTTCCAACCTTCATCGCCAACTTTCACGTACGGGATAATTTTTGTCGGGCTGCACGGACCTACGACTTTCTTGCCGTCGCAGACGCCGATGGAATCTGGAATTTCAATCACCTTCGGTTCGAAATCAGGCGTGGGGAAGACCTTCATGAGGGCTGCCGTTTCTTGAGCGGTAATCGGGAGAATCGTGCCGTGGCGGGGGGTGAATGCGCCGCTTGTCTTGGTGTCTTGCACGAACTTGAAATTTTCGAGGTCGGTGCTGCTCGTGAACTGGTAATGTCCGTTCATGTAGCAGTCGTACATGAGCACCCAGGAATTCTGGTTGATGAGCTTGAATACGCCTGCACCTTCGACGGCTTCGGTCGTCTGTTGCAATGCGCCGCTACGCTTGTACCAGGTCGGAGCCTTGGTACCGTTTTCCGTGGTTAAAGTCTGTGCCTGCACTTTGCAGATGCCGCCATCGCCTTCGTTCTTGTAAAACGCATGATAAAGCTTGTCTACAGGATTATAGACGATGTCCATGTCAATGGTCGATTTGCCTCGGTCAAAGAAATGGATCGGGTCGCCTTCGAGGTCGGTAAAGTCTTCGTTGGCGTAATTGAAAAACACCTTGTCGTACGGGATGCTTCCGTCATTGGTCAACAGCGAGTAATAGACGAGCGGGCGGCCCTTGCTCCCGTCCTTGTTCACGTAATTTTCGTCCCAGATGGTTTCTGGTGCCCATACGCGGGTGACGTTTGCAAAGTTCTTGCCCTTGTACTTGTCCGGGAAATGCACGGTGCTATGCTTCCAGTTGATAAGGTCGCGTGATTTCATCAGCACCATGCCACGGTTGCTTGCCCAGCCTTCAGCGCTTTTCATGTCGGTATTCACCATGTAGAACCAGCCGTCAGGTGCGCGCAATACATGCGGGTCACGGAGACCTTTCTTGAGGCTCACCGTATCGGCAGCCACCACACGCTTGCCGTTGTTCATGGGTGTAAAGTTGTAGCCGTCATTACTCAGGGCGTAATAGATGTTTTCGTTGTCGTTGGCCGGGAAGTACGCAAAGAGGTAGTTGGAGTAAGGCTCAAAACCGTGGATAGAAACCTTGAACGAGCGCTTTTCTGCGCGCTTTGTGGTGCTTTCGTTGTCGTACAGCGTTGCCGTGAGCGTCACTTCGTGGTTTTCGCCTACAAATCGTCCGTTGATGTGCCCGTCATGCCCCAAGAACAGCGTGTCGGAACTTTCCCATTTGACTGGGAACGGGCCGTATTTTTTCATAGTGTCAGGGAGATTCAGGTCGTTATAAAGGTCGTTGATGCCCGCTGGTTCAAGATCGTCGAGTGCCGCCCAGAATGGTGCTATTTCGACAATCTCCTGGGCCTCTACTCCGAGCGCGAACAAGGCTACCAGCGGAACAAACTTCTTCATAAAACCTCCTTACCAATGACTAGTGACCAAAATCTATTGACCAATTACCGAAATAAATATAATTTCAGCCGTGATAAAAAACAAAAAGCATGGATCTTTAAAGTTTTGAAAAATTGTCCACAAAAAAATAAGTCTATTTTATGTACTTAGATGGAATAAAATGAGTTCCTGTATATAGATTATTGAGCGTATATTATGAATATGGACCGTTCTCGTTTGAAAATATTAGTTGTTGATGACACCAAGACGAACATCGATGTTTTGGAAGGCATTTTGTCGAATGATTATGAAGTTTGTGTTGCTCTTAATGGTAAAAAAGCGATTGAACTCACAGAAAAGATTAAGCCTGATTTGATTCTACTCGATGTGATGATGCCTGAAATGGATGGCTATGAAACATTGAGAATCATGCGCGAAAAGAATATTCTGCAAGGGATTCCGGTTATTTTCCTAACAGCCAAGGCCGATAGCAAGAGTGAACAGATTGGTCTTGATCTCGGTGCGGTCGACTACATTACAAAGCCCTTCAATCCGGCTCTTGTGACTCTGCGAATCAAGAATCAGCTCCAGCTAAAGCTTCAACGAGACCATCTGCATGAACTCGTCGATGAACGTACCGCAGACCTGCGCAAGACGCTCAAGGTCATGCTCACGAGTCTTGGGTCACTTGCTGAATATCGCGATCCGGAAACGGGCGAACACATCAAGCGTACACAGATTATCGTCCAGCGTCTTGCTGAAGAACTTCGCAAGAATCCGAAGTTTACGGATACGATTACTCCAGAATATATTGAAAACCTGGCAACGGCGGCTCCGCTTCACGATATTGGCAAAGTCGGCATTCACGACCGCATTTTGCGCAAGCCGGGATCCTTGACGCAGGACGAACGCGAAATCATGATGCAGCACCCGCAAATGGGCTATGATGTTCTCCAGGAAGCAACAAAGGAATTGCGTGATAACCCGATGGTGCGCATCGCTGCCGAAATGGCTCTTGGTCATCATGAATACTGGAATGGGGAAGGTTACCCGAACCACAAGAAAAAAGATGAAATTCCTATAGGCGCAAGGATAATGGCGGTCGCCGATGTGTATGACGCCCTTGTTTCCAAAAGGCCCTACAAAGACCCGTATCCTCACAAAGTTGCCGTTGAAGAAATTATCAGGGGCCGTGGTTCGCAGTTCGACCCGGATGTCGTCGATGCGTTTTTGGCTATCGCGGACCAGCTGCCCGAAATTTACGAGCAGTTCAAAGACACTTCTTCTTCCGAGGAATGTAAGGATTGACACCAAGTCCCATAAATGAAAAGAAACGCCACCTCAGTTGGCGTATTTCGCTTGTTTACACCATACCGATGCTCGTGTTTACCATCGTGATGGTGATTGTATTTTCGAATTTCATCAAGTCTACATTAATTACATCTTCGTACAGTTCTGCTGAATCAAAATTCCAGGACAAGGTTGTCATCGATCTTGAACTGTTCTTCGCCAAACTGGAAAAACAGTTCAAGCCGCTTCCGAAGATTTTGCAACATACAAAAGAAGCCGACGTCAAGAAGGTGCTGAAAAAGCATCAGCAGTCGTCTTCGTTTATTGTAGACATTTACTATGGAACGCAAAATGGCAAGTACATTTCGGCTAGAGACTTTAAGCTGAACGAGAGCAAAAAGGAGTTCCGCATAAGGACTTGGTACCTTGAAGCGTCCAGACATAAGGGGCTTGCCATCACAGGTCCTGAAATCAATGAAACGGCAAAAAAGCGCGTCCTCACGTATTCGTACCCGCTTTGGGAAAAGAATCGCTCGTTCATGGGAGCCGTCGCCATCGACATCGACTTGCAAAAAGTGCGCCAGCTGATGGGCGAGTTTGCGCGGTCCGAGGGCGGAATCACGATGCTTGTGAGTTCCGAAAACGACAGCTTGTTCACGTATTTCCCGTATGAAACCAATTTGCACAATATCGTTACGGATACGGTTGCCGGGCTTCTGCATCTAGTTCAGGACGATATCCAGATTGATAAGCTGGACTCCGTGAATGTAACGCTTTTTGAAAAGACGAGCATAGAAAATCGCAAGTTTATTTTTATGGTAAGGCCGTTAAAGAATGCGCCTTTCTATGTTGTTCATGTCATCCAGAAAAACAAGGTCGTTGCAAAAGTCCAGGAAAACTTGAACGCCATTATTTTTGTTGTTGCGCTTGTTGTCTTGGCTCTGATATTTCTCACATGGCTCATTGTACGGTTCCTTTTCAAGTTCTTCATCCAGAAAGACCTGAATGAAAGCGTCAGCTCGAGCACCATGTTCGAAACGCTTTTAGGAAGCGACAATTTTAGAATTGTCCTGACTAATGATACATTTGATATTTTGCATGCTAGTGCCTACATTGCGGAATTTTTCAACAATGGCAACGATGTCCGTGGCGAGATCCTCTGGAAATTTTTCCATTCGGAACAGTTCAAGAAGTTTGTATATAAAGTCTCGAAGGGCGGCGAAATGCATGCCAGCGAGCGGCAAATTATTATTCCGGTCAAGAGCTGTACTGGCGAAGACGCCTGGTGGAAAGTCATATTCCAGTTCCTTGTCGAAGATGATGGATCTATCCGCTATCTGTTCTTGATCTCGGATGAAACAAGCGGCATCCAGAAAGATACGATTCTCGATACGATCATGCTTTCGGCGGGCAATTCGATTCTTGTCATCTTTGATAAAAACTGCAAAGTCAAGTACATGTCCAAGCAGTTGACGGATTACCTTGTTGTAGACTGGAAGGATGTGATTGGACAATCGCTCCAGAACATGTCCAAGTGCGGCATGCCCGAAAAAATTGTAGAATCCTTGCAAAAGACTTTTGCAGAACAAGGCGTCTGGAAAGATACGTTTAAGCTCCAGACGCTTGATTCGCATACCGATATATGGTTCCGTGGAGAAGCTTGTACGCTCAAGGTGCAAGATGCGATTGTCGGTTACATGCTATCGATGATTGATATTTCTGAAGTTGTTGCCGCTCGAGAAATTGCAGAACATGCGACGCAAGCTAAAAGCGAGTTCCTTGCGAACATGAGCCACGAGATTCGAACCCCGATGAATGCCATTATTGGCATGGCGCACTTGATTCAGGAAACAAAGCTCGATGAACGCCAGCTTGGATTTATCGAACGTATAAGCCATGCCGCAACATCGCTGCTTGGAATCATAAACAACATTCTGGATTTCTCGAAGATCGAAGCGAATAAGCAGGACCTTGAAATTACGCAGCTTGTGCTGCAAGATGTGATTGGCGAAGTGGCTGCTCTTGCTGAAGTCCGTATTGCAGGACGACCGATTGAACTGATTGTCGATGTGGATCCGGAAATTCCGGAAATCTTGATGGGCGACCCGTTGCGCCTTTCTCAGATCTTTACGAACTTGATCAACAATGCGACCAAATTCACGGAAAGCGGAAGCATAACGCTAAGAATAACGCAGGATCAGGTCATAGGGAACAATGTCAAGCTCTCGTTTAGCGTTATCGATACGGGTATCGGAATGACTGGCGAACAGTTGCAGCATCTGTTTAACGCCTTTACGCAAGCTGACGGCTCGATTACGCGCAAGTATGGTGGAACAGGCCTTGGACTTGTCATCTCAAAGTCTCTTGTAGAACTCATGGGTGGCGAGCTTCAGGTTGAAAGCGAATACGGAAGGGGTTCAAAGTTCTATTTCTCGATTACGCTCCCTATTGCACAGCAAGCTTCTGTACCCAAGTGGAAGTCTGTCTCGACATTCAAGAACAAGAATGTCTTGTTGGTGGACGATTGTGAAAGACTTCGCGATGTGCTGAGACATTACTTGACGAAATTGCGCTGTGTCGTCGAAGAGGCTGCTTCTGTTGACGAAGCCTTGGATTTGATCCAAGCTCACGAAGAAGCGGGCGAGACTCCATATGACCTTTTTATAGTTGATTACCAGATGCCGATCATGAATGGATTCGATTTTGTGCAGGGGCTTCCGGCTAACATGAAAAAGATTCCAAAGATCCTGATGCATCCGATTCACTTTGACGAGAAAAATTACCATCTGGCTACAGAAATCGGATTTAACAGCTGTGTCGCGAAGCCTTTGCAGATCAGCTCTTTGTTAAGCGCCATGCAGGAGGCTGTCGAAGAAAAGCTGACATACCAGAAGGCTGTCAAAACGGAGAAAAATAAGATTTTCTTTAAGGAAGCCAAAATTCTCCTCGTAGAAGACAATGAAATGAACCAGGAGTTGACGGTATCGCTTTTGAATAGCGTGGGCCTTGCGACCATGGTTGCTGCCAATGGCCAAATTGCACTTGACTTGCTCAAGAAAAATGCGTTCGACTTGGTCCTGATGGATATCCAGATGCCGGTCATGAACGGTCTTGATGCGACAATTGCAATCCGCAGCCGTTCTGATGAGTACTTCAAGAAAGTGCCGATTGTAGCTATGAGTGCAAGGGCGTTCCAGAAGGACCGCGACGACTGTATCAAGGCAGGCATGAATTCTTATATTGCAAAGCCTATTGATCCGATGCTACTCTACGATGTCCTTGCCCAGTACTTGCCTGTAGCTGATTCAATGCCAATGGCGCAGACAACAAGTGAACCTGAGGCAAAACCTGCCGGTACTGATGACAGCATTGTGGCGATGTTCCTGAAAGTCCGCAATTTCGATGCCGCAGCGGGGCTTTACCACGCCAATGATAACAAGAATCTGTATTTCAAGATTATTCAGGGCTTCGTACGCGATTACGGTGGTGTGGCTGTTAAGCTCAAAAAATTCTTTGAAGGTGGAGATTTTGAAGAAGCGACGCGCATCGTCCATACGATAAAGGGACTTTGCGGAACTATTGGCTCTTATCATGTGCAGACGCTTGGCGTGATGCTTGAAAATTCGCTACTCAAGAAGGAGCAGAATTACAGCGAATACAACGCATTTGTAGAGGCTCTTGAGGATTTAATTGACGACCTGAAAATTGTCATGCAGAATATCGCTTCCGAGCAGTCGAATGCATCCGTTGTTATCAAGCATGTGGATCCTGAAGCCATAGGCAAGCTCACCCAGGCGGTTGAAGAACTCAAGCCGGCTGTGGAATCTTGTTCGCTTACAGCCTGCAAGCGCATTCTCGATTCGCTCGACGAGATCATGTTCTCGCAGGAGCAGGATACACTTTTGCAGAAACTGCGAAACCAGATTGACGATTACGACTTCACCGCCGCCGAAGAAACCCTCAAGAGCTTGGAAGAGATGTTATCTTCTAGCAATTAAATGTCATGCCCGTCTCCGAACGGGCATCTCCATCTCGTTTCATTAGAAAATCATTGTCGCGATAAATGCAAGTGCGATAATGATGGCCGCCGCAATGGCAAGCGGGCTTGTTTTTTTCTTCTTTTCGCCGAACTCATTCTCGACAATTTCATCGTAGTCGGGGAGGTCTAGGTCGCTATATTCAGCGCCTTCTTTCCAGCCGGTGTTCTTGTCGCTCCCGCAGTGGGGGCAGAATGTTGCGCCTTTTTTCAGCTCGGCGCCGCAATGAGGACAAATGGTCATGGGCTATGAGGTCGGCGCGGCGCGCCTTTGAGGTGTGAGTTAATACAAAAGACGAATGAATAATAAAAAATTTAGTAGTAGTGGATGTAAAATATTTTGTATATTGGCGACAAAATTGTACCATTGCAAAACATTTTTTTCAATTTATGTTCTTTTCGAAAATGAAAAAAATAGCCTTGTTCGTGATTTCTTTTGCCTGTATGTGGGGCTGCTCGTCTGATATGCCCTTGTCGGGGCATGGTGTCGAAATCACGGTGGATTCGCTCCAGGGCATGTTGCATGTGAATGCTGCCGGCGCTGTTGCCGTTTTGGGAACGGATGAAAAGGTGCGGTCTATGGATCGTCCGGCCATGCAGGCCGTTTTCGATTACGATTTTTCGCTAGGCCGTCACGAGGTGACGTGCGGCGAGTTCAATGCGGCGATGCAGCCGGCGACGGGTCTTTCGCTGAATTGTGCTGACAAGAATCTTCCCGCGACGTCCGTCACGTTTTATGACGCCGTACTTTTTGCCAATGAACGCAGCAAGCTCGAAAATTTCGATACCGCATATACCTATGTCGGACTCACGTTTGATTCGCAGCATCATTGCACCAATATAGAGGGATTTGCTTTCCGCGCCGAAACGGACGCCTACAGGTTGCCGACCGAAGCGGAATGGGTACTTGCAGCAAAGGTTGGCTGGAATGTTGCGAACGGCTGGACTGCGCAAAATTCGGATTACAAGCTGCATGCCGTCTGTGGTAAGGCGGGAGAGGGCGATTTTTGTGACATGGCCGGCAACGCCATGGAGTGGGTGAATGACTGGCTCGGCGAATACACATCCGGCAAGTTCAAGAATTTCGTAGGCGCACCCGATGGAGGCTCCCTCGGGCAGCGTGTCGTGAAGGGGGGCTGCTATCGTAATGAAGCTTCTTCGATTGCTCTGTATACGCGTGGCGACGTCTATGCGGTTACCTCGTCAACACGGGCTGATTATGTCGGTTTCCGTCTCGCATTCGGTGCTATTCCAAACCCGACTTGGATCGTTCGCGGCGGTGTAGCTTCCGAAAGCAGGGTCATCCCGCTTGCGAATTCATCAACCATCCGTGCCTTGACGGGAACGTACAGGAGCAAGCTTGTTTTCCGCAACGATGTCAGCAAGATGCTTTCGTTTGTCGATTATTCCAATGGTGAACTTTCTGTCGTCACTCTCCCCGGTACGGAAGGCGCTTTCCATCCCGATATTTCGCCTGACGGGAAACTAGTCGCGTATTGTACAGGACTTGAGAGCATTTCCGGAACGTCGTCCTTGTTTGTGCGTTCCCTGCGCGCGGGTGTTGACAATAACCTGGCAAAACTTGATGTGAAATCGGCGGCCATTCCGCGCTGGCGTATTCTTGAAAATGGCGATACGGTGATTGTCTATGTGAGCGATGCTGGCAACAATAAGGATGACTCCGCTTTCCTTAGCGCTTCTACCTGGCAGGTTTCATTCAAGAACGGTAAGTTCGGCAAGCCCAAGAAACTCTTTGACGGTGCATACCATGGTGGCATCAGCGAAGACGGAACCCTATCCGTGACAGGATCGAGGCTTCTCCGCGCACGTGTTGCCAATTCCGGCTCCACAGTCTCCAAGAGCGCTCGCGATATCGTCTGGTATGGTGGGGACCAGGCCTGCAATGTTTCTTTGGCGAAGGACAGCTCCAAGCGTACGCTGTTCCTGGATTTCTCCGGAAAAGCCGGGCGCGAGTTTGTCGGCCAAAAATACAATACGCACCAGCGTCTGCTGGTCGCGGATTCTACGGGAAAGTTGGTGCAGACGGTTGCTGCGCCCTCGGGCTATACCTTCGACCATACCGAATGGGCGGGTAACGGCTCTACCGACATCGCCGTGGTTACGTTGGTGGATGCGAACGGGTCGCATACAAAAATAGCCGTTGTCTCGCTGCGTGATTCTTCTATCGTGGAGATTGCTGAAGGCGAGGAACTTTGGCACCCTGCATTGTGGGCGATGCGAGGTGTATCTATTACAGAGGATGCTCTTTTGGATGCTGACAGCGCCGGAGTGTACATGGCTCCCGGCCTTGAAATCTGGCATCAGGCCCTGCGCCCCAAGATGGAACTCTTCTGGAACCATTACGAAGAACTTGAATATATCTTCGTTGGCAGTTCCCGTGTTGAAGACGGGCTTAATCCTGATCTCATCACAGCTGGGTATTCCTTGAACATGGGTCATCCGCTCAATTCGATGGATGCGTCGTTCTATCTAGCCGAAAACTACGCCATGAACCATGCAAAGAATCTGAAGGCGATTGTTTTTTCGCTCGATATTGACTTATGGGGCGACCGAGACGACGTGACTCGGACTATTTTCGAAGGTGCTCCTGGATATCTCTACGACAAAAACCATGATTTCTGGAAATCTGGATTGCCGGACGCTTTTGTCGAGAGAGTCAACGGATCGTACCCGTCGTCCGATGCTTACATGATTAATTATAGAGCAACCCGCGGATTCAGTTCTAACGACCCCATTTCGTGGGGTGATCCTCTGGTGAAAGTTGATTCCGCTTGGATGGATTCAAAACCGGATGCTGTTAGCTGGCAGCTGGCTAGATTGCGCCGATTCCTCGAAAATGCAAAAGAGCGTGGACTTTACGTGGTTGGGATTATTTTCCCGCAGAACCCACAGTACAGTAAAACCGGTTCATGGGGGCGCTATGGTCCGCGCCGTTCTGAAATCCCTGCAATCCTTGATTCCCTGAATGCGCTCAAAGCTGAATTTGACAATTTCAGGTTGATGAACGAAAACAAGATGGGCGAGCACGATTATCCCAATTCTATGGCGATGAACACCGACCATCTTGCGCGGACAGGCGCCGTGCAGATAACCCGTCGCTTGGATTCCCTGCTAAAAAAACTAAAGTAGCGGCTGGAGTATCGTTATTTCGTGAACTTGAATCTGCCAAGCAGATCGAAGTAACGGGCTTGGGGTGCGATTTTGGTGCGCTTGATAGTCTTGCGGAGGGTGGTTGTTATTTTATCTTCATTGATGACGAATATTTCGATGTAATTCTCGCCATCATCTTGTTTTAAAGAAAAACCGTTCTCAGTAGTGCTGTATGTAAATGTGTATAGAAGATTTTGCTGTTCATCGTATCCATAGCATTTGTTGTCATCATTGATGTCTGCGATGTAAAATGTTTTTTCTACTGAAGATGAATCTGTATTGTAGTTGGAATGGTTTATATCTATAATCGTGTCCTGCTTAAAAATTGATTCTAATAATTTTGTTTCATCTTCATAAATCTTTTTTTCACTGTAATAATCTGTTGTTATCTTAATAATCCACGTATATGCGTATTCCGTTCTATAGTATGCTTTTAGGTGGTGAAACAAAGTATCCTGTTTCTTATAAGTAGAGTCTATATATTCGTAAAAGTCTTTTTGATTTATAACGGTTTCATTTGTATCTCTATAAAAGAACCAATAAGCGGGTGGCATCACGTTGTTTACAAAGTCAACCATCACTTTTTCTATTAATGAATTATTGTAATAATATTTTTTCCCTTCCACCCGGCTGGAGATGTGCTGAATGAGGTGGAGTCTAAGCGTAGATTGCTTTCTTGATCAAAAATTGAGTGTGCTTGAGCATTGAAATAAGCATCCGTACATTTATTTGCCGAGGCAACGGTACTCAACGTCAAAAGAATGGCTGAAATAAAAAATAAAAGACTGCACTTTCTGAACATAAATAAAGCCCTTTTTAATTTGCTTTTAATATAAAAAAGTTTTTAAATTGTATTCCATGGTCAAGTCTTTTGTATTTACTTTTTTATCTGCAATTCTTTGCTGCAACTTGTTCGGATGTGCTTCGACAAATTGTTCTGCTCTTCATGCACAAACGCCTGAATACGAAGAATGTGTTGCTGAAGAAAATGCAAAATCAGAGGCCGCTTCAACATTGACTAAGGTTGGAATTGCTGCGGCATCTGTATCTGTTATCGGTTTAATTGTAATTCTAGTGACTTCAAAAAATTAAAACCGCGCGGTTTTACCCGCACGGTCTTGAAGCTCTTTGCTTGGATCCTATCGGTCTCGCGACCTCCAGGATGACAAAATATAAAGCGGTCTCCTGTGAGCAACAAAGCCCCCGGTATTAACCGAGGGCTTTTGCGAGAGTGAGCGCCTCTCACATATTTCTATGTGATTCTAGGCGCGAACGGTCTCTTAGAGCTGGTTGTTGGAGCCGAGCACATCCACGATCTTGTGCATGTACATCTTCTTCATGTTTTCACGAGCCGGCTTGAGGTACTGGCGCGGGTCGAAGTGTTCCGGATGTTCGTCGAAATACTTACGGATAGCGGCAGTCATAGCGAGACGGCTGTCAGAGTCGATGTTGATCTTGCAGACAGCAGAGCGAGAAGCTTCGCGGAGCTGTTCTTCCGGAATACCAACTGCATCCGGGAGCTTACCGCCGTGGGCGTTGATCGTGTCAACTTCGTCCTGCGGAACAGAAGAAGAACCGTGGAGAACGATCGGGAAGCCCGGGAGCTTAGCTTCGATAGCATGGAGCACGTCGAATGCCAGAGGAGGCGGAACGAGCTTGCCCTGAGCGTTACGAGTGCACTGTTCCGGCTTGAACTTGTATGCACCGTGAGAAGTACCGATGGAGATAGCGAGGGAGTCGCAGCCCGTACGGGTAGCGAAGTCGATCACTTCTTCCGGCTTCGTGTAGTGAGAAACTTCAGAAGCAACTTCGTCTTCAACACCGGCGAGAACACCGAGTTCAGCTTCGACGGTAACGTCGTGAGCGTGAGCGTATTCAACAACCTTCTTGGTGAGGGCGATGTTTTCTTCGTACGGAAGAGCAGAACCGTCGATCATCACGGAAGAGAAACCGTTGTCGATGCAGTCCTTGCAGAGTTCGAAAGAGTCACCGTGGTCGAGGTGGAGCACG
>NZ_JBGUHR010000048.1:0-1702 GCF_045112255.1 Fibrobacter sp.
TCTGCGATAATTTCATTGGCTCTGCCCATACCACGAATTTCTGCCCACGGGTCGGCAGGCGGTGCCGCCTTTTCTGCCTGCGCCTGCATATCCTGTTCGTTGAGGATTTTGATATATTCCTCCTCGGTCATAACGCTGAGATTGCTTTCAGGTTCGTCCGCAACAGTTGTCGGCGGTGTAGGTGTCGGCTCAGTCTTGGTTGTGACCGCAGGCTTGGACGGTGCGAATGCCTTTTCGGGATTTTTCTTTTCAGCAAGCCTTTCCATAGCAGACTTTGCTTTCTGTATCTGCTCTATCTGCTCGGCAATGCGTTCGGCGGTGTAGTCTGCGCCCAGCGTTTCGGCTCTTGTGAATTTCTGCTGTCCCTCGCCCGAAAGACGGAACTTCAGCTTGACTTTGTTCTGTGGCTTGTAAACATACTCGATACCGCTGGCAGAACAGTTGCGGAGAAAATCTGCAAAATCCTTGCTGTAAAAAGCGACTTCGGCAATCTTGGCTCGGAGCTTGTCCTTCCACGACTTGCCCTGCAACTGCATATCATGCTCAAAGTGGGAAACACCTTTCGCTTTCGGCTCAATAACAGAAATGCCGTGTTTCTTGCATAGCTCGTCCGAAATTGCCCGTAACTGCGCCCATGACCGTTCCTTTACCTTGCCTTGATTGTGTTCGTAAGTAAAGCTGAGTCCATTGTAAAGATTAGTGTTATTGAAGATGATGTGGCAATGGGTATGGGACTTGTCTGTGTGGACTGCAAGCACATATTGATAGTTGCCTTGCAAGAAACGGTCGCACAATTCCTCTCCGATTTGCAAGGCTTGTTCGGGTGTCACTTCATCAGGAGCGAAACTCTGGACTATGTGGTGTGCGAGGATTTCGGTGCGCCCTGTTCCGCCTGCTCTGACTGCTCGGAAGTCGGCGGCAGCTCCTCGGCTGTCGGCTCGGCAGGCATAAGACTGCACATATAAGCCGTTGACGGTCTTATCTCCGTTTGTGATATAGCGGAGAGCCGCCCCGTCTGTTGCCTTGATTGAATGGATAGAAGTGTATGCCAAATTTCATTAACCCCTCTCTTTATCTCGTCAATATCCTCGGCATAGATGTGACCTGTGCTGTAAAGTCGGACAAGTATCTGGTTGATGTTTGCTCCGATGCGTTTCATCAGGCGGTTACACTCCGATATGTCGGTGGTGTCGTGAGTGAGATCAACCCTCGCCCGAACGCAGTCACGGATATACTCCGTTTTGTTTTTATAGCCGTACTGCTCACACTTAGAAAGAATATCCTGCATTTCCGATTCCGTAAAGCGTACATTCAGCGTGTAAGACTTCTTCTCCCTCTTGCGTTTGAGGTACTTGCGTTCATCGTTGGAAAGCTCGTCCTTGGACTTGTGTGCAAGGGTATCGTCAAGCTCGGCTCTGACCTCTTTGTCCAGAGCGTTGTTGATTGCTCCCTCATAGGTCATGCCCTCGAACTCCATAACCTTGCGTTTAGGCGGTCTGCCCCTCTTGCGTTTTGCATTTTCCATAGTGGTGTCTCCTTTGTTTTATTTCGGCGTTAGCCGATTATTTTTTGACCGCTGTGCGGTCATTTCGGGGCTTGGGGTGTCCCCAACAAGCATTGGTGGAATTTCGCTCGCTGTGCGGCGCATTCCACTATGCTTGTTATTTTTGTTGCGCTTAGGCGCATATTTTCTCGCCTGAGC
>NZ_JBGUHR010000049.1:0-11714 GCF_045112255.1 Fibrobacter sp.
CTTCTTCGGCACGCCAATGTGGCGGTTGCCCTTGAGGAATTCGATACCCTTGTTGCCAGCCTTCGTCTGGAGGCAGCCCGTGATGAAGATGGTTTCGTCGTTGACCGGGAGACCATTTTCTTCGAGGAGCTTCTTGGCCTTCGGAATACCCGGTTCGAGAATTTCTTCTGCGCACTGGATGCCCGGATAGGCTTCCTTGAACGGCTTCATGCCGAACTGGTCGGCTGCAATCTTCACGAGTTCCGGATCCGGTTCGCAAGGAGTCTTGCCCTGGTAGCCAAGGAGCATCTTGCCGTAGCCTTCCGTCATCTTGAACCATGTGCCGCGGCCTGCAGCCTGGTTCAAGGTGTTCATGTAAGCCTGCTGGAAGTAGAACTGAGAAACCGGCGTCACAGAGGATGCGAAGCCACCGCGGCGTACGCATTCACTCATGTTTTCGATAACCTTCGGGAAGAGGTGGAAGGTCTTGGTTTCGCGCATCATGAGCGTGTTAGCTGTGAGAGCGCCACCCGGCATCGGGCTGAAGATAACGTCGGTTGTGATCTGACGAGCTTCAGGCGGGAAGTTGTAGTCCTTGAGGCATTCAACAGCGACGTTGTTGGCTTCCATGAGTTCCGGAATGTGGTCGTCAACGATGCTGTCTTCACCGAGGGCGAGCTTGTAATCCGTACCCTTGAGGGCGTGGAACATGGAGAAGAGGTCCGGCTGAGCCGTACCGCCAGAAAGCGGCTTGCGGCCGAGGTCGACGCCATCTGCGCCACCTTCGATAGCTGCCTTGTACTGAGCCACACCAGTACCGCAGGTGTCATGGCTGTGGATGCGGAGTTCGACGTTGTCGCCGAGGAGCTTACGAGCGCGCTTGAATGTTTCGTAAACCTTGGTCGGGTTTGTCGTACCGGAAGCGTCCTTGAAGCAGACGGAAGCGAACGGAACACCGGCGTCCAAGATGTTGCGGAGGATGCGTTCGTAGAATTCCGGATTGTGGGCGGCGTTGAGGTCGCATCCCGGAGGAAGTTCCATCATGGTGACGACGACTTCGTGTTCAAGTCCTGCGTCCGTGATGCACTTACCGGAGTAAATGAGGTTGTTGACGTCGTTAAGAGCGTCGAAGTTACGAATACGGGTCATGCCGTGCTTCTTGAACATGTCGGCATGGAGCTTGATCATATCGCGCGGCTGCGGAGCGAGAGCGACCACGTTGATACCGCGAGCGAGAGTCTGGAGGCGAATCTTCGGACCGACAACGCGACGGAATTCATCCATCATGTCGAATGCGTCTTCGCCGCAGTTCTGGTACAGAGCCTGGAAACGGGCGCCGCCACCTGCTTCGAAGTGGGTGATGCCAGCCTTCACAGCTGCTTCAACGGCAGGCATGAAGTCCTTCATGAACACGCGAGCGCCGAAAATGGACTGGAAGCCATCACGGAACGAGGTGTCTTGGAACTTGATCTTTTTCATAATGTTTTCCTGTGGGATTTAATCCCTTGTTTTTACTGTACAATAAAATACGGGCGGAAATTTAGAAATTGTTACTAGTTGCTAGTTACTAGTTATAAGAAAATGAGGGGAAAATCGGAACTTGAAACTTAGAAATATGCGTAAATAAAAATTTTCTTTTTGCGAAGAACTATTGAAACTCTTTAATTAATGGTATCATCTAGAAATACACATTGTGAAAAATGTATTTTTGTCCTAATCATATATAATACACACCAAATTGTGTTGGAATACGGAGTCTTTATGAATAAAAAGTACGCTCTTGCGATAGCGACTTCTTTTTTAGCCGCGGAATCGGTTTTTGCCGCTCCGTCTGGCGATAGAACAGTGATTGCCTGTAGCTTTGACGACATGTTCGGCAATTCTTGCTACTGGCGTTGCCCGGATATGGACGATACGTTTAGAACGGAAAAGAAGGACGATCGTTGCGCCAATGTGCTTTTCAGATGCGTCAATTATCCGCGTTCTTTTATGCGTTCGTCTGTGGGGAGTAGCGAGATTTGGATTACTCCGGATAAGTACAACTATTACTTTGGAAAGCTTCCGCAGGAATTTGATTGTAGTATTTCTGACGAAGAGCGCGCAATGCAGGCATCTCGACCGACACAGCCTGTGGCTCAGCAGAATTCTTACGCTTCGAACAAGTACCAGAATACTTCGACCTATGACGAATCAAGGAATCTCCTGATTGATAACCGTGATGGCGAACGCTATTCTACGGTGAAAATTGGCGGCCGCGTATGGATGGCGGAAAACCTGAAGTTCCGCTTGCCGGAAAGTTACTGTTATGACAATGTAACCCAGAACTGCGATAGTTACGGCCGACTTTATACGTGGAGCGCCGCAAAGAGGGCTTGCCCTGATGGTTGGAGCCTGCCGATGGGTGATGACCTCAACTACCAGGACTTCAATCTGAATAATTTTAGAGTGGTCAATGGAGGTTACTACGTTGATGGTGACCGCTATATTGATTTAGGCAACCGTGCGTTCTTCTGGCTTGGTGATGAAAAACCGGGTGATCGTGCTGATGCCATGAGCTTTAGAGGCCAGAACCTTGAAACTTTCGCGTTCCAGGGACGTAAGGCGAATGCTTATTCTGTGCGCTGCATCCAGAATTGGGAAGCCGCTTGCAAGGAACGTCTTGGTGGCGTGATGGATAATGCCGGAAAGACTTACAGGACCCTTAAGATTGGTGATCAGACCTGGATGGCTGAAGACGTGATTCTCGACCGCCTGGATGAAATGGAAGCCCGCAATCTTGACCGTGCCTGTCCGCGTGGTTGGCATGTTCCGGAACAGAGTGAATACGAACAGCTTTTCTCGAAGGCGACTGAATTTGAAATTCATGCAAATGACAAGCGCGTGAGAAACAATCGCGATACGAAGGAAAACCCGTGCAGCATGAATTTTGACTTCAAGCGTGGCTATTGGACTTCTTCGAAGAATGGTAGCGAAATGACGTATGTGGACTGGAAGTACAATGCTATCCGTGAAAAGGGTACACCGTACTTTAAGCATGGTGATGCTTATACAAACAAGCTCCGCTGCATCAAAAACACGCCTTCTTACGGTGCGCCGAAGCCGCAGGTGACGACGTCTCAGCCTGCATCTCAGGCTAATGCCGCTAATAATGCTGCAAATAAGACTGTTTTGGAAAAGTTCATTTTGCAGGGCGTGACGTTTGGCGTTGGCCAGTCCAGATTCACTCGTGAATCTACGGATGGCTTGAATAGACTTGCTGACCATCTGAGAAACTACCACGGCAAGAAAATCGAAATCGTCTCTCATACGGACAACATTGACCGCCCTGAAAGAAGTCGTGTACTTGCCTTGAAGCGTGCCGAAGAAGTGAAAAGCTACTTGGTGATGTCGGGCATTCCGGGTCAAGATGTTATTGCAACGGGCAAGGGCGGTGACGAACCTCTCGTTCCGAATACGACTCCGGATAACAGAATGAAGAATAACCGTATTGAAGTGTTTGTGTATTCGTTCGATGCACCTTCCCAGGCTAAGCAACCGCAAAATTCTCAGCAGAAATCTCAATCTGTTGCAGAACCTGCTCCGAAAAAGTGCAAGGAACGCGATATGGCAAACAATAAGCTTGGTGAATGCTATTCTTACACGGAAGGCACTAAGGACCACAGAAGGTGCATGGCTGCATACAAGAACTTGCTGGACCTTGCAAATTCGAAGTGCAGATAAAGTATTTGGAGCCGGCCGGGTTCTGACAGTGAAATGTTAAAAAGCGCAGCTCATTGAGCTGCGCTTTTGTCTAAGTTCTGTCAACTTAGTTCTAAGAGGGCTGAAAGCCCGGTCTATCCTTAGATGAACATCATCGTATTGAGTTTTGCGCGGTACTTCCAGGTGAGTTCGTGCTTGGGACCGAGAACGCCAAAGAGCGTGAGCATTGCTTTCTTGGCGGCGCCGTCATTCCATTCTGGAGCTTCGACGTACAGGTTCAGGAATGCCTGGAGTGCGCTTTCAAAATCTTCTTCGCAGGCGAGTTTGCAAGCTTCGTGATAGACGATGGCTTCTTTGCCCTGGACGTCCTTCTTGGCGACTTCGGCGTGGAAGTCGAGAAGTTCTAGGAGTGATTTGGCTTCGCGATACTGGTCGTCGCTTTCAACAAACTTGGAGAGAATGTCCTTTGCCTTTGCGGTATCGCCGAGGCCGAGGCTTGCCTTTGCCCACAAAAGCTGGAGCTTCTTGTCGCTTGGGTTCTTGGCAAGAGCTTCATCGAGCATCGGAAGCGCCTGGTCGAAGTTCTTTTGTGCGATGGCGTCTTCGAGAGCGGTCTGGAAACGGGCTTCTTCGGAGACGTAGAACTTTTCGAGACGCTTCTTGAGGTCGGCTTCGGGGAGCACACCCTGGATGACGTCTGCAATCTGGCCTTTATCGACCACGTGAATCTCGGGGACGGACTGCACGCGGAACATTTGGATAAGGCGCATGTTTTCGCGGTCATCGCAGCTTACGACGCCGAGCGTAAAGTCCATGCTTGTGGAAAGCTGGCCTGCCAACTGGGAGTACGGGGCGCAATCCGGATATTCTGCGGAAGAGAAAAGAATCGCGACGGCGCGGGTTTCAGAGGCCTTGATGACCTCTTCTTCAAAATTTTCTGCTGTAATTTGAACTACTTTAGCCATGAGCTTAAATTTAGTTAATAGTTACAAGTACCTTCGGTACAGTTACTAGTTACTAGCAAATTTCATTTATAAAATCCTCTTAATCAAGTGGACTCTAGCAACTATGGACCTGCAATATAAGCAGGATGCTTCATGCAACTAAAAATCTAATAACTAGTAACTAATAACTAGTAACTTTCAATCCCTAATTGCTATATTGAAAAACATGTGTAAATGTTCTTTTTGCGGTTCAGAAGTCGAGTCCCTCAGAATTGTCAATCTTGATCTGAGGATTTGCCCGAAGTGTTATTCCATTTATTTCCCGTGCAACCAGACGTTTGCCTTTTACGGCGGACTCTCGGACAAAACGCGCGAATTGTGGCTCAATGACTTGAACAAGAAAAACGTGCAGGACCCGCCCTGCGAAAATCCGGTGTGCATCGATCACGGTCAGCCGCTTGTGAAGGGCAAGCTCCCGCATTACGGTTTCGATGGCTACGTGACGACTTGCTGCGAAACGTTCCACATGCCACCTTCGACGGTGAAACAGCTTTTGCAGTGGTCCTTGGACATCAAGGCGGCTCCGCAGGCCAAAGAAGGCAAGCACCATTTCTTCTTTATCCATTGGATTGATTCGCTTGTGAACAAGATTTTTGGCGAAAAGCCTGTGGAAGAAGATCCGCTGGACTACATTCAGTACAATAGAACTTTAAGGAAATTTTTTGAGTAAATGAAAAAATCATATACGATTTTAGCAATCATTGCGATTATTGTTGTTGCCATCTATGTCATGCTTCCGAAAGAGCGATTTGCTGAAACGGTGTTTCCACTAGGGGATGGTGCAAAAGTATCTGCTTATGACGATAATGCAGACGGGGGTACGTCTGCGGTCCAGTTTAAGTCTGCTGATTCGCTTGTTTCGTTCCAGTGCGCGCTGGGCGTGGACGAAAAGAAATCTGCCTGGTGTGGGCTTGTTTTCAACTTTGACCCGAATGGTGAAAAAAAATTCCACAATTGGAAAAATGTCGATACGCTTTATCTGGACATCGATGTTGCTGGAACGAATGAAATCAACGTAAAGACGTGGACTTTTGACCCTGACGTGACGGACTTGAAGCATCCCGAGACATTCCGGTTGTTGCTGAAGGAGGTGCCGGTAAAGCCGGGCCGAAACCAAATTGCAATCCCGTTTGAACAACTTTACATTCCTGATTTTTGGTACAATGACCGTGGCGTAAAGCGTTCCCGTAATCGACCGCATCACGAAAGCGTTGCGCGCGTAGAAATCTCGGCGGGCTGGAACCAGCCGCGCGGGAAAAATTTTGCTGTAAATGTCCGTGAAATTTCGGTGAGCGGGACGAGCAACAGGGCTTATGGGATATTCCTGTTTATTATTCTTGGACTTATGATCGTGGCGATTGGACGTAGCCACCCAGTGAAGGAGTACGATGAAAAAAAGTAGGTGGATTGGAATCTCGATTTTCCTGGTCCTGCTTATTGCTTGGGGCTTTTTCTATTCACGCTGTGGGGGAGTGGCGGTGGAGCTTTTCCCTGAGCGGACGTTTGAAATTTTCCCGTTGAACGATAGCGCTGTCGGTGGGTTTTCGACAAGTGAAGTGCAAGCGGCGGATACGCTCCTTACTTCTACTGTTGTGATACATTCAGGCAAGGCTTTTACGTATGCGGGTGTTGGCTTTAATCTGAGGTCTATGGACAAGCGCCCTGGTAGCGTTTTTGACCTGACAAAGTTTGATTCCATGGAAGTTCATGTGGCTTCAAAACGCATGAATTCTATGAAACTTCGCATTTTGACGGATGACCCGGTCTATACGCGTAATGGCCACTATGCGACGCTTCGCGTTCTGGAAAAAGATATTCCGTCGGCGCCTTATATGTTGATGGGCGGCTCGAAGGAACGTTTTGCGGTGAGTCGGTTTTCGCTTAACGAATTTCGCGTTCCGGAATGGTGGCTTTCTCAACAGGGGCTTGAAGAAGACGATGGCAAGACGTACTTGAATCGAACGGCCTTCTTTGAAATAGTAAGTGGCGCCTCGACGCTTCGAGGCATTCCTGATGAAATGGAAATCCGCTATGTGCGTATTTGGGGCAATAATGCTGATGAAAAGAAAACGTTGCTTATTGTACTGGGTGCCATTTTGTTTGGATTTGTGCTATTTTTAGTATGTTCTGCAAAGTTATGCAGGAGGGAAGATGCAAAGAAATTGGACGCTTGATAGGGTGATGCGCTATGTGCTGATTGCTGCGGCTGTAGCGGTTTCCCTTGTTGTACTTAATTATTTGAGTGGGGTCTTGTTCCCGTTTTTTGCGGCGTTCTTGATTGCCTATATCATGGACCCGCTTGTCTGTAGATTGCAAATAAAATTTCGCTATCGCGTAATTGCTGTTGTGGTCGTGTTGCTGGGCGCAGCCGTAATTATTGGCGGTTGTATGTATTTCTTTGTTCCTAAAGTAGTACATGAAGTTCAATATTTGGGAACGCTTATTTCCAGGATTTTTACGGATTCGACCTGGAGCGACCGTATCATGACTTTCTTGCCTGCGGATACGTGGGCGTCTGTTAAGGCCATGATCTCCTGGAATAGCATTGCCGAGGCGATGGAATCGCTGGATGTGTGGAGCGTTGTCCAGACTGTTTCGGATAGGATTTTGCCAGGTGCCTGGGATGTCCTTTCAAAAACATCGACAATCATTATGGGCGTTTCCAGTGCGGCTGTTGTGTTTATGTACCTTGTCTTCATTATGCTCGATATGCATAAAATAAGAAAGGGAATTCGCCGTTTGATTCCGAGGCGTTACCGTCGTGAAGCTGGAGAATTTGCTAGTGCTACGGACAAGTTTATGGGAACGTACTTCCGTGCACAATCGATGGTTGCTTTTACGGTCGGCGTTCTTTATGCGATCGGTTTTAGCGTGATGGGACTCCCGATGGGAATGGCTTTTGGACTTTTCTCCGGGGCGTTGAACATGATCCCTTATATGCAGCTTACGACGATTCCGCTCGCCTTACTACTGGCGGTGGTTTACGCTCTAGATAAAGGAATGCCGTTCTGGGAAGTGGCTCTTATCATTCTCACGATTTACCTTGTCGTGCAGATCATCCAGGACTTCTTTTTGGTGCCGCACATTGTCGGCAAGTCCATGAACTTACCCCCGGTAGGGATTCTTCTGTCCCTTTCGATCTGGGGCAAGTTGCTTGGCTTTTTGGGACTTTTGGTGGCTATCCCGTTCACGTGCATCTGCCTTGTGTATGTAGAGAAATTAAGGACTAGGGCCGATCAATATGTGGAGGACGCGGGCAGACTGGCGCCAAAGGCTTGATTTTATAGGGTTTTAAAAACTTTTTTCAATAAAAAACCATCTTATCTAAGAAAAAAAAAGTATAATATTACCAAACAATTCACAAATCTGACTCAAGGAGTTATAAAATGAACAAACAAGATCTCATTGAAGCCGTGCTCGCTAACAAGGAAGCTGGCATTGAATCCAAGGCTGCAGCAGCTCGCGCAATCGACGCTGTTCTCGATGGCATTGCCGCTGGCATCAAGAAGGATGGCAACGTCCAGCTCATCGGTTTCGGTACTTTCTCTGTGAAGTCCCGCGCTGCACGTACTGGCCGCAATCCGCAGACTGGTGCAACCATCAAGATCAAGGCTTCCAAGACTGTCGGCTTCAAGGCTGGTGCAGCTCTCAAGGAAACTGCTGCTAAGAACAAGCCGGCTAAGAAGTAATTTCTGAGCTAGATTTGCTTTTGGCAAAGAGTGGGTCGCTTTACGGCGGCCCTTTTTTTATTGTTGCTTTTTTGTTATGCCCCGTGAATCTTTTTGATTGTTTATTATATTGAGGGATAACAACTTAGAGGTTTATTATGAAACGAATTTTTCTGGGAATGATTCTTGCTGTGTCGCTTTGCGGATTTGTAGGTTGCGCTGAATATGAAGGTGACGACGAGGATATTCATGAAAAGTGTTTGAAGGATCCGAATCTTCCGGTGTGCCAAGAAAATCCAGGGAATGAAGAACCGGAATCAAATCCTTCGATGAATGAAGATTTATAATTAGTCTGGTTTATAAAAGGCTTTTTATATCTTTTTGTTGAAAGGTCTGTTCACATATTCTATATTTGCACAAGTTTAAGTCTTTGCGAAATAGGAAAGTGATGAACGTGATTACAAAAAATGTAATGTACACCTGTGACATGCACAATGTTGCGCCGTTCGCTGGTTTTTCTATTTCCATTTTTGATTTTAAAGATGCTGAGCCGTTTGGTTCAGCTTTTTTTTGTCATCCTCGACCAAGCGTCAGCGCGGGAGGGGATCCATACATTTTATACTAGAGTTTAATAATTAATTAGTCAAACGGAGATAAACAAAATGAAGATTGAAGGCATCGACAAAGTCCTTATCATCGGTTCTGGCCCGATCGTGATCGGTCAGGCTTGCGAATTCGACTATTCTGGCACCCAGGCTTGCAAGGCCCTGCGCGAACAGGGTTACAAGATTGTGCTCGTGAACTCCAACCCGGCTACCATCATGACCGACCCGGTCATGGCCGATGCCACCTACATCGAACCGCTGAACGTCGCCCGCCTCACCCAGATTATCGAAAAGGAACGCCCGCAGGCCCTCCTCCCGAACTTGGGCGGTCAGACCGGCTTGAACCTCGCCTCTGCCTTGAGCAAGGCTGGCGTGCTGGACAAGTACGGCGTGAAGGTGATCGGTGTGAACCTCGACGCTATCGAACGCGGCGAAGACCGTGAAATCTTCAAGGAAACCATGCAAAAGCTCGGTATCGATACTCCGCGCTCTGGCATTTGCCACTCTGTGGAAGAAGCTGAAAAGATCGTGGCCGAAATCGGTTACCCGGTTGTCGTTCGCCCGGCATACACTATGGGTGGTGCAGGCGGCGGTTTCTGCTACAACGTGGAAGAACTCCGCACCATTTGCTCCAACGGTCTTGAACTCTCGATGACGCACCAGTGCCTCATCGAAGAATCCATCCTCGGTTGGGAAGAACTCGAAGTCGAAGTGGTCCGCGATGCAAAGAACCAGATGATCGCTATCTGCTTCATCGAAAACATTGACCCGGTGGGCGTGCATACTGGTGACTCCTTCTGCGCAGCCCCGTTCCTCACCATCGACAAGGCCCTCGAAGAACGCCTCAAGCGCGATGCCTTCAAGATTGTGGAATCTATCGGCGTGATTGGCGGTACCAACGTCCAGTTCGCTCACGATCCGAAGACGGGCCGCGTGGTGATCATCGAAATCAACCCGCGTACCTCTCGTTCTTCTGCTCTTGCTTCCAAGGCTACCGGCTTCCCGATTGCTCTCGTTTCTGCAAAGCTCGCTGCCGGCCTTACCCTCGACCAGATTCCGTACTGGCGCGATGGAAGCCTCGAAAAGTACACCCCGAGCGGTGACTACGTGGTGCTCAAGTTCGCTCGCTGGGCATTCGAAAAGTTCCGCGGCGTCGACGACTGCCTCGGCACCCAGATGAAGGCTGTGGGCGAAGTCATGGCTATCGGCAAGACCTACAAGGAAACCCTCCAGAAGGCTATCCGCGGTCTCGAAAACGGTCGTGCAGGCCTCGGCTTTGCTAAGGACTTCAACAAGAAGAGCAAGGAAGAACTCCTTGAAATGATGAAGACCGCTTCTTCTGAACGCCACTTCCAGATGTACGAAGCTCTCCGTAAGGGCGCTACCGACGAAGAAATCTTCGCCGCCACCTACGAAAAGGCTTACTTCGTGCAGCAGATGCGCGAACTCGTTCAGCTCGAAGAAGAAATGCTCAAGACTCCGGGCCGCCTCCCGGCTGATGAACTCCTCATCAAGGCCAAGAAGGACGGCTTTAGCGACAAGTACATCGCCAAGATCCTCGGCATCCGCGAAAAGGACGTGCGCAAGAAGCGTACGGAACTCGGCGTGGTCGAAGGCTGGTGCGCAGTGCCGGTGAGCGGCGTCGAAAACCAGTTCTACTACTACAGCACCTACAACTGCAAGGACGAATCTACCGCTTCCACAAATCCGAAGAAGATCATGATCCTCGGCGGTGGCCCGAACAGAATCGGTCAGGGTATCGAATTCGACTACTGCTGCTGCCACGCTGCAATGGCTCTCCGCGAAATGGGTTACGAAACCATCATGGTGAACTGCAACCCGGAAACGGTTTCTACCGACTACGATACTTCCGACAAGCTGTACTTCGAACCGGTCAGCCTCGAAGACGTTCTCCAGATTTACCACAAGGAAAAGCCGGCTGGCGTGATCGTGCAGTTCGGTGGCCAGACTCCGCTGAACATCGCCCGCGCTTTGAGCGACGAAGGCGTCAAGATTCTCGGTACGAGCATTGACTCTATCGATATCGCCGAAGACCGCGACTTGTTCCGCCAGATGATGGACCAGCTCGGCATCCCGATGCCGGAAAGCGGGATGGCTACGAACATCGATGAAGCCCTCGCTTGCGTCAAGCAGATCGGTGGCTATCCGGTGATGATCCGCCCGAGCTTCGTGCTTGGCGGCCGCGGCATGGAAGTCATCTACGATGAAAACATGCTCCGCGAATACGTGGCGAAGGCCGTGGGCGTGACCCCCGATCGTCCGCTCCTCATCGACCGCTTCCTCCACAATGCTCTCGAATGCGAAGCTGACGCCCTCTCTGACGGCGAACACGTTTACATCCCGTCCGTGATGGAACACGTCGAACTTGCCGGTGTCCACTCCGGTGACTCCGCTTGCATCATTCCGCCGGTGACCATCACTAAGGAAAACTTGGCAACCATCAAGGATTACACCAGGAAGATTGCCGAAGCCCTCCATGTTTGCGGCCTCATGAACATGCAGTACGCTATCGAAGACGGCAAGGTGTTCGTCCTCGAAGCTAACCCGCGCGCCTCCCGCACGGTGCCTCTGGTCTCCAAGGTTTGTAACACGCAGATGGCTCGCCTTGCAACCCGCCTGATGCTCGGTGCCAAGCTCGAAGACCTCAAGCTCAAGGACAAGAAGTTCAACCACCACGGCGCCAAGGAAGCTGTGTTCCCGTTCGACAAGTTCCCGAAGGTGGACCCGGTTCTCGGCCC
>NZ_JBGUHR010000050.1:0-34080 GCF_045112255.1 Fibrobacter sp.
GCCGTCCATCTGAGCAGCACCAGTCACCATGTTCTTCACATAGTCAGCATGCCCCGGGCAGTCGACGTGTGCGTAGTGACGGTTAGCAGTGGTGTATTCCACGTGGGAGGTGTTGATCGTGATACCACGAGCCTTTTCTTCCGGAGCGTTGTCGATTTCATCGAAACGCTTTGCAGCGGCAAGACCCTTAGCAGCAAGGGTGGTGCAGATTGCAGCGGTCAAAGTGGTTTTACCGTGGTCAACGTGGCCGATGGTGCCAATGTTGCAGTGCGGCTTGCTTCTGTCAAAATGTTCTTTTGCCATTTTTTCCTCTTCTTCAGCAGAAGGTTTATCGCTTCAAGTTCAAGAGAACTACACGAGTTCTCCGTATTTTCGCAAAGCATAGGAAGCGGTACTCTGCGAAATTGGAACACAAATTTAATAAATGCTAGGTAATTTGCAAGTATTTTTCTTTTGAAATTGCGCTAAAAATGCGGATTTTCGGACTTATCCACAGTTTTTCGGGATGTTTTCGAGCCGTTGAAAACCCGCTTATTTCTGGGGATGGAAATGCCCTTTTTCGCTCAAAAATCAAAGGTTCAATATTTTGTTTCAAGTATAAAACCACTTTTTCAACATTTTATAAACAATTCGCATAAACAGCCAAAAAGTAATTTAACAGTCTTTGTTCTCAAATGTAAAAAGATTTTTACATTATAAAATTTTACAAAGTTTTACGTTTTTGAGGTCGCTCAAGCCATTGACTTTCAAGATCTTGAACCTTTTTCGTTTGTTATCAAAGGAAAGACTTCGCAAAAAAACCACAATATTTTTCATCGCCCAGAAAATCAAAAATACATGAACGGATATCGACCAAGTTAACTTGCAACCAATAACTATCAACTCATTTTCAAATTCATATACAATCTTCAACATGAAAAGTTTTTTTACAACACATTATATACATAATTTCTATCTTTTATACTCGGTGTTTGGGGATAATTTCGAGGAACTTCTATGAAATACCCCCTTTTGAAGTCCCTGCTCGCGCTTGGGACAATTGGTTTAGCATGTTCTTGCTCTGAAAAATCGCCAACCAATAAAGAAGGCGACGTCTCTTTTGTGCCTTGCGAAGATGCACTGTACTTGCCCAAAGAAGGCTACATCATTCTTCAGGACTTCAGAGTAACCGACATCAACGGAAACCAGGTTGGCACAGCCTTTCCCGTTCAGTTCACAAACTACGTTATCATCAAGGACCTGAACCAAGTCAACTTGGTCAACCAGGTTGACCTTTCCGATCCGAAGAGAGTTAAAACACTCCCTGGCGATCCGGCCAAGTGCTCTGTAGTACCTCCGAGTACTCAAGTTACATCTTGCGTCAATGCCTGGTACCTGTCCGCCGATAAGAGCTTCCTTATCTACGATGACTACACTGTGACGGACGAAGCTGGCGCCACAGCCGGTATCTGGAATTTCGTTCCGAATTCGACATCAATGATTTTCATCTCGGACCTGTCCGGCAACCTGCTCGTCAACAACATCAACTTGACAAGCTTGCCAATCATTTCAGGTGACGGAATCTTCTACACCATCACTGAACCGGCGTTCCTCCATGTCGACAACACAGGCCGTTACCTCATTTATTCTAATCTTTCCGTGACGGATCCAAGCGGAAATCTTGTCGGTTCCTTTGACATTGCCACAGGAACCATCAAGTCGAAGGACAACGTCACCGCGATCACGCAGGCCGATCTCTCGAAGCTCCCGCTTTTGACACCGGAATCAAAGTGCGCGTACTACATTCCTCCCGTGATTCCGTCTTCTTCAAGCGTTTACGTTCCTCCGATGGTCAGCAGCTCCTCTGCATACGTTCCGCCGGTCCAGAGCAGCAGCAGCGCCAATCCCCCGAAGAGCAGCAGTTCCCAGATCAAGAGCAGCAGCAGCTCGCAGCCAAAGAGCAGCTCTTCAGCTCCTGTAACCGGCCAGTGCCCGTCGATCAAGGTGAAAAGCGGCGGCAAGAGCGGTTCCGGTTGGGCAACCCGTTACTGGGATTGCTGCAAGCCTCACTGCTCCTGGCCAGAACACGCAAACGGCAATTACTCTAGACAGTGCACCAACAAGGGCAAGAACGAAAGCACCGACTGGGGTGGCGGCAGCGTTTGCAGTGGCGGCGGCCTCATGACCTGCACAAGCCAGATTCCGTTCACAATTGACGGCTGTAATGAAATGGGCTTCGCTTTCGCAGCTGTGCCTGCAAGCGACGGCGGCTCCTGCGGCAAGTGCTACCAGCTCACCTTCACCGGCAAGGGCAAGTATTCGACAGACGACAACCACAGATCCATCAAGGGCAAGAAGCTCATCATCATGACAACGAATATCGGTGGTGACGTTCAGCAGGGTCAGTTCGACATCATGATTCCAGGCGGTGGCGTGGGCATGTTCAACGGCTGCTCCTCCATGGGCTGGGGTCCGCAGGGCGAACAGTACGGTGGCCTCCTTTCCGACTGCGAAAAGGAAAGCAACTACAAGCCAACTGCAACTCTCAAGTGCTATAAAAATAAATGCGAAAGCGTATTCTCTAGCGACAGCGAAGCCAAGAAGGGCTGCTTGTTCCTCGCCAATTTCATGAGCGGCGCAGGCAACCCGTTGCACGATTACGTCGAAGTGGAATGCCCTGAAGTTCTCAAGGCCAAGTACTAAAAAAGGTCTAAAACGGAACTGAACGCCCCAAACCGGGGCGTTTTTCTTTTTTGTAAGTCTTTGATAATAAATAAGTTGTGCGTAAGTTCACATATAACTATTGTATAGTTCTTTTTACTCTTATTTACGAGCATTTCAGAGAAGAAGATTTTATCTTTTAGCGCGGATGATTGGAATACAGGGTGTGATATAATTACAAGGGCTTACTGTATCATGAAGAACAAACTATTCACAACCCTCGCCATTTTCGGCCTTTCCTTCATCACATGGAATTGCTCCGGAGACCCAGCATCTGTACCAGGACACACATCGGAACTTCCTGGAACCCAGCCAAAAGCAGCTTTCGACGTCGATCAGCACTGCTTTATGGAAAATACCGGTACAGCAATCTATTTCATTATTCCAAACGGGACAGGCACGTATACCGTGACTAACGAATACAGCGTTCCCGTCGGAACATTCGATGTTGCAACCAGCAGCATCATTATAGACGGTGCAGCACCGATTGTCGTAGACCTTAGTTCGCTTCCGGTTGTAAATCCCGGTAGAACCATCACCTACCCTAACGGCTACGTAATGACACCTGAAGGCGAAATAGTTTCTGCTCCTGGCGGAGACACGCCGAATTCCAGCGCGGTCATCGCTGTAAGCAGTTCCTCTGTATATACTCCAGGGATTCCGGCAATAAGCTCCAGCTCCGCTAAAGTCAACCCCATCGTTTCATCATCATCGCAGAAAACGGAACAACCGAAGCCGGAAAGCTCTTCTGCAAAGCAGGAACAGCCAGGTAACGGCGGTACAGGTTCCCTTACGCAGACTGTCGCACAAGGCAAGGCAATCACCCCTGTCACCATCACTGGTGTCAATAGCCAGCCATCCAGACAATCCTGGAACGCCTGGTTCATCCAGGACAGCGACTGCAAATACGATGCAAGCGCAAAGACGTTCACCATTTCTGCTACAGTTCCTTCATCTTTCCAGGTTGGCGAAGTCACTGAAACATGGAATGCCGACGGTAAAAGCGTAACGCTCACTTTGAACGTAACAAGCGGAAACGGCAGCCAGGAAACAAAGTCCTCTTCAAGCCAGAAGCAGGACCAGCCAAAATCTTCTTCGTCCCAGGTGAAGTCTTCCAGCAGCAAGGCTAAGTCATCTTCGTCCCAGGCCAAGTCTTCCAGCAGCAAGGCAAAATCCTCTAGCAGCCAGGCTAAGTCTTCTTCGTCCACAATAGACAATCCGAACGCTTCTGCTGAAGAAGCCAAGTACCTCAACGCAGGTGCCGGCGGACAGCAGGGCTACGCAACCCGTTACTGGGACTGCTGCATGCCTCACTGCGCTTGGCCGGAACACGGCGGCGCCGCAAAGACTTGCGATGCCAAGGGCAAGACCCCGATTGGCAACACGAACGGCAGCATCTGCTCCGGTGGCCAGGGTACGACTTGCACAAGCCAGATTCCTATAATCGTGAGCGACAAGCTCGCCTACGCATTCGCTGCAACTCCGGGTAACGACGCCACATGCGGCAAGTGCTTCGCCCTCACCTTCACCGGTACCGGCAAGTACGAAACCAAGGCAAACCACCAGGCTCTCAAGGGCAAGACTCTCGTCGTGATGGCATCGAACATCGGTTACGACGTGGCCGGCGGCCAGTTTGACGTGATGATCCCGGGCGGCGGTGTCGGTCTGTACAATGGTTGCGCAGGCATGGGCTGGGGCAGCCAAGGTGCAACATACGGCGGTCTCCTCTCCGAATGCGAAAGCGAAGTCGGATACAACGGCGACCTTTTGACCAAGCGTAAGCAGTGCCTCACTGAAAAGTGCAACAAGTCGTTTGCAAACGACACCCAGGCTAAGGAAGGCTGCCTCTTCCTCGCCACATGGATGGAAGCTGCAGGCAACCCGAACCACACTTATAAAGAAGTTGAATGCCCGGCAGCTTTGAAGGCCCAATTCTAATCAAAAACGGCAAAAAACACTTTTAGTTATAATCCAAATTTATCGAAGCACCCTGCCAAAGGGTGCTTTTTTGATTATGTCTTGAAATTATGGAAACTATTGTTTGCACGTATTTTAGGACATATTCATAAAATTAGGAAATGCGCTATGACATTGACGTCATCCGAAAAGCTGAAATAGAACTTTTAGCACAGATGCAAGGGGCTACTTCGATTACGAAGAAAAAGCTCGCTCTCGATAGCGGGATTAGCCGTCAGCACCTCGGTCTAGTCGCAAAAGGCAAACGCAATCTTTCCGTCAAATCATTTTGCGACCTTGCCGATGCCTTCGGCTGTACAGCCACCGAACTGATGTACAAGCTCGAAGCTTTAATGTTGGAGCAAATTCAGCTCCAGACACCTGCCGCCGCCGACAAGGCTAAAGGCATAAACTATATCAACAAAACCATCCTGGACAAAAAACCAGAAAATCAGTCCGAAGATTAGAACTGTTCCAGCAACAGAATGCGCTCTGGCGTATCCGGATGTGTGCAGAACAAAACATTAGCTTTTGCCACCCAGCCTTTCAAGCCTGCATTATTGTCAAATTCCTCATCAGGATGAATCACATAAAGCTGAGCAATATCGTCTCGCTGCACACTCACAAGGCCCGGATCCTTGGAAATTTTTCTCAGCGCAGACGCAAGTGCAAGGGGGTCTCCGCAAAGCTCGGCACCGCCGGCATCGGCTACATACTCACGCTTGCGTGAAATAGCAAGCCGCGTGAACCAGGTGAACACATAGCCAACGGAACTCCAGATAAACACGAGCAATAAAACCAGGAGGATATACATATCGGCACTCCCGCTATTGCGGCTACGCCTAGACCTACGCGGATTACGGAACATGGCGCTTATCAGCTTCAGAGAGACCGTCTGGATTGTCGCAAAAATTCCGACGAACACAATGCATACCACCATAAGGCGCGTATCGCGGTTCTTGATATGCGTGAGTTCGTGACCTACGACCGCAGAAAGCTCCCTATCATCCAGTTTTTCGATCAAGCCCGTCGTGAGGGTAATGGTAAACGAAGGGATGTCGATACCGCTTGCGAAAGCGTTCATTCCAGAATCCTGGATAATGTTGATTTGCGGCATCTCGATGCCACCAGCAATACAAAGGTTCTCGACAATATTGTAGACGCGCAAGTTTTCCTTACGTTCAAGCGGCTTTGCATGAGTCGCATGGCGGATAATGGATGTATTTGCGCAATAGGCGACAATGAACCATACGCCAACAATCTGCAATGTATAAGGAATCACGACCTTGAAGCAATGCCATATTTCAGGCCAGTGCATAGTCCCATACCTTATACGCGATGCATGTTCAGGAGGACATCCACCCTCGACAATATCGCAAAGCAGGCCGAAAAAGTCAAGCCCCAGAATGACCAGAAACACCATCCCCAGCAAAATCACCGGGAACATAAAAAGCAGAATCACCGTATTGCGGTTATTCCGCCAGATTTGAGTCTGGAGACCAACGTATTTCATTTAGATTTGCTTTACTTGAGACAAAAGATGAGAGAATTTGCCAGAGCAAAATTTTAGGCTTTTACATTCTCTTTCGCCTCTCGTCTGTAGGTGCGCAGCACCGTTCTTTCGTCTAGAACCGCACCTCAGGGGCCTTGTTTAGCGTTTCACGATTTTCAGTCGCCTCGTACATGGTCGCACGGGTAAAGTGGAACATGCCAGCAATGATATTGCTCGGGAAGACCTCGCATGCGTTATTATACTCGCGTGTTGTAGAATTGAAGAAGCGGCGGGCAGCAGCAAGCTTGTTCTCAATATCCGAAAGCTCCGTCTGCAACTGCAGAAAATTCTGGTTCGCCTTTAGCTCCGGGTAGGCTTCAAGCGAAACTTTAAGTCCTGTAAGCGCCGCAGAAAGCGACTTGTCGGCAGCAACCTTCTCGTCAATGGTTTTAGCATTGATGGCTGCCGCACGGGCAGCAGTCACTTCTTCAAGCACCTGCTTTTCGTGAGTTGCGTAACCCTTGACCGTCGAGACAAGCTGCGGCACAAGATCAAAACGCTGCTTGAGCTGGACATCGATATTTGCAAAGGCATTCTCGCGATTATTGCGGAGCTTGACAAGCCCGTTGTACATAGAAATGAACAGAGCGATAATTATAAAGGCGACAGCGACAACGATAACTACGGTCATATTTTCTCCTTAATTCTTATCAAGAAATATAATAAGAAATGTTGCAACAGGAATACAAAGTTGATAGAACTTAGTTATCAGCCATTATTTTCTAAGCTCTATTTTTCTTTTCTTCTTCCGGCATCGGTTTCGTATCTTCGAGCAGGCGGTCCGCCCATTCGTCCCAGAACTTGCAGCGTTCGCCTTCGAGCTTCATCTTCGCAAACTTCACCGGTTCCGTTTCTTCGGCAAGTGTCACTACGGATTCCTTGTAAGCCTGCGGAAGCCCTGCCACATGCGACATGCGCTTCTTGAGTTCGGCGACGGTCGCATCAAGAATATCGACTTCAAAACGGCGTTCAATGTAGCGACGGGTAATGAACCCAAGCGACATGAAATAATCGCCCTGGTTGCCCTCGGCAAGGTAATTCCTATTGCGCAAGTCCTTGAGAGCAAGTACTGCTTCTTCGTACGGCGGGAGCTGCGGGGCTTCGCCACGCTTTGCAAATTTCTTGTGCAGGAACCAACCAATAAAGACGAGCAAGGCAACACCAAGAACGGCAAACAATATATAAAGCCATTGCGGGAGTCTCGGGTCACTCAGCGGGTCTTCCACTTCGAGGATATCCGCTTCTTCGCCAGTCGTGCGGTTGGAAACCTTGACGGCAACCGGGTCCGTGTGCGTCTTGACCGTATCCGTTCCGACAACGGCGTTCACTTCTTGCGGGGCAATCAAAAAGTCACCGCTTACAAATGTATTGAGCGTTGCAAGCCAAGTAAATTTTGCAGTGCCCTTAGGCATGCCCTCGGTGATTTTTTCGTTCTTCATTTCCTTGACTTCAAAGCTGCCAAGGTTCCCGACAAAGCTCGGTAAATCGACAATTGCATTTTCAGGCGCCGTGACCTGGATTTCATAATTGAACTTGTCACCGATAAAGACCTGTGCGTTATCGACATTCGCCTTGACGGTCAAGTCAAAGGAATATGCAGAAACAACCGAAAGTAGCGCAATCGAAAAAAGGAATTTGAAACTTTTCAATGAAGTAAAGCGAGACATTTTAAACCTCGAAAGTGAATATACAAAAAAATGAAAATTTAAACAAACATCGCAGGTTCCGCCAGATAATATCTATCAATTAAAAATTACTGGATTCCTCGTCGCTTTGCTTCTCGGGATGACGGAGAAGCATTAACAAACAACCAACGACCATTGACCAATGACTATTGACTAACCACTGTCTACTGTCTACTGCCTACTACTTTTTCAGCATTCTCTGGCTGCGCAACACGGCAGTCGGGTGTTCACGATACACGAGCGCAAACAAGGCGGTGTATGGAATTTCGCATGCAGCAAGTTCGCGCAATGCGGCCTTCGCCACTTTCTTGTCCGTCTTTTCTAGCGCATACTTGTCACACTCGTATTCCTGGCTCCAGCAGTAAAAATGAAAGAGCATGCGGAACGGAATTGCCGCCAAATGGAGCCACAGCACAGCTTCGATAAAGCTTGCATTCCAGCGCACCATCATTGCAGCCATGAACCACACCGCCACCATCCAAAAGGCGATTTTCATCAAGTTGCGCAATACCGCATGATGCAGAACCATGTGCCCTTCTTCGTGCAGCTTCACAAATTTCGACTCATGCACTTCGCTGCGGTTTTCCGGGAGCGGCACAATATCGTTCACCAGCGGAATCAACCGCAACACGGCAAACACGCCACCGCGCAACTGCGTCAGCCTTCGTTCGCGAATTTCAAGAAGCGTCCGCAAGACAACTTCTAGACAAAGTAAAATATATAACAACATAACAGAAAAATTCCGCGTAGTTCAATACACACTTAAGCGAGATTCTTCACGAACGCACTCAAGCGTTTTACCGATTCTTCAAAGCGGGCCTTTTCCCATTCCATGAATCCCTTGTCCACCGGATGGGCGCTATCGTAATCGTCAAAGATCTCGCGGCCGCGTTGATTATCGCGATCCAGGCCATGGCTTACATTGTCAAACCATTCCTTGTCGAGCTGCCTGTAGCGCTTGACCAGATCGTCCATCGTCTCAGGAAGCGTCACGACACGTGCAATTTCCTTGTTCGTTTCGCCCAGCAGCTTGCGCAACTCACGCGGAGACTGCTTCGAGAGCGATTCATCGCCTTCCACCAGCGCAAGCATCAAGTCTAGTACGTAGCGTTCCAGATATTCACCGTACGCCTTGACTGCACTTTGGCGTACGCGTTCACGCAAGAAGTTTTCACCAAGCCCGTCAATATCGGATTTCGTATAAACGTCCTTGACCTTCACCACCTGCAAGCGGTTGTACGCATCGAACACCAGGCGAGCCGTTTCAGGATTGTAAATCGAGTAGAACGTAGACGGCACAAGGCCCTTGCCGCGAATCGAATATTTATACGCATTGCGGTCTAGCGCATACGCATTCTTCGCATAGTTCCAGCCCGGCACAATTTCATTCAGACGCGGAGCCACACCCACCAGCTGCGGGTCTCCCGCATGGATCAGCGAAAACGGGAACTTGAGCCGCTGTGGCAAAGTCGTAAGCCCGCTTGCAATCAAGGTAAAAGGAGACTCGCGGAAATTCGACGGGAACTTGATGTTCACGCCAAGTCCAAAGAACATCCCCTGGCCCGGCATCACTTCCTGGTCCGGCATGCGGCCCGTGTGATTACTGCCGACATTTGCGCCATAGCCCAAATTGCCACAGCCTTCCGGCCAGAGCGCCGCAATCAAAAGCGAGTGGTGGTGCATCTGCGTCATCGGTCCCATGTAGGAACTGTTGACTTCGCCCTCTTCGATATGGCAGCACGGTGCAATGATAGACGACTTCACAATCGCCTTGCAGCCGACCTTGCAGCGGCCCATCAGCACGGAACTCTGGACCTCGGCGCCCGTATGCACCTTCACGCCCATCTGCACATTCGTGTTTTCGAGAATCACGGAATCATAGACATGGCTCGATTCCTCAAGCGAACTCATGATGATGGAATTGCGAATCTTTGCGGCACCTTCAATGCGGGCATGCGCACCAATCCAGCTGTTGCGGATAATATTCGTATTCGATACGACTGCGCCCTTCCCTACAATTCCAAACGGCAGCGCAAGTTCAGACCTGTAGGCGCTGAGCATTTCGGCAAACGAATCCTGGACACTCTGTTCTGCCTTGTGGAACAGCTGCAAGTCGACAAGTTCCGTCGTGAGTTCCGGGAAAACCAGCACTTCGCGGCCGCCCATCTCGTTACCCACGTTAATCGTCGAGCCGACCATGTAGTTAATCTTTCCGCTACTGACAAGAGTGCCAACATTCTGCACAACCGCACTACTGCGTACAAGCACATTGCTCAATGTCGAGACCTTGTAAATCAAGGCGTTCTCGATAATGCAGTTGTGGACCATGCAGTCATAAATACCTGTAGCGACCGAGACATCGCCCGGCAAGAGGAGTGTGCCAAAGAACTTCGGGAGGCGCACATCGCCCATAAAACTCGAGCGGAAGATGCGGTTCGGGTCAAAGTCCGGCTCGACCAGCACCTTCGACCAGTCGTCGCAACTGTTCCCGTTTTTTTCAAGAATCTGTATCTCGAAGGCCGTCATCGGACGGTACTTGCCAGTCGCTGACCTAATGGCCTTAAAATTTTCGACCGAAGTAGCCAAAACACTGCTCTTCAGCGCTTTTTTCAATTTTAACAATCGCTGCATGGTTAAAAAATAGACTAAATTAGGGGCAATGATGAAGGAAGAGCTCTTCAACTTGATAAAAAAACATCAATACAATATCTCCATCTATACCGAAGATATTTTTGAGAGACGTTGTCAGGAAGAAATTATCCGCAGTGACGAGGATAAGAGTTCCTTCGTGTACATTGAATTTGATTTCGAATCCATCAACACAACCCTGGGCAACGAGAGCAACTCCCAGCAGTTCTGGAATATATTCCTGGAAACGCTTTCCCAAAACAAGCGTGGAAGCGACATTCTCGGCTTTCTGGAACACGAAAGCGGAATCGGACTTCTGCTTCTGGATTCAAAACTCAACGGATGGAACCGCCTTGTAGGTCGCTTTATCCGCACGGCAAACGAGCACGACTTCGAAATTATGAAACTCGTGCTCGACAAGATCGTCAAACCCATTGTCTATCCGGCCTGCATCCAGGATATCCAGGCACAAGAAGTCGCAAAGCAGGCACAATGAAAGTCCTCGTCATAGGCTCTGTCTACCCCAGATTTCAAGAAGACGCCGAAGTTCCGTGGCTGCGCACCTCCATCGCACACCTGAAAAAGGCTGGCGCCGAAATCCAGGTTCTCGCCCCCGCCTACAAAGGACTCAAGAGCCACGACATAGACGGCACACACGTCAACCGATTCCGCTACGCACCTGCAAGCTGGGAAATCCTCACGCACGAGGAAGGCGCCCCAAGCAAGATGGCCTCCAAGCCGTGGTTGCAGCTGCTTGCCATCCCCTACATCATCAACGGATTTTTCCAGTGCATCAGGATCTGCCGCAAGTGGCGCCCTGACGTGATCCATGCACACTGGCCGTTCCCGCATGCCTACATTGCACTCGGTGCTGCAAAGCTTTTTAGAATCCCGCTCGTGCTGAATTTTCACGGGGCAGAACTTCTGCTCATCCGCAAAAAGAAATGGGTCAAGCCACTCCTGAAATTCGCTATCGGGCAAGCACAGGCGATCTTTGCAAACTCAAGTTTCACAGCCGGGAAAATCAAGGCACTCCGCAACGTGAACGTCGAATGGAGCCCGTACGGAACGACATTGGAATTCGGAAAGCGGAATTCGGAATTAGGAATTACTCCGCATCCGGTGAACGGCAAGTTCAAGATCCTCTTTGTCGGGCGGCACATCGAACGCAAGGGAATCTGCTACCTCATCGAAGCCGCAAAGCATTTGCCAAGAGACAAGTTCGAAATCCGCATCGTCGGCGTCGGCGACTTGACCGAACAGCTTAAGCAACAAGCCGAAGCAGTAGGAAGTAGGAAGTTCGAAGTAGGAAGTGAATCTTCACATTCTGAATTGTCATCCTCGACCAAGTGCAACGCGGTAGGGGATCCATACAGCCCTGCACCGATCATTTTCACAGGCAAGCTTTCACCCGAGAATCTTGCAAACGAATACAAGACGGCGAACGTCTTTGTGCTCCCGGCCATCGTCGATCACAAGGGCGATACCGAAGGACTCGGAGTCGTCCTCATCGAAGCGATGGAACTAGGATTACCGATTGTCGCAAGCAATGTCGGCGGCATCCCGGATGTCATTGTCGATGGAGAATCAGGAATCCTCGTTCCCGAGAAAGACCCTGTCGCGCTCGCCGAAGCCTTCAAGCGTCTCGAAGCAGACCCGGCACTGATCCAGAAACTTCTCGCCGGCGCCCGTAAACGCATTGAAAAATGCTTCACCTGGGACGGCATCATCGAACGCCAGATGGAAGTCTATAAGCGTCTTCGACGCAGTTAATAGTTGCTAACTTGTAGTTGCTAGAGCTTTTCATCCCGCGCCTTGTCGCGGGATTTTTCACAAAAAATAACCGCGATTTTTCGCGGCATTTCATTCAACTTTTCTAATAACTAGTAACTTAGAATTAATAACTAACTAAATTACTTTACCTTAAATCCGGCCTTCTCGAAAGCATTCCTGTTTTCCGGGTTCTTCATGGCCACATTGGTAATCCAGTCGAACTCGGCAATGCCGCCTTGCAAGCCTACGCGGGCACAGAGCTGGTCACGTGCTACATTGTACGCATTGAGAATCTGGATCTTTTCAAAATCCTTAGCATTGTCAATACGTTCAGACCACTTCACGCCAAGTTCGACAAGTCCATTGCTTGCCTTTGCATAGGTAGTAGCCTTTTCGACAGTAATCGTGGATTTTGCAGGAGCCATAAACGGAAGCACGGGAACAATCGGCTGCGACTGCGGCAGCACAACCTGCTTCGTAGGCTTTGCTTCCGGCTGCTTGTCAGAGCAGGAAACAAAAAAAGAGGCGATTGCCAAAAGAGAAATTACTAGAATTTTTTTTGACATACTCGCCTCTTTTTTTTGTAATAGCGGTTCAGGGATTTGAACCCCGGACCAATGGATTATGATTCCAGTGCTCTACCGCTGAGCTAAACCGCCATTGACCCAAATTTAACAAAAGAATTAAAAATTTTCAAGGGGTTATTCAAAATAAACCTGCGTTTTTAGAAAATTTTCACCCCATTCAATCACGCGCCAGCCCGGTCCTTTAGAAGTCTTAGAAAAATCAGAAGCATTTGGATCGATCTGCATTTGAGTCGACGGAGTGACATACACGATCTTGTCCCCAATTTTTTCTTCCATCTCGCTATGGTAATGCCCCACAAAAATATGCTTGATATTCTTTATCTTCAAAAGCGTCGCCTGGACTTCCTCGATGTTCTTCAGCGCATATCTCGAATCCATAAACTTATGGTCGCAATGGCATGGCGGGTGGTGCAAGAACAGCAGGGCTTCGCCATCTACTTTTGCAGCTTCACTTTCGAGCCACAAAAGTTGTTCACTCGAGACGGTTCCATTAGCGCTATCCAGGAAAAAAATGGAACGGCCACCGATATCGTAACGGTAATAACACTTGCCGTTTTTGATTTCGCCTTTCAAGTCAAAATATCTTTCCATGATGTTGAGGTCGTCATGGTTTCCAGGAATGATGCAGACAGGAATCTTGCAGTCCTTCAGGATGTCAGCAATATAAGAATACGCTCCTATCGAAGCGTCGTCGGCCAAGTCCCCGGATAGCACCAAAAGGTCCAGGTCTTTCATGGTCTCGGAATTGTAGGCTGTAAGAAAGTTCCTGCGAACGTCAATACCCTGGACAGGACTCGCATCACCACCGATGTGGGTATCCGTTATTTGACCTATCTTTAGTACTTTTTTTTCCATACAGCTTGTGTAGACTTTATTAGAATATAGCTATTGAGACTAAAAAGTGAAAAGTTTATCCAGTTTTTCGTTCTTTTTGTGATGGACAACGTACTTTTGTGAACTTCATCACACAATCTTCAACATACTTTCGTGACCATTTCGTGAATTGACATTGAAAACTTGGGTTCAACACCTATCAACATTGAAGAAAGTGAATAGATTTTAAATTTTCAACATTAATCCACATTTGGCTTATTTTCGTATCTCATTGATTATCATAGATTTACGTTCGAACAGTAAAAATTCTATCCACTATTCACTACATTAAATATCAATTCTTATATATAAATATATCTAGTATTATTTAATAGTAGTGGTGGACATTTCACAGGAACCCTGGAAGATGGCTCCTTCGTTAATGATAAGCTGTTCTGCCTTTACGTTCCCGATGATTTTTGCGTTGTCTTGAAGAACTAGCTTTTTCTTGCAATCCACATCGCCTTTTATGGAACCTGCAAGAATAGCGGCGCCACACTTGACGTCGCCTTCTATGAGGGCAAATTTTTCCAGAATCAGTTCTCCATCTATGGAGACATTGCCATAAACTTTTCCGGCGATTCGCAAATCCGTTTTCCCAGTAATGTTTCCGTTAACTTGAACGTTTCTTCCGATTTGGGTGAATTCTTGTTCGTTTTTGCTCGCCATGATTTTCCCCTAGTATGTAAATATGGTTTCTGGATCCTGAGGTATATTGTTCTTGGTAATGGAATAGTGTAAGTGTGGACCACTCGTATTGCCAGTGTCGCCGACATACCCGATCACATCGCCTTTTGTGACATTAGACCCTTTTCGAGTCCTTAGGCTCTTGAGATGTGAATAGCTTGATTTGTATCCGTTTTGATGGTCAATGACGACGGTGTTTCCAAGATCGCCACTGTTGCCCGCGAATGTTACCTTGCCGCTACCCGATGCAAATACCGGGTTTCCCTTACGAGCCGATATGTCGATTCCCAGGTGCTTGTTTTCGTAGGAGAACTTTTTGCTGATGATGCCTACAGCCGGGATCACGTTCGGGATTCTTTCCAGGCGGATTTTTTCGTCGGTCGTAAGCCAGTTGTGGATACCTTCGAAATCGATACTGTTCTTGCTGGAGGGAACATGCGCAAAGCGGTTGCGCTCGATGATGCTGTTGATCTTGTTGGAGTCGTTTTCGAGGAACGTCTCGAAGATATTCTGGATTCGGTTTTCCATGATCCACAGTGAATCAAGTCTCGAAAAGAGTTCCTCGTAGTTTGCGTTCTGCTTTACGAGCTGCGCATTGTATACACGCATCTTTTCGTAGCTGATGAGGGTCTTGTTGATCCTTGCAATGTGGACTATAAACAAAATGAGGATGATAGCGACCAGGACAAGTCCGATATGGAACAAGTAAAATTGCTTGCTCGATATGCGGTACTTTTTAGAACCGGTCGTGTTTTCCGGAATAATCTGGATGGTGTAAAACTTACGACTCACAATTTTACCGTTAGCGGTTTTCCATGATTTCCTGGATTCTTGTCAGGTCGTCCATGGAATAGTAGTTGATGACGATGGTGCCTTTGGTCTGGTCCTTGGCGCTCGGGTTGAGTGCGACCTTTGTGCCGAAGAACGTTTCGAGCCTGTTTTCGAAGTTCTTGAGATCGGCGCTGAGTTCCGGCTTCGGTCTCGGTTCACTGCCGTGGACTTCTGGCATTTCATCTTCTTCGGTCGCGGCTGCGACATTTTCAGGTTCCGCTTCTCTCGTATTTCCACTCTCGTCTCTCGTCTGGGCGAACGGATCTTCACCGCGGGCGATAGCTTCGATCTGACGGACGTTCAAACCTTCTTCGATGACGCGCTTTGCAAGAGCTTCCGGGTCTGCAATTTTTTCACTGCAAAGAGCACGGGCGGCACCGCCTGCAAGTTTGCCTTCCTGGATCCAGGCTTGCACCTGGTTCGGGAGCTTCAAGAGACGAAGTGCGTTCGTGATGGCGGAACGGGACTTGCCGACCGTCTTGGCCAAGTCGTCATGCGTGTAGTTGTGGTTGTCGATCAACTGCTGGTAAGACTGTGCCACTTCGATCGGGTTCAGGTCCACACGCTGGATGTTCTCGATCAAAGCCCATTCGCTCATGGTCTTGTCGTCGAGATTTTCGTAAACCTGGGCCTTGATGGTCTGGCAGTTGGCAAGCTTCGATGCACGGGTACGGCGTTCACCGCTGATGATCTGGTAGCGGTCGCCCACCTTGCGGACGGCGATCGGTTGGATAAGTCCGTGCTTTTCGATGGTTTCAGCAAGTTCGACAAGTTCATCGTCGTCGAAGAACTTACGCGGCTGGAACGGGTTCGGGTCGATCAAGTCGATGTTGATTTCGACAATTTTCTGATTGTCCGTTGCAGCATTTTCTGGAGCTGCGGAATTGTTGATAGCGTTATCGACAGAGTTGCCGAGAACATCGTGTGCCTTAAAAATTGCAGAGAGACCGCGACCAAGTGCTTGTTTACCCATAATAGTTTCTAGTTGTTAGTCAATGGTTATTAGTTAAAAGTTTATGCAGGTGTCATTCTGAGCGAAGCCGTTAGGCGAAGTCGAAGAATCCAGTGAAGTTTTTTTTGGATCCTTCGGTTCCCTCAGGATGACGTTTGTTACTTTTCCTTATTTAATATTTCCTCAGCGAGCTTCATGTACGACTGCGAACCTGTGCTCTGCACATCGTAAAGGATGACCGGCTTGCCGTGGGATGGAGCTTCGGAGAGTTTTACGTTGCGCGGGATCATCGTCTGGAAAACGGTGTCGCTCAGATTCTCGCGAACTTCTTCAGCGACCTGCTTCGAAAGACTCAGACGGGAATCGTACATCGTGAGGAGGGCGCCTTCGATTTTCAAGTTGGAGTTCAGATTCTTCTGGACTTCACGGATGGTCTTGAAAAGTTCAGTCATACCCTGCAATGCATAATATTCACACTGCACCGGAATGAGCACGCTCGTTGCGGCCGTCAGTGTATTAATTGTGAGTAAGTTCAGGCTCGGAGGAGCGTCGATGATGATGAAATCGAACTCCTGCTTGAGAACGTTCATCACGCGTTCGAGTCTGCGTTCGCGGCTCATGGCGTTGACAAGTTCAATTTCCATGACAGCGAGGTCAGGTCCAGAAGTGATGACCTTGAGGTATTCAAGCGAAGTGTCCAAGATGGCGGGCTTGATGTTTTCGAGCGTGAGATTGTCCGGATTACCGGCCATGTCCAGAATTTCGTGGATATCCATATCCTGGGATTCCATGAAACCGAGACCTTGAGAGGCATTACCCTGCGGGTCCATGTCTAAAAGAAGTGTCTTCTTTTCAAGGGCTGCAAAACTCGCGGCCAAGTTCACGGCCGTTGTAGTTTTACCGACGCCACCTTTTTGGTTGCATATGGCGATAATTTTACTCATTATTACCTCGGGTGACTAGAGCGTACACCTGTTCTTCTTCTGGAAGTTCATACTTTTGGATATGCACTTTCGGATCGTTTTCCAAATGGGCAATATTGTTGAAGCTCTTCAGCGTGACAAAAGTTCCGCCCCGCTTGAGACCTACCTGGGCACGTTCCCAGTCGTTTTCAAAAGTTGAGAGGGCGCGGCAGCTGATAAAGTCAAGGTCGGTCAGGCCGGACGTTTCAAAGCGCTTGCCGACGACGGTCAAATTGTCCAAGTGGAGTTTTTCCTTGACCATCTGCATAAAGTTCACGCGCATGTGGCGTGGTTCAACAGCATAGAACTGCACGTTTGGCATGGCAATCGCAAGCGGGAAAACTGGGCAACCTGCACCAGCACCCATATCGGCCCAACGTTTAGACGAGAGAACGCTCGCATGCTCGCTACAGACTAGAGACGAAAGAGATCCTGGCATATTCTCTCGTCTCTCGTCTCTCGTCTCTTGTCTCATATATATATAGGGGACGAGCGAGTCAGCGATGTGCCTGCTCAAAAACTTTTCAGAATCCTTTGCCGAAATCAAGTTGCCATATTCCTTGGTGTCCACCACCAAGTCTGCAAACTGGTAAAGCTTGTCGAGAGTCTCTTCGGACAGCTGTACACCATGTCCCGAAAGGAACTGGTTCAAGAGATTTTGCTGCGCTTTGTTAGTTCTGTAACTCAAGTTTTCTCTTTTTTAGTATCGTCAATGTTTAGACACTGCGTGTCCTACATTCTCATGCTCGGTCATGCCGGTGTGCAAGCACCCCGTCGCGACACTCGCTATCGCATGTTTGCTCCTTCGGAGCCAACTTGCTGTACCTCGGAAATGTCGGTAAACAGGTTTCCCGCCGCTTCCTCGGTTTGCAATTGTTTCACGTGGAACAATTGTGATTATCAAGTTCCGAATTGAAATTTAGCATAACTTTTTTGGAAAACAAACAGTTGTCTCCCCTGCCCTATAAAATTCATAAAATATATGTTGATAACATTTTGATAAATGTTGAGAAAATGTTAAAGGGTTTTATTTTTGTTCTTGTCGCGAAAAGTTTTCTATGAAGAACGGAAGTGTAATCATTTTCAAGAACCATCCAATGTTGCGTTGCTTGTTGGTGATTTCGAAAGAAACACCTGCCGTTACCTGAGCTAAGAAAATCCCAAATTGTATTCCTACTTCTTCGACGAATCCGAACTCTTTAGCGGAATAATGATATTTGTTGTCTTTTCCTTCAGATCTAAGGAACCATTCTATGGCATGACTTTCGGCCAGTGCAACTCCGGAAAGATTATTTCCATACAATATGTACTTTGTTGTTCCGGATGCAAACCACATTCCTCCAAGTGCTATTTTCCGTAAGGTACTTTCTTTTGAAGCTGCCATTCCGAGAAAACCAAATCCTATAAACGATACTGCACTTCCGATTGATAAGTCATCGATTTTCTTGTCACCTTCGGTCCTTTCTAGCCTGCGGTCAAATCTTAAAAATGTATAGTCAGCAAGTAGTCGGTCGATGCCGAAAAGTTTGCTTCCCATGTCTAGAGCGCTCATGCAAAATATATCCACTTCAAATCTTTTTGTAGATGTATATCCTATCCCCCCTAGGAATATTACCTGGAAAGGATTGTATTTGTTTTCATAGATGTTGCTTAGATTTATAGAAAAAGTGGAATCCTGCACTGAATCTTCCAGTGCAGATATCTTTGCAGAGGCAAAAGATATGAAGATGAGGAATATGGTAAGTACTTTGGAAAACATGATTTGAATATTTCAGTTTAAAAATGTTGAGACTATAACTTCGTTATAGTCTTACAGTCTCATGCTCGGTTATGCCGGTGTGCAAGCACCCCGTCGCGACTCTCGCTATCGACTGTTTGGACACTTTGTGTCTTACCTCTTGGTGCTCAGTAATGCCCATACAAGTATGGGCGCTACATTCGCCCTGTAGAGGTTTCACGTGAAACATAAAAAAATCCCCTGTAGAGGAGACTGTTTTGTATTATCGATGAACTTTTATGATGTGTTTGTTGCTGGTGAGTGCGGGGCGACCGAGAAGGTCGAAATGTTTGAATTTTCGCCAGTCCGCAATCGGGTAGATTTTCTTGGGAATAATGGATGTGGTAGAGTCTTTTTTCACAGGGAGATAAAAGTAGGAGTCTGTAAACTTGTTTTCTTGATCAATTCTGACAAGTGTATCGTTGTGCATTTCGATTTTAAAAGTCTCCCAAAAATTCTCTTTTTCTCCGCAATGGCAACGATTTTCTGAATCTTTATCTTGAACGCAAATAGCTTCATCTAAATATTGGCTTCGACCATCGTATATATAAAGAGAATCGTTTTTCAGGTACATTGTTCGAGTTGTGTTTTCAGTGTATTTATTTTCTTTTTCATTGAAATAGCTATAAGAAATACTTTCTTTTTCCATGTGAACGGAGTCTTTGGAATAATACACGGAAATACTTTCGATTGTTTTTTCGAATAATTCTTCGGTAGGAATTTTGGAAATAAGCTCCCCGTTGCTGTCGTATTTTTCCTTTACAACTTTAATTTTATTTGAACCGTCGATGGGACTGTATGTAATTCTTTCCACTAACTGGTTCATATGGTAGATGTCCACTGATGTTGTTTCTGAACAATAAACTTCTTTATCACATTCATAATATTGGCGGGTAATTATTTTAGGATTTTCACCAGTAGATTTAGTGGAGTTCCCATATTTAATTATGGCGTGGTATTCATTTAAAATGGATGTAAGTTCTTCTTTGGTTTCAGCTTTAAATTTGTAGCCGAAGTGGGATGATGTATAAGTGCTAGTGCAATTACTTGGTGGGCATACTTTATTTTCTGGACATTGTGTTGCTGAGCATATATTTTGTGTATAGTCAGAATTTGAAAAAGAATAGTATGAACTGTCTAAATGGTTTCCAGTATAATAAAAAATTTCTTTATGGGTGTCTTTATCTAGTATATTGAAACCTATGAAAACGTAATCGGTTTCGCCTATTGAATATCCGTTGTGGTTTATGTAGTTATCGTATTTGTGTTCATCGTACTCGTTCTTACGGATTTCAAATTCCGTTTCGACGCAATTGAGAGCATATGCGTTTAATGCAGTGAGGGCAAATATAAGTAGGGTCTTTTTCATATTAGAAAATATAGCAATGCTGTTCTCTTTCAAGGGATGATTTAAACCGTAATCTCGATTCTGTTTCCTTCGGGGTCGAGGACTACACTTTCATAATACCCATCGCCAGTAGTTCTTGGTTGACCTACGACAGGAATTCCTTCGGAATACATTTGCTGGGTCAGACGGTCCACCTCTTCTTTTGAACCAACGGAAAAGGAAAGATGGGTAAAACCCAAATGTTGTGTGTCTGATAATGTTTCATGTGAAACAATTTTATCTATCCCAACATTTCGTTCAACACATATATCAGGGCGGTGCATGATTTCCAGGCGGGCGCCATCATCGAAAGTGACAAATCTGCTGGTGAACTGTTTTGTGGGATTGTGATAAAGAGGTTGGACTACCCCACCGAAGTATTTCCGATAGAATTCACACACCTTGTCGATGTCCTTAACCCAAATAGCTATATGTTCAATCTTCATAAAACCTCTTGCATAATATATTTTATTGAGCGGAAGAAAAACGAGGTATTATGACTATAAAACTTGTTTTATCCTCATTGTGAACTAAAACAAGGAAATAGTGTTATTTAATTCTTTAGCTAGATTGATTACTTGAAATAATATTCTTAATATTTCAAGAATATTATCTCCGGTGAGTTTGAATACGTAAACTTTTTTCCGTTGTTTTTTATTTTTATGTTTCTTTTTCATAGATTTAATTCCTGGTTGGATGTCGTTTTGATACGTTAAGCGAGGACGCCCGTCTGACTGCAGACAGTTGTTATTCCTTGTTTTGTTTGAGTTGACGCATCTCTACGATGTTCCCCCAGGTGCCTATAAACCGGGAATGCTTTATACACGGTTGTTTGCGTTATGCGATGTGTTGATGCTATATTATATAGTGAGTATTTTGGAGGTCCTTATGATCGATATTGAAATTATCCAGGGTGATATTACCAAGCTTAAAGTCGATGCCATCGTGAATGCGGCGAACTGTTCGTTGCTGGGTGGCGGTGGTGTCGATGGGGCGATTCATCGTGCGGCAGGTCCGGAACTTTTGCAATCATGCATTCCCCTGAACGGTTGCGAGACGGGAAAGGCTAAAATCACTCCCGGGTTCAGGCTCCCGGCGAAGTTCGTGATTCACACTCCGGGACCGATTTATCGCGACGGCCAGCATGGCGAACCCAAACTTTTGGAATCTTGCTATAAAAACTGCCTTGCTCTTGCCGAAGAAAACGGCTGCGAGACTGTTGCCTTCCCCGCTATCTCTACCGGCGTTTATGGCTACCCCTGGAATGAGGCTACTGAAATTGCCGTGAAAACGGTCCGCGAATATCCCGCACGAAAAGTCAAGAAGGTCATCTTCTGCTGTTTCAGCGCACAGATGGAACGAATCTACCGAGAAGTTTTGTAAATTCAATTATTTTCCAATTAATACCCTATTCTTTTTATATATTATTTACTGTAATTTCATTAAGGAGTATATAATGGAAGAAGTCAAGAACTTTATCAAGGAATGCGGCGCCTACTTCCTCGCGACGGTCGATGGCGACGAACCGAAAGTACGCCCGTTCGGGACTATCGAAATTTTTGAGGGCAAGCTCTACATCCAGACAGGCAAGACCAAGAATGTCTCGAAGCAGATCCAGAAAAATGGCAAGGTCCAGCTTTGTGCCATGAACAAGGCCGGCAATAAGTGGCTCCGTTTGAGCGGAACGCTTGTCCGCGATGACCGCCGTGAACCCAAGGTCCACATGCTCGAAGCTTACCCCGAATTGAAGCGCATGTATTCCCCGGACGACGAAAACACCGAAGTCCTCTACTTCAAGGATGCAACTGCCACGTTCTGCAGTTTTGCGGAACCGCCGCGCACCGTGACGTTCTAGACTGCTCTTTGGGTTGCCTATCTTTGGGCGCTTCCTTTTTTACCGCCGAGTTCCCCGCGAACTCGGTATTTTTTTTTGCTCCCATAAAAATTCGAAAAAAGGTTTCACCTGGACATGCGTTGTGGCTCTAAATTTTAAAACAACATATATTATATAGTTGATAAATTTGCTTGATTTTATTAACTATCAGATTTATAAATCAAATAATCTTCAAAAATTTATTTTTAATGTTGATAGTTAATGAACAAGTTTTATCACATTTGCGGTGTTTCACGTGAAACGTTACTGATTTTTGTGGATAATATGTAAAATTTGGAATTAAAATATTGAAGGGATGTTTTATCTAATAACTATATATCAACAGCAGTTTTTGAGAGTAGATACCAATTTTTTTCTATAAGAACCATTTGATCGATGTACAAATATTATATTTCACTGTGGAGGTTTTATGCAGGATAATACAAAACGTGGCGAAAGAACACTTTTTTGGTTGAAGGTCCTTTTTGTACTTTTCATTTTTTTGTTTTTTGCAAATAACGCATTTGGGGAATCCATGAAAAGTATGCGGCAAGAATCGGTCGGTCTTGCTGTTGCCTATATCGCTTATGGTTTTGTTTGCGGGTTTGGCCTTTTAATTTCTTCGGTGATGTTCCTGGTTTATTATTTCTCGTGGCTTCATCGCGCGATTGCAAATTTACGCATTTTGACGAAACCTGATTTCTCGCCTATCGGTGCCATCGTACTCACCCTGATTCCGGTCATTGGATTTGTTCTGCACTTTTGGATTTTCAACGACATGGTCGTGTGCCAGGAAAAATGCATGGAAGAACGCGGCATCCTGAAAGGGCGTTTCCCGAAGAAGCTGCTTGTGGCGTGGTTTTTCGCGACGCTTGCAGTCGTAGTGCTTATGTTCAAGCATTCCGATATGACAGTTTTGAATGTCATTCAGAATTTATTCTTTGTGACAAGCATTGGTCTGTACATCAAGTTCCTCACGTTCTACATTGCGCAAGAACGCGAACTTTTCCAGTACCACACCGAGACGCTATTCCGTAAGCGTGTCGATGAAGCGATCCGTGAGCGCGATATTCAACGCGCCGCCGACATGCTCCGCGAAAAAGAGTAATGTTTTGAGGGAATGCTCGCAGAATGTATAGTGGACTGCTCGTGGGATGTTAATCGAAAGAGCGCTTAAAGTCAATTGAAAATTGCGCCGAGAGTCGCGGCCACCCACAGTCATCCTCCGCTAGGAGGATCCATACAATTTCGAATACGCTTGTATATTCTTTGAACCGAGCCGAAGGTGAGAGGCTTTAGCTCCATCTCGTGAAATTCATTTTTCAAAAGTCATCTGTCGAAGGGTCCAGTCAAGGTTCAGATAAAAAAAGACGCGTCACGACACAATTGAAAATGCGCGTGAAATTTCCTTCATTAACAAGCAAAATTTCGAAACTTTATAAAAAACTTACTTCAATATCGTTTGTTGACAAGGTATTGATGTTAGTATAAATTATGCAAAAATATTATTATAAGGGATTGCTATGCTCGTTACTGGACAAAATACTTTTAAGTTTTATCACAATGCTGAAACACAGTTATATATAGAAAGTGCGAAAAGAAAAGACGATTCAATTTTCAGAGGTGTTTATAAATCTTTTTTTGATGGGTTTGAAAAAAGGCTGTTGGATAGAAAAAAAGATGATTCTGAAAAACGCAGTAAAGATCCGTTGAATAATTCCAACAATATTTTTGCATTTATTGGAGAAAGAGGGACTGGAAAAACTTCCTGCATGCTTTCCGTTGCAAAAATGTTAAAAGAAAATGTAGATAGTCCTGTTGTCAATAGAGGTGAAACGTCATTTAAAGTTCTTGATTCCACGGATCCTTCTTTTTTTGATGAAACGACTAATATCCTGGACATTTTTTTAGGCCATCTTTTCGATGACTTTAAGACAAAATGGGAAAAGAGCAATCAGGATGATATCAATGAGAAAAACGACTTATTGGAATCGTTTGAAAAGGTAAAACAGACAATTTCGTGCATGGATTTTAAAAAAAGATCGAAATCCAATTGCATATCGTCAGAAGATAATGTAGATAAGCTTTTAAATTTAAGTGCATCTGTCAATCTTGCAAAAGACATTCAGGATTTAATTCAAAAATATTTAAAGTTTGCCAAAAGGGATTTTTTGGTCATTCCTATAGATGATATTGATTTGCATTCAACCTGTGCATATGAAATGGTTGAGCAAATTCGCAAATATCTTATTCATGAAAATGTAATTATTTTGATGGCTGTGAAAATGGAACAATTGCAAAAAGTAGTCGAAAGAAGTTTTTTGCATGAATTCCGTGATTTAATTAGCCAGAAACTATTGCCTTGTGAACAAATTATTGAAATGGCGAATAAGTATCTTATAAAGCTTATTCCTGAAAGTCATCGTTTTGTTTTGCCTACCATCGATTTGATGTACAATCGGATTGCGATGATATATGATAAGTATGGAATTATTCAGGATCTTTCTGGTTATCCTGTAAGATACATTATTGTCAAGTTGATTTTTTCAAAGACAAGATATCTTTTTTATCACATGCAAGGGGTATCTAGCTTTATTATTCCGCATACACTCCGAGAGTATAACCAGTTATTGGGATTATTGCTTAGTATGCCTGATTACCAAAAGGGTGAAGTAAATGAACAAAATCAACGCAACAAAGATGTATTTAGGCAGTACTTCGTTCAATCGTGGTGTAAAAGTAATTTAAAAGAGGAAGATGGGTTATTTATTAAACAATTATTTTCTATAGAAGATCCGTCGATTATAAATAAAACGGTTGTAAAAAAATTACAGAATCGATTTGAAGATGTATTGAAGGGCAATACAGAAGAGGTAAAAAAGATTCTTGATGAAAAAAATAAACCTTACAATATATCCATAGGTGATGTGAATTTACTTTTGCGTTTGGTTAAAGGAGCAAAAGTTCAATATTCTGATAAGGCGTTTATTTTTGCGATAGAAACATTTTATTCCATGCGGTTGTATGAGTATTATGATTATAGAACTGACTTGGCAAGAGAAATTGAAGGTATTGAAAAAAATGTACGAGTAAAAAACGATATTGATAATTATTCCGCATATGAAATTTTGGCGGGTGGCTCTTTCTTCAATTTGAATGGTGAAAATGGTGTTTTCATTCCTGTAAATAAAGACGGGAGAAGAAGAGATTATAGACTGTATTCATTAAAGGAAATGAAATATTTATTAAATCCGCTTTTATCAAAAGACGAATTAAGTGAAAAGGAAATAAAGATTTTTAGGTTATGCGAATTATTTGCTTTGTTAACTTTAAGGCGGCGGTATAAACGTGATAGGCGCGATGAAAAGAATAAACTTACTTCAAGCGATTATCGAGCCAATATAGATATTGTGTATGCATCAAAGTTTGGTACAAATCAGGAATTTGTTTGGTTTGACGTGATGTCGTTTTTCTCCAATTTGCCTAATGTAGAAAGATGCTATAACCGAATTGATGAAAATTTATTTAAGAAGGCGAAAGAAATTAAAGAATCACTTTATAATCGCTTGTTGAAATATTGTAAAGAGCATAGACCTCATGCGCATAATGATGAATTGCATCCTTTGTTGTCGTATAGCTCCATTCGGAATATAGAAATATTGAACGACTTATATAATCATATAAATGAAAACTATGATATAAGAAATTATCCTGAAGATGATCGTAAAAGTTTGGCTGAATTCTTTGGCGCGATTCAAGAATATCTTATAAAATCATATGATGAAAAGTCTGGAACAGAAAATGCGAAAAAAGAATGGTATGATATAGATTTTAGTTTTGCAACGGAATTTATTAATGTTTTAGACGAAAATGACACTAAAGATTTATTTAACGATATCTTTACAAGTGCGATTGATATGAGAAAGCAAAAAACGATGGATTCTGTTAGTGATAAGTTAGAAAACGCATCGGAAAAAGAAGTTGATTTATTAGATAATGTAATTTCATTGATGGATAATGTTCAGCAGGGGAATCAATCTGGCACTGACGATGTTGTTAAAGTATTGGGTGGTATAATAAAATCGTATGCTGAAAGTCAAAAAGATAAAATTACTCAAAAAGCAGAAGTTATAGAAGTGGCTCCAGAAAAAGGGTCTGAACAAAGTATTGACTTGTCGAAATTGAGTAGCGAACTTCACAGCTTATTCAAAGAAGGTGAAAGCTACAAATCTGACGAAGTTAAAGCGAAATGGAGAGAACTCCTTCGTGAAAAAGGGATTTTAGATGATAGCGTGACTAGTTGGATTTTTAGAAAATTTAAAGATTCATTAATGTTGTCTTATAGTGATATTGATAAATCTATTAGTGATTTTATAATCTACATGCAAAATCGTAAGTAGCGCGCATGACAAATCTAAACGCAGTTCTTCAAGTATATTTTGTCGATGCGGATATTGACGAAGTGATTGATGTTAGTATTGGGAGAAAATCTCACAGTACTTCTAAGTCATTTGTTGATAAAGGAATGGATAAGGCTTCATTCCGTGATTTGTTCATTGCCCACAACTCCATGTATGGGACGGACGTTGTCAACAGCATTCATCAATTAGCAAACGAACAATGGCTATTTTCTCTAAAGGATGTTAAGAAATCGAGTATCTTTAATATTCTTGGTTTTGCCGTAGAAAAAAAGCTGCAGTGGGTGAATGACGAGCCTGTATGCGAATACAACGATTACCTTCTTTGGAATGATATCGCTAAAATTATTGGCGAAGATCTTTTAACGGTTTCGTATTTGGCTTTGCGTTATGTCCGCGAAAGGTTTGAAATAAAGTCTTTCGCCTGGAAACCCAATATTACAGCCAATAATCCTGAATTGATGCATGTATTGAATAAGGGTTTGGGCGAGTTGCATTACCATATGCGCGGTTCATCGCTTATTTTCGATGTAACATGGCTGTATTTGATGAATGCAGAAAAAATCGATGGAAAAATAAAAGAGAAATTAGATGAGTTGAATAAGGATTTGTACACATGGATTGAAAAAGCTAGGGCTTCGAGAATTTTCTTATTCAAGAGCGAGAAGTATAAGGGAGGTAATGTAAGGCTACCTATAAGTAGTATACTTAAATGCAATTCGAATTTTATTAAGTTATATGCCGGTACGATAGGTAATGCAATAACTAATGAAAAAATCAATGCATTCCGTTTTGGCGCGCATTGCATCGATTATGCCATAGATGAAGAACCAACGGAGCTTGACAAAAAAAGGTATTACAATGTTCCTTTGGTTGGCGAACGAAAGCTGATTTATAAATACCTTAAAAAAGTATATAGCGAAGGAAAAGTACATGGCGAAGAAAGTGCGAAATGTGCAAATTATGAATTGCCATTATATGTTTATTTGCTTGCGAAAAATAAACTCCGTAAATACCTTATACAGAATGACCAAATAAAGGGTTTTTCGCATTTTCAGGAAATCCAGGACCGAAAAGACAATTTTTTTGAAGGCAGTATTTATGAAAAGCTATTTGTATTTATGTCGATGCAAACAACCATTTGCAATCAGCCGATACAAAAGCTTGAGATGCGAATTGCTCCTAAAGATTCATCGTTGGAAATGAAAAATTTGTTGAGATGTGGTAATGTGTATGTCAACGATTTTTCTTTAAGGCTAAAACAGCCTAACAAGCTTCTGGAGCGTAATGCCAAAGCGGGTTTCATCCTTCATTTTATAAAAAGACCTGACGAAAATAATTACTCAAAAAAGGGTGAATTTGTTTCTTGTCGAAACTATAAATTGCGAAATAAATTAGAACATCAGGCTAATGCGATAGCGCAACTTATTCACGATAATTGCATGTATGTGAAAGGAGGAATTCACCCCTACTTTTATAATAAGGAAAAGTTCGCTATACAAGGAATGGTGAGGGAAGGCATATATCCGATTATTGGAATTGATGCCGCTAGTTCGGAATTCGGATGTCGCCCTGAAGTATTCGCATCAACATTTAGGCGCTTGAAATATGTTCCTCGAAACAATGCTCTTGATTCCTTTTATGAAAAAAGGGATTTGCAATTGGGAAGAACATTCCATGTTGGTGAGGATTTTTACGATATCGTCGATGGTTTGCGGGCGATTGATGAATGTATATCATTTCTGAATTTTGGATGCGGTGATCGCATAGGGCATGCCGTTGCTCTTGGTATTGATGTATATGATTACTATAAAACTCGTAATTTTAAAGTCGTTATGCCAAGGCAAATCCTTCTTGACAATGCCGTGTGGTTGTTCAAGAAAATGGAAAAATATGCCATAGATGATTGTTGTGGCCTTAAGTTTAAGTTAAAGGAAATTTTCGAAATACATTTCAGTACGATTTATGGATCGACACAAGCGTCAATAGATGATTATTATGAATCATGGATGCTACGAGGTGATGAACCTTCAAGAACGATCGACAGTAAGTTGCATATTTGGAAGACTTATTCCCAAAATGAGTTTGATCCTGTTTTGGAACATATTCGAAAAAATTCGAGAGTAATGTCGCTTTATCAAAGCTACCATTATTCAGCAAAAGCAAGAAAAACGGGTAATGAAATCATAGAATATCAATTTGACGATGGTGATGCACGCATTGTAAGTGAATTGCAGAGAAAAATGAGAAAAACAATTGCGTGTAAGAAAATTGCTGTTGAAACGAATCCGACTTCAAATTTGAAAATTACTGATGTTGACCGTTATTCAAAACATCCGATAACCGCATTCTATAATAGAGGGCTGAAGCCGAATTATGATTCAGATCAAATAATGGTTTCCATTAACACTGATGACCAAGGTGTTTTTGCGACATCGTTAGAAAAGGAATATGCTTTAATTGCTTGCGCCCTTGAAAAGAAACGTAATGACGATGGCTCTCCGACGTATTCGCCTAAAGATATTTACGATTGGTTAGATGATATTCGTGAGTTTAGTCTTGTAAGCAGTTTCTTGGATGATGAAATGAGTTAAACAAAAACAGGTCATCGTGTTTCACGATGACCGTTTTAAATGCTCTTCGCGTTTTTTCAATTGCGGCGATAGTCGCGAATTTTACTTCATATCAAACTGAACTTTCGGGGCTACGCTTGCGCCAGCGTCAGCGGAGAAGAGGGCTTTCGGGGAGGCGCCTGCGAATCCGGCGACGATGTTTGTCGGGAACTGGCGAATGGTGGTGTTGTATGCCTGGACGGTTTCATTGTAGCGCTTGCGTTCGACGGCGATGCGGTTTTCGGCGCCTTCGAGTTGTACGCGGAGTTCCTGGAAGCTCTTGTTGCTTTTGAGATCCGGGTAGTTTTCGGAGACGGCCATGAGGCGCTGGAGGGCTCCGCTCAGGCTGCCTTGCATTTCCTGGAAGCGTTTGAGGGCGGCTTCGTCGTTCATGAGGCTTTCGTCGAGCTTGACGGTTCCGCCCATGCGGCTGCGCATTTCCATGACTTCGGTGAGGGTGCTCTTTTCGAAGTTTGCTTCGCCTTGCACGGTGCTCACGAGATTCGGGATGAGGTCAAAGCGGCGCTGGTAAGTGTTTTCGACTTGTGCCCACTGAGCCTTCACGCCTTCTTCGAGCGCGATGATGTTATTGTAGGTGCCGATGCCCTTCCCTACGATGATGAGCAGGATGACGACGACAACGATGACGGCGATTAAAGCTTTTTTCATTGTGACTCCGTTTTTTATTGATTTACGGTATAGTAATATAAAAATTTAGTGAAGAATATAATACAGGTGTAAATCGAGATTGTATGGTTCCTCCTTTCGGAGGATGACTTCAAAGAGGAGGGTCTGCGAAGTCTTATTCCACCACTAGCGATTTATCGTAGATGTACTCGACTTCTTCGGGGGTGATGCCGCCGGGAACGAGGTCCAGCTTGGAGCGGTTCACTTTCATGGCGTCGGCGAATTTGTCGCGCAATTCGCGGGTGACGGTGCATGTGCCGATGAGCTTGCGGAGCATTGCTGCAAATTCCTCGACGTTTTTGAGTCCCAACAGCGAGAGGACTTTTTCGACATCGGCCGGAACTTTTTTCTGGCAGATTTCGACGTAAGCAGCAAGGAAGTATCCGACGGCGGGGCCGTGCGGTGTGCCTTTGCTAAGCGTGAGGTCGTAGCTCATGCCGTGTGGTACGGCGGTGCTTGTCATGGCGATGGACATGCCTGCGATTGTCGAGGTGTACATCAGTTTTTCGTACAAACTCGCATCAATCTTCGCGTCATTTTCTGAGGCGTTTTGCGCGGCATCTTGTGTGTCGATGGGCGCGGCGTTTCCCGACGCATTTTTCGCGGCATTCCCCGCAGCAATAAGCGCTTCTTTGCTCTCACCCCAGAGCTTGAGGCCGTATTCGGGGCACATGCGGTTGAGCATGTTCGAGTGAATGTTCAAGATGCTTTCGACCATGTGTGCAAGCGCATCGACGGCGGTATTCACGATCAGCTGCTTTTTGGCAGAAGCGAGATACTTTCCGTCAACGAGGGCGAGCACTGGGAAAATCCGGTGCGGAATGCTCTTCTTGAGATTGATTTTGTGGTTCGTGATGATCGCGACCGGGGTTGCTTCGGAGCCTGTTCCGCAAGTGGTCGGGACGGCGACAACGGGCGCATGATTCAGCGGATGGCTCGGCGCTTTGTGCAGTTCGTCTACGTTCACGCTTGGGTTCACGAGGAGGATTGCCATGGCTTTGGCGGCATCGATAGCGGAACCTCCCCCAATGCCGATGATAAAATTGGCGCCGAATTCTCGTGCGATTTGTACGCCCTTCCCCACGGTATCGGTGGACGGGTTTTCTTCGACCTCGTCAAAAATCTGGTAGGCGACTCCCCCAGCGTTCAGGACTTCGGTCACGTCATTCAGGGAGCCGTTTGCTTTCGCGGAGCTGTGTCCGGTGACGATGAGTGCGCACTTTCCGACGGCGAGCAGTTCTTTCGCGTGGTTCTTCACGCAGTCCTTTTCAACGTAAATGTCCGTAGGTACGTAAAATTGCATGATGTCTCCTTACAGCATCAGCCATTCTTTGTTGAACCAGTGGTAAAGTCGCCCTTGTTCATTGCGGTTCTTGATGAGCCACTGCGCAAATGTCGGGCGGTCAATGGGTTCACAGATGGTATAGATAAATGCTTCCACGAGACTTTCGCGGATAAGCCCCTGATAAAATCTCTGGATCGGGTCTTCGATTTCGTCGGTGAAGGCGACAAGCTTGATTGTTTTTTCGAGGATGTGGACTAAAAATTCCATTTGCTGTGTCGAATTAGAATCCGGGTCGTAGAGCTTGCGCTTGCCGAGAGAATCTGAAAGAAGCATCGTTTGGATAGCGAGCAAAAATTCGTTGTTGACGGTTGAATCGCTTCCATTTTGTTTGATGTTCGGCGTGTTCATTTCGACTTTGTTGTCTTTCGTTAGAACAAAGGATTTTGTCCTGCCGTAAAGTCTCGAAAGGTTGTCGCGGATGATTTCGGCTTTCTTGCTGATGAACGTGGTGTACATGGTGTACGCGTAGAATTGTGGCCACTTGCCAAGCTGGCTTGCCAGGAATCCCATGTAATAGTGGCTGCCTTCATGGATGCGCGAGTTGTTGATGCTCCGCTTGATCCAGGCGTAGGCACTATCGGCGTTGTTCATGCGCATGTATGTGATGCTTGCGTTGTACGGGATGTTGAACGAGTTTGGCTGCTTGATAAAACCTTCACGATAGACGGCAAGCGCAGAGTCTGGCATTCCCTTCTCGTCGTAGATCGTCCCGAGCAGGCTATAGAGATTTTCGTCGATGCCTTCGGATTTCAACTTTGTGGCGGCCTTGGCGTAAGTGAGCGATTTGTCCAGATCGCGCTTGGCATGGTAAGTAAATGCCATCTCGTATTTGACGAGGGCGTTTTTCGGATCCTTCTTCTCGGCTTCCTTGTACTTTGCGATGGCTTCGTCGTATTGGCCTTGTTCATGGAACTGTACGCCTTGATCGACGAGGTTTTTCACGGCCTCGGCTTTGGAGACTTTGGTTGCTGCGTTTGACGTCGCTTTAGGCGCTGCGAAAAGCGATGTTGCGGCAAGAGCGAAAATGAGTGCAATGGATTTTTTCATGATAATTTAATTCTTGAGGAGGGCGCTATAGAAATTACGGATATCATCCCAGCGGTAGTACGGGGCGGCCGGGCAATTTTGCGAGACTTTTAGATTAGTTCTTTCGTCTTTCGTCTCTCGTCTCTCGTCTGTTATGCCGCATGGCACGGGCAATGTCTGTTCAATTTCATTGTACAAAATTTTGACGAGGACGGGCTTGTTGTTTGCCTTGTAGAATACCATCTGCAAGTTTGCTGCCATCGGGATAATCCTGAAATCGTTCCACTGTTCGTGCAGTTTGGAGAGGTCCGAGACTTTTGCATTTGCAATGGGCAATTGCATGAGGGCTGCAAGCGGAAGGAGGGTTGCGTCGTGGCCAAAGCGGAGCGTGGCGGCAATCGGCGTTATGGGACCTGAACCTGCTGGACTACGCGCGGTATCAATGGCAATTGCTTCGTCGGCTTCTTCCAAGATGTTCTGCAATGTGGGCTTGGCGAAGTTCAGGCCATCGGGGCGGTTGATGAGCGGGCTTGTACCTTCGAGGCTGTACCACCAGGCGTTTTGCGCTTTCCAGCGGGCAATTTTTTCTTCGGTTGTGAACAGGTTTACGAAACTGTCGGCGGGCACTTGGGCGGCCTGGGCGATTTTGTCGAGTAGCGGCTTGTCCATGCCCTGGAGCGATGTCGCGATTTCGAAGAAGCGGTTGTAGAATTTGTCTGCTTCGATATTCTTTGCAACGTAACTACTGTCGGCGAAGATTTTTTTCAGGAATGGTTGCGGGTTCACTTGTTGCCAGAGCTTGTCGCTTTCGTCCGTGTACGTCTTGACTTTAGAATAGTCGAGCTTGCCCCAGTCAAAGGCGCTGATGAACTTCATGTAGCTCTTGCCAGAAATAAGTTCCGGCTTGATTTTCGGATTGAGCGAACGGAGTTCCCCGATGAATGCGGCCATGCTCACGATGCAGCGTCCGCTGGTACTTGCGTAAGCCTTGACGTGCGGCGTGACTTTTTTGCCGGCAACGTTTACGTTCTTGAAAACTTCCGAGAAGTTCTTGTACATGCGCTTGGCGATGCCTTCGTGCTGCTTGACGCCCACCTGTGTCAGGTCTCCTTTGCGTGGGGCGGCTTCGGTGGCGAGGACTTTTGCGTACGCCAGCGCTTGTTTACCGATTTCGGTAAGTTTTCCTGCGGAATCGGCCTTGGAAAGGGTTTTGTAGAGATATTTGTATTCGTCGGAGTCGTGGTGGTAACGGCTGCCGTGGCGTCCGTAGTGGCTGATATAGAACGGCTTGTATCCGGCAGGTGCCTTGGTATATTTAGTATTTGCAGGTTCCGGGTACGCCAAATAATTGCTGGAGGTGAATTCCGGATGCTTTGCCAACTCGGCATCGATAACTTGTGCGTTTACGGGAGCAGCAAGGAAAAATCCTGCGGCGAGAACAAAAATCCCTTTTGCAAAATCCAGTTTTTTCATATTGCTAATATAACATTATTGATGTTTTGGTTTATTCAAGTAAAAATAAAAATGAGTATCATGACTATAATTATTTAGTATTAAGTGGGAAGTTAGCTTGTTATAAAGAAATGATAGGTTGACATTGTGAGAATGGAGGCGTCGGCCAAGGATGGGGAGGGTGCAGGGAGGGGCCCGTGCGGCCTTCGCAACTCCGAGCTGGGGCCCCTCCCGCATAACGTACATTATTGATTTTAAATATAGCCCTATGGCGACAAGCCAAATTTTTTCTAAATTGTCGCGCAATGGAAACGACA
>NZ_JBGUHR010000051.1:0-49063 GCF_045112255.1 Fibrobacter sp.
ACTTGAGAAGATCCCTTCGGATGAACTTAAAACTACTTCCGACGAACTCGACCACAAAACATCTGAAGAGCTTAATTCTAGCGTTTCTGAAGAGCTGGACGACATTTCTTCAAAAGAACTGGATGAGACTTCTATTTCCAAAGAATCATAAACGGCGTAATATTTTGCATCAGCCTTCGCTGGCACAACAGCCTTATCCCACCCCTTGAACGAGTAAGAATACTTTTCTGTAGAATTTCGCAACGGAGTTCCTTCATAAACATACGTCTTGCCATACTGAACACTCTGCGATTCAATCAACGTAGAATCCCAATTAAAGAACGAGATTTCATAAAAGACATTGCTCATGTCCTTGAACTTTGCCGAGACTGTCTCGTTCTGCGTAAACACGCTAGATGCATTTACCTGTGTACCGCCACTTGTAAACCAGCCTTCAAAAACATAATTTTCAGCCGCCGCAGGCGCTGCCGGGAACGCGACCTGACCCTTGGCATTGGAATATTGAGTGGACAAAGTCGTGCTGCCATTCTTAAAAACAATTTTATTCGTCTTTTTATCGCTGAGCATTGCCACATAAGCATAGCCTCCATTGATAGTCCAAACTCCATTACTAGAAGTTTTGGTGCCGCAAAGCATATTCATGTCGTAAGCAAATGAACCCGCTTTCATTTGTGCAGTCGTTCTTCCTTCGACCTTTTTTCCTATTGATCCGTTATTCTTGCCAACAGCACTTTTGTTCGCCAATACAGTTTTATCGTAAATGACGCAATCCCCAACCTTTCCGGAGTTTACAGCCACAGCACCACCTACATAATAGTCGCCACTAACACTTCCTTTTACTTTACTTGTGCTTAAGGCATCCCAAAGTTTGGCACCGTTATTACTCATACCAACAAGACCACCTGCATAAGCATATCCATAATCGGTTGTAGATCCCGTAGATCTCGCCGATGCCTGTCCAACAACTTCGCCGTGGTTGCTCACGTGCTTGATTTCACCATCGTTCGTTCCGCTTATACCCCCAGCGTACGATGCGGCCATCCCGTCATAAGCAGTCATTTGAGCCCCAACCCAAGCGTAGTTGACACTGTTCCAAATAAGTTTTTCATTGACAGCGGCTATACCTCCCGCATATCCGTAAAGCATCGTCAAATTATTCGAAGTTACGTTCGTCTTGGCGCTAATAGAAGCTCTATTGAAGCAGTAGCGGATTTCGCCCTTATTTTCACCAGCAATACCACCAGCATAAAGATACGCTGTTCCAGAACTTACTGTACTCGTCACCTTGACACTGTTGTTACCGACATTGTAAATTGTTCCGTAATTATGAGCCGCCACGGCACCCGCATATTCAGAACTTGTAACAGAGCCTACATTTAGGCGCAAATTTTTCACCGACCCACTGCTACCGATATATCCAAACAAGCCGACATTCGAGCCGCTTGCCTTAAGACCGTAGACGACCTTTCCGTTACCCTCGAAAATGCCATTGAACGGTTTGCTGCTTGAACCAATCGGAGTCCAGTTAGTGCCACAAGTTTTCGTTTCATCGGCACCCAGAACAATGTTTGCCGAGAGCACTGCGTTTATCGTATTTTTTCCGCCGTTCACTGTCGCGGCAAACCACGCCAAGTGATTCGGAGTCGTAATCGAATAGTAGCTTTTGCCATTGATTGTAGTCGTTCCTGGCTGTGTCTTGCCACCACTCCATGCAGCGAAAGTCTGTGTAAGAAATGAAAAAATGAGCAAAAAAACGAGGGACTTATTTTTCATGAGCGCAAATGTAAATATTTCGTAAGAATAATTCAAGATTCTATTTATTAATAAATATCACACTTCAGCCCGCCACACATACCATAATCACGGTATTTCCGCCCCATAAACTCCAAAATTATATATCTTAAGGGCAATAACAGCTTTGAGGTGTATTAAATGAAACTCAACTTTTCATTGAGGATCGCTTCTGAAAATGACAAAAACATTTTCAGGACCTTTGTCGTCGAAAAGAAATTGATGTGGGATACCAGTATCTCTGTGGATTCTCCAGCTAGCGATTCTTTTGAAGTTTTACTAACTGACGACGCAAATGAAGCAATCCAAGCCGTACAGGACAAGCGCCCCCAAAGCGAAACCGTTTTCTTAGGCGAGATTGCCAAAGTCGAAAGCGTGTACGAATCGCTTCTGGATGTCTGGCCCAAAAACGAAGCCAGCGCCATCCGCAAGATCCGTATCGAGAAATTACTCCAGAATTTGCAGACCCGCTTTGACGCCTACCATTACCAGAATCTACTCACGACAGCAATCGACAGCGTCCCAGACCTCGTGTGGTTCAAAGATAAGATCGGCGCCCACATGATGGTGAATAAAGAATTCTGCAACACAGTCCATAAGACAAAAGAAGATATTCGCGGTCGAGGGCACTATTATATTTGGGACATCTCCGAAGAGGAATACAAGAAGGGCGAATACGTCTGCATGGAATCCGAAGAAGAGACGATGTCTTCTGGTCATACCTGCATTTTCGACGAACCGCTCAAGACCAGCAGCGGCATGAAGCAGCTAAAGACTTACAAGACCCCGCTTTACGACATGTTCGGCAATATCGAAGGAACGGTCGGAATCGCAAAAGACGTCACCGACTTTGGCAACATGGGGCTTGAGCTTTCGATTCTCGTAGAAAACCTCCCGTTCCCGCTGATTCTTTGCGATACAAACAGGAAAGTTCTCAAGATGAACGATTCCTTTAAAAAGCTTATCGAATCGATCGACGGGACCTTCAAAAGCTTCCAATACCAAGAATGGCTACAGCACAACATGACTCCCATTGGGGAAGAAGATGTTGATTTGGAAGGCAAGTCTAGAAAGAGAGAATATGAAATAAATCTCGCCGGACAAACGCGCTATTTTAAAGTCATCGAACAGGAAATCATTGACTACTTCAAGAATACATCTGGCTACTTCGTGATTTTCAATGACGTGACAATGGTACGCGAATATGAAAAGATGATTCTGAACGAAGCGAACACCGACGCCCTAACAGAGCTTTACAACAGGCGTTATTTCGAGGACTTTATCCACAACAACGCCAAAAGATCCATGACGCTCATTTACATGGACCTCGACCGCTTCAAGGAAATCAACGATAATTTCGGGCACAAGCGCGGCGACCAGATTTTGAAAGGTTCGGCAAAGTTCATCCAGGAAACATTCCCCGACGGAATTGTCGCACGCCTGGGCGGCGATGAATTTACAGTCATCTTAGAAAAAGAAATCACCGAAGAAGAAATCAAAACACGGTGCGAAGAGCTGAACAAGAAGATCTGCACACTCATTCGCGCAAGCGATTTACGCATATCCATCAGCTACGGCATTTCTTCAACAGACGGCAGCCGCAACACAGACCAGCTTCTGCGTGAAGCGGATAAACGCATGTACGAAAACAAGCGCGCAAAGCAAGGATATAAATAAAGGGGCATCGCCCCTTTTATTTATCAATTATTATCTCTCATATTCGTTATGTCCGATATGGTAACGATGTATTTTTGAGAGCCATCGTAAAGCACTCGTCCACGAACAAATTTAATCTGCCCATTTTCGAGCTTTAGCGATTTGCCATACGGTTCTCCCGAAGCACTATACAGCTTTGCACGTTCCAAGAATTCTTCCGCAGAGCAAAGCGGTATCTGGAAAAGCTTACAAAGGTTGTCCATAGAATCCGTAATCGTTCTCTGGACATACATAGGTTTTCCATCAACACAGGAAAGGCTCAATATTCTATCGTAATTGCCATCGATATAGATAATCTGGTCATACAGATTCAAAACAACAGCATCCGTCAATTCCTTATAGGCTTCGACATCGGTATCGTTTTCATTCTGGAGTTTCAGAATGACATCGCCAGTATCTGGATCCGCCATCATATCAAACGTGGACTTGATGGAGAACCATCCATTTTTAAAATTATAGCTCAAATTGAGCGGCGAAACAGGCCGCTTATTCACATAGTCAAGAATCAATTTTTCACGAGTGTAATCTGACACCTTTTGGACATTTACACAATCCTTTGACATAAGCCCTGTCAAATAATTGTAATGGACATCGTAAGTATAATTACCAGAAAAGCCTTCCGGAATATACGTTATGCCCTCCATTCTCAACACTGGAGAATTCTTCGTGAGGTTCCAGAACAGGAATGCCTTGTAACCCGGTTCATAAGACTTGGTATGCGAAGCTTCACCAGAAGACATGAACAATTTGAAAGCATTCTTTCGGCCAAAATAATTTTTGAGGGCCATATCGTCTTCAGAGACAAATACTGATAAAATACGTCCATACGGAGTATCTCTATAGAATCTGCCCACATGATAAATCCGCTTAACAACACCTTTCTTCGTCTTAATACGATATGTTGTCTGAGTCGGCATAGAGCTACCACTGCGGAAAAGCGTTTCAAGCTTTTCATCGACTCGCGCATAGTCTTCAGGGAGAACGGCTCCTTCAAATTTATGCCCTGTCAGCGCACGGAAATCATCCTCGTTATCGCAATCAAAAATTTCGAGCGCCTGTCCATTGACATAAAGAATGTCTCCGCTTACAGCATCCAAAAGAACGACTCCGCCAGGAACATATTCCATATAGTTCAAAGCAAGCTGGTGGAGCAATTCCGTATTCTTGATAGCTCCATCAATTTTCGACTTGACCTGCTCCTTGTTTTTTATAGGCGTATGAATAAACTGATAAGCACCCAAACGGACACTTTCTTTCGCCAGTTCCATATTATCCGTCATCACCACAAACGGAATCTGGAATTCTCGCTTTTCGCCTCTAAATTTTTGAATAATCTTGAAGCCATCAATTTTCGGAAGAGCGGCATCAATCAGGGCAAGCGAGATTTTGTTACCGTACTCCAGCAAAATATTGAGGACCTGTTCACCATCATTAGCCAGCATCACGTTGTAATCCGACCTCAAGATTTCTTCTAGGAATGCCCGATCCTGCGAGTTCACCGTTGCAAGCAAAATATTCTTCGCCTCGGCAGGGAACTTCACCATTTTTTGCTGTGCCGAAGCACTTTCAACAGCGCTCACATGCGTATTGCGGAACGTCAAATCATAAATATGGCAACCGTTAATATCGGCAATCAAGCGCCCTCCCAAGAACACATAAGTTCCATGGGATGCATAAGTCGTCTGTAACGGGGCCTTATAGGCAGCGTGTTCTGCCTCGCGTAATTTTTCATAAACCGGATTACCAGGATCATTACAAGCAACCTCAACATCCTTAAAACTTGTAAATCCTAGACTCATGAGTTGTTCTTCGTATTGCTGGTTTACAAACAGGAACTTAAATTTCCCATCTTCATAAGACATGATTGCCTTAGGAGAATCAACCAGATAATCGAGGCGTCCAAGCCTTGAATACACATGGCGAGCCTTCGGATCTTCAACAGGCATTCCCATAGAAGCCATGTGTTTAAGCGTTTCCTTCAAGGGCATCGGTTTACCGTAATAGTACCCTTGAACCTTTTCGCAGCCAATGCCCTTCAAAAAGTCCATCTGCTCCTTAGTCTCTACACCTTCAGCAAGAGTCTTAAGGCCCAAATTTTTCGCCATACGAACTGTCGAACGGATTATGGTACGGGATGTCTCATTGAAATTCGACAGGAACGCCATATCAATTTTCAGCTCATCAAACTTATAATCCTTCAGCGTATTCAGAGAAGAGTAGCCACTACCAAAGTCATCCATCCAGACTTCATAACCAGCAAGACGGAACCGTTCAATTTCGTTTCGGACATAAGAATCCGACGCAATGATACTTTCCGTAATCTCGACACGAATATAGTCACGATCGATTTTATATTTTTCGAGCGCTTCTTCAACAACTTCGAAGATATTGCAGCCAATAAAATCCAGACGCGAAAGGTTAAACGAAACCGGAACTACCTGATTTCCACTATCGATCTCCTCTCGCATTTCCTTACAGACAATATTAATGACCTCGCTATCAAGTTTATGGATTTGTCCAGATTCTTCAAGAGCGCCAATAAATACAGCAGGATTCAAGAAACCATATTGCGGGTCAATCCAACGCGCAAGAGCTTCCATACCGCAGAAAGTTTCCGTGATCGTACGGACAACCGGCTGGTAATAAACTTTGATGTAGCCATTTTTTATAGCTTCGTCAATGTGGTTCACAACGTAATTCTGCAAGAATAGCGCCTTGCGCAGATCTTCGTCATAATAGCGAACAAATCCGTCACTAGACTGTTTTTTGACTTTACATGCAATTTTCGCCTTTTCGCAGACATCAAGCATCGCTTCAAATTCATCAATCTTACAAATGCCGACGTTGACATCCATTGAAATTTTTGAAACGGTACTCTTGACAAACCTTCGAATTTCATTCAGTTTGCTTTCAACATTTACCATGTCTGCAATAATCGTAAAGTGATCATTGGATTGACGGCAAATCAAATTTTTCGGGAATACTTTTTTTAGGAATGCCGCGAAATGAAGCAGGAACTCGTTCCCCTTACTGTAGCCGTTGGCATTATTATAAAGCTTCATCCCGACGATGTCAAAGTAGATAACCGACGGTATACCGCCAGCATTTCTAATATCGTCCGCATAGTTTTCACCACGCATGCGACAGTACTCCATGTTCGGGAGTCCCGTCAATGTATCAAAATACCTGTCAGTTCTTTCGCTTATCCGATGGAATATGGCATCCACGCCATGCCATTTGATCAAAGAAGCTTTTAAAATAAGGTCTCCGCCCGTACGCGAATTCGATACAAGAACTTCGCCTCTTTCAAGGACCTCGTCAAGAGTAACCAGTTGCGGTTCTTTCGGATCAAAAAAGTATTCTTCAAAGGTGATTCCTGGATTAAAGGCCTTTACCGGCGTCCAGATTTTCTCTACAGAAGCACTGATCATGTAAATTTCGTGAGTCTTTGCATCCACAATAACAAAAGGCTCAACGGTATCACTATTTAAAAATTCAATCAGGCTCTTATCAAATTCGAGGCGTTTTTCCTTATTTTGTTCAAGCGCCTCAGTCACATCGTCATAAACGACAACTGTATATTCAGTGGAATCATCAAAAAAATGATGATAGCCTATGGAATGAATAGTACGGTATTCCTCTTTTCCATACAGTTTTTGACGATAAATAACCTCGTAGCGCCCATCCTTTGATTTTGCAAATTCTTTGGCCTTGTTCGCAACATATACAATATCTTCATGATGAACACCCTTATACATGTCCGTATCAAGGAAATGCAGTAGATCTTCACGGGTACAGCCAGGTTTCTGCCAGCGAATAAGTCCATTAGAGACGAGAATAGTTTCAAGATGTCCATTTGCAAATCGATAGACCGCAAGCGGAATATCGGAATTTTCCAATTCCTTCCTTATCCCCTCTGGAATTATATTTTTTTTCTGCACAGACATAGCCACACATCCTCTACAAGAAAGGGAGCAGAAGCATCTTACAGCAAAAAATTCAATGCTCCCCTTGAAAAAAAATAACTTCTAATGTTTAAAATAATTTAATATTTCGCCATTTGCAAGCTTTTTGACATATTTTTGTAATATATTTTAATAGCGAGTGTGATATTCTTAACTTTTTGAGGATGCAGAAAAACTACGCAAATACCTTGCTTCCGGCCTCGACTGCATCAGCTATGCTCATACCCACGTAATCCTGGGCGCTAAACCAGCGACCGCTCTTCTTATCGTCAAGAAGCACACTGACAAGAGCGCCCGGCACAACGCTTTCGGGAGCATTCGGGGCGTTCGGGCCACCAAGATCCGTGCGCAACCAACCCGGATCCATGACATTCATCATCACGTCGGTACCATTCAGCTTGCAGGCGAAATCCTTCACGAACTTCGTGAGGGCAGCCTTTGCGCATGCATAAGCGGCTAGTTCCGGCTCATTGGCGATACCGCTCGTGGTAAGCTGCATGCGGCCAAAGCCACGCTTGATCATGCCCGGCAAAAAGTGGTAGGCAATTTTCATCGGGGCAAAGAAGTTTACAGCCATTGCCTGACGGAAGTCTTCCATCGTATTCGTCGTGTAATCGGCAAAATAGTGGCTCATAAGGCCCGCATTGTTGAACACGAGGTCCACCTGGACGCCAAAGGAATCGATTTCGGCAAGGGCGGCGTCAATTTCGGCTTCATTTTCGAGATTGCAGCCCACAGCCTTCACTTGAACGCCATACGGAGCAAGTTCGTTAATCACCTTTTCGGCATGGCTCTTGTCGCGGCCCTGCAAAATGAGATTTGCACCGAGTTTAGCCATTTCGATCGCGATGAGGCGACCAACACCACGGCAACCTCCCGTCACCAAACACCACTTCCCTTTGACGTCAATCATTCGTATCCCTTTGCGCAATGCGCGATAAATTTGCTCTTACGAAAAATAATCAATCTTTTCCAAAACAGGCGCCCAAACGAAAGACGATTCTGTATACAAATGTAAAGACTTATCTCACAATCCCTTAAATTAAAATCAATTTGATTTTAAACAACAAAAATTCGAGTCAATAAATTAATAGACATTTTATGACAATAAATAAGAAATAAAACCCAAAATATCAAAGTTTTACGTCATTTTGCAAACTAAAGCATGCACTTAACATTTCCAAAATTTCATAAAATTAGGCTCCAATGAATTACGAAACACTCCTATTACACGAAGCCATCAGGCTTCTTCTTATTTCGATTAGGCAACAGCGGCAACACACGCAGCAGTCGCTATCCATTGAATCAGGAATTTCAAGACAATTCATATCGCAAATGGAATGCGGGAAACGTATCCCCTCTATAGACACGCTCTCCCAGCTTGCCATAGCTCTTAAAACAAGCATCAGCTCCCTTTCCGTAGAACTTGACCGCATATACCAGCATCTTTTTTGGCAAAAGCACCCAAAACAAGCAGGGAAAAACGACGACGAACCGCTCCAGAATGTCGCTGAAAGTGATTTACCACACATAGAGTACATACGCAAGGCCAGGGGATTACGAAAACCCTAGCCCTTAACAAGAAGCTTAAAATTTTCTATCTTTTATAGATATGGAATGGCAGCGCAATATAAAAACTTTGACAACCGACGAGCTCAAAGCTTGGCTTCGGGACGTTGACGAAAAGCCCTACCGCGCCGACCAGATTCAAAAATGGCTATTCTGCCAGCAGGTGCGTTCTTACGACGAGATGGTAAACATCTCCCCTGCCCTCCGCGAAAAAATGGCAAAACAGTTCACGCTTTGCGGCCTCAAGGAGGCGCAGCGTTCTGTTTCTGTCGATGGAACGGTCAAGTGGCTTTTTGAGACCGAAGACGGTCACCATATCGAAACCGTGATGATACCTGCAAACGGTCGCTATTCCGTTTGCGTTTCAACCCAGGTCGGCTGCGCCATGAACTGCGCATTTTGCCGCACCGCGAAGATGGGATTCACGCGTAACCTCGAAGCAGGCGAAATTCTCGAAGAAATCATCAACGTCAACTGGTACCTGAAAGATAACGGCTTCATGAACGAAGAAGGCGGCACGGCCCAGGTGACGAACATCATCTTCATGGGCATGGGCGAACCGCTCAACAACCTCGAGAACGTCCACCGCGTCTGCTGCACGCTCCATAACCAGAAACTTTTCAACATGGGCGCAAAGCGCATGACCGTGAGCACTTCGGGTGTCGTCCCGAAAATCAAGGAACTTGTCGATCGCAACACGCCCTGCTGCCTCGCGGTAAGCCTCAACAGCACGAACAACGAATACCGTTCGTCCGTGATGCCGGTAAACAAGACCTGGCCTATCGAGAAACTTTTGGAAGCGGTTGACGAATACATCCGCCGCACCGATAACTATGTGACGTTCGAGTTCGTGCTCATCCAGAACATCACCTGCACCCCCAGGGCCGCAAAAGAACTCATCCGCATTTGCGCCCCGCGCCGCGTGAAGGTAAACGCCATCGTGCTTAACGACGGTGACGACCCGACGCTCCACGCCCCCACCCCCGAAGAGGTGGAGGATTTCCTCGCCGCCGTGCGAGCTGCTGAAATTCAAATAACGATCCGTAATCCGCGCGGTAGGGACATCCTTGCTGCGTGTGGACAATTAGCGTACAAAAAGGAAGGTAAAGAATGTTAACGCAAAACCTCCCGGAATTCTGGGACAATCTTTATGCCGAAGGCAAGGACTACTGGAATTTCAAGAAGGCTACTCCGGCCCTGCTTGAATTTTTCAAGCACCCCTCCTGCCCCGCAGAGGGCTCCGTGCTGATTCCAGGCGCCGGGTTCGGCTATGATGCCGAGGCATGGGCTTTGCGTGGACACGAAGTTTTGGCAGTCGACTTTGCCCCGACCGCAGTCGATGAACTGGACCATTTGAGCCGCAAGCACAAGAACTTGCGCTCCCTTGACCTCGACTTGTTCACCCTTTCTCCGAAGGATGCCAAGCGCGGTGGCCAGCAGTTCGACATCATTTACGACTACGGTACGTTCTCGGCAATCCATCCGGGCCGCCGCGACGAATTCTTCGAAGTCTGCTACAAGATGATGAAGGACGACGGCGTGTTCATCTGCCTCATGTACCCGCTCATGAACGGCAAGACCATGCAGGGTCCTCCGCACTGCATGAGCGAAGGCGAACTCATGGCTCGCCTGGATGGCGTGTTCGACATTGTTGAACGCATCAAGCCCACGAACAGCATTCCGGGCCGCGAAGGCAAGGAAGAGTTCTGGCTCTTGAAGAAGTGCCTGTAATTTAGAAGAGAGAACGCCCGCTGTAGCGGGCTACAGACTAGAGACGAGAGAATGAAGCTCTCGTCTTTTTTATTACAGGAACCTCTGTAAAAAATAAAGCGGGGAACTCCACAGGCGCACCATTTTTTTGTATTTTTAGCCCAGTTTTTTATAAGGATTTTACTATGGCTAACGATTTATGCCCGTGCGGTTCTGGCAAAGCATATTGCGACTGCTGCGAACCGATTATTAAGAAGACCGCCCTCGCCCCGTCCCCGGAAGCCCTTATGCGCTCCCGCTACACTGCTTATGCCAAGCACGAAATTGCATGGCTCAAGGATTCTCTCGAAGCCACCCAGCGTGACGACTTTGACGAACCGAGCGTAGAAGCATGGAGCCGTCAGTCCGAATGGCTCGGCATCGAAATCAAGCAGACCAAGACCGAAGAAGACAAGAACATCGGCTGGGTCGAATTTGTCGCTCGCTTCAAGCAGGGCAACATCACTCGTAACCACCACGAACTTGGCGAATTCCACAAGGTCGGCGGCGCATGGTACTTCTATGATGGTCGTGCCGTAAAGCAGGAAACTGTCCGTCACGAAGGTCCGGTTGTCGGTCGTAACGACCCGTGCCCGTGCGGTTCTGGCAAGAAGTACAAGAAGTGCTGCGGCGCGAATAAGTAAGAAGTTAAGAGTTCTGAGTTACTAGTTACTAGAATTTCATAACAAGAATTTCTAGTAGCTGTAATCTATAAACTAATAACTTAATAATCCTAGTAACTATCAACTATTAACTAGTAACTAAATCAAATGTTCAAGATATTCGTAGATGGCGAAGCAGGGACCACTGGCCTGCAAATTTTCGAGAGACTTGCCAAGCGCAATGACCTGGAAATTCTCAAGATCAATCCAGAACTCCGCAAGGACGTGAACGAACGCCAGAAGATGATCAATGAATCTGACGTGACGTTCCTTTGCCTCCCGGACGCAGCGTCCATGGAAAGTGCCGCCCTCTGCACGAATCCGAACACGCGCATCATCGACGCCTCCACGGCTCACCGCGTGAACCCGGCTTGGACATACGGTATGCCGGAACTTTCGGCCGAACAGCGCGAAGCCATTTCCAAGAGCAAGCGCATTGCAAACCCCGGTTGCCACGCCTCCGGATTTATCCTCGGCGTCCACCCACTCGTTGCCTCGGGAATCCTCCCGAAGAGCGCAAACCTCGCCGCTTACAGCATCACCGGTTACTCCGGCGGCGGCAAGAAGCTCATCGCCGAATACGAAGCCGAAGACGCCCTCAGCCACAAAGTCGGTGAATCGAAGGCCATCATGGCTCCCGCCCCGTACGCGCTCGCGCTCGCCCACAAGCACCTCCCCGAAATGAAGAAGTACTGCGGACTCGAAAACGTCCCGTTCTTCAACCCGGTGCTTGGCCCCTACTACAAGGGTATGGCCGTGACGGTCGCCATCTTCCCGAACATGCTCACGAAGAAGGTCGGTCCGCAGGACTTGACCGAAATCCTCGCCAAGCATTATGAAGGTTCGAAGTTCGTGAAGGTATTGCCATACGAAGCCGCTCCGGTGCTGTTCAACGGCCGCTTGGACCCGACGGTCTGTAACGATACGAACAACGCCCGCATCCAGGTTTTCGGCAACGAAAACATCATGCAGGTCACGACGATTATCGACAACCTCGGCAAGGGTGCTAGCGGCGCCGCTATTCAGAACATGAATATCGCGCTCGGCCTCGACGAAACGATCGGATTAGTTTAATCCAATTTCATCCGCGAAGGATCCAGTTAAATTTCAGAAAACGCCAAAGCTCCACGAGTTTTGGCGTTTTTTGTTTTTGGAGGTGAAATTTGTACTCTATGAAATTCACCAAAAATTTCTAAATTTGGGCTATGTTCTTAGACGAAAAAAATATTGAAGTTCGCTCCGGCAGAGGCGGTGACGGCATCTGCAGTTTCCATCGTGAAAAGTTTGTACCCCTCGGCGGTCCCGATGGCGGTGATGGCGGTCGTGGCGGTCACGTGATTTTGCAGGTGAACGAGCAGTACACCACGCTCCTCGACATGGGCAATACGCACATTTACAAGGCAAAGAGCGGTCAGCCCGGCGGCGCAAAGCGCTGCTCTGGCGCATCTGCCGAAGATTTGATCATCAGCGTTCCGCGTGGCACAATCGTCAAGGACGAACAGGGCCACATTCTCACGGACTTGACCGAACCGGGTCAGAAGTGGATTGCGGCTCGCGGCGGCAAGGGCGGCATGGGCAACCAGCATTTCGCAACCCCGAAGGTGCAAGCTCCGCGCAAGTGCACTCCGGGTGAAAAGGGCGAAGTCCGCCAGCTGTTCCTCGAACTCAAGCTCATGGCAGACGTGGGTCTCGTGGGTTTCCCGAACGCAGGCAAGTCTAGCCTCGTGAACAAGATTTCTAGCGGTCGCCCGAAGGTTGGTGATTATCCGTTTACGACGCTTGAACCGGTGCTCGGCATCGTCCAGGTGAACGGCCACAGCTTTGTGGTCGCCGATATTCCGGGTCTTTTGGAAGGCGCAAGCGAAGGCAAGGGCCTTGGCCATCAGTTCCTCAAGCACATCGAACGTACGCACACGTTGCTCTTTGTGATTGACGGCTTTGCCGAAAACGCTTACGAGCAGTTCAAGGTCTTGAAGGAAGAGCTCAAGGCATTCCACCCGAAGCTTGCCGAAAAGAACTTTGTCGTAGCCCTCAACAAGAGCGACCTCGGCATCGAAAACGCCATCAAGGAATTTAAAAAGCACCGCCAGAAAGTGGTCATCACATCGGCTGTCACTGGCGAAGGTTGCGCTGAATTGCAGCAGGCTTTGGACGCTGCAGTGCCCCATATGCACAAAAAAAGCATCGGTTGGAGCAAAAAAGCGTAACAGTTGCTTAAAATTATTGTAAATTCTTTAATATGAAGGCGACTCAGTCCAACATAACTAAGAAGGAAATCGTTGATGAAATCGCTTCCCAGACTGGATTTACGCAAGTAAAAACCAAAGTCATCGTGGAAGAACTCATCGACGCGATTTCCAATTGCGTTATCGAGGGCAACAATATCGAGTTGCGTGGATTCGGTCGCTTCAAGAATAAACAGCGCAAGGAACGCCGCACCCGGAACCCCAAAACTGGCGAACTCGTGAACATCCCCGCCAAAGTGCGCCCGGTGTTCGAACCCAGCAAGGACTTGATCGAAAAAATCAACAACGTTCCTTTCGACTTAGAAGAGGCTTTTGTCCCTAAAGATGATCAAGAAAGAATCTAGTACGCCCGTTATCCAGAACCGCAAGGCGAACCACCTCTATTTTGTAGATGAAACATTTGAAGTGGGAATCATGCTCATCGGGTCTGAAGTAAAGTCTATCCGTAACGGCAAGTGCACTCTGGGCGAAGCGTGGATTGATATCGACGAAAACAAGGATGAACTCTGGCTCGTCGGTGCGCATATCGATGAATACCTTTTCGCAAACCGTTTCAACCATTTCCCTGCACGCAGGAGAAAGCTCCTCGCCCATACGCACGAAATCCAGAAGATGCGCAAGGCGAAGGAATTGAAGGGTTGCACAATCATCCCGCTGAAGATGTACTTTAAGAACCGTATTGCAAAACTCGAAGTAGGAATATGCCGAGGCAAGGATCAACACGACAAGCGACAGGACATTCTAGTCCGCGACGCCAAGATGGAAATGGCTCGCGCCGCCAAGGCTCATCGCTAATTTTAGCTTTACTGCTAGTCGCATGTAGCTTGGCCCTCGCTGCTACGGCAAGGGTCGATGTGGAGTCTGTCGCCCGCGAAATCAAAGGTTCGTTCCACTGGTATCCGGTGCAAAAGACATTCTCGATTGTTTCTGCAAAGGACACGCTCAAATTTGCCGTCGGCATTCCGTACATGACGAGGAACGGTCGCACGGTCGATTTGTCGGCAGCGCCAGAACTCGATAACGGGCACTTGTGGATTGCGGAAAACGATGCCAAGAAAATTTCAAGTAAAGTTGCAGCAGTCTCTGTAACAAAGACCGAGACTACGCAAGCCAAAGCAAATGAAACTGCGCCAGCTAAGCCGGTTGCAAAGCCCGCCGAACAGAAACCTGCACAGCCAGTTGTCGTTAAGCCGAAGGCTCCGAAGCAAGAAATCGCAGGCACACGCGAAGTCCGTACCATCGTGATTGACCCCGGACATGGAGGCAAGGATCCCGGCGCTTCGGGCAAGAAGTCCCAAGAAAAAGATATCGTACTCGCCGTCGCAAAGCTTTTGCGCAAGAACCTCGCAGACGAAGGCTTCAACGTGAAGCTCACCCGCAGCAAGGACGTTTTTATTGAACTGCGCCAGCGTGCAAACTTGGCAAACCAGTGGGATGGCGACCTGTTCATCAGCCTGCACTGCAACGCCATTGACGCAACCGAAGAGCGCAAGAAGATTATCCAGGGTTACCAGTTCTACGTGCTGCGCGCCCCGGAAAGCGAAGAAGATAAGGCGATTGCCCGTCGTGAAAACGCAGTCGCCACGCTCTACGGCGAAAAGAACGCCAAGGACGAACTTTCACCGCTGGAATGGTTCAAGCTCGAAGCCCGCCTTGAGCAATACAAGCAGACGAGTTATCTGTTCACCGAAAAATTGCTAAACAGTTTTGAAGGCGGAAAAATCAAGAAGATGAATACAGGCGTCGGCGGTGCGGGATTCATGGTCCTCGTGGGCGCGATGATGCCGGCAGTGCTCATTGAACTTGGATTTATCAGCAACGAAGAAGACGAAGCTTACATGATGACCAAGGCAGGCCAGCAAGACCTCGCCGACCGCATTGCAAAAGCCGTCAGCAAGTACAAGGACGCCGTCCACACCTACCGCGAGACACTCGGAAGAGATTAGACGAGAGAGTCCAGACGAAAGACGAGAGAAAAAAAGGAATCCGCAAGAAATGACTGGATTCCTCGTTGCACTCGGAATGACGAGATGTTTTCGGAATGACGTGAAAGAATCTCCCCGAAAACTATTCCGCAGCCTTTGAATCTTTCTCAATGATTTTAAGGCATTCCGCAAGAACCGCATCATATTTTTTCTGATAAGTTTCAGTCGTTGCAGGAGTGCCATCATCGCAAGTCTTGGTCTTTGCAATATAGCCATTGAACCAATAAGCAGAATACCGACTCAACCAGGAATCGGATTGATCCTCATCATCCATGGTATAAGGGGCAAAGCGTCCCTTCAAAGTTTTATTCTCACGGTCCACAAGACTATTTAAATATTTTTGTTCCGATTCAGATCTGGCAATATCTTCCATGAGCCTTCTAGAAATAATCTCATACAGTTTTTTCTGAACATCGGCAAGGACATCCGTAAACAGGGCAAAATCTTCCTGCGGGCAATTTTTCACAACAACATCAGGAGCGACGCCATGAGCCTCATTATACTCCTTTTCGCTCGTATAGAATTTCTTCCCATCTAGTTTAACATCGACGTACGAGCTGTCGTTGGAACATTTCATGTCCACGAACATGCGCATCGGGCAACCGCCATACGAAATGCCATAAAGAGGTTCTTCCCGAAACAGGTCTTTAACAGCACCGCAAGACTGGAGGGCACTTTCCCATCTCGATATAATTTTTTCGGATAAAGTTGTATCTGACTTTAAATACTTTTTATAATCATCACAAGATAGACTTTCTGTACTACCGCAAGATACCATTCCCATATAAGAACTTTTATAGCAAGTCACCGAAGGATCTCTCGCCAAGACATAGTCTGCAGTTCCAGAAGAGCTTTGGGCGTTTAGGCTACTCGAAGAAAGAGATCCGCTAGACGAGCTTCCAACTTCTGCCGAACTTGCTGCGGATTCTTCAGAAGAACTTTGCTGTAGAGCATTTTCAGATGAGCTTGATGTTTGCGCTATCGTAGAACTCGAAGAATTCTCTTCTGCGTCACTTCCGCTCGCATCGGAGGAAGAATCTGGATTTGCAGCTTGCATTGCGGGAAATTGCGGATTGGAATCCGTACCGCAGCTTGCCCAAAAAAGTGATGCAACGGTCAAGTAACTCAGACGCCAAAACTTGCGGATATTCATAAAATTCTCCTTTACTCTCTAAATTATAATTTATCAAAATTGATTTTTTAAAAAGCATTCAATACAAATAAAAAACGTTGACATTCCGTCAATAAGCTCAACGGACACGAGTCGTCATCGTAAAAAAAGAACTGTCACTTTCGCAACAGTTCTGTTTTAAAATTGACTGGATCCTTCGAGGCTTTGTCGCCTCTCAGGATGACGCCGATCTCAAGAATATCAAAGTTATTTACGGACTTGCACAGAGTGCTTGCTTATGGCCGGGCGGCCAAGCAAATCAAAGTATTGATACTTTTTAATGTTCACGGCCGATCGAATTTTTCGGATTCCAATCGTCTTTTGGGGATTCACCGGAATCAAGAACAAATCTGTAACACTGTAATGGGAATCGGTAATAAAATGAATCGTATCCCCCTTGGTCTCGTATGTAATCTTCTTGAAATTTTCATCTTCAGGATCGGTACCATCATAGCAAACATTATTGTTATTCGAATCCAAATAAAGAACAGACTTGTTGCCAGAATCATCCGTAAAAAGAGTATCGTTTCGAAGAACGAAAGATCCATGAGTAGTAAAATTTTCCCCTTCATCAACACTCGTATATTCGAAACTTATCGAGTCTGCACCGGCAAAATATTTGACACTGCTATAAAATTCTCCATTATTCTTTACGACGATTTTTTTCAAGCCATCTTCTGTTGTCGTTTCTTGAGAGAAATTAAATACTTTCTTAACCGTTTTATTTTCATTCGCCATAACAATGCTATCAGGGAGATAATTTCCAGACGTGTAATACTGTTTCTTGAACCACGGTTCGGATTCCATTCCTTCCTTAGGGGTTCTATAGAGACTATCAAGAACATAGTCTCCAGGAATATCAGCTTCCAGAATTATAGTCTTGAAATAAGCCTCAACACAATTGAGGGCATTAGCGTAAATGGAAAGAGCTGCAAGAGAAAAAAGAATTTTTTTGATCATAGTCATTTCGAGGGTTAAATATTGTACAAAATATACTCATTTTACACATAAAAAAAAGAACCGCTGCCAAAGCAACAGTTCTTTAAAGGAGATTCCCTTCCGGAACCCCGGAACTTGTCCGGGGCAAGCTCAGTCCGGGATGACAAATCCTTACGGACTATTGACGCTTACGCCTTCGGCTTCAGCGTCTGTCCTTCGGCTCGGTCATGCCGGCAAGCCTGCGGTTTGCCGTCGCGACACTCGCCTTGCGGACTACTCAGCGTCCATGTCAGCTTCGTCGATTTCGGCGTTGTGGTAGACTTCCTGAACGTCGTCGTGGTCTTCGAACTTGTCGATGAGCTTGAGGAGCTTGACAGCGTCATCGTGACCGAGTTTGACCGGGTCATTCGGGACGTAGCTGAGTTCTGCGCTCATCATTTCGATACCAGCATTTTCGAGAGCCTTGGAAACGGCGTCGAAAGCTTCCGGAGATGTGGAGATCTCATGAACGCCATCTTCGGTGCTCATGTCTTCTGCGCCAGCTTCGAGGACGAGGTCCATGATCTGATCTTCCGGATACTTTTCAGCATCGACGACAATCACGCCCTTGTAGGTGAATGCCCAAGAAACGGAACCGGATTCGCCCATGGAACCGTTGTTCTTGTTGAAGATGTTACGGATTTCAGCAACCGTACGGACCTTGTTGTCGGTCATGCACTGCACCATGATAGCAATGCCTGCCGGGCCGCGTCCTTCGTACAGCGGTTCCGTCATTTCGGTACCGGAGTTAGCACCCGTACCCTTGGCAATAGCACTTTCGATGTTCTTGGTCGGAAGGCTCTGGCTCTTGGACTTGAGAATTGCAGCACGGAGACGCGGGTTAGCGTCAGGATTGCCGCCGCCGAGCTTAGCAGCGATGGAGATTTCCTTAATCAGCTTGTTCCAAGCCTTGGCACGAGCGACGTCGGTTTTGGCTTTCTTGCGTTTGGTGGTGGCCCATTTGGAGTGACCGGACATAATTTACCTCTACTTGAGTTTTGTAATAAAATTTAGTAACTATTTGCCATTCATCTTGCAGCGGCGTTTCTGCTTGGCGGTGAGCTTGCGGCTAGAGCAATCAAGGTCGTCGTGCTTTTTAGACTTGAACTTTGCCTTTTCTGCTCTTTCACGAGACCTGCGGTCCGCCTCTTCCTGAGCTTTACGCTCAGCTTCGAGGGCCTTGGCTTCACGCCTTTTCTGCTGCATATCGACAAGTTTCGTCTTGTCTATAGGAACAGCAGACGCCTTTGTAATTTCACGTTCGAACCTACCGCTCCAGATTTTACCGAGAAGCGAACCAGACTGGAGAGCATCATCCAAGATGCTCTGTGCCCAGCTGTCATTTGCAGGCGGCAAAAGCTTGAACGACAAGTTGCGAATTCTAGTCGGTTCTTCGTCGTAATAAAGCATCATGTCGAAGAAGCCCACGTTGTACTCTTCGCCATCGGAACCGGCAGCAATCTTGTCCGGTATGTAGGCAAGCACAGCGTAAAGCGCTCTATCGAAAAGTGCTGTTATAAGGACATCGGAATCTCCACCGGGAGCCTGAACTTCACCTTCCGCAAGGAATGCCCACGGAGCCACATCGACTCGGAGCCTGAACTTGTGGAAACCCTTCTCAGCTTTTTTGAGCTTGATTAAGGCGCCAGAGAAAGCCTGGAATTCCGGCTTAATGGAGCCTTCCTGCGCGAACACAAATGCACACGCAAGGAAGATGACCGTTAGAATTTTTTTCATTTCCCTAATCCAATTCGCTTAATTTATCCTTAGTTCTTGAAGAACAAAGCCTTTGCAGCTTCGAACATCGGATCCTTTTCATCCGGGTTACGGCATTCCGTATAAATACGAACCTTCGGTTCCGTACCAGACGGACGCACGAGCATCCAGGAATCGTCGTCGAAGATGACCTTCACGCCGTCGAGCGTGAGGAGCTGCTTCACGGTCTTTTCGTTGTTGCCAACCATGACCTTTGCACCCGGCTTAGCGATATCGGCAATGGCATTGACCTTAGCCTTGAGCGGTTCGCCAACGAGAGACTTGTCGACTTCGAAACCAGAACGGGTCGGATAGAAGCGGCCGTATTCTTCGTACAAAGCGTCGAGGTATTCGCCGAGGTTCTTGCCAGTTGTTGCAAGAATTTCGAGAGCGATGAGGAGGCCGAACTGAGCGTCCTTTTCAAGCGTGTTGTTGAGGCCGGAGATACCGTCAGATTCTTCGAATGCAACGAGAGCCTTCTGCTTAGCGTTGCGAGAGAGCCACGGGCGGAAGTTCTTGAAGCCCACCGGAGTTTCCATGACAGGAACGCCGAGCTTTTCAGCAATGATGTTCACGAAGTTGGAAGTAGCAACGGACTTGGCCACACAGCCCTGTTCCTTGCGCCAGGTAGCCATGTAGTGGAAAGCGATTGCACCGAACTGGTTCATATCGATTTCGCGAGTGCCGTCGTAGAAACGGATACGGTCGCCATCCGGGTCAAAGATTGCACCGAGACGGAACCAGGACTTGCTTTCGTCCAAAACCTTGCGGACCTTTTCGAGGTTCTTGCTGGACGGTTCCGGAGCGATACCGCCGAACAAAGAATCGTCTTCGTTGCGGAGCGTGATGAGGCATTCCGGATTGTCGAGGAGAGCAGCCGGACGGCGGCGGGTAGAACCGTGAACGTGGTCACACACGAGCGTGAGGCGGCCCTTCTTGATAAATTCCTTGATGCGGTCGAACTTGATCGTGCCCTGCTTCACGAGGAATTCCTTGTAAATCTTGAGGGAGTCGATAATTTCCCAGTCAACCTTGGAGACCGGTTCGAACTTCCAGGTAGCCATCATTTCGTTAGAAAGCTTGGTGATGACGTTCGTGATTTCCGGACCTGCAGGACCACCGTCTGCCGGGTTGAACTTGATGCCGTTGTAGTGGCTCGGGTTGTGGCTCGGAGTCATGTTGATGGAGCAAGCAGCGCCGAGCATTTCGATGGCAGCGGAGAATTCCGGAGTCGGCATTTCGCCACCGTAATAGACCTTCACGCCAGCCTTTGCAAACTGGTCTGCGACAGCTTCGCAGAATTCGTGACCGAGCAAGCGGTTATCATGGCCAACGACCACGCCGCGCTTCTGGAGTTCAGCAAAATCCTTGACACCCAGAGCAGCGAAAAGTTCCGGAGTTGCTTCCTTGTACAAACGCACAATAGCAGCACCGACAACCTGCAAGTTGCGGAGCGTGAATTCAGAACCGATTTCACCGCGCCAGCCGGAGGTACCAAAGCTGACCTTGGCCGGTTCCTGGGAGGTCAATGCGACCTGCTTCACGGTTTCAACCAGGTTCATATCGGTAGCCGGGTTGAATTCGGGGGACTGAATCTTTTTCCAAATCTGGGTAATGTTTTCCATAGCGGTTCCTTTGTAGTTTTAACGCGCAAAATTTAGAAAAATCCAGTAGGAAGTAGGAAGTAGACGGTAGGAAGAAACACCAAAAATAAGGGGTTACAATTCTTGTAAAAACTTAAGACACGAATTTCATTTGTTTTGAATAAATTATCAAAGATAAGCCGGGGCGTTATGGGGACGGCGTCTGAGGCCCCGTTCGAAGGGGTAGCGGAAGACCCGAAGGGGCTGAAGCGAGGGGGATACCTCCCCCACCTATTTTAAAGATTGGCGCGTCCCCTTACAGGGTCCTCGCAACGACGTTTTTCAAGCTACAACTCTTGATTTACAAGGCTTTATATTCGCCACATTTTTCTCTCGTCTTTCGTCTTTCGTCTCTCGTCTATACTATATTTAGGTTACTATGCAAATTACAAACGCTTCTCAACTTACTGGTGTTTTCCCCGCGTTGTTCACCCCGCTCAAGAACGACGATCCTAAGAACCTTCGCAACTCCATCGACTACAAGAAGATGGGGCAGATGATTGACGATGTTATTGCAGCTGGTGCTAGTGGTGTGCTCCCCGCCGTGACGACGGGCCAGAGTGCAACAGTCTCTCCGCAGCAGCACTTGGATATCATTAAGTTCACGCTCGACTACGTTGACGGTCGCGTCCCTGTGATTGCAGGCGCAGGCTCCAACTGCACGCGCGAATCTATCGAGATGATCGAAAACGTTTTGAAGATTGCTCCGGTGGCAGTCCTCTGCGTGACTGGCTACTACAACAATCCGCCGCAGGAAGGCTTGCTCAAGCACTACCAGACGCTCAGTAGCGAAACTGGCGCTAAGATTGTTATTTACAACGTTCCGGGCCGTACCTCTAGCTACGTCCATCCGGACACACTCATCGCTCTTGCCGAAGACAAGAACATCATCGGTCTCAAGCAGGCGGTTGAATTTGGTTTTGGCGAAAAGTTCCACGAAGACACGATGCGCGTCATCAAGGAAACGAAGGGCAAGGACTTCGCTGTGATGAGCGGTGAAGACGGTCTCTTTGCAGACCTCCTCGAAATGGGCGGCACGGGTATCGTGAGCGCAACGGGCAACATCCCAGAAGCTTGCAAGACTTTCGTCGACCTCTACAAGGCATTCCAGGCAGGCGACAAGGACAAGGCTCACAACTTGCAGAAGGCCGCTCGTGACTACATCGACGCCACGTTCTGCCGCAAGAACCCGATTCCTCTCGGAACGCTCTTCAACAGCCCGTTGTTCCAGCCGCTCGTAAGCGTGAAGGACACGGCTAATGGTGCTGACGCTGTCGCCCGCATCATGAAGCTCATCGACGAAAAGGCACAAAGCTTGAAGAAGTATCACATTTAGACGAAAGAACGCCGCTGCGCGGCTACAGACTAAAGACGAGAGATTGTTAAACAAGTTATTTGAATCTTTTCAAAAATTTTTCTCTCGTCTGTAGCAAAGCAACGCAGTTGCGAAGCGTTCACTCGTCTCTCGTCTATTTTTTAACAGGAGAATCACAATGGCTAAGAATGAAAAATCCGTTACCGACTTGGTCTGCGAACACATCAAGAAGCAGAAGCTTCTTCCGATTCCGGTGCAGACTCTGAACGAAGAAGCCGAAGCTACTCGCTACTTCGGCGGCGACCTCAAGGAATTCTTGGCAGCAGCCAAGACTCTCGGCGCAAAGGGAATCTTCGTTGAAACACTTTATCTGGAAGACGATGAATTTTACTACGACAGCGGCATCGATGATGAAGAATATCTCGCCATGAACGGAGACTTCAATAACGAATGCTGCTGCGGTGAAAACTGCAACTGCAAGAAGGGCGACAAGAAGAAGTCCAAGAAGGCAGAAGAAGACGATAAGGTTGACGGCGTTCTCTTGGAACCGGAAGACCTCGAAGGTCTTGACCTCTCCCTCCTCCGTCCGGAAATTGCTAAGTTCCTCGACCGCGTTGGCGAAAGCTGCGGCGTGCGCTTGACGGTTCCGGGTGTGGATCACCTCGAAGTCGAAATTTTCGCTGACTGGTACGACGAATTTGCCGAACTCGTTGACGAAGCTTCTGAAATCATCGAAGAAGATCCGAACGGCGCTCTCGAACAGGTGGAAGCCATGTTCAAGGAAGCTGAAAAGGCTGCCAAGGATGAGGACAAGAGCGTGAAGAAAATCGCTGCTCATCCGCCGAAAAAATCCAAGAAGTAATCTTCGACTTTAGACAAAGTATTGACGCGAGTTCCGTTTCGGGACTCGCGTTTTTTTTGTACGTAAGGAAAGCGGCATTCCCGAAGCATGCAAAAACGCTCCCCGAAGGGGAGCGTTTTCACAGTCTTTTGGGAGAGAAACTTATTACTTCACAAGAACGCGCTGCATGAAGCTGCCCTGCTTCACCATGTAGATGCCAGAGTTCTTGTAGTTAGACTTGAGAACCTGAGCCATAGATGCGCCGGCTTCGAGTTTTGCAATACCGAGGAAGCGACCCTGCATGTCGAACACCTGGAAATTGCCACTCTTAAGTTCCATTCTCGGAGCTGTAGCGTGAATTGCAGTCGTGCTGCTAGAAGATTTCACGGTCTTAGAAGAGCTAGACTTAGCTTCGCTAGAGCTAGATTCCGGTTCCGGCTGCGGAAGAGGATGAGCCTTGTCCGTCATCTTGAAGTAGGTCACGTCAAACGAACCCGAGCCACCACCAGCTTCAACAAGCACCTTGGCTTCGTACATCTTACCCATTTTCATACCGAGAGATTCCCACTTCTTGAAATGAGCCGTGATATCGATATGGCCACAGGAACGAGATTTCTTACGAACGCTAAAGTACTGCGGGAAGTTATCCGAATTGCCCTTGATGGACGGAGCGTTATAACGCTGATTCTGGTAAACTTCGTAGACATCACCGTCCACTTCAAATTCACCCTTCTTTTGTCCCGTAAGATTTGAACCCGGCTTGTTAAACCAGTCATCCACGATGTAGTATTCTACGAGCGGGTTAACGGTCCAACCATAGATACCGATATAGTTATAACCACCGGCACTACCCTGCTTGCTCCACTTGTAGTAAGCATCGATAGGACCGAGATCTTCATAAGTCTTATCTTCGTTGTACTTGAAACCGACACGGGCAAGGAAGTCATTGGTGCCGCTCCAGCTAGCCTTATACGTACCGTTGTCGTAGAAGGTCATGGAGTTGTTGCCGCCCTGGTACCAGATTTCGTAGTGGTAAGGAGAGCTACCGACGTTACCCGTCACGCTAGAGTTGTTCTGACCCTGAGTCGTCTTGCTGGAACCCTGGTGACCCATTTCGTCCTTGCAGGCGTCAATTGTACCAGAAACCGCGCCGCCCTTAGAGGAGCTAGACTTCGGAGCTGCTGTAGAGCTGGAACCCGGATTCACAGCGGTAGAGGAGCTAGACTTAGTCTGTCCGCCGCCATTGGAGACATAGACCTTGGCATAATTAAAATCAATCTTTCCAGAAGCGCCTTGCTGTTCAGGATACTGACCGGCTTCACCCAAGATTTTAGCTTCGTACAAAGAAGAACCAAGAGAAATACCCTTGCTCTTCCAAGCCTTGAAATGTTCCGTAATGCTGATCGTACCGCACTTACGAGCGGTGCTTCTCAAGCTGTAAATCTGCTTGAAGGGCTTATTACCTTCGATACTAGCTCTGTTGGCATCAGCCGTGAAAATTTCGTATTCGGCGCCGTCAACAGTGATTTTGCCCTGAGATGTGCCTAGCCAATTCGGTCTAGAAGCCGGGCCCCAGTTATCGACGATGTACCATTCGATCAACGGGTTTTGCATCCAACCGTAAATACCCGCATAAGCATAAGAAATAGACTTATCATTGGTAAAGGTCTTCATGCTGTAATCGGCAACAAGGTTACCGACCGAGAGAGGATCCTTGCCACTGTTCATCCCATAATAGAGACCTTCTCTGCACAGGAAGTCATCTGTATTGGAGAAAGAACATGAAAAAGAGCCGTCGGTATAGAAATCCGTGGTAGCGCTACCGCTCTTGTTCCACTGTTCATAGTGGTAATCACCTATTTGGCCAGTTTCACCCTTGTCCGAACCTGCGCCAACGCTAAAAGAAACGGTCTTTTTCGTACCAGAATGACTTGCATTACAGAAATCCTGGGCGAAAGCACCAGAGGCAAGTCCTAAAGACAGGACCAATCCAATCTTGGCTGCACTAGAAATGTTTTTCATAGTAATGATACTCCTCACATTTTAGTTATGCTTAACATAATATATTAGAGAGTATTCTAAAAAGGACTCCTGAAAAAAAAGTTTGTTGTTTAGAAAAACAACGACATTTTGTTTACAGAAAAAAGTTAAAAAGTGGCACAAAAAAAGCCCCTTCCCAAGATTTCAGGAAGAGACTTTTAAAATTTCGGGAACTAACGTTCCGCTTTCGCTAGTTTAGCGATTATTCTTCGGTTTCCGTCGGGCCGATTTCCTGCTTTTCAGCATCGTCTTTTACAACGGAATCGTCATCGACTTCAACGCCCTTGACCTTGTCGAAAGTTTCCTTGGCATCAGCGCTATCCTGTTCGATATCTTCGACGCTCGGGAGTGCAGTTGCATCCTTCACGACGTCGCCATCTCGCAGCGTAATCGCCTTGACGCCCTGGGCATTGCGGCCCGTGAGGCGTATATCGGCGGCCTTGATGCGGATGACCTGACCATCCTTACTTGTGATGATCAAATCGTAATCGTCGGCAACGCTTTCCACGAACACGGCGGCACCAATCTTGTCTGTAACGTTCAGGTTGCGGACACCCTTGCTACCACGGCGAGTCACACGGTAAGAACCCGGTTCAGAACGCTTGCCATAGCCCTTTTCGGTGATGGTCAAGATCTTATTGCCGGCCTTGAGCCACAGGAGCGAAATGACTTCGTCGCCTTCGGCGAGCGTAATGCCCTTCACGCCATGTGTGCCACGGCCCATCGAGCGGAAGCAGGTAATCGGGAACGTGACAGCCTGACCGTTCTTGGTCGCAATCATCAAGAGATCCTTCGGAATCGGGCGGTTTGCAAAGTCTTCGGCATCGCCAGATTCGGATTCTTCAGCAACAGCGGCCTCGGCAGCCTGGGCTTCAGCGGCATTTTCGACAGCTTCTGCAGAATCGTCGTCAGAAGCGTTCTTGCTGGCTTCGTATTCTTCGGCAGACATGCCCACGAGTTGGACCTTGACCAATTCATCGTCTTCGTCGAGGCTAATGGCATTGACGCCTGCCTTACGCGGACGGCTGAACAGCGTGAGGTCCATCTTGTTGATGATGCCCTTCTTGGTGGCAAATACGAGGCAGAAGTAGCCACCGAACTTACGCACCGGCACAATTGCCTGCACCTTTTCGCCTTCCGTGAGGGCGACAAAGTTCACAATCGGGCGGCCCTTGCCATTGCGGGCGCCTTCCGGCAAGCGGTAGACCTTTGTCCAGTAGACACGGCCCTTGTTCGTGAACACGAGCAAGTAGCTATGCGTGCTAGCCGTGAAGATCTGTTCCACATTGTCTTCGTCCTTGAGGCCTGCGCCGATGATACCCTTACCACCGCGGTTCTGAGCCTTAAACGTGTCGATCGGGAGGCGACGGATGTAGCCTTCCTTGCTAAGCGTGATGACCTGTTCTTCTTCGGCAATGAGGTCTTCATCATCGCTATCGTCAATAGCTTCGCCAATCGTCGTGCGGCGTTCGTCACCGTACTTGTCAACGACTGCATCGAGCTTCTGGAGCATGATGGCAACGCGGCGTTCGCGCTTTTCCAAGATGTCCTTCAAGTCAGCGACCGTAGCAATGAGTTCGTTGTATTCAGCTTCCAACTTTTCGATGTTGAGTCCGACCAACTGTGCAAGGCGCATGTCAACGATGGCCTGAGACTGGATTTCGTCAAGCGAGAAGCGGTCCTGCAAGCTCTGCTTTGCAATTTCGGTCGTCTTGCTCTGGCGAATGATCTTCACGACTTCGTCGATGTTCTGCGTTGCAACACGCAAACCTTCGATGATATGGAGGCGAGCAGCAGCCTTCTTCAAGTCGAACTGCGTTGCACGAGTAATCACATCGAGGCGGTGGTCAATGTAGACCTGCAAAAGATCCTTAAGCGTGAGGAGCTTCGGGAGGTTATTAACAAGCGCCAAGTTGTAAATGCTAAACGTCGTCTGCAGCTGCGTGTACTTGAACAAGTTATTCAAGACAACTTCACCAACAGCATCACGGCGGAGTTCAATCACAATGCGGATGTCACGGCTCGATTCATCGCGGATGTCCGTAATGCCATCGATTCGCTTGTCGCGGACAAGGTCTGCAATCTTCTTGCAAAGTTCGGCCTTGTTCACCATGTACGGAATTTCGGTGACAATGATACGCGGCTTGCCCTTTGCATCCGTTTCAATTTCGGTACGAGCGCGCACACGCACACGGCCATGACCCGTGAGGTAAGCTTCACGAATACCAGAACGGCCACAGACAATAGCACCTGTCGGGAAGTCCGGGCCCTTCACATATTCCATCAATTCTTCACCGGTGATGTCCGGATTTTCGGCCATAGCGTGAATGGCAGCACCGACTTCGCGCAAGTTGTGCGGAGCCATGTTCGTTGCCATACCCACAGCAATACCCGACGTTCCGTTCACAATCATGTTCGGAAGCGCAGACGGGAGCACCAGCGGTTCTTCGAGAGATTCATCGTAGTTCGGGCCCATGTCGACAGTTTCTTTTTCAAGATCTTCGAGCATGAGAGCGCCGAGGTTATTCATCTTCGCTTCGGTGTAACGCATGGCAGCCGGGCTGTCACCGTCGATAGAACCGAAGTTACCCTGACCAAACACCAGCGGATAACGCAGCGAGAAGTCCTGCGCCATACGTGCAAGAGTTTCATAAACAGCAGAGTCACCATGCGGGTGATACTTACCGATAACATCACCCACGATACGGGCGGACTTGACCGTTCCCTTGTTCGGAACCACGCCCAGCTTGTGCATACTGTACATCACGCGGCGGTGCACGGGCTTAAAGCCATCGCGCGCATCCGGCAATGCACGAGCGACAATAACGCTCATCGAGTAGCGAAGATAGCAGTCCTGCATGTCTTGTTCGACAAGACTCTTGAACTGCGATCCAGGTACCATTTCTTCTGACATTAGTTAACCTCTATAGTAGGAAGTAGACAGTAGGAAGTAGGAAGTTTTTCCTAAATCATGCCGCCGCCTTCTAACATTTCACTTATCACTTTCAAACTTTCTTCATCGGTCTGGTCTATGCGGTGCGGTGTGATTGTCGCATAGCCCTTATCTAGCAAGTTGTCATCCGAACCCTCGGGAGCCATCGACCACAGCTTTTCGCCATCCAAGAACCACAAGCCATCCTTGTGATCGTAGTGGTCGGTAAACATTCCACGATCCATCGTGCAAGCCTTAAATCCAAGGAATTCATCATCCTTGATCTTCGGGAAATTCACATTCCAGAAGACGCCCCTGGAGATTTTCTTGAACAACTTTTCGGAAACAATCTTACGTGCAAAATCAATCGCCACCTGCAACAGGTTGCCTTTCAATCCACGGAGCGAAAGCGCCACTGCAGGTACACCCCAAAGGGCGGCTTCGCGGGCGCCGGCAACTGTCCCCGAATATAGCGACGACACACCAGAATTTTCGCCCACATTGACTCCCGAAAAACAGACATCAAAGCCTTCGGGAACAATCGTGTTATCATCAAGTCCGTAATTGGCAAAATGCCCTATGGCAAACTTCACACAGTCTGCCGGAGTGCCCGAAACCGAGTAAACCTCGTACGGCAACTTCGCTTTCCCCGGAACAGCTTCGACATGCTGAATGCGCAACCCGCGACGAATCGTAAAGGCGTGACCGACACCACTCTGTTCGTCTTCAGGAGCAAAGACATAGACATCGGAAACCTCGCTCAAAGCAAGAGCGAGAGCATGCAGATTGACACTACCAACGCCATCGTCGTTAGTGATCAAGACCCTAGTTTTCCGTAATTGTTCCATTTATATGCAATTTAGAAAAACGGGTGATAAAATTGTTTCAAAATCCTTAAAAACACGCGTAAAAAAGCCATTTTTGAGCCGTTTAAAGGGTAATTTTCTATCATTTCAAACATGTACACGGAACCTAAATTTTTAGCTATGAAAGAGCCTTCAAAATTCAAGAGGCTCGCAGAACTTTTACGAGTCATAATTTTGCAATTAGGCGACGATGTTCCTCGCGCCCGCCGAGAATTCGAGACCTACACCGAATGGCTCCACTTGCCCGAATCCGAGAGATTGACAGGCAAGAACCAGGCGCAAATGATCGACTTGTACAAGACGTTCCGCACCCGCGCAGGGCTTGGCTTTGAACGCGACGTATACCTGGAACAGGAACCGGGCGACCGCGAAGTTGCAAACGAAAAGCCCATCCAATTCGCCGTACTCGTGCACAATCTGCGAAGCGCATTCAACGTAGGCTCCATCATCCGCAGCACCGACTGTTTCGGACTCGAAGGCGTACACCTCAGCGGCTACAGCTGTAGCCCCGATCATGTGACCGTCAAAAGCGCAGCACGCGGCTGTCAGGAATGGATCCCCATCAAGCGCTGGGATAGCCCTTTCGATTGCATCAAATGGCACAAGGAAAACGGCTACGAAATCATCGCCCTTGAAACAGGCGAAGATATCCCGAGCATAAACAACGTAAAATGGCCCGAAAAAGGTCTCATCGTGCTTGGCAACGAAGAACTCGGCATCGCTCCGGAAATCATGGCAGAGGCAACCATGAAAGTGACCATTCCGATGGCAGGCCGCAAAGCTAGCATGAACGTCGCCGGCGCATTCGCCATCATGGCATTCTGCCTCCGCAGTAACGCGAAGTAAAAAGCATTTTTCGCTAATAGCAAAAGCCGCAGCATCAAAGCTGCGGCAATTTTCGTAAAACCCGACGAACGGGCACAAACTTTTCTAAAACTACTTTGCCGGAGCAAGAGCCTTCACGGCATCGGTCAAGCGGTCAATAGCCTTGATGAGTTCATCCATCTTGGCATCGCTTACACCGCCGGCAATGGCAGCAGCAGTCGCATTCACAGCCGATTCAACAGCCTTAGCAGCCGGAGCAGCGCTCACAGGGACCTTACCAAACCAGATATCTGGCCAGCGGTCATTACCACTGTTGTATGTAATACGCGTTGCCGTTTCAACCGGTTCGCCAATCTTCCAGATATAAAGTTCGTAGTCGAACAAGTCGTGGTCGTGGCCCTTGTCCGTTGCGCCCCACACAAGCCACTTGCCATCCGGCGAGAGGCGCGGGAAGTATTCATGGCTGCGACGACCCGGCAAGTCCATCAGCTTCACGTTCTTCGGGATGCCGAAGAAGCCGACCTTTTCGACCTGCTTACCGTCCTTAGCCGTGAACCACAAAATTTCACTCGGGGCAGCCGTACCACCATTACCCGTAGGGTTCACGCGGTAGAGCTTGGAGCCATCGAAATTCCAGTCGATCTGGCAACCGTCACCGGACTTGGTCCAAGCATTCTTAGCCAAGTCCCACACGCCCGTTTCACGCATCGAACCGCGAAGCGTAATCGCAAGGTGCTTGCCATCCGGGCTCATGTTCGGTTCCTGCAAAATCACGCCGGCCTTATTGAAAGCCTTTTCGCCATCAAGCACGAGCGTTTCCTTTTTGCTTGCGAGGTCCATCGTAAAGACCTTGCCGGCACGGCTAAACACAATGGACTTGCCATCCGGGCGCCAGGTTCCCCACGTGGCGTTTTCGACAATCTTCGTCTCGTTTGTACCGTCAATGCCGACAGTCCACAAGTCCCACTTTTCCGGGTAGTTGGCATCGTTTTCGGGAACCCAGCCACCCTTGCTGCGGTTAAAAAGGACCTTCGAACCATCCGGAGCAATACGCGGGAACCAGTCCACATTATTGCTCTTGGTCAGCGCACGGGCATTCGTCCCGTCAGCATTCATAATCCAAATATCGTGGAGTGAATTTGCACGGCTCGTAGACCAGACAATAGCGCCTTCGAGCTTTCCCTTCAAAGCATCGAGAGCCTTCTGTTCCTCAGGAGTCGGGTCAACAGACGCACCCACGGGAGCGCCCTGTGCAGCAAAAGCAGATACGGCCAAAAAGCCAATTGCGGAAATCAAAGCAAACTTTTTCATAATCATGTTTTAAAGATAGCAACACAATAAAAAATGTGGAATAGAACACTTTTTAAAGTATCTCAATTTAGCTCAACACGCAAATAAGTTTTTTGTAAGATTTCAGAAAAACAAAAAGAACGCAAAGAGAACATTTAATGTTATTAAAAGCTTTTTTCGCAACCGCTAAAAGAAATGTCAATATAGATTTACAATTCGAGGAAAGATTATGAAGTTACAAATTGTCAGATGCATACTGTTTGCAGGCATACTTGCTACTGCGTGGAACTGCTCCGAAAGTTCAGCGACACAAGACAGCGCATCAAATAACACTTCAAGTCTTCAAATACCGCAGAACATCGTCGTGAGCGAACCGAGTTATTTTTACCAGCTCGGATCCAATTACTACGTCATCGCGCCTACAACAATGACCGTAAGCGACGGTTCCGGGAAAGTCATCGGCACATTCAACACATCCACAGGCGCCATCATGTCGCTCTCTGGAGAAATCATCGCCATCAACCTGGACTTGAGCAAAATGCCCGTTGTCGCCCCGGCCGCACCCGCCAAGACATTGATTGCCGTTGACCTGGACTCCTAGCAATTTTTATATTGCAGTCCATGAGTGACGCCCTCGAAAAACGCATCAAGAAACACATCATCGGAAAGCCCCATCGCTTTTTAGCCATTTCTCCGCTTGGCTTTGAACAAACGCTTGCGAGAGAACTTGATTGCATTTTAGGAGAAAGCGCAACAGAACTGCCGCACGTCACTGGAGACGGCAAAGTCGAGTTCACCACAAAACTGACCGAAGCGTGGAAAGCAGTCGCCATAAGCCGCGTCGCAAACCGTGTGCTCATGGAAGTCGCAAGCTTCAAAGCCGAGAACTTCCGCGAACTCGAAAAGAAAGCAAGCGAAATCCCGTGGGAACTTTATTTAAAATTCGGAATTAGGAATTCGGATTTCGGAATTAACGACAATCAGTCATCCTCGACCGTCAGGGAGGGGATCCATAATTTATCGGATTACATTTGCGAAGGGAATCCAATCAACGCATTAAACATCCACGTTACATGCAAACATTCCCGTCTGTACCACAGCGACGCCATCGCCGAAAGGTTGTACAACATAATTAAAGGGGTAAGCCTCCCCCTCGCTCCATCTAGACGAGAGAACGACCCTTCGGCCTTACAGACGAAAGACGAGAGAAAAACACCCATTCGTCTCTCGTCTACAAGCGAAGCGAACTCTCGTCTAGATTACACTACCCCCTCTGCGGGGACACCCCGCAACGCCCCGATGCAAAACGAGAATCGCGGCACACCTCAAAATCTTTACGTCAACTTCCTAGACGACCGCTGCACCATCTGGCTAGACCTCGCCGGCGAAGAACTCTACAAGCGCGGCTTTGAACGTTTCGTGAACGACGCCCCGCTCAAAGAAACCATCGCCTCCGCGATGCTCTTCGAAGCACTCCACATAAACAGCCAACTACCAAATTTACAAGATGTCACCCCGGACTCCGTTCCGGGGCCACCATACACAATACTCGACCTCATGGCTGGCAGTGGCACGTTCAGCCTCGAATCCGCCTGCATTGCAAACAAAATCATTCCCGGCACGTGCCGCGATTTCGCACTCAAGCACCAGCCCGCCTTCAAAGAAGCCACGTGGAATTTTATTACGCGCAGCGCCACCCAGAATGATACCAAAAATAACGTTTCCGCACCCGTCACCCTGAGCGAAGTGAAGGGTCCAGTAACGTCTCGTAATGCGACAAAGCATCCCATCATCGCAAAAATCGTCACAAGCGACATTTCCGAACGCGCGGTAAGCATCATCAAGCACAACATCGAATGTAGCCCACTCGCAAACATTTCGCCTGCGCCCATCGCACCGCAACTCCGCGACTTTTTCAGCTACACCGCCAAAGAAATTGTAGACGCCTGCGACGACGCCTCGCCCATTCTCGTGCTGAACCCGCCCTACGGCAAACGCCTTGATTTCGACGCGCCCAAGCTTTACACGCAAATCGGCAAAAAGCTAACGGAACTTTCGCACGACCTACATAACCTCGGCAAATCACTCACAGTCGCCATCCTCGCTCCCAAAGACGACACCCGCGACGGCGCCAAGTACACTTGCACCGCAAACCTTTTGCGCGAATGCCCCGCCCTTTCACCAGAGCACTCCCCGACCGCGAAAGTCATCCAAACAAGCCACGGCGGCTTTAGCCTCAACGCCTTCTTTGCAACAATCTAGGCGCCTTGCGTTTTTCAATACAACAATTAATTTTCTAACTTATAACCGAAATTTAAGGTGACATGCATTATGTCGCCGGAATTATTAAAGACAAAAAAGGATCATTATGCCGAAACTTCGTTCGCTCAAGACTATGGAAGGCCGCGAAATGGCCGGTGCACGTGCCCTTTGGCACGCAACAGGAACCAAGGTAGAAGACTTTGGTAAGCCCGTCATTTGCGTGGTGAACAGCTACACCCAGTTTGTTCCGGGTCACGTTCATCTCAAGGATGTTGGTCAGGTTGTCGCACGTGCGATCGAAGCTGCCGGCGGTGTCGCCAAGGAAATGAACACCATCGCCGTTGACGACGGTATCGCCATGGGCCACGATGGCATGCTCTACAGCTTGCCGAGCCGCGACCTCATTGCTGACGCCACCGAATACATGGCCAACGCCCACCGCGCAGACGCACTCGTGTGCATCTCTAACTGCGACAAGGTGACTCCGGGTATGCTCATGGCCGCCATGCGCCTCAACATTCCGGCAATCTTCGTTTCTGGCGGCCCGATGGAAGCTGGCCACGTCACGACGAAGGACGGCAAGGACCGCGCCCTCGACTTGATCGACGCCATGATCGATTCTGCAGACAACACCATCAGCGATGAAGAAGTGGCAGACATCGAAGCAAACGCTTGCCCGACTTGCGGTTCCTGCTCCGGCATGTTCACCGCAAACTCTATGAACTCCCTTACTGAAGCCCTCGGCCTTAGCCTCCCGGGCAACGGCACCATCGTCGCAACGCACGCCGAACGCAAGAAGCTCTTCGAAGCTGCCGGTAAGCGCATCGTGGAACTCTGCCACCAGTATTACGATTTGAACGACGAAAGCATCCTCCCGCGCAGCATCGCCACGAAGGACGCCTTCGAAAACGCCATGCGCCTCGACATCGCCATGGGTGGTTCTTCTAACACCGTTCTCCACTTGCTCGCCGTCGCTCAGGAAGCTGGCGTGGACTTCACCATGAAGGACATCGACCGCCTCTCCCGCAACACGCCGTGCATCTGCAAGGTCGCTCCGACCGTCCACAACATCCACGTTGAAAACGTGAACCGCGCAGGCGGCATCATGGGTATCATCGGTGAACTCGACCGCATGGGTCTCATCCACAAGAGTGCAAAGACTGTTCACGCCGCTACGATGGGCGATGCTCTCGAAGCAAACGACATCAAGCGTAATCCGACTGCCGAAGCCAAGCAGCGCTACCTCGCAGGTCCGGGCCGCAAGTACAACATCGAAGCATTCTCCCAGAACTTCATGTACCCGGATCACGACCTCGACCGCGCAAATGGCGCTATCCGCGATGGCGAACATGCTTACACCAAGGACGGCGGCCTCGCTGTTCTTTACGGTAACCTCGCTATCGACGGCTGCATCGTGAAGACCGCAGGCGTTGACGAATCCATTCTCAAGTTCACCGGTCCGGCAGTCGTATTCGAAAGCCAGGAAGATGCCGTCAAGGGCATTCTCGACCCGAACGTTGTGAAGGCTGGCGACGTCGTCGTCATCCGTTACGAAGGCCCGAAGGGTGGCCCGGGCATGCAGGAAATGCTCTACCCGACCTCTTACCTCAAGAGCCGTCACCTCGGCAAGCTCTGCGCTCTCCTCACCGACGGTCGTTTCTCCGGCGGTACAAGCGGTCTCTCCATTGGCCACGCTTCTCCGGAAGCCGCCAACAAGGGTAACATCGGTCTCGTGCACACAGGCGACGTCATCGAAATCGACATCCCGAACCGTACCATCAACGTAGAACTCACCGACGAAGAACTCGCCGCCCGTCGCCAGGAAATGGAATCCCGTGGCGCCAAGGCATGGAAACCAGAGAACCGCAACCGCGTCGTGTCCAAGGCACTCCAGGCATACGCCGCCATGGCATCCAGCGCAGATAAAGGTGCTGTCAGAGATCTATCTCTGATTGGCGTAAAGTAAGGGTAATCCTTTTTATACAAAAAACGGCACCGCGCAGGTGCCGTTTTTTCATCCATACAAATTCTAAACCAAACTATACGACAGTCAAAATGTCCGAGAATCCCGTCACCTCAAAAATTTCCTTGATTTCATCGCAGACATTCTTGATAGTCATCTTGCCTTGCTTGTTCATAATCTTCTGGGCAGAAAGCAACACGCGCAATCCCGCCGAAGAAATATAAGTCAACTTGGCAAAATCAAATTCCAAATCAACAACCCCATCCAGCTTCCCCTGAATTTCAGATTCAAGCAAAGGAGCGGTCATTGTGTCCAGACGCCCTTCTAGAGCGAAAGACATATTGGAGCCATCTACTTTTTTTTCGATTTTCATTATAGCCTCTCTTTGTATTTTAAATCAACAATAAATTAACCCAATTTTTTGACAACGGTTAAAATATTCTTCTGACCATCACGTTTATACTCAACACCATCCATAATTTTTTTTACGAGGAATATTCCAAGTCCTCCAATTTCACGGTCCTCTGCAGAAAGTGAAACATCCGGATCTGTTTTCTTTAACGGATCGTATTCCACCCCATCATCAATAAAAGTGAGCTTTGCTGTCAGCACATCCGCATTCACATTCAGGATCAACTTCATATTCGAAGAACCTGAATAACGAACAACATTGCTGAACAGCTCATCGATGGCAACGCCAATCTGCATGAGAGCCTTTGGCGAAGGATGAAGCGGCTCCAGGGAGCTTTCAACAAAATCCGTCAAAGTTCTAACATTTTCAAATTTTGAATCTACGACGATTTCTTTAACCCAATTCTGCATATTACCAGCCAAAAGTTTCGTAAATCATACAATAATTATACATTTATCTCGCATAAATAGTTAACAATTCTAAGAAAGTCCTCCCAAAAAGAGCAAAAAAACAAACAATTCTATATTTGAAGCGTATGATTAACACAACCCTCTGCTATATCGAGCAAAACGGCAAATATTTGCTCCTCCATCGTATCAAGAAAAAAAATGACATCAACAAGGATAAGTGGATAGGTATCGGAGGCAAGTTCGAAGAATGGGAATCCCCCGAAGACTGCATCCACCGCGAAGCGCTTGAAGAAACAGGACTCACACTTATCCGGCCCAAATACCGGGGCATAGTCACCTTCATCAGCGACGGCATGGACCAGACCGAATTCATGCACATCTTTACCGCGACCGAGTTTACAGGTGCGCTCAAAGATTGCGACGAGGGTGTACTAGAATGGGTAGACAAGCAAAAGGTGAAGGAACTCCCCCACTGGGATGGAGACCTCATATTCCTTGCACTACTCGAACGCGGCGAACCATTTTTTTCGCTAAAGCTCACCTACAAAGGGAGTGAACTCACCGAGGCTTTATTGAACGAAAAGCCGGTTACACTACAAGATTTCCTATAAAAATGTAATATTCCACATTTTTTTGAGAAAAATTGACATAACGACTTAACAAACGGCTAAAAATTAAGCATATTTGTAATACTCCAAACCAACCCCAGACTCGGCAAGATGCGTATTCTTACGATATTGCCGAGTCGCTTTTTTTATTACCACTTGGCAAGGGCGTTCGAGACAATCAAGTCCTGGAGCTTTTCAACGGCACGCGTCTGACCATGGCGGTCTTCGGTCTCGTTAGCCTGGACATCGTAGACACCATCTGCAGAAAGGGACTTGCTCTCGTAGATGATTCTTTCTTTTACGTTATCATAAAATTTAACTTCAACGCGGATCGTGACGCGGTATGTCTCGACATCGCTATTGCTGTTGTAGTTTTCAGGCTTGTTGGAATAGCTTAACAAAGTAATTTCAAAATCAGCATTGGCATCACCATTCACGAGGCGCACACCACCCGCATTGCGTTTGAACATATCGACAACGGCCGTATGGATATTGTTGGCTAGCACGGGGTCAAGAGTCTTGTCATCAACTTCATGAATGTTAACTGTTTTAATATGGCTCGGAAGCGTCGAAGCGGTAAAGCTGTAACAGCCATTCAAAACAGTAGCAAGCAAAGCTACAGCAACAAAACAAAGCAAACAGGAGAGATTCTTTCGAAAACGCATGTCGATAATTTAGAAAAAAGCTATCTTTCCACCCGTAAAAATATTTTCAACAGAGGCATAAGATGCTTGACATTAAGAAAATCCGCGAAAATCCGGAATACTACATTGCTGAAACCGAAAAGAAATATACGACCGTAAGCCTTCGTGACGTGCTCGCCGTCGATAACGAACGCCGCCCGCTCCTCACCGAAGTCGAACGCCTCAAGAGCGAACGTAACGCCCAGTCCAAGCGCATTGGCGAACTCAAGAAGAAGGGCGAAAACGCAGACGAAGCCCAGGCCGCCACTCGCGAACTCGGCAACAAGATCGACGAACTCGACAAGAAGCTCAAGGAACTCGACTACAAGCAGACTGAAATGCTCATGCACGTTCCGAACATCGCTCCGCGTTCTCCGGAAGGCAAGGACAGTTCGGACAACGTTGTTGAAAAAGACGGCCCGATTCCGTTTGACTACTACACCAAGAACGATGACTTCGCCCGCGTGGACCACAAGACGCTCGGCGAACGTCTCGGCATCTTTGACTTTGAACGTGGCGCAAAGATTTCTGGCAGCGGCTTCCCGGTTTACCGCGGTCTCGGCTCTCGCCTCGAACGCGCCCTCATCCAGTTCTTCCTCGACGAACACCAGAAGGCAGGCTTCGAAGAATTCACTCCGCCGTACCTCGTCACCCGCAACACCATGCGCGGCACGGGTCAGCTTCCGAAGTTCGAAGAAGACATGTACCGCTGCGACAAGGATGACGACCTCTTCCTCATCCCGACTGCAGAAGTCCCGCTCACGAACCTCTACTCTGGCGAAGTGATTCCGGAATCTGAACTTCCGAAGCGCATCTGCGCCTACTCCGCTTGCTTCCGCCGCGAAGCTGGTAGCTACGGCAAGGACACCCGCGGTCTGCTGCGCTTGCACCAGTTCAACAAGGTTGAAATGGTCTACTTCGCTCATCCGGAACACAGCTACGAAGACCACGAAGAACTCACCCGCTTCGGTGAAAAACTCCTCGAAAAGCTCGGCCTCCCCTACCACCGCCTTGCCCTCTGCAAGGGCGACCTCGGTTTCGGTGCAGCCAAGTGCTACGATCTCGAAGTTTACGCTCCGGTCGAAAAGAAGTGGCTCGAAGTCAGCTCCTGCTCGAACTTCGAAGACTACCAGGCACGTCGCGCCAACATCAAGACAAAGGTCAACGGCAAGAACGTCTACCTCCACACGCTTAACGGCTCTGGCCTCGCCACTCCGCGCGTGATGGTCGGCATCTGCGACAACTACCAGCAGAAAGACGGCTCGCTCAAGATTCCTGAAGTCCTCCGTCCGTACATGGGTGGTTTGGAATTCATTACCCCGAAGAAGTAATTTGGCTTCGTCATCCTGACGCTTAGCGGCAGGATCCATTAAATTTCAAAAAGCAAGTTCCCATGGACTTGCTTTTTTTCATTTTCCCTGAACTGTCACCCCGGCCTGAGCTTGCCCCGGACATGTTCCGGGGTGCCGGGGTCGCCTTTTCCTATAACTTTTCAAGTTTCTCGTACACATCGTACAGCCTCTGCACTCCGTTTTCAAGCCCGTAGTAATGCTTTACGTACGGCACCAAAAGCGCAAAAAACAGCACATCCAGCGCAAGCACCGATATTTCCGGCACAACGACCAAGAATAAAATTCCGCCAACGGTCAAAAGCGCAAACAGAATCATCACGAGTTCGTGAACCAGGCGCTCATGCTGAAAAAAGCCGATGTGCGTCCGGACCGACAAGAGCTGCTCCGCCGTCAAGGAGTTCCCCGCCTCAACCATTTTCAAAAGTTCGTCTTCGTAATCGCTTAATTTTTTCAACATATCTCTAATATACTGAAATTTTTCAAAAAATTTGAGCTATTGCAAAATAGAATGTTATTTTAAAAGCATGGAGTCTTTGGAATTCACATCTCTGCCGTCTTTGTTCTTTGCGAACTGCGACAGAGCCGCTTTTAAAGGATGGTATCACCGTAAAAACGGTGAGTGGATTCATTATTCCAAAGGAACTCTCAAGCAAAACACCAAGGCTCTCGCACTTGCCTTAAAATCGCTCGGTTTAAAAGAAAAAGAAAGCGTCGGCATCATCGCCCCAAGTTCTCCAAACTGGATTATCGCAGACATAGCCATACAAATAAATCGCGCTCACGTCGTTCCGCTTTTTCCAAACATTTCTTCTGAGAACTTTGAATACCAAAGTCACGATGCCAATATCAAGATCCTGATTATCAATTCCTTTGAAGAACTTGAAGAGCCTCTTTACGACTTGCTCCCGTCTTTTTCAAAAATCATCTGCATCGACAACGATTCATTCCTCCCGGCCAATGGAATTTATTGGGAAGACCTTCTGGAAAAAGGATCCAAACTTCTTGCAGACAAGAATCAGTCGGAATGGATCAAAAAGAATATTAAAGACATTCAGCCAGATGATATTTTTAGCATAATTTACACAAGCGGTTCTACAGGTCGGCCTAAAGGCGTGGAACTTACCCACAGAAACATGTTAGTACAAATTCAAAACATCGCCCCGATGTTCAGGTTTGATACAAAAAAAGATTCATGCCTTACAATTCTCCCGGTCGCTCATGTTCTCGAGCGCATGGCGGTCTATTTTTACACGCTCAGCGGCGTCACCATTTACTTTGGCGACAATCCCAAGAATCTTTCACACATTTTGCGTGAAGTTCGACCGACCATCATGATCGTGGTCCCGCGCATTCTCGAGCGCCTTTACGAGAGCATGACAACCGCAACCGATCGCGCCAAAGGAATCAAAAGATTCCTAATAAAACACGCTATCAAAATTGCAAAAATCAAAGAACCCAACAAGCGTTTCGACCCTCTTTACTGGATATTCAATAAGCTCGTCTATAAGAAAATGCGTGAAGCCGTCGGTGGCAATTTCCGCATGATCATTTCGGGCAGCAGTTCTCTCAACAAATCTATTTTGCGATTCCTTTTGAACATCGGGCTTCCCGTCTTTGAAGGCTACGGCATGACAGAATGCTCCCCCGTCGTTTCTGCAAACTGCAAACAAGCGATAAAGCCCGGCTCCATAGGCAAGCCTCTGCCCCACCTCGAAGTGCGAATCGGGAAATGTAGCGAGATCCAAGTCCGAGGCGAAAGTGTCTTTAAAGGATACCACAACCGCCCCGACTTAAACGCCAACATATTCACAGATGACGGATTTTACCGTTCTGGAGACCAAGGCTATTTTGACGAAGACGGATTCCTTTATTTTACAGGTCGCATCAAAGAACTCCTCAAGACGAGTACCGGCAAATACGTCAGTCCCAACCCCATCGAACTCGAAATCATCCGTCACCCGCTTGTCGAGCAAGCGCTTGTCATTGCAAACGATCGCAAATTTGTGTCTGCAATTATTTGGCTGAACCCCGTAGGCGCCCGCCGCATGCTCAAGCCGCAAAACGAAGATTACGATGTAGAAAATGCGCTAAAGTCACCGCTTGTCCGCGATGCCATCAATCGCCACATCGAACATGTCAACGAAAAGTTGAACCATTGGGAACAAATTCGCAAGTGGACTCTGGTCGGTGACGAACTCACGATTGAATCGGGTCTCTTGACCCCCACATTAAAAATTCGGCGCACCGTTGCTGAAAAACGATACGCCGAACAAATTGAAAAGATGTACAATTAGACGAGAGACCGCTTCGCTGGTAGACGAAAGACGAAAGATTTTTTCTTTGAGTCCATGCGAAGCACCACTATTATTCTTTCGTCTCTAGTCTGTAGGACCGCAGGTCCGTTCTTTCGTCTAAAAATGGATCACGCGGACCTTGATGACCTTGTCGAGCTTGGAGAGCTTTTCGACGATGGAATCATCGACCTTGCTTTCGACGTCAACGAGGTTGTAACCGATCTTGCCATTGCTCTTGTTGCTGAAAGATGCAATGTTGATGCCTTCTGCACCGAACACCTTCGTGATTTCAGAAATCATGTTCGGAACGTCCTGGTTGATCACGACCACGCGGCTCTTGATGCCAGCATGCGGATGATCGACGAGAGCCGGGAAGTTCACGGAATTGCGGACGCAACCGTATTCGATGTAGTCCTTCAATTCTTCAACAGCCATGACTGCGCAGTTTTCTTCGGCTTCTTCGGTAGAAGCGCCGAGGTGCGGGAAGCAAGTGACCTTGTCGTTCTTGATGAGATCTGCGGTCGGGAAGTCGCAGAGGTAGCCCTGGAGGGAACCAGAAGCGAGCATTTCGTTCACCGGATCCATTTCAACGATGCCACCACGAGCAAAGTTCATGATGTAGGAACCCTTGAACTGAGCGAGGTTCTTGCGGTTGAGGAGGTTTTCGGTAACGCCCTTGATGAACGGGACGTGAACCGTGAGGAAGTCAGAATTTGCAATCACGGTGTCGAGATCAGCAATTTCGACCTTGTTAGAAAGTTCATGCATGTTGTTTGCGTTCGGATACGGTTCGTAAGCGATCACGCGCATGTTCTTCCAACGGGCATAGTTAGCAACGAGAACACCGATCTTGCCGAGGCCAACAACACCGAGAGTCTTGCCGGCAAGTTCCATACCAGCAAACTTCTTCTTGCCGCTTTCGACAGTCTTTGCGAGGTCCGGATCATTCACGTCGAGACCCTTGACCCAAGCAGCAGCCTTGTCAGCATTACGGACAGCCATGCCGAGCACGGTCATCACGAGTTCAGCAACAGCGTTTGCGTTTGCACCCGGAGTGTTGAACACGCAAATGCCCTTTGCAGAAGCCTTGTCAATCGTGATGTTGTTCACGCCAGCACCAGCGCGAGCGACAGCCAAAAGGCCATTGAAGTTATCCGTATCAACCTGAGCAGAACGCACCAAGATAGCATCCGGATTTTCGATAGCATCGGAAACCTGGTAGAACGGGCCAAACAAGCCCAAGCCTTTCTTGGAAATGTTGTTCATTGTCTTAATAGTTGCCATTTTTCATTCCTTTGTTTAAGTTAAAAATCTTAGACGAGAGACCGCTTCGCTGGTAGACGAGAGACGAAAGATTGTTCAAAAGAAATTCTCTCGTCTTTCGTCTGTAACCGCATAGCGGCGTTCTTTCGTCTCATCAAGGTTCCTGCCAGCGACCACGTTCCTTGATGAGGTTCACCAATTCTTCGATGGCGTCCTCTTCAGGGATGTTCTTCTTGACGGCTGTCTTGCCTTCGAAAAGCGTAATACGGCCCGGGCCACCGCCCACATAGCCGAAGTCAGCATCAGCCATTTCACCAGGGCCATTCACGATGCAGCCCATGATGCCAATGGAAATGTCCGAGAGGTGTCCAAAGCGGGCCTTGATCTTGCCCATCACCTGCTGGATGTCGTAAAGCGTACGACCGCAGCTCGGGCAGCTGATAAAGTTCGTCTTGCTACGGCGGCAATAAGCAGCCTGCAAAATGTCGAATGCGAGAATCACAGAATCCTTCGGACTCTTGTAACCGTCAATCACGACGGCATCGCCAAGGCCATCCGTCACAAGGCTTCCGATATCGGCAGATACACGGAGTGTATCCTTTTCACTATCTGTAATCTTTGCATAAAGGAGAATCGGATCCTTGCGGTTTGCGGCATACAAAGCCGAAGCGAGAGCACGTACGCCCATCACCATTTCAGGTCCCGTATAGCAGAAGAGCGAACCTTCCGGCACGGAGTTCGGATTTGCAGCAAAGCCTGCGATATCCATCGTATCCTTAAATTCAACAACCGGCTTAGCATCAAGACCCGGCAAAGCAAATTCTGCATTGCGGCGTTCACCCGTGAGGCTCACAGCGTCAGCCTTCATGCCGACGCGCACCGGTTCCGAACCGCCAATCTTTACGCCAGCAAGCGTCACCGGGACCGTTTCCCTGCGTTCGTAGTGGTACGGATCCTTTTCCAGAACCGGCACCGCAAACTTCGGCACATCGGTCTTAAGTTCGCAAGCCTTGATGAGTTCCTGCGCCACCGGAACTTCTGCCACCGGATCTTCAGTCAAGGACACGCGAATCGTATCGGCAAGGCCATCGAGCAAAAGCGCACCAATGCCAGCCGCAGACTTCAAACGTCCGTCGGAACCGGCACCCGCTTCCGTTACGCCCACATGGAACGGATACGGCTTAAAGTGTTCCTGCTTCAAGCGAGCGGCAAGCAAGCGGTAAGCAGAAATGGCCACACGCGGATTGCTCGACTTGAGGCTCAAGACCACCTGGTCAAAATGTTCGGCTTCGCAAACAGCCAAATATTCGATGGCGCTTTCCACCATGCCTTCCACGGTGTCGCCATAGCGATAAATCATACGGGCGCTCAAGGAACCGTGGTTCACGCCAATGCGGATAGCACGGCCAAGGCGCTTCGCTTCTTGCACAAACGGAGTGAAGGCTTCGGCAACCTTTTCCTTTCCTTCATCAAAAGACTTGTCCGTCTGCTGGTCAAGCGTCAAAATACCAGTATCTACAAAGTTACCCGGATTGATGCGGACCTTTTCCACCCACTTGAGCGCTTCGAAAGCAGCCTTCGGCTGGAAGTGGATATCGGCAGAAACAGGGACCTTGCAACCGGCAGCGCGCACACGCTTCATGACTTCTTCAAGTCCAGCGGCATCGGCGAACGTAGGCGCCGTAATGCGCACCAGACCGCAACCGACCTTGGCAAGCGCAAGCGTTTCCGCCACCGTCTTTTCGACATCCTTCGGCTTGGTCGTCGTCATGGATTGAACTAAAATGGGGGCATTGCCCCCTATCAAAGCGTCGCCTACGCGAACTTGAACAGTTTCCCTGCGAACCGCCTTAAAACGGTCATCAACATACGGAAGTGTAGTAAAATCTAGCATGGCTCAAATTTAGTAAAATAGGGAGCCATTTAGCAACAATTACATAAAGCGTACAGACCTAATTCGCAGGGCTTTCCGCAGAAGCTTTCTCCGCCTCAGCTCTTTCGGCTTCACATTCCTTTCGGTAGAACTCTTCCAGCTCTTCTCGGCTCTGTTCAAAATACTTCTTCAAACTCGGATCAAAATGCTTACCCATGGACTTGTCAATAATATCGTAAGCATCCCCAAAAGAGAACGCTTCCTTGTAACACCTCTTGCTCACAAGGGCGTCATACACATCCGCAATCGCCATCACGCGGGCTTCGAGCGGAATTGCCTCGCCCTTCAGCCCATACGGGTATCCACTGCCATCCCAACGTTCGTGATGTCCACCAGCCATGTTTTTCGCAATTTCCACAAACAGTTCGCTCTGGAAATTCGAAAGCAGGTTCTTGATAATGATAGCCCCTTTTTCAGCATGCGTTTTCATCTCGGCATACTCTTCTTCTGTAAACTTACCAGGCTTGCAAAGGACCTTATCATCAATGGCAATTTTACCAATATCATGCATAGGCGCCGCCGCAATCATATCGTCGTAAAATTCTTTCGAGTAATTGAGATTCGGATCCTTCTGCATTTTCGCAACAAGAATACTCACCACTTCCTTTGTACGCTTGAGGTGTGCCCCTGTAAAACCATCCTTGTTATTGACCATTTCAGCCATTCCCACAAGCATCTGGTTCTGGAACAAGCGAATCTGATCCTTATTGTTCTTGATAAGAGCAGCAAGTTCTGTGTTGTTTGCGTCCAGGCGTTCAATATAGCGCTGGATATTGGTTTCATCTTCAATACGGAATAAGCATATCTGCAATTTCTTATTCTGATGCACATTGCGCATAACCGCCTTGAAGTAACGTTCTTTATACGAGAAACGGTAAACTTTATCTCCGCTAGAATCTTTCAGCTGAGTCATGCCTTCCTTAAAGACATCCGCAATTTCAGCATCCTGGGGCAAATCATGGTCCACACGGCAATCCAACAGTTCCGGGAAATAGCGGCTTGCAATATCATTGCAACCCAAATACAAGCCCTTCGGAGAAAACGCCAAATATGCAGCCGTATTTTCAGCTTCAAGAGATTCCAGTACACTGTTCATAACATCGTGCATCTTTACCAGGGCACAGACATAGAGCAAGACCAGTTCATCAATCAAGTACACAAGCGGCATGAGCAGGGTATCGTTTTCCATATTGCGCGCCAAAATAAAAGCACCGATGGAAACGAACGCCAACGCAGCAATAGCGATCAAAGTCTTATAACTAACATTGCGTTTTTTCTTTGCAGCAATGATAATGACAACCACATTGGCCAGCATGTAGAAATACAGCAGGATATTCCACAAGACATGCCCAGGACCGTACGTTGGCATATAGCTGCCAAAGCCGTTCAGTACAACGTATCTTACAGATTCATAGAAGACATCGCTAAAGCCAACCGTGCACGAAAGCCCAAATACAAGTGCGCTATACAGGAACAAAAATAGCTTGATCCACCTCGACAATTCAAAAGAGCAAAGGCGGCAAATCAAGAGGAACAAGAAAAGCGGCAGGAAACACGCCCCCAGATAGCACACTTTGTTAGCAACAATAGCCCCTTCAATGGTCGTCGAAAGAGCGAGAAACAAGTAGCCAAAATCGGCAAGGACAATCGAAAAGAAAAACGCCGTAAAATAGGTATTCAACGGCCTACGGTAAAAGACAGAAAGCAGGCAGGCGTTTATCCCCGAAAAGACGCACATAGCAATCAAGTAATAGATAACAAACATACCACTTTCCCGAACAAGTTTAACTAGTGATCTACAGAACAGTAATAATCCATCAGCTGGTCCTGGCATTCCAAGAAGCAATCTTTCAAACGCGGATCAAACTGTTTACCCATTGACGCAACAATTACATCGCGGGCTTCCCTAAACGACATACGTTCCTTGTAGCAACGCTTACTCACCAAAGCGTCATAAACATCGGCAAGAGCCATGATGCGCGCTTCCATCGGAATATTATCTCCCGAGCGCTGTTCCGGATAACCCGTACCGTCCCAGCGTTCATGATGGTAAAGCGCCATATTCTTGGCAACATTGACAAAATAATTGTCCTTCACGTCAGAAAGGAGCTTTTCAATAATGTTAGCCCCCTTCTCCGCATGGGTCTTCATAATTTCACGATCATCGACATTGAAGCGTCCTGGCTTGCGTAGCACAGCATCGTCAATCGCCACCTTACCCAGATCATACATCGGAGCTGCGGCAATCAATACATCCAGGAACTTATCCGACAAATTATCAAATCCTTTTTTGCGCATCATCGAAACAAGAATCTTTACGACCTCGCTTGTACGCTTGATGTGACCTTCCATGTTCCCAGCGCGGCTTTCCGCCATTTGCGCCATGCCGACAATCCATTTTTCCTGCACTGAAAGTTTTTCATTTTCAGTCTTTACCATGTTCTTCTGCAACATGGAATTGCTGCGGCCAAGAGCATCAATGTAGCGCTGTTCCTGCGTATTGTCTTCGATCCTGAACAAGAACACATTCTTTCCATGCACTTGCCTCAGGACCTTCACTTCGCACTTGTAATGGCGCCCGGAATAATTGAACTCGGTCATCTGGCAATAATCCGTCAAGATCTTGGATTTTCTGTACTTTTCAATCCAGGACATAATGTGCTGCTGCAATTCTGTTTCACCTTTCAAATGAGCGTCAACTCTCATTTTGACAAGTTCAGGGAAAAAGTTCATTGCAATCCGGTTTGCCCCCAAATACGCGCCATCGACCAAAAAAGAGAAATAGGCGCACGAACTTTCTGTTTCAATGGACTCAATAACGCATTCCGTAATATCGTACCATTTTACATTGTTACAAATGTAGAGCAAGAGGACCTGGTCAATCACATAGATAAGCGGCATAATCATCATGTCGCTTTCCAAGAAACGAGCCAGGAAGAACGAAAGAATCGTCGCGATTTCGCCAATGATCATTGCAATAATGTTCTTGAGAGAAACCATTTTCTGATGCAAAATCGCACGGATAATGACCCATATATCCAGAATAACATAGCTCACCAGGAACGCATTGAACAAGCTATGCGCCCAGCCATAAGTCGCCACATAGTTGCCGACCCCAGCCTGAACCACATACTCCACCGTCTTGTAATACGCCGGGAAATACCCGACCGTCATAGCCAGTGCACAAATAGTAAAGCTCATCAAGATAAGCGTCAAGTGCAGCCACTTCGGAATGCTCATCTTGCATATTTTCAGGAGAGCAAAGAACATGAACATCGGGAGGAACGACCCTCCGAGGTAGTTCACCTTATTGGCAATAATCGCGCCTTCAACCGTTTCAGAAAATCCAAGCAGCCAATGGCCAAAATTCGCGACAAGAATCGCGTAGAAGGAGTAGTAAATGTAAATGTTCCGCTGATTCTGAAAACGCAGAGAAAGTACTGCCAGGTTGACAGCGGACAAAACAAACATCAATGTTAAATAGATATAACCCATATCCACAACCGGTATAGAACCGTTTATAAAGCTAATCTATTTTTGCAAGAAGGAACATCCGCCTCCTAAAAAAGTTCCACTCGCAAAAGTGTACAATTGCAAATATAAAAAAGAAAACGCATGGTCATAACCATGCGTTTCCTTTAGATAGTCTAATTGAACTCATCCAGGACTATGCTTCAGCCGGAGCTTCGGCAGCAGGTGCTTCCGGAGCAGCTTCAGCAGCCGGGGCGGCCTTCGGAGGGAGCAAAGCCTTCATAGAAAGCTTCACCTTGCCCTTCGGGTCAACACCGAGGCAGAGCACTTCGACTTCGTCACCGACATGAACCACGTCTTCGACCTTATCGACACGGCGGTCGGCAAGTTCAGAGATGTGGACGAGACCGTCACGGCCCGGGAGGATTTCGACGAATGCGCCAAACGGCTGGATCGTCTTCACCTTGCCCTTGTACTTGCGGCCCGGTTCCGGTTCTGCAGTGAGTTCTTCGATCATGCGGCGGCAAACTTCACCAGCCTTACCTGTCGGGGCGGCGATGTCGATATTGCCGTTGTCGTCAATGTTAATGGTGCAGCCCGTCTGAGCCTGCATGCCCTTGATGACAGAGCCACCAGAACCGATAACGTCACGGATCTTCGTGGTCGGGATGCGCATCTTGAGCATCGTCGGGGCCTTTTCAGAAACGTGCGGACGCGGGGCAGCAAGGCCAAGTTCAGCCATCTTACCGAGGATGTGGATACGGCCCTGACGAGCCTGTTCCAAAGCTTCGCGCATGAGTTCCGGGGTGATACCGCGGATCTTGATGTCCATCTGGAATGCCGTGATACCTTCAGCAGTACCCGTCACCTTGAAGTCCATATCGCCGAGGTGGTCTTCCGTACCGGTAATGTCGGTCAAGATCTTGATCTTGCCGCCTTCCTTGACGGAACCCTTTTCGGAGATGAGGCCCATGGCGATACCTGCAACCGGAGCCTTGATAGGAACGCCAGCGTCCATCAAGCTGAGGCAGCCACCGCAAACAGAGGCCATGGAAGAAGAACCGTTGGATTCC
>NZ_JBGUHR010000052.1:0-2046 GCF_045112255.1 Fibrobacter sp.
TTCCGCTCCATTATGCAGATGCCTGATTTTGAAGATTAAGGATGGTCTGCTGGCCGAGGAAGATGAGAAGCTGCCATTTTCCAGGCATGTTATCAGCGCCTTTGAGCATTTCTACTTCGTTCAGTACTTTGTAGCCGACATGCTTGTGTGGGCGGAGAAAGTTGTAGTAAGCAACCCATAGAGCCAGATCATAGTTGGCACCGTCGATGTTGTCAAAGCCGTTTGTGGGTCTGTAAGAGGCCTTGTATGTACGGTTGAGTCTTTCAATCATCTGTTTGTATGGACGGAACTCTTTTGACACCGCATCGTCGTTGGTAAGACCAATTACCTGGGTAATATCGAACTTGAATTTATCTCCAAATTCATGGAAGAACTGCTGTGCAGCCAATGGATAGGCGCTGTATCCATCCGCAATGAATTTAAAGTTTTTTGGAAGTTCTTTTAGGTTCCGGAAAGCCATTCTCATTGTAAGGATACAAGGACCGACACCACGATTATCCGAGACCTGGTAGCCAATGATGGAACGTTTTGCCGCATCCATAATGAACCAGATGTAGGCTTTAACGCCACGGATTTTAATGTAGGTTTCATCAGCAGTGAATACAGAGCCTGTGCCGTAATCGTAATGGTCTACAAAGGGTTTGATACACATGGCGGCAGATTTGCAGTAGTTGGCAATGCTCTGATGTGAGATGTCAATACCGTAAAGATCAAGGAGTGCCTGCTTGGTTTTTCTGAGAGAAAGACCGAGATTCACATGCAGAGTCAAACAAAGTGCCATGGTATGGGAATCGAACTTGGTGAATTTCAGGGAAGATGCATTCTTTGGAAGGGAGTTTAAATCCAACTTAAAGAAATCTATCGTGAATTCGCGGTAGATGTAATCTTCGTTGGTCTAACAGTATAAAAAGAAAACTTTTGAATCATACTCCAAAATACTTGACCGTTTCGGTTATTGGTGCTATACTCTAAATAACCGAAACGGTTATTGTGTAAAAAGGAGGAAATGAATTGGACAAATTTTTGGCCCTGACCGAAGAAAAGAGATTGACCATTCTCAATGCGGCGCTCCAGTGCTTCGGCAAGTTTGGTTATGAAAAAGCCTCAATCAATGATATTGCGGTAGCCGCACACATTTCCAAAGCGTCTGTGTTTCAGTATTTTGGCAGTAAAAAGCATCTCTACATTTACCTGCTGGAATACTGCAAGAAAATCATAGAGGGAATATTTGATAAGGAAGCACTCGATTCCCAAACAGATTTGTTCGACAGGATCATGACTTCCAGCAAAATAGAAATGGAGAGTTTCAAAACACAGCCCTTCATTCTCCAATTTATTTCCAGCGTCTGGGAGGAAACTTCTCCCGATGTGCTGGATTCGCTGGTCATCCTGACGGAAGAAACCTGCAAGTTCAGAAACGATATGATTTTGCGGGAAGATGACGCTTTGAAATTCAAGAACCCGGAAGATGCTGGCCCTGTATTCCAAATGCTTCTGCTGATGGCCGAGGGCTATGCGGCCCGATACCGTGGAGCGGACACTTTTGATTTTGATACCGTCATGGATGATTTTCAAAAGAACATCGCGATTTTGCGGAAAAATTTTTATAAGGAGGAGTATTTGAAATGAGTGAACAAGCGATTGTCTTGAATGAACTGACCAAGCACTATGGGAAGCATCGAGGAATCAATAACCTCAGCTTCTCTGTCAACCAGGGAGAGTTTTTCGGCTTTATCGGCCCCAACGGTGCGGGTAAGTCCACCACAATCCGCACCCTAATGGGGCTGATCCGTCCCACCGGAGGCAGTGCATCTATCTTCGGTTTGGACTGTCACTCCAAGGCCAGCGTCATTGCCAAGGATGTGGGCTATCTGCCCAGCGAGAACAGCTATTACGAAAACATGAAAGTCCGTGAACTTATGCAGTACACCGCCGATCTGTACGGCATGGACTGCAAGGCAAAGATGAAGGAGCTTGCCGACAGGCTCAATCTGGATTTGTCCCGCAAGATTGCAGACCTTTCTCTGGGCAACAAGAAAAAGGTGG
>NZ_JBGUHR010000053.1:0-2221 GCF_045112255.1 Fibrobacter sp.
AGACAAGAACTCGTTGTGCTCTTGGTCGATCTTGATGGTTTCGTTGGTCTCGTTGATCATCTTCTGGATTTCTTCCTTGTCGAATTCGAGGAAGGATTCTTCGATGAAGCCAGCGATAAAGCGGTCGATGGCGTCGCCGTCGAAATCTTCGATCTTGTCGGCGGTGAGAACCAGAAGTCCGTCGCAGATGTCCAAGTCTGTCGGATACATGTCGATCGAGTAGACGAACTTGCGCATGTACTCGTTGTAGATAAGCGATTCGTACAACGATACCTTGTTGTAATTCTGGGACATGTAGTCACCGAGCTTGTTGCTGCGGACGCAAAGTTCGGTCTCGTTGCTGTAGACCTTGTCGGAGAACCCGGCTTCCGGCTTGACGATGAATGGCATCTTCATGAAGTAGCTTGTGCCCTTCACTGGACGGAATCCGCCCTTGTTGTAGATTGACTGTCTGGTCTGCTCGTAGCATTCCTGAGTGTGCTTGCGCTTGGCGTCCATTTCTTGCTTCAGCTTGCCTTCCTTAGCCAGTTCGATCTTGTGTTCGATGTCGTTCACGATTTTGATCATTTCGGCCTCGTACTTGGCCTTCCATGTCTTCTCGCGCCAGAGGAAAAAGATCGCGTAAAGTTCGGAACAGACAGTGGAACAGCGGATAGCCGTGTCCATTCCCCATTGTCCGTCGGCGGCTCGTTCGTTGCACCATGCGCTGAACTGCTTGAAGGTCATTGATTCGTATTTGCTCATTTGTTAGTCTCCTTGACTTTGTTTGGTTTCTTTTGGGCGAGTTTCTTCTTCGGCTTTTCGATGGCATGCAGCTGCTCGTAGATTTCGTGGAGGAATCCCTTGATGGTGTCCACGCAGCTCTGCTCGGTCATTAGGCCGAATTCCAGCGTAGTCGCGGTCTCGTCGCTGGAAAGGATGAAGTGCGAAGGGTCGTCGAGGTCGCGGAAGTGTATGCCGCGCAGCGATGTCTTGTAGGTGAACTGTGCCACGCCGCTGTGCGAATACGCGGCGAATGCGTCGCTGTTGCGCTGCATGTAGTTCGGATAGAGACCTTGGATGAATAGACGGTCGTTGATGGTTTCTACGGAAGTGACTACTCCGAAGAACGACTTGCCTACGTTGAACGAGAACTTGACCGTCTTTCCGATGCCGTTGTCCTTGAGGTACTTTAGCTTGCCTTCAATGTACGCCTTTGCGGCCTTGTCGGCTTGTTCGATGGCCAGGTCGGAGATACGGCTGTCAAGCAAGGACAGCGTATTGGTTAGTTTGTCCTTGAGTATCTTCATTCGTTCAAGGTCTAGTTCGCCAGTGCCTTCTGACAAGATGTTGTCGACGTTGCTCACCCAAGTAGTGGCGAGCTTTCCGTTGGCCATGGGGAACACGACCATTCCGTCGTCGCGCTGGATTTCCTTCCTCGCGTGTACCCTCTTGCCGAGTCTAACTGTTTTCTGTTTCGAGACTTGAGCCACGTTGCATGCCTCCAAGTTAGTAAAGTTTAATTTGCATTTCAACCGAAGAAGGCGAGCAATGCGCCTACGCCGCCGCCAATCAGGAATGCGATGATGTACTGTCCGATATTCTTCCAGTCGAGCTTTTGTTTGTACGGCTCGGCGTTTTCATCAGCTCCCCAGTAGTCGAACGAGAGGATGACGCCGTCGGGGTTAGGGCCTTGCGCGACGATTGTCTGCACGGCAAATTCCATATCGTCCGCCGTGAAAGTCGCTTCGAAGATTTCATTCAACCAGCCAGCCTCGTCTTCGTGGTTCTTGTTAAGAATGTCTTCGATCTGCGGAATGACTTGCGTACGGAACGCTGGTATTGCACGAGAAACGCCGGGTGTGGATTCGGCGTCGTCGATAAGGGTCGCGGTCTTTTTCTTGGGGTCGATTTTTACTTTAAGCATAAGTGTCCTCGATAATTTGAACGAAATATAGCAATATAACGAAATTATGGCAAACGCATTGCCAACATTTTGCAATATTGCTATATTGGCGTAAAACATTTCAAGGAGCCTATCATGGGTGTTATCGAAATTTGGACTCTCGTTTCCATCATCCTTCACTTCGCTGGCGTGGAAAACTTCAAGGACTGGCCAGTAATCGCATGGCCGACCACTTGGTCTTGCATGTGCCTTGAACTCTGGATGCTCATCGTCTACGCTGTAATCATCGTCGGCGTTGTCATCACGGCACTCTTCGCCGCGAGAAAGCGATAATGG
>NZ_JBGUHR010000054.1:0-42482 GCF_045112255.1 Fibrobacter sp.
GCTTTATCGCGGGATAGACGAGGCTTGAACTCGCAACCTCCGGCGTGACAGGCCGGTGCTCTAACCAAAATTGAGCTACCACCCCAAAATCGTTTCCGATTCTTCGGTAGTGGACGATAACGGATTCGAACCGCTGACATTCTGCTTGTAAGGCAGACGCTCTGAACCAGCTGAGCTAATCGTCCAAATTTTTACTTGTTTTCATCCTTGCCGCTGAAGAGAATTCCGAGAGGAATAATCACAACGTAAGCAATCGTCAAGATAATTGGTGCAACCGAGAGGCTTACCGGATTATCGGCAGGACCTGTCGCAAGACAGATAAAGCCAATGACGAGTAGCAAAATGCCAATACCGATAAGAATAAGATTCTTTTTGCTTAACATTTTCTACAACCTCAAGATTACGAGCCAAATATACAAATATTAAAAGTCTTGTCAACTGAAAATGGCCTTTTTTTGTGAAAAAAAAGATTTTTCTTCGGGAGAACGCTTTATTCCCGCATGCTGCTGGAATTTGGCGAACCTTGTCGCGCACTTTTAAAATTTCTATCTTGCGGCGCGTGAAGCGTATCCATAGAACGATTGCGAAACTTCTCGTAGTGAACGGTTACTTGCCGAAGCTTGGGCTTGCTGCGGTAATCGGTTGTGTGACGGGTCTTGTCGCGGTTGCGTTCCATTTGGGGCTTGGCACGGCGATTGAATGGGTGCGCAAGCCGTGGACGCTTGGAATTTTGCCGTGGTATGCTTTTGCTCTGGTGCCTGCGGTTGGCGGGCTTGTTGTCGGGCTTTTCATCCACAAGGTGGCTCGTGCGCCGGAGACGGCGGGGCAGGGTACCGACAAGATGATCTATTCGTTCCATCACCAGGGCGGGAATGTGCGGGCGCGTGTGGCGCCGGTGAAGTTCATAGCGAGCATCGTGACGCTTGCGACGGGCGGCTCGGCGGGTTACGAGGGGCCGATTTCGCAGATTGGATCTGGCATTGCTTCGACGATTTGCAAGTTCTTCAAGATGCCGCGAATGATGCGCGGGCAGTTTATGCTGGCGGGTACGGCGGCAGGGCTTGGTGCCATTTTCAAGGCTCCGCTTGCGGGGGCGCTCACGTCGGTCGAGATGCTTTACCGCGAGGACTTTGAATCGAACGCTTTTGCGACTTCGATTATCTCGTCTGTGGTGGCGTTTACGGTCTATATTGCATTTGTCGGCTCGGCGCCTGTGATTGGCTGCATGATGGATTTCCCGTTTACGAATGCGGTGGAGCTTTTGGCATGCGCACTGCTTGGAATTTTGTGCTTTCCGTTTTCGTACTTGTATGTGCGGCTTTATTACGAGTCCGAGCGTCGCTTTAACAAGTGGACGATTCCTGTGTGGCTCAAGCCTGCAATGGGGGGCTCCTTCATTTCGCTTTTGGTGCTTGCGTATCCGGAAGTTTCGGGAGGCGGTTTTGAATTTATCGACAACCTGATGACGGGGCTTGTGCCGCATTCGCTGTGGGGCGTGATGCTTTTGCTTGGAATCGTGCTTGCGAAAATCGTGGCGACGGCGCTCACGGTCGGTTCGGGCGGTTCAGGGGGTGTCTTTGGACCATCGCTATTTATTGGTGGGGTTATTGGCGCTATGTTTGCTGGAATATGCGAACTTGCGTTCCCGGGAGTTATTCGTATGCCCGAGATGTTTATTCTCGTCGGGATGGCTTCGTTCTTTGCGGGGGCTGCTAAGGCTCCGATTGCTGGTGTCGTGATGGTCTGTGAAATGACGGGCAGCTACAGCTTGCTGCCGGGCCTCTTGATTGCGGCCGTGATGCATATCGCCTTCTCGCGTAACTGGACGATTTACAAGAGCCAGGTGCTCAACAAGTTTGCGTCCCCGGCGCATCGCCGTGACATGGACCGCGAACTGATTCAAGCGTACGACAAGATTGCTAAAGAGTAATGCTTTTTGTTGGTCATTAGTCATTAGTTATTAGTCGTTATTAGTTGTTAGTTGCTAGAGGTTGCACTTTTGTTATAAAAAGGAGATGCCCGCGCTGCGGTTTGCGGTATGTAATTGAAAAAGCCGCGCTTTTCCGCGCGGCCATTCTCTTAAAATTAACTTCTAACTTGTACTTTAGCTTCGCTAAAGTACCAACTGCATTACGAGCAGCGCAACACCTGTCCTGGGCGGATGTTGTCCGACTTGAGGTTGTTCAGGAGCTTGATGCGTTCGATGGTCGTTCCGTACTTGTGGGCGATTTTTCCGAGGCAATCGCCGCGACGAACCTTGTAGAACTTGCTCTTGCCGATTTCTTTCTGGTAGGCGGCTTCAGCTTCTTGAAGTTTGTCTGTGTCAAGCGTGACGGAAATATCCCTGAACGTGCCTTCGGCAAAGTCGTAAACGGTTTCAGGATTGATGTAGATACCGTTGTAGCGCATTTCAAAGTGCAGGTGCGCTCCGAAAGATCGGCCTGAATTGCCACCGATGCCGATGGTATCGCCAGCCTGGAGCTCATCGCCGACCTTGACCTTCCAGCGTTCGAGGTGGGCGTAAAGCGTGGTGAGTCCATTGCCGTGATCGAGAATCACGTAACGACCGTAACCCTTGCGGCGGCCCTGGTTGCGGACCTTGACGACCTTGCCTGCAAATGCGGCGACAATCGTGCGGTTTTCACCGTGGCAGAGACCGAGGTCAACACCGCGATGCATGCGGTGCTTGCGCGGACCGTAATGGCCTGCGACGCGGCGGCTTTCCGTCGGGATGATGGACGTCGTCATGTCGAGGACGAACAGCTTGGCCGGAGCGCCTGTAGAGGCGGAGTCCGTTGTTGCCTTGATGTCGGCATCGGCTTCGGCGTATTCGCGGACGGCTTCTTCGGTATCGAGGCTGTCACTGTTAATGCCATCTTCGGTACCGAGATTTGCTGTGACGGAATCGTTAATCAAGTCTTGCTTGGCGATTATTTCGATTTTTTCGACTTTGGGTGTGGCCTTAACCTTGCGAGACTTTGTCTTTTTATGGGTAAAATTGCTTTCGTTGATGACGAATTTTCCGACAGTCTGAGCTTCGGCTTCGGAGGCAAAGTCGTCGATTCCATCGATAGTCTGGTTTAATTCAGTACTTTTAGAATCTACGAGGCGAGGAACGATTTTTCCGGCCATATCGTCGTCTTTTGCAAAAAGCGCGATCGGCAGGACTCCTGCAATGAGTATGGTTTTAATCTTCATAAAAATAGGGGGTCTATATATATGGGCTAAATAATACTCAATTTTGGATTTTTTGTCACTATGTTTAGGATATTTTTTCACGAGATATTAACAAGAAAACTTTGTGTAGTATTCTTGTAAACTTATAAAAACCCCTGAATGCGTAAATTTCTATAAAAATGGTCAAAAAGTCGTTATTGCACTCCGCATTTTTCCATGCCTTCGTTGATTTTTTCGAGAGTGCTTTTAACGGCTTCGTAATAGTTTTGTTCTTCGCGTTGCAGAGCTTCGATATAAGCATCGTCGATGCGGACTTGGTTATAAACGCTGTAGGTCGATCCGTCTGTTTCACAAGGTGTCAGGTCAGTGGGACATTCTGGAACACCATATATAGGCGCAATCCCTAGATATCCTAAGATATTCCTGTAACAACTGTTATAGCCATACCAATAGTCTGGATCATCCTTGTGCTGTTCATTGAGCTTTTCAATGGCGATAGATGCAGCGTGAGCTTGTGCGGAATAATAACTACTCCAGCCTTCTGTCGTTTCGCAATATTTATCTTTGGGAATGCATTTCCCTCTGAGTCCGGTTGTATCCGTTGGTGTTATTTTGGCGAGTTCTTGGTCAATGTCGATAAATGCTGAAGGCTTTTCGGCTGACGTACCAGAATCGCAGCTTGCCCAAAAGAATGAAGCCCCCGAAAGGAACAATTTCCCCAATAATTTGCGTAATCTTATATTCATAAAAATAAATATAAGTTAATTTCTAACAAAATCAAGCATGCCTCGACTTCATTGCCCAAAGCGAAGCGACCTCAGAGCACTTCAGTGCGACCTCATACCTGACAACCTATAACTTACTGTCTACTTCCTACCGCCTACTGCGGCGAAGCCGCTAGAACTGGAAGTAAATGAACGGGCAGGAGTCAGCGCTCATGAACTGGTAAATCACGAAGATGATGAACGCCGTTGCTGCCACCATTCCAGGAATCGGGAGCGATGCAAACGTAATGCGGTAACGGGACTTCACGCGCTTCGGGATCCAGTGGATAAGCATACCGGCGATGAACACGAGGATGATATTGATGTGTTCCCATGCAATCGGGAGAATCGTGTCCCAGCGCCAGGCGGTACCCATCTGGTGTACCATGTTCTTTGCCGTGTTCCAGGCAACTTCGTTTGCTTCTGCCGGGTCGAGGTTCGAGCCTGCGCGGAAGAAGAGACGCGTGAACGTGATGAACACAAATGTGAGTGTCACATTCCAGGCAGTCGTGAGCCACGGTAGTTGCTTTTTGCAGAACAAGTGATAAATGATGGTCGAGTAGATGCCCACGAAAAGCACGCCGAACCATACGGCGGTAATGGCGCATATAGGAATCGTGTAATGCTTGTAGAGAATGGCGCTCAGTGCAAAGAATCCAAGAGCAATCGATGCGCGGACGGTTGCGCTGCGCTTGACCCAGAGCTTGTTGAACACCTGGCCAAAGCCGTTCAAACCACCCCAAATGATGAAGTTCCAGCTTGCGCCATGCCACCAACCGCCAACAATCTGCGTTGCCATGGCGTTCATGTTCGTGGTAATCGTCTTGCGGGATTCCGGCTTGAAGTAGGCAAAAATCGCGATGTAGACAAAGAAAACGCCAAGTGCAATACCGACCCACATGCTGCCAGAAAGGAGGATCGCCACAAGGCTTAAGAATCCCATCCAGAAGAACGTGCCGACGGTTGCGTTTCTGTTACCGCCAAGAGGAATGTACAAGTAATCGCGCCACCAGCTAGAAAGCGAAATGTGCCAACGGCGCCAAAATTCGGTCGGACTTTTTGCCTTGTACGGGCTGTTGAAGTTCTGCGGCAAGCGGAAGCCCATCAAAAGTGCAACGCCAATGGCGATGTCCGTGTAACCTGAGAAGTCGGCGTAAACCTGTAACGAATAAGCGAACAGGGCAATCAGGTTTTCAAGGCCGGTAAAGAGGAGTGGCGTATCGAAAACGCGGTCCACAAAGTTCGTGGCGAGGTAGTCACTCAAGATGATTTTCTTGGCAAGTCCGTTCAAAATCCAGAACACTGCCATGCCAAAGGCGCGGCGGGGGAGGAAATAGGGCTTGTAAAGCTGCGGCACGAACTTGTCTGCACGCACAATCGGGCCTGCCACGAGCTGCGGGAAGAACGAGAGGTAAAAGCCGAAGTTCAAAATGTTGTCTACAGCCTTGATCTTGCCGCGGTAAATGTCGATGCAATAGCTCATCGCCTGGAACGTGAAGAACGAAATGCCCACCGGGAGGATAATCGTATCAACGAGCGAGTGCGTGTTGAACATCGCATTGCTTGCGGCGGCAAAGAAGTTGTACACGTGAAGTTCGATGCCGGTGAAGTCGTAAAGTGCGTCCAGGAAGAAGTAAGAGTACTTATAATAGCAGAGCACCAGCAAGTCGATAATCACGACTATAATCATCAAAAGTTTCTTTTTCCACTTGACCTCGGACTTCTCGATCCACTTGCCGATGAAGAAGTTTGCAATCACGCAGAAGATGAGGATGCACACGTAGCTGCCGCTCGTCTTGTAGTAGAAGAACAAGCTCGTCGCAAACAGGAACGCGTTGCGGAGCAGAAGCTTGCTGTGGACTAGCGAGAAGATGGCAAAGACGACCGCGAAGAAACCCCAGAAATAGAACTGGGTGAAGAGTAACGGGGAGTTCGGGTCAAACGCGAATGTGCGGGTCAGGTAGGGGATGATATAGTCAAGCATGATTTTTGGGCTTGTAAATTAGAAAATTATTTGGAATCCGTCGCGCTGGATGTTGGTGCTGTGGGCTTTTCTGCGGCTTGTGGAATCGGCTTTAGCGGAACCTGAATTTTGGGCTGTGTTGGTTCAGCTGTTTGCTTTACGACTTCTGGCATCGGGACATCTTTATGGGCGGCGGCCGCAATCTTTGGCATTTGCGGAGGGGCGACCGTTTTTGCGACAGGCTGTTTTGCGGAAACTTGTGCTTGGGCTGTTGTTTCCGGTTTCGCAGGAGTTGCCGTAGGTGCGGGAGCGGCTGTCTTTGCGGAAGCTGCCGTTGGTGCGGGTGCGGCGACTTTAGCCTGAATTGCAGCGGCCGTCTTTGCATTTGCAGGAGCTGTCGGTGCCGCAGTTGGAGCTGTTGCTTTAGTAGGTGCCGGAGCTGTGCTTGATGCGGTCTTGGCCGATGGCGCCTGCGTCTTGGGGGCAACGCTTGATGCGGCAGGAATTGTGGTTGGTGCCGGTGCGGGCTTTGCTTGAACGGGTTTTGCCTGGGCTACGACCGGAGCTTCTGCGGGGAGGTTTGCAATGTGGTCGAAGTAGGCCTGCATCAACGCCTTGTAGAACATGTCTCCTAGCAGATGGTAACCGGCGGTCTTGAAGTGGACCTTGTCTTTCTTGGCGAGGTCCGCCTTTTCCCACTTGGCCATGGAACCAAGCCCGCCCATGATGGAGAACTTGTCCCAGACGCCGGCCTTGTGTTTGTCGGCGAGCATAAAAAAGGATTTGCGGGCGATTTCGCCGTTCGGGTGCTGCACGTATTTTTTCTTGCGGACTTTGCGGTAGGAGTCGTTGTTAGTCTCGAAAATGAACGCCGTCTTGGGGCTGACCTTGCGGATGCGCTTGATGAGCTTGTCGTATTCTTCACGGAACTGCTTGTCGTTAAAGACTTCTACGTTTGCATCGTTGATGCCGATGGCAAAAATGACGAGGTCCGGCTTGTAGTAGGACATTTCCTTTTCAAATAGCGGACAAATTTCCTCGAAGTAGTTTGCAACCTTGGCGCCGTTGATACCGACATTCGTGTACGTGATGCCGGGCGCGTTGTTTTCTGCCAAGATGCCCGTGAGCGTAAAGTGCGGGCGAGGCGGAACCGTATCTGCGGCAACGGAATCCAATGCCGCTTGCAAGTCTTCGTCGCGGTTCAGGCAGTTCGTGTCGAGAACGTCTTCGCAGTCGCCCTGGAACATTGAGTCTGCGGCGACTGCTTGTGCCATTTGCTGTGCTGAACTAGTTGGAGGCGTAATGCCAAGCGAATCCATGCGGAGTGAATCGGCGACGCGGGCTAGCGAATCTGCGCGGGCTACAGAATCCTTGAAGAGCGAGTCCGTGATGAACGCGGCGACTTCGGCTTGCTTGGTCGTGTCTGCCCAGCGGAACGCAATCTGGATCGTATCAATTGGACGCGGGCTAGTGAAAACGTAGCTCTGGCTTGATGCATCGAAAGTTCCGAATACATCCATCGAATCGATGCGGAGCACTGGTTCCACGTCATTGCTGTCGCTGTAACCGAAAACTCTAAAGCTTGTTTCGCCCCAGATGGGTTCGGTATTGTACTTGTCCAAAAGGAGCGTGATTTCGGCGCGCGGATCGCGGGTACTTACGGCAATGCCGAGAAGTCCGAGCGGTTTTGTGATTTCGTGCTGGACGTTCTTGTTCTTGTCCCAGATGCCTTTATAATAGCTTGCGTAACTTGCAGGGGTATTTGTCCTTGCTGCTGAATACGGGAATACGAAACCGCGACCTGCTGATGCACCCGGATATTCTTTTACCAGGTGTTCACGGATGCGGCCCGAGATAACGTCTGCCTGCAAGTGCGAACCGCCAATGTGGAGGATGCGCACCTTGCCCCTGTTCTCGAAAACGAGCGTGTCGAGCTTCTTGAAAAACGGCTCGAAACTAGCGCTCCCTTGCGGGAACTGGATGGTATTCAAGGACGTATCGATAAAATCGTATTTCGTAAAGTCAACGTCATAATAGCCTGGGGTGATTTCCATGTCCTTGGCAGAAACCATGGAACCCATGCTAACGATGCCAAGAATGGCAGCAATGACGGCAAGCTTTTTCTTCACTTAACACCCCCTCCGGTATTTAAGGATTTAGCTTATCAGAATTCAAGTCGATTACTTTGGTCGTGTCGGCGCTAGCCTGCTTTTTATCCGAAAACTTTCGGATGTCCTTAAGCTTCGAATCGTTCAGCTTGTGCCTTTCGCGGAACTGGAAGTAATCGTAGTACATATGGAGTGAAGAGCAGAACAGGTCGCCCATGTATGCGGCACCGCGACGCGTAAAGTGAACGTGGTCGGTAAAGCCAAGCGGCGGGGATTTTTTGACCCACTTGATCATGGAGCTTTCGCCACCCATCACGCGGTGCATGTCCCAGTAGGCAAGGCCGTTTTCAAGAGCCACTTCACGAAGCATCTTGATGGTGATGCCAAGACCTGGATACGTTTGCCACCTTCCGTTAATTTGTTTGGCCATGTCGGCAGGCCCAATGAACAAAATGTCTGCATCGGGATTTGCTTTCTGTACGGCCTGAATTTGTCTGGTGATGAGTTTCTTGCTCCAGTCAAGAGTCTTGGGCGTCATGCTCGGTACCATGTTTCCGCCGTACTCCATGATGATGAGTTTTGCATTCATGGCCTTGTAAGACTCGGCGAGAAGCTGGCTATCGATCTTGTGGAATACCGTGCCCGAGCTTCCGCGCATGGCTACGTTGTCTACAGCGACACCGTAAGAACCGTCTACAGAAATCGCATAGATTTCCGTGCGGCCGCTGAGGTAGAGCTTGATATTCGATGTCGTATCCGGGAGCTTCCACGTATAAACATTCAGCTTCGTGAGCTTTTCAACAGCTGGGGCTTCGGCGGTTTCCTTCTTGTTCTTGGCCTTGAACTTGGGCGTTCCGTCGGCGTTTGTTCCAACCTGTTCTGAAATTTCGTGTTCATAGGTGAGGCGGAGCTTGAGAGTGCCCTTGTTGCTTGCGAGAACCTTGATGGTCGAGTATCCGCCGACATGCGGGAACATGTCCTTGCGGCCTTCACGCTTCTTGACGCCGATAACGGCAGAACCGTTGAGTTCACCCACCTGGGCCAATGGACCATAGCGGTTGTGCGTCGCGTGTTCTTCCTTGGGTCCAAAGATGATGTATCGCTGCAAGTCGCCGTTGTTCCACTGCGATGTCGATTGCGACGGAATGTGCATCACGGCGGGGAGCATGCCCGGGCCGTTACCGCCAAATTCAGTCTGCAAGTCTTCGCGGATCGTAGACGAGATGCGGTCTTCTTCGAGCTGCGAGTCTCCGTAATGGATCACGTGGACAACGCTTGAATCCTTCTTTGCCAACAGGAGATTCTGGAAGAATCGGTCAAACCACGTAGGGTCGTTGTTGGGCAAGTCAAAGCGCGTACGGCCTTCTCTAAAGAAGTCTTCGTAGTACTTGAGCGAGTCCGAGAACGCAGCAAATTGCTTTGCCTTGGTCTCTTCCATCATCTGGCGGATGGCGTCTTCCGGATCGACCTGTTCGACCTTGACCTTGTTCCCGGCGGAATCCGTCGTCGTCTCGGCCTTCTCGAAAACCTGGGAAAGCTTCGGGTAGCGGAGCGTCGTATCGCCAACATGGATGCCGTCTTCAGGGTAGGCAAGCGCCATCAGCCCGAGGACGAGGAACAGAGAAATGATGCTGAGTAATACTTTTACTGGTGTCATAGTTAAGCTTTCAGCTGTTCAACAATCGCATTGACATCGCCCACGTGCATGGTGCCATCGCGAAGGTCCTTGTATTCGAACTGACCGGCAGCCGCCTTGTCACCATCGACATAAACGACGATGCTTGCGCCCTGGTAGTTGGCCTGTTCCAGCTGCTTACCCATCTTCATGGTGGTAAGCGGGTGAGAAACAGAGTTCCCGTTTGCGCGGAACACCTGAGCCGTTTCGAAGATCTTCTTCATGTCGTTTGTGAAGCTTGCGATGTAGAAGTCCACATGCTGCTTCGGGCTTGGCAAAAGTCCACGTTCGCGGAGGAGGTCGGCCAAGACGACGTCGCCCATGCCAAAGCCAACGCCCGGGATGCGGTCGCCACCGAGCTTTTCGGTGAGGCTGTCGTAACGTCCACCGCCTGCGATAGCGCGCATGGATTTGCCCTTGTCGAACACTTCGAACACGATGCCTGTGTAGTAGGCGAGGCCGCGCACGATGGAGAGGTCGAGGTTCACGCATTCGCTAAAGCCTGCAGCGGCAAGCGTTGCGAAGAGGTCTTCGATTTCGGCGAGAGCGGCTGTTGCGTTTTCGCTCTTGACGGCGGCCTTCACTTCTTCGATGGACTTGCAGCTCATGAAATCGTCGAGTTGCTTGATCTGAGCTTCGGTGAGGCCAGCTTCGGTAAGAGCCTTGGCAAAAGCTTCCGGGCCGATTTTCAGGCGACGGTCGAGAACCGGGTAAACAAGAGCTGGGTTCGGGGCGCCAATTTCTTCGAGGTAGGTGGCGAGGAGTTTGCGGCTCGAAACGCCAATCGCAAAGTCGGAGTCCTTGAGGCCGAATTTGCGCAACATTGTGGCGATGGAGGCGAGCAAGTCAGCTTCGGCGTAGATGCTTTCGGTGCCGATGATGTCCATGTTCAGCTGGAAGAATTCGCGGAGGCGACCCTTCTGAGCCTTTTCGTAACGGAACAGGCGCGGCATGGAGAACCACTTGAACGGCTTCTTGAGTTCGCGGGCCTTCTGAATCACGAGGCGGGCAAGCGTCGGCGTCATTTCGGGGCGGAGTGCGATTTCGCGGTCGCCCTTGTCCTTAAAGTTGTAAAGCTGGCTTACGATTTCTTCGCCGGACTTGCCGGTGTAAAGTTCCAGATGTTCAAACATCGGACCTTCGTATTCTTCGTAGGCGAAGCTTTCGGCGACCTTGCGCCAGGTGTCAAAAATGTAGTTCTGGATGCGCTCGGCTTCCGGGTAAAAATCACGTGTGCCCTTGGGCAGTTGAGGAATAGCAATACTCATAGTGCGGTGAAATTTAGAAAAATAGTTACTTGTTTTTAGTTACTAGTTAGTAGAAAAGTAATCGTTACGGACGTCTTTGGCATCAAAGCAACTTTTATTTATTTTGTATGTAATCGAAGGTTTGAATGTAATAAGGAAATTTCCGCTAGAACTGGTGTTCCCGAAAAATTGACGGTTACTTCCGAAAAACAGTCCTGGACGGTCGGATTGGGTTCTTTTTCAACGTCCCGGATGCCAAATAAATAATATGTAACATTGGTTCATATTGCCGGTTTTACATTTCTTTTGCTATATTTGGTACGTAAAATTTTAAATACCTTAAAAGGAAGGTTAATCATGGCTAGAAAGAAGATTGCACTCGTTGGTGCTGGTCAAATTGGTGGTACAATGGCTCTCGTGCTTGCACAGAAGAACCTCGGCGACGTCGTCCTTATCGACATCCCGATGACTCAGGGCATGCCGAAGGGTAAGGCTCTCGACATTATGGAAGGCCGCTCCGTCATCAATTCGTCCGTTGATCTTCAGGGTTCTACCGATTATTCTGCCATTAAGGGTGCTGACGTTGTTATCGTTACCGCTGGTTTCCCGCGCATGCCGGGCATGAGCCGTGACGACCTCCTCGACAAGAACTGCGGCGTTATCAAGACTGTTGCCGAAGCTATCAAGGAAAACGCTCCGGATGCATTCGTGATCGTTATTACGAACCCGCTCGACGCCATGGTCTACAACATGCAGAAGCAGTCTGGCCTCCCGGCTAACAAGGTTATCGGTATGGCTGGTGTGCTCGACTCCGCTCGTCTCGCTTGCTTCGTCGCTGACGAACTCGGCGTTTCCGTCGAAGACGTCAAGGCTCTCGTTATGGGCGGCCACGGCGACACGATGGTCTCCATCATGGAATGCGTCTCTGTCGGCGGTATCCCGGTTTCTCAGCTCATGAGCAAGGAAAAGTTTGCTGAACTTGCAAAGCGTACCGCTGGTGCCGGTGGCGAAATCGTGAACCTCCTCGGTCGCGGTTCTGCTTTCTACAGCCCGGCAACTTCTGCTATCCACATGGCTGAAGCTTACCTCCTCGACAAGAAGAGCGTGTTCTCCTGCGCTGCTAAGCTCAACGGCGAATACGGCGTGAACGGTCTCTACTGCGGCGTGCCGGTTGTCGTTGGTGCAAACGGTGTCGAAAAGATTCTCGAAGTCAAGATGAGCGCCGAAGAAAAGGCTGCTTTCGACAAGTCTGTCGAAGCTTGCAAGAAGAACGCTGAATGGGTTGACGCACATACCTAACCGTTCGCGTCAGAATCAAATAGAAATATGTGAGCGACGCTCACTCTCGCGAAAACGCCTGGCTAATGCCAGGCGTTTCTCGCTCATACCTAATAAGACCGCTCGGCTCTTATGCAAAGCGGGAATTCCGTCTTCGCCTCGCTCTCACAGCCACGCCTCGTTAATACGAGGCGTTTGTTGTTCACGGGTAATTTAAGAAATGTCATTCCGGCCTTCGAGCCGGAATCTCCTTCTTAACAAAACAGCCCGCGGGTAGTAACCCGTGGGCGTTTTTGTTGTGTTCTTGTCGAACCCGTTACATGTCATGCCCGGCTTGACCGGGCATCTCCATTCTATTGTTTTACCTCAGCACGATCTTCTTCGCAAAACTCACATTTTTCGCGCTCACGCGCACCATATAAATTCCGGCGTCGAGCGATGCGAGGTTAAGCGTTGCTGCGTTATTCATGGCGTTGTTAATGGCGCCTTTCAACACGACTTGCCCAAGAGAGTTCATCACTTCGATGGTTGCGGAGGTCTTGATGCCTGTGAATCCGAGCGTACGTCCGTTTAAGACTGCGCTTACAGCGGATGTTCCGCGAGCGATCTTGATATCGTCCGGTGGGGTGGGAATGCCGCATTTTTCTGGGCATGTTCCGTCTTTAGGCCCGACAGCACAAATTCTGAATTCGTATTCGCCCGGTTCCGCCTGAATCTTAAAATGAACTCCGACAAGTTGCTTTGCCGCCGTCTCACCGTCAAATTTGAGAGAGCCATCGTACCATGAGGGTTGCTTAAAGTCGGACCACGACACAACAATCCTCTTGTCCGTTTGGGAGGCGGGGAGGGTTACGGCTGGGTTTGCGTAATTCATCGTGGAGTCAATTTTTTCGCCAAGCCCGAGTTCAAGGGATATGTCCGTATCCGACGTGTAGGTTACGCAGAGTCCGGCCCAGGCGGAGGCGTTGCCTGCGACTAAAGTCTTGTCGGTGGTTGATGTTTCTCCGACTATGTTGAATCCTATGCCGGAGAACGGTTTTGTAGTCAATGAGCCGCTATTGAGAGTGGCAGTTCCGCATATTCCTTCACAATGCGCGATAACCGCATCCATATAGTGAGGTTCGCATGTTTCATATTCGTGACATGGGGGAACTGGATATATAATTTTTGATTCACCGCCACTGAAGGAGTCGTTGTAATCGTACCATATTCCATAAGTTTCAGTTTCGTTGCCTAGTCCGGTTTCTACTACGGGGGTTCCATCGGCTCCGTTCCAGGTTTCGAATGTGCCCGCAAAAGTTGTCGTTGCTGCGAAAAGTGCTGCTAATGTAATCTTTTTCATAATTCACTCCTATGTCACCCCGGACTTTGAAGCCAGTCATCCTGGAGCTGTCATCCTCGAACGAAGTGAGGGGATCCATAATATCTTGTATTGCTTTACCTCAGTACAATTTTCTTTGCAAAATTGACGTTTTTACTGCTCACGCGCACCATATAAATTCCGGCGTCGAGTTCGGCGAGGTTAAGCGTTGCAGCGTTACTCGTAGCGTTGTTGATGGCGCCTTTCATTACGACCTGCCCAAGAGAATTCATCACTTCGATGGTTGCAGTGGACTTGATTCCCGTGAATCCGAGCGTACGCTCGTTCAAAATTGCGTTGACTGTAGAAACTCCACGAGCAATTTGAATCCCTGAACTTGGCATTCCGCATTTTTCCGGGCATGTTCCGTCTTTCGGACCGACCGCGCAAATATTAAAACGGTAATCGCCGTCCTCTGCTTGTATCTTGAACCTGACCATGGCGAGTTGCTTTGCTGCAGCGTCGCCATCGAATTTGACCGCTCCGTTGTACGACGAAGGTTGCTTAAAGTCGGACCACGACACTACAATCCTCTTGTCCGTTTGGGAGGCGGGGAGGGTTACGGCTGGGTTTGCGTAATTCATCGTTGAATCAATTTTTTCGCCAAGGCCGAGTTCCAGGGCTATGTCTGTATCCGATGTGTAGGTTACGCAGAGTCCGCCCCAAGTAGAGGCGTCGCCAGTGGATAGTGCCCAATCGTTTACTGAAATTTCTCCAGCGACATTGAAGCCTAAACCCACAAATGGGTTGTAAGTTAAAGTTCCTTTGCTGAGACGAGCCGTCCCGCATATTCCTTTGCATCCATAGATGACGGGCTCTAGTGAGAATAATGGTGGCTCAGGGCTTATGTCGATGTCCCAATGGACTATGGATGTACCTCCGTCAACGTGGTCTGTGTAGGTGAACCAGAATCCACTCGTTCCTGTTCCGTTGTCGAGTCCTGTTTGAATCTGGTCGGGAGCATCGTCATCAGCTCCGTTCCATGTGATAAACGGTCCTGCGTAAATGGCTGACGCGACGCAAAGTGCGGCCGACAAAATTTTTTCCATGATCCACTCTCCTAATCAAATTTACTCAATATGAAATCTAATTACTTTTCCTGTGGCTTGTCATCGAAATTTTCAAATAAACGAATGTTTTTTCCCTGAGGATTAAACATATAGTGTCTTAATGATACTTCTTGTACTATATGGCTGTTGGTCATTGGACATTCGTTATTGGCCTTTGTAGGAATGACGGGTGGTCATGACCGTTTTTGCAGTTTTCTGCAAAATGTGGACATTTAATTCGTGAAATTGTGGAATGTTTATAGATTTTATTCTAAAATTATGCGATGTCATAAATAAATATGTGGACTTTTTATGATTTTTGATATATATTTTAAATTGTTGTTGGTGTGGATATGGAGATGTTTATGGGAACGAGGCTTTCTGTATTTTTTACGAAGTTGGAATGTGCCGTTTTGGGCGTTTTTTGCCTATTTGGGGTGCAATCGGCTTTTGCTGCAAATCCGATCACGACGGACTTTTATTCTGCGGATGCCGCCGCCCTTGTGCATAACGACTCGCTCTTTATCTTTGCTGGACACGACGAACAGGGACCGCAAGGCAATAACAATAAATCATTCATCATGAATGACTGGCATGTGCTCGTGACCGACGATATGGAACATTATCACGATTACGGGGCTGTTTTGAGCGTCAAGACTTTCAAATGGGCGAATGCTAGCGCTTTTGCGGGCCACTGCGAATACCGAAATGGCAAGTTTTATTGGTATGTGGCCGTTCATCACGGGACCATCAAGGAAAATGGGAGTGAAGGCTTTGCGATTGGCGTTGCCGTGGCTGACCATCCGTCTGGTCCGTGGAAAGATGCCATCGGGCAGGCGCTTATCACTGACAATACGTCGAACGACGTGAAATTGAACATTGACCCTGCGATTTTTTACGATGGTGACGATATCTGGATGTATTGGGGGTCGTGGAATGCGGGCCGCCGCGTGAAGCTCAAAGAGAATATGATTGAGCTTGCGGGGACACCTGAAGATATCAAGATCAAGGACTTTTTTGAAGCTCCGTGGATGCACTATTTCCGTGGCAATTATTACTTCAGCTATGCCTCGGGTTACCCTTCGACGACGAATTATTCCATGGCGCCGAGCCTGAACGGACCGTGGACACAAAAAGGCGTCATCAACGACAAAATGGACAATTCCGAGACGAACCATCAGGCGATTTTCAAGTATCTTGGGCACTGGTATTTCATGTACCATGGAGCAAACTCTCCGGGTGGCTGGACGTACCGCCGTTCTGTGAACATCGATTACCTCTATTACGATCGCGATGGAAACATCCAGAAAATCAAGCACACATCTGGCGTGGATCCGGTCAACAACGCGCTTCTCAAAGAGGGCGGTTACCGCTTGACCGTTTCGCACAGCAATTTGGCTCTCGAAGATAGCGATGGTATCGTGGTGCAGCAAACTGCGGATGAAAATAACGAAGCGCAACTTTGGGTGCTTGCAAATGGCGATTCGGCGCGTTATTACACGCTCAAGAATTTTGCGACGGGCCGTTACTATTGCCCACCCAAGACACTGTTGGATACGGTGAAAACTTCTGAAACCGCTTGTGAAATCCGCATCGAGAATGCATCGGCCAAGAAAGGTTACTTCTTGTTTGCGGATTATGATAGCGATTACCTCGGCGATGTGCTGAACATTTCGAAGGACGTCGGGATGCCGGTCATCACGTGGGTTCGTACGGGAACGGATAACCAGAAGGTGTAATTTGCAAAAGCTGAACTGCCGAAGGTTGAACCGCCGACGGACTCCGGCAATGGCGAAACGACGGGGATTGCGCATGGCTCGCGCGGTTTTATGGATGCGTTGAATGCGCCGGCTTTGCAGCAGGTTCGCTACGATGCTTCTGCTCGCGTGATTCGTTTGACCATCGATGCGTCTTGGGCTTTGCTTGATGTGAATGGTGTTGTTGTGCGTCGTGGTTATGGTCGTGAAATCCAAGTGCGTTCCGTCCGCTCGGGAATGTACTTTGTTCGCACCGTCCACACCACCGCAAAGGTTTTGGTGAAATGATGAAACGCTGCTGTTTTGGGTTCTATGTCATTCCGGCCGCTGAGCCGGAATCGCCTTTTCCTGTTGGCGTTATTTAGTATAATTTTAAGGAGTATGGAAATGAAGGTTTTGAATTTTGCGAATCTCGTGAACGGCGCGAATCTCGTTGCTTTCGTAAAATGTGCGACTCTCGCAACGATTGGCGCCTTTGGCGTCTCCGCTGTGTCGGCTGCCGATTGGTACGCCAAGGACAATTTGCAACCGGGTCACGACCCGAGCATGGTGCGCTTTGAGGACGGTTACGCCCTCATGAGCACGAACAACAATTTGCAACTGTGGACATCCGAAGATGCCTACACCTGGCGCGATCACAAGTCAACGGTGAGCAAAATCCCGCAGTGGGCTTACACGTATGCGCCAACGACCGAAGGCATCTGGGCGCCTGACGTTTACTACATGAATGGTGAATACCGCGTGTATTACTGCGTCTCCGTTTTCGGCAAGCGCACATCTGCAATCGGTTATCAGTCTACAAAGTTGATTATGCCTGGTACAACGGGCTACGGCTGGACAGACCATGGCCATGTTTTCCATACGGTGGCGTCGGACAAGTACAACGCAATTGATGCCGATGTCGTTCGCGATACCGAGGGTAATTACTGGATGGCGTTTGGCTCGTTCGGTCTTGGAATCCAGCTGATTAAGTTGGATGCAAAGACGGGCTATCAGGCAAGCGATGATAAAACTGTCTACAACATTGCGCGCCGCACAAGCAAGGCGAGCAACGGTGCCGAAGAAGGCCCGAGCTTGATTGAACACGGCGGTCAGTATTTCTTGTTTACGGCTTGGGATATCTGCTGCCAGCAAGGTGCAAATATTGAACAGACGACGTATAAAACTGCTTATGGACGTGCTGATAAAGTAACTGGTCCGTACAAAGACCGTGCCGGTAATGATATGGCAACCGGTGGTGGCACAATCCTTATGGAACGCTACGGTCGTTACGTTGGTCCGGGCGGCGGCGAAGCTTTCCAGGACTTGAATCGCGTACGTTTTGTGCATCACTATTACGATCTCAATGGTGACAAGTTTAATCACATCCACATTCGCGATGTTGTGTTTACCGAGGATAACTGGGCTGAGATGGGACAGCCCTTCCTCGGGCGTTATTTGAGTGCCGAAGTCGAACACGGTGTGCTTACTCGTGCGGTGTCGGGCGATCTTGCAATTACGCGCAGCAATACTGCTTCGAATGGCGAATACCTTGCTTATATCAATACCGCTGGTTCCAAGATTCGCTTGCCGATGAACATCATGCAGGCGGGCGAGTACTTGTTGCGTTACCGCTACGCAAACGGCGGCGAAGGCGATGCTACGCACAAAGTCACTGTCAATGGCAAGTCGCAAACTGTGACGCTCCCGCCGACAGGTTCTTGGGGCACGTTCCCGGAAAAATCTATCGTGATGATTCCGGCTACGCTCAAGCGCGGCGGCAACTTCATTGAAATCGAGCCGCAGCCGAATGGATTCTTCTCGGAACTTGACCGCATCGACTTCTTGCGCGTGATTCGCGATACGATTCCGGCGAACGGCTTTGACAACGGCATCCGCGTACGCCTCACCGACAAGGACGAGTTTGCCATCAAGGACGGCGGCTATGCGATTTTCGAAAACGTTGTGACAGATTCTCTCAAGAGCAATACGAATGTTTCTATTCAGGTGAAAAAAGCAACCGCAGGCAAGCTTGCAATTCGCGATGGCGCCAAGAGTGGAACTGTCCTTGCTGAATGCGATCTTTCGACCGCCAAAGCTTCTGCAAACGGCTGGTCCGAAGCAAGCTGCGGAACGATTAAAGTCGGCGGCATTAAGGACTTTTACCTGACGGCTAGTGGCCTTTCGGGCGAAGCCGTTGTCGGAAACATTATGTTCAAGTCGAACACTCCGGTGTCAAGCTCTAGCAGCGTTCCGGCCGAATCCAGCTCCAGCGAAATTGCCGTGAGCAGTTCGAGTGAATCTTCTGTGGCGCTTCCGACAGTCCTGCCTTCATTGAACTACAAGGTATCCAAGATCCCTAACGGTTACCGCGTACACTTCGATAACGCTGGCGTTCATCAGGCTTACCTCTTGAATCCTATGGGGCAAATTGTCTCCCATAAAAAAGCTTACGGTACCGATATTGAGTTTAATAACCTTCCCAAGGGCAGATACATTATCAAGATGAAGTAGGTTGTCGTCTTCTTGTCAAAAGACGACGATTCAATTTTCTATCTTACATTCCATGAATCAGAAAATCCCAGGAATCCTTTTCTTACTCGCCATGCCATGTTCTGTTCTCCTTTACATCAAGGTGGAGACACTTTCTGGCTCGGAGATTCTTGGGCTTCTTTCTGCGGTAGCGCTTTATTTTATTGTGGCGCTTATTATCGCGTTCTTATTTAATAAAAAATCCTGATTCCTAATTTTCAAAGCTACTCTTCTTTCATGTTGTATGGCAGCAGTCTGACTCCTACGGGATTCAATTTTGCATGTCCACGGACATTTGCGGGCAATTGCAACCCATAACCTTTAGCATTAAGGCGTTCTTCCTTGATTCCTTTGTTTATGAGGAACTCGTAGATGAATGTCGCGCGCGCATCAGAAAGTGCCTGTGGGACCATTGCTTCGCCCGATTTGACACTGCACTGGATTTCAATGGCGATTTGCTTGTTGTGTCGCATAATTGAAACAACGTCGCTCAAGGCTGTATAAGAGGAATTCAGCGGTTTGTCCATGCCTTTGTGGAACTGGATGCGCCTTGCTATTTTATCCAGGTTTAACTTTTCGCGAATAGGGCATCCGCTCGAATCGACTTCAGTGCGCTCAAGCGTGTTCGGGCAGTTGTCGAGGTAATCTACAACGCCATCCTTGTCTGAATCTATCGGGCATCCCGTAGAGTCTACAGGAGCTTCTTCGGGCGTGTCTGGACATTTGTCGTCTTCTTCGAAAACGCCGTCGTGGTCTAGGTCTATTCGGCAGCCTATGCTATCGACCATTACTCCTGATGGCGTGTTTTCGCACTTGTCCATAAAGTCCGGAATGCCGTCTTCGTCTGAATCGATTGGGCAGCCGTACATGTTTACAATTTCATTGGGGGCGCTGTTTGGACATTTGTCCCATTCGTCAGGGACGCCGTCCTTGTCCTTGTCCAAAAAGCATCCGTATTTATTGACAGTGAGTCCTGCGGGGGTGTTGGGGCATGAGTCGAGAATGTCTGGTACGCTATCTTCGTCCGTATCTAGAATACATCCGAAATCATTGACTTCTTCGCCTGGGGCGCTGTCATTGCATTTGTCGAACTCATCTGGCACACCGTCATTATCGATGTCGTGAATACATCCAAATTCATCAACGGGGTGGCCACTCTTTGTCTTGGGGCACTTGTCCTTGTAGTCTGGTACGCCGTCGTTGTCGTTGTCAAAAGGGCACCCTCTGTCGTCGATGAGGACTTCGGGCGGTGTATTGGGGCATTGGTCTAAGTCGTCTGCGATGCCGTCTTTGTCGGCGTCTGGGGCGCATCGATATTTATTTTCCTTGAAAGTTCGGCCGGACTTGGGGCATGCGTCCATTCGCTTTTTAAAGTCTTCAATCTTTCCGCTGAGGTCGAATGTTCGGCTGAGCTTGATGGATGCTGCAATCGTTGGACTTCCGGGAACAGTGTAGGAATACTTCTTCCCGTCGGTCATTACAGTAATCAGGTGCCCTCGGCCAATCTTCTGCTTTCTGAAAAGGTCCATGCCGAGGTCTGCGTTGATTGAAAGCGTCGTGAATTTGGGTAGCCTGATTTTTAAGCCCGGGGAAAACCTCAGCTGGTCGTTCAGGAATCCTTGCCACACATCTTTTGTGCGGATCCATGTTTCTCCTGATGCTTCAAGAACGAGCGATACCCATTCGTAAGGGAACAGCTGAATTCCCGAACCCCATATAAAGATGTTTTCGCTGTTTTGCAGATTTCTAAGGACACCTGCATAGTTATTCCAGCTGATAATCTTATGGAGGTTCATCGTCATGTAAAGAGTGCCGGCGACGGAAAAATCAGCAGAGGAATAAGGGTGTGTAATTTCTTTCTTGTGAATGTACCAAAGGTGTCTTGGACGTAGCCCTTTCTCGTTAGTTCCGCTGGGTATAAAGAGTTCTAGCGCTGCGGCGAAATTAAAAAGGTCCTTTGCGGACTGATTGGGAAGTTGAGCCTTGACCAATAGTCCGAGGTCTCCAAAACCGGGACCTTTAAGTTTTGTACCGCCGGCATTGCCGTCGTAGTGGACGCTGATGTTGAGGCCGACTTCCAGATAGTTGAGGAGTCCGTATCCCACATAGCCAAGGACCGAGTTCGAAGGGGAGTCGTCGGAAAGAGACTTCTTTTCATCGTACTCATTGAGGATGTAGCCTTCAATACTGGCGGGCTTGCTGCTGCTTGCCATTTCAAATCCGCCCATGATAAAAAGGTCTCCTGGACCGATCGTCCGTGCTCCAGGAACATGGATTCCGGTATTATTGAAGGAAAATCCGGACTGCGCAAACAGGAAAACGGCGCATGCGAGAATGGATAATAGAAATTGTTTCATTTTTCATAAAGAATTTAGACATTTTTTTTGTTTAACTGTTTGCATTTTCAAATTTATGTATATATTTCACTTCCGAAGTGAGAAACAATAACTCCGCAAATAAATTGCCATCATGGCATCGTAAGTCGCAAAAGGCGTATAAGATTAACAGAGTGATCATCATTCTGCAAATCGTGGCTGCTTTTGTGATGTGTGGGGTTATCTTATATGGCATGAACAGATTGATGCAATAAACTGGAGGAAAGCTTACATGAATAAGGCTTACTATTGTGGTCGTCGTCCTAAGAGTGATGCGTTCGATGATACCCCGGATCCGACTTTCTTGGGCGAAGAAGATGATCTGATCAAGGAAGAAGAAGAACCGCAGGAAGAAGAAGTTGACGAAGAAGTCGATTTTGACAAGCCCTCTTTTGGCCGTAACCCAATCTGGTCTGACTACGGCGAGGATATGGATTTCGACCAGTGATATGGTCGAATAAATTATTCCGACTCGGCATTGCTTTTGTTCTTTTGATTTTAACCGCCTGCGCGTCTAAGCAGGCGAAGCTTGCTGCGTCGTCTCAGGGAAAACCTATCCAGCCGGAGAAGGTTTCTATTGATGTGCCTGGACCAAATCCTGGCAAGGAAATCGTCGGGGATTCAACAAGGCCCTCATGGGTCTATTATCAGTATGGTCTCCAGGCGATGGATAATAATGAATGGGCCGTTTCCAAGCATTATCTTGAAGAATCACTGCGATTGCTCGTGACCGAAAAGTACGATTCGACCAAGAGCAAGCTTACCCGTTCTGAAGATTCCATTTACAAGATGCAGATGCCTGTGCGCATTGTCCTTGCTTTGGAGGACGTTTACCCGAACCTCTCAGAAGCGGGCGGGGATTCTACATCTCAAGATAGCCTTACCATTGATGGCGTGGACGCTTACGATGAAAACACGGCGGATAGTGCGTCCATGCGCGTCATTGAAAATTTCCTCGATACGGTAGATGCCGGGCGTTTTTCTCTCCCGATCCGCTTCAACGAGCGCGTCATGCAGGAAATCTACTACATGACGACATCTGCACGTGGCTTTATCACGCGTTCGCTTTCCCGCAAGACGGCTTATGATTCCTTGATCTATACAAAGCTTGCCCAGAAGCGCATGCCGCGAGACCTTATTTATCTCGCTCTGGTGGAATCTGGTTTTAACGTCAAGGCTTATAGCCGTGCAAAGGCGGCGGGCATGTGGCAGTTTATCCCGGAAACCGGCATCCGCTACGGTCTTGAAGTCGATTTCTGGGTGGATATGCGCCGCAATCCGGAAATGGCGACCGAGGCCGCCTTGAGCTATCTCTCGACTTTGTACGCTGAATTTGGCGATTGGCTCTTGTCGATGGCCGCCTATAACTGCGGTGAAGGCCGAATTCGTCGATTGATTCGGGAAAAGAAGGCCGATTCTACGTGGGGAAACCGCCCTGTAACGTATTGGGACTTGCAGCTTCCGCAAGAAACCATGCATTATGTGCCTCGAATCCTTGCCGCTATGGTGATTGGACATTTCCCGGACCATTACGATGTGGCGATCAACAAGCGCCAGCTGCCGGCATATGATACCGTTACGGTGTATGATTCTTTTTCGCTTGATGAAATTGCAAAGTTCCTGAAGGTTCCTGAAGATACGCTCCGCACGTTGAATATGGAACTTACCATGTGGTGCACACCGCCAAATCGCGATGCCTATTTGCTCCGCTTGCCGTATGGAACTCGAGCCGCCTTTGTGCAGAATTACGACCGCATGGAAAAGAACGGATTCTCGAGCTGGAAACAGCACAAGGTTCGTAAGGGCGAATCGATAGGGGTGATTGCGCAACAGTACGGTGTCCGCGTGGCCGAAATCCAGCGAGCTAACGACATGAAGAAGACGAAGCTCAAGCCTGGCCGTACGCTTTTGATTCCTGTCAAGGTCGCTCCTCGCAGATCTACAGGCAAAAAGCCGACAAAGGTCCGTACATATGTGGTTCAGCTGGGCGACAATCTCGGTTCCATTTCCCGTCGATTTGGCGTTTCCCAGGAATCATTACGCATCTGGAACAATATTGAGACTGGATATAACGTGAAAAAGGGCGATACCATTTTTGTCTCGAAACCAGATTTGAAGCCGTCCAGTTTTATTCAGCAGCGCGTGGCCCTCAAGAAAGGCGAAAAGTACGTGGTCAAGGCGGGGGATACTTACGCCGAAATCGCAAAGAAGTATAAGGTTCCTGTGTTCCTTCTGTTGCAGGCAAATAGTGGCTTTACTAAACGCTTGACTATCGGTGATTCTCTTGCTATTCCTGCCTATGTCCGTCCGCCGCGCAAGATGTCCAAGGCGAACGAAGATGAAATCCCAGTGGAACTGGCCAAGTCTATCGAGCAGGATTCTAAAAAGTCAAGCAAGTCGTCCAAGAAGCCGGCTGAAAAGTCTTCTGAACCTTCATCGAAATCCTCGAAGAAGGAACCGGTCAATACAACGATCATTTATACTGTCGAAGCCGGTGACAATCTCTTTGCCATCGCCAAGAAGTACTCCACGACTGTTGCCGCCATTCGCGAAATGAACGACATGGGCAATTCCTCGAATATCAAAATCGGCCAGAAGCTAAAGATCCCCGGAGCTGCAAAGCCTGCGGCAAGCTCTCCAAAAGTCGAGGAAATTACTCACGTTGTCAAGAAGGGCGAAGGTCTTTGGGATATTTCCCGACAGTACGGCGTGACGATTGAAGATATTGTCAAATGGAACGGCTTAAAAGACACGAAAATCAAAATAAACGAGAAACTAAAAATCAAGACGACCAAGAAACCGAAAAAATGATGGCTTTAAACGAGGGGAAAGCCTGCTTAGGGCGGGGCTACAATTTCTAGAAGGCGTTGAAACGATGTTTTTTGATAAAAAAATGTGTAAATTCGTGTTTTTTATGTTATATATTGAAAAAAATAGTGTAGTTTTAACTTGAAAAATCAAAAAAATCACTGGAGTATAATATGAAGAAGAAAATCTTGGCTCTCTGTGCTGCTGGTCTCATTTTTTCCTTGACCGGTTGTGAAGAAACCATGGACCCGAACGATCCGCAGTCTGTTCGTAGGTATTTGACGAAAAAGCAGATCGGTTTTACGCCGAATCAGTTTGTTTCTTATGCGGTCAACAGCGATACCGCCAAGATGACGTTGTTCCTCCAGGCATCTTTCGAAATTGACCAGCCGGCCGATAACGGTAATAACGCTGTCGCTATTGCCGCCAACAAGGGCAACATGATGGTGCTTAACTACTTGTTCGATCATGGCGCAAAGGCCAATGTCAACAATGGCAATGGTGAACCGGTTATTGATAACGCTGTGATGATGGGCAACAAGGAAGTTGTCGTCCGCATTTTGCAGCAGCTCAAGAAGGAAGGCGTTGAACCGCAGAACCTTGCAACGGCTGTGCTTATTGCTGCAAAGACTGGCAAGGCCGACATGCTCGAAGTTCTTGCTGATGCAGGCGCTCCGCTTGAAAATCGCAGCCCGGATGGCTACATGCCGATTCACTGGGCCGTCAAGTCTGGTAACTATGACGCCATGATGTTCCTCATCAAGAAGGGTGTCGATGTGAATGCCAAGTGCGGTCAGGGCTATTCTGTGCTCGACTGGGCAACGAATGAAGGTTATACTCGCCTCATCAAGGCTTTGAAGAAGGTCGGTGCTAAGAATACTGCGAAGTATAAGCTCGATTCTCGTGGCAGATAAGCGAATATTATCGGCTTGAATTTACAGGACGGGCTTAAAGCCCGCCCTTTTTTGCATGTCATCCCGGTCTCTGTGCCGGGATCACCTTTGTTTTTTCTACTTTTATCTTCAAAAGATTAACAGGAGATTTTATGTCCGTTCAAGTGATGGTTAATGGTATTCCGGGTAACATGGGCCGCATCGTGGCCGAAACTTGCGTTGCCCGCGGTTTGGAACTTGTCCCGTATTCTTTGACGGGTGAAATTATTGTCGAAAACGAAGCCGAAGTTGCTGGCAAGACGATTCAGCTCTTGAAGCCCTCCAATCGTGAAGCCCGCATTGGCGAAGTGCTTGCCAAGTATCCGAACATGATTTGCATTGACTACACGCATCCGACTGCAGTGAACGATAATGCTGCTTTCTACGTGAAGCACAAGATTCCGTTCGTGATGGGCACGACCGGCGGCGACCGCGAGGCTCTCACAAAGCTCGTTGCCGATGCCAACCATCCGAGCGTCATCGCTCCGAACATGGCTAAGCAGATCGTCGCTTTCCAGACGATGATTGAATTCTTGGCAAACGAATTCCCGACGGCATTCGAAGGCTACAAGCTCTCCGTTGTCGAAAGCCACCAGAAGACCAAGGCCGATACAAGCGGTACGGCTCGTGCAGTCGTTGGCACCTTCCAGAAGATGGGCTTTGACTACACACCGGACGATATCGAAAAGGTCCGTAATGAAAAGGAACAGATGGAACGCATGCACGTGCCCGAAGAATACCTCGGCGGTCACGCATTCCACACCTACAGCCTCGATAGTGCAGACGGTACGGTTCACTTTGAATTCCAGCACAATGTTTGCGGCCGCAAGATCTATGCCGAAGGCACGGTCGATGCTGTGAACTTCCTTGCGGACCAGATTGCCGCAGGCACCGCAAAGCCGTTCAACATGATGGACGTCTTGCGTTCTGGAAAAATGCGATAAAATAGTAGACAGTAGACGGTAGGAAGTAGACAGTAAATGCGTCCTTCCTACTTCCTACTTCCAACTTCCTACTGCTAATGCGATCCTATATCCTTCGTCGTTTGCTGCTGATGATCCCGACATTAATCGGGATTTCATTGGTGTGCTTTATCCTGATTCAGCTCTTGCCGGGAGGCCCTGTGGAAGAGCTGATTTCTCGTGCGCAGCAGGCGGCTTCGATGAAGGGTGGCGTGGATGCGTCCAAGGCGCTCTCGCCGGACCAGATTGCGCAAATCCAGGCGTACTTTGGCTTTGACCAGCCTGCGTGGAAACGCTACCTCACGTGGCTTTGGAATGTTTTGCATTTGAATCTCGGGGAAAGTTACACGTACGGTCTCCCGGTCTGGGACGTGATTGTAAGCCGTTTCCCGATTTCCTTATTCTTTGGCGTGACCTCGTTCTTCTTGAGCTACCTTATCTGCATTCCGCTTGGACTCTGGAAGGCGGTGCATCACGGCAGCAAGCTTGATTCTTTTACGAGCGGTCTTATTTTCTCGGGCTACGTGATGCCGGGGTATGCGCTTGGCATTTTGCTCATCATTTTCTTGGCGGGCGGTTCATACTTGGACATTTTCCCGCTGGGTGGGCTTACGAGCGATGACTTCGAGGATTTCTCGTTCTTTGGGAAGGTCTTTGACTTGGCGCAGCATCTGGCGCTCCCGATTTTCTGCTACATGATTAGCGAGTTTGCGTTCCTCACGTTCCTCATGAAAAACTCGGCGCTTGAGGAACTGGGCCGCGATTACATGCGAACAGCCTTGGCAAAGGGCTTGAGCTTTAAGCAGGCTCTAGTGCGCCATGCGCTCCGCAATGCGCTTATCCCGATTGCAACCCGCCTTTCTGAAATCTGCACACTTATGTTTGCAGGTGCGCTCCTCATCGAGAAGGTCTTTGATATCGATGGCATGGGGCTTTTGTATTACAATTCAATGGTCAACCGCGATTACAACGTGGTGATGGGGATTATCTTCCTCAGCAGCCTTATGGCGATGGTGGGCCGCCTCTTTAGCGATATACTTTATACGCTCGTTGACCCGCGAATCAAGTTCTCGTAAGATAGTCAGTAGTCGTTAGTCAATAGTCATTAGCCGTTAGATGTTGGTTTGGCGTTAAGAACAATGCTTTAATGACCAATAACCAGTGACCAATGACTAATAACCTACATTTTCTTTGTCATTTTCCTCTTTCTTTAAGTATATTAAAAGTATGCAAAACGATATGATTAAAATTTCTCCGAGTATTCATGAGTTCCTCTTGACTCATGGCTATACTGAAAACTTTACTGTGACTCCCATTGCCGGTGCCGGTTCTGGAAGGCGCTATTTCCGTATCGCCGGTGGCGAACGCCAGAGCGTCTTGCAAGTCAGTGCCGAAGTGAATGAAGATTTCAAGCACTTTGTCGAGTATTCCAAGACGTTCAGGGAATACGGCTTGCCTGTTCCGCGCGTTTATTGCGTAGACGAGAGTGCTTGCCAGGTCTTGCAAGAGGATTTGGGCAAGCGAAGCCTCTTGGACGAGGCTTTCCCGAATGGAGCGCAGGCGCTTTCGGGCAGCATCCGTATTCTGTACCCGGAAGTGATTGATGCACTCATCCAGTGGCAGAATGCGAGCCACCAGCTGTTCAGCCATCACACCGAGATTTGGCTCCGCCGTTTTGATTTCTCGGCGCTTAAGTGGGAAACAGATTACTTTACCGAAAATTATCTGAAGCTTCATAAGGGCATTACCGAGATTCCTGAATCGGTGCGTAATTTTTATTCGCTCGTGGCTGTTTCTGTTGAAGCACAGACAAAAGTTCTGATGCACCGCGATTTCCAGAGCCAGAACATCATGATCCGTCCGAATTCGGAAGTCGCTTTTGTGGATTATCAAGGCGCTCGTCGCGGTTCTATGTTCTATGATATCGCATCGCTTTTGTGGGATCCGTATGTTTGCCTCCCGCTGTCGATGATTAAGGATTTCTTCGAATATTGGCGCAGCCAGTACCGTGGAACTAGAATTTATACGAAGGACGATGCCTGGGACGGCTTTGTGCATGCCAGCTTGCAGCGCTTGATGCAGGCTCTCGGTGCGTACTGCTTCCTTTCCAAGGTGAAAAAAATTGAAAAGTTCGAACAATACATTGAACCGGGTAAGGCTCAGCTCCGTACGTTGTTTGGTGAATTCAAGCTTATCGCCAAGGCTACGGATCCGGAAGTCTTCAAGTTTATGGATTGGGCGCTTTCCTAATGGCTCCTATTTATACGCGTATTTACGCGCAGCCTGTTGAATTCAATCGTGCTCTTGGCTATGCTTACGACGCTTTGGTGAAAGGGCCTTATCGGTTTGACGCTTTGTCGGCTTGGAAAGGGCTTTCGGAACGTGTAGCCCAGGGCATTTATATGGGGCAGGGGCTTTTGCTCCCGCATACGCGCGTTCCTGGATTGCAGGGGCCGCTGATGGCTTTTGTCGTTGCCCGTGAGGGAATTACGGGCGTTAAGACTCGTAATGACGAAATGGCTCAGTTTATGTGCGTTCTGCTTTCTCCTGCGGAATCGGCGATGGCGCATACGGTTGCCATTGCGAATGTGGCAAAGTTGTTGCTTGACCCGGAGTGGAAAGAAAAAGCCCTCGCTGCAACCGACGAGGATGAGCTTAAGAAAATGTTCTGAGAATAGTTAAGGTAATTAGGAATACGGAATTCGGAGTTCGGAATTTAAATAATCGCGGCGAAGCCGCCAAATTAAATAATTCCTAATTCATACATCCTAATTCCGAATTTCTTGCGGCGAAGCCGCTCTACCATTGTACGCTGCCGGCGGCGTAAGCGCGATAACCCTCGTAATCCCCGAAAAACCTTGTGTAGCTGGTTCTAAAGCTGAACCAGTCCCACGGGGTTATATTTAAATTAAATCCCAGTTCCTTATAGCGTTGAGTTGTTTTTTTGCTAAGGAATTTTTTGTCGGTTCTGCTTTCGGGCGTGTGGAGGTCGGTGAGGTTCCCGCCGAAGGCTGTATCTTTGGCGACAGCGCCAAGGAAAAGTGTCGCTTTTACAAATTTATATGTTGCAGTAACTTCGGTGTGAATTTCCTGGCTGTTCGGGCCGAGATCGCTACCGAGACTCTGGGCGTAGCTTGCATATGTGTAGCCGCCGCCTTTGTGGTGTGTATAGACCCACGGTTCGATTCTGGTGTATTCAAACATCCAGTCGAGATTTACAGGGCCGATTTCGATATTGTCTCGAGCAACGCCGAGCGTTGTTGCCCACTTGTTGCCCCACCAGCTATCGTCAAACATGCTTGTCGGGGATTTCATGTCATCCCACAAAAGTTCGGCGTAGAATTCCCAGTTTGGAATGGTTTTGACACTCAAGTCAAAAGCGAGCGATATGTTGTCCTGGTCGCCTTGCAGGTGCTCCTGGAAAACGTAGGGGATGAATGGAATGGCATACGCCCATTCAAATTCGCGGCCTGTGCTGTCGCCATCGATATTGGGGTTTGTTCCGGCGAGTTCTGTTGTTGATCCGTAAAGCGATGTTTCCGAAATTCCAAGCGTGATTTCTTTCGGGAGATTTAAGTTGAGACGGTGGGCATGGAAATATTTGCCCAAGCCTTTCTTTTCAAAAAGCTTGGCTGCATATTGCGTGTACTCGATTGGGCCGAGCTTGAATTGATAACCGAAATAAGGTGTTGGTGCTGCGTCAGGGATGCGGCTGGAGCTGTCTTGCCAAGGACGGTAGATGTTTCGTTCTCCTCGCAAGATAACGTGGTTTCGGCGGGCTGGCCCCCATTCCAGAAAATCGAATCCGGCGAGGAGCTGCACTGGCTTGAGATCGTAGCTGACGTTTGCTGCGAACAAATCCCATGTACGCTTGTTTTCGCTTTGCTTGTTAAAGGGAATGCCTTCGTCAGGATTGTAATAATTAAAGTTGATGTATCGGTTTGTGTAATCCGTGCTGATCTTTACACGTGTATCGAAAAGGAATTTATCTGTAAATTTACCGTTGGCGAAAAGTCGTACGGACATCGAATTATCGTAATGCGTTTTTGCATTTGTGAGATTCGTGACCGCAACAGAATCCATGAACTGTACGTTGATGTTCAGTTCTTTTGTATGTGCAGAATCCGAGAAGGTTATGTGGTGCGTCATTTCGGCTGAAAATGCCGAGCTTGCAAGTGCAATGGCACTCCAGAAAGTCCACTTAAATAAATTAATCTCGAATTTCATAGAATCCCCCATTTCTTTCGATGAATCTTTGAAATGATTTCTTCGATAAGGTGATTTTCAAAATTGTAAAAACTCTTTTGAGTTGACATCTTTTGATGCGGAGCGCAAGGCTGATTGCAAGTCCGATGAGTACGCTAAAGACAGGAAAGCCGTTTCTTAATGCAAAGTAGATTCGATTTCGAATCATGAGGCAGTCGATAAAGTAAGGAACTCCGCCTTTTGCGATTTCGCTCCCGGTCGATGAACCGATGTCATGTAAGATGATGCTGTCGGTTGCCCAGGCCTGCTTGAATCCGTTTCGCCTAGCCTTTAAACAGTAGTCGCTTTCTTCGAAGTACAGAAAAAAATCTTCGCTTAAAAGTCCTGTTTTATGTAAGCATTCAGGCGAAATGAAAAACGATGAACCTTCTACATAGTCAAAGCCTTGTTCATTGGCTGATTTCGGGCGCCGCACAGAAGCGAATTTCGGATGGATGAAGCCGACTCCGCCTGAAAATTCTCCATTTGCTTTTTTGATGAGCGATCCTGTGATTCCTGCATTTGTGGATTGCGCTTTTTCGAGGAGCTTTTCGAGTGCTGTCGGCGTCGCTTCTGTGTCGTTGTTCAGGAGCCAGATGTAGCAGCCTGCGTGTTCTTCGGTTGCGGCCTTGATTCCCTGATTGCAGCCTGCTGCAAAGCCGCGATTTTCCTTGTTCCAGATCCAGCGGACGTCAATTGAAAAATTTAGACTCTCGAAATACTTTTGCGAAGCTTCGGTAGATGCATTGTTGATGACATAAACGCATACTGGCTTTACTGTATTTTTTTCGAGAGAACGCACACAGTCGGTTGTTTTCTGGTCGTTCTTGAAGTTAACGAGGATTGCGCAAACGTCGGTCATTATTTTTTACCGAAAAACTTGGTGATGACAGGAGCACCGATAATGCCGTGTAGAATGCGCGGGATAAATCCGGTGATATTTTTGACATACGGGTAAAGGCTTGCGACATTCATGATGACCCACACGAGGTATTGCGGGATAAACTTTTTGTGGAGCCTATCTTCGGTGTAGGTGATGTAGCGCTTTAAGAACTTTTGGTTGCTTGTTGAGAGCGCATTAAAATGCGGCGTCTGCAAAATCATCTTGGCCCATTGCAAGTTCAGTTTCAGGTTCCCTGTCCAGGTGTGCGTATCGCCGAGTCCGATTGCGTTTTGTCCGTGAATGCGGTACTGGATGACGGCTTCGCTGATGGATTTTACGCAGTCGTCGTGATCTTCGAGGCTTGCGCAAAAAGTTATCCATTGGTCATGGACGGGGACTTGCTCTGGAATGGGGAGAATCTGCTTCAGAAGTTTTGCCCTGAATAGCGTCATGCATCCCGTGACATTGGTAAATCCTGTTAAGATTGCCCTTAATGTGAGGTGCTCCGGGACGCCGTCCATTTTTCGCCAGGACTTTCCAATGAGGTTTCCTTCGCCATCAATGACCTGGGCATCCCCAAAAACGAGATTTGTTTTTGAATCTTTTTGAATGGTTGCTTCAAGAATTTGCAATTTCGCAGGAAGCCAGACATCGTCCTGATCGGCAAGGGCGATAAAGTCATTTTCGCCTAGTTGCGGTGCTGCAAGTTCAAGCGCTTTTGAAAATGCGGCGCGGTGGCCAGTGTTTTTGGGAAGGCAAGTCACTTGCAGAGGGAGGCGCCCTTCGTAACTTTTGAGGATTTCTGGAGTGCTGTCTTTTGAACCGTCATCGACCGCCACAATGAAATCAGCGGGGCGCTTTTGTGCTATGAGCGAATCGAGCATCTGCGAGAGATACTTTTCGCCGTTGTAAGTTGCAAGGACTATCCCAATTTTGGCCATGTTGTGAATATAGTAATTAGTGGTTGGTGATTTGTTGCTGAATTTGTAACTTTTAATTCTATATTTATGGAATAACCATGAAGCAGAAAATACTTTTTGTTTGCGATAAGAATGAATGTACCAGTTTTGGACGCTTGACCATGAACTTGGTCAAGGCTGTTGCTGGGGAATTTGAACCACATGTATTATGGCTCAAGACTCCCAAGTTCTTTGGAGCGCGCTCATCCAGTGAATCCACAGGAGAACATTCTATTTACACATCGCATGAGGTGTGGGCGAAATCGCTGTATTCTGGTTTTGTTTCGTTCCGTAGTCCGCTAAAAAATCTGGTGAAAACGCTTCAGCCTCAGGTGGTTTTCTTCATTCGCCCGGAACTTGGTTTTTTGGTGCCGGTGGTCAAGGGAAAGGCTCAAACGGTGATGTTTGTGCATGATACCTTTGCTGAAACACTCTATCCAAATTCGCTCAAGTTCAGGCTTCTAAACTTGTTTTACATTCGCCCGACCGTTGAAGCTGATTCCTTTGTTTATAATTCGAACTGGACGCGTGAACAGGCCGCTTTGCATTTCGGCGTGAAAATGTCGAACAAGCCAGGCTGCGTTATTGGTTGCCCGATCGATAGGGATCTGTTCAATAAGCCTGAAGTCAAGCCTTCTGCTACAGAAAAGAAAGCTTTTGCGCGCAAGTACGGCATTAGAAATTTTGACGGGATGTGCTTGAACGTAAGCCTTGATGAGCCGCGAAAAAACATCGAGACTTATTTTGAAATGGCGAGTCTTCGGCCGGATATAGCCTTTGTCCGCATCGGTAAGTTTTCGGACCGGCTCCGTGAAATCGTAAATGAGAAGAAACTCTACAACGTCTATCATTTCAGCAATTTCAATGCGGATGAATTGCGCGATTTTTATCGCCATGCCGACTTGATGGTCTACCCGTCACTTTTGGAAGGTTTTGGATTGCCGCCAATCGAGGCTATTGCCTGCGGTATTCCTGCTGTTGGCGCTGCGACTTCTGCGGTCAAGGAAAATCTAGAAGGGGTATGCCCGCTGGTGGATCCGCCGACAGATGCCGAAGCGTATGCCCGTGTTTTAGACCGCGTTCTTGCGGGTGAAAATGTCATAGACGAGAAAAAAGCAGCGGCCCTTTTGGACCACTGCTCTATGAATTCTTTCAGTAAGCGAGTTATTGAGTTCTTGAACTCTATTTCTTCCAAATCTTAATCAAGCTGCGATTCTTTCTTGTGGCAAGCCAGAGGGTAGGCCAGATGAGAATGAGGTCGCGGATGAGGCTTGTCCAGGCTTCTGCCTTGTCGTGGGCGTTGCCGTCCTGAAGTTCAAAGCAACCGCAGGTGATGCCGAGATCGTTCCAGAGCGCCCAGGCGAGAGCGATGATGAAGCTTACGAACATCCAGAAGATTGCAAATGCTGATTCCTTGACGAACGGCGATACGATCATGGCAAGCCCGAACCAGAATTCAAATTGCGGATAGACAAGCGCAAAGAAGTTGTTCACGAAGTCCAGGTGCAGTGCCGAGAAAAACTGGTATTGCGCCACGAGCGTTGCGAACTGGTGCGGGTCCTGGATCTTGTAGACAGAGGCGAAGATGAACATGCCGCCAATGCCTACGCGGCAAAGCGTTTCAAGAGCGCGGATTGCGAAATCCTTTTGAATCTTGATTGCCGGGACGATCAAGGCGCATGCGATGACGACTGCGCCAATGCCAACGTGGATGTTGTAACGGTAAGCCTTCGGCCAAATGTTCAGGAGCCAATCCTGGTCGGTGAATGTGAGGAATGTTTCCGGGAAGCTGATTTCTGCAACGCCAACAGCCACAAAGAATGTCGCGATGAGGAGGAGAACGCCTGCGATAATGGTGTTTTTCATGGATGCTCCTTAAAGAATGTCTGCCGGTTTTTCAAGAATTTCTTGCGAGCCAATCCAGTCAACGGATTTGGCGTCATCGACGCGGATGTTGTTGATGATGGCAAGCGCTATGCTGAATGCGGCAATGCCGAGCAGGACAATCCAATTTAAGGACTTGAGGTAGACGAGAGCGTCTTTCTTGATTTTTTGAATGAATTCTTTCATATTGGTCAATATACAAAATTATTGTAAGGTGTTTGCGCTTTGATAAAAAAGCTGAATTTGAAAAAGTAGTGATTTGAAGGCGAATAAAGGCCAAGTTTGAAAAATGGGCGTTTTTTACGTCAAAAAGTGGGCTTTTGTGCGATTTTTGACGTAAAAATTTTAGTTTGTATGCTGTTTTCGGAACCGCAATTTGATTTTTAGGGGCAAAAATGCCTTGAAACGCAGAATGCTGGACTAAATGCAGTCGAATTTCGATGCGATTTTCGCTTACAACTCTTTTTTTCTGCTTAACGTGTAAATGTTTACGCAGTTTGTTCGAAATTTTACGTCAAAAAATGGATTTTGGGGGCTGTTTTGACGTAAATTTAGACGTTTTTTCGATTTTTGCTTTTTTTAGACGAAAAAAGACTCGCCGAAGCGAGTCTGTAAATTAGTAAAAGTCAGTCTCTTTGTGAGCCATAAGCGACTCGTATGAACGAGTCGTGGTGGCGAGAGCGAGGCGAAGACGGCGTCTCGTCTAGCTCAAGAGCCGAGCGGTCTTTTAATGAATGCCCGCGCCGTCTGCGACGTCGCAGGTCACAGGCTTGCCGTTCACTTCGAGAGCGAGCGTATCGCAGAACACGGCGCCACCCTTAGCGGTGAGAGCAATCTTTTCGAAATCCTTGACCTTGAGCTCGCGCGGTTCGCTCGGGGCTACACCCTTGAACAAAGCGCGGTCACCTGGCTTTGCATCTTCCGGAACGCTCACGAGTCTGCACTTGTGCGTTTCCGGTTCGAGGTCGCCAGCAAAGAGCATGCCCTGACTCATGATGCCACGGAGGGCACTCGGCTTCAAGTTTGCGAACAAGAGAATCTTGCGGTCCTGGAGTTCATTTGCCTGGTAGCTGCTTTTAAGGCCACTGCAAATCGTGCGGAGTTCGCCTTCGCCTGCATCGACCTTGAGTACGTACAAGCTACTTGCATCCGGATGGTCGGCAACTTCCTTAATTTGTGCAACACGGAGGTCCATAGCGGCCGGAACGTCTGCTGCCATAAGCGGCTTGTTCTGCTTCGGCTTGGCTTGCTGCGGTTCAGCCTTCTTGACTTCTTCTTCGATGCGCGGGAAGAGCGGCTTGCCTTCGCCGAACTTTTCGCCACCCTTGAGGATGCCCCACACGAGGTCGTTCTGGTCGGTGAACTTACTACCGATCATGGCGAGACCTTCTTCGCTCTTGCCCGGGATGACCGGCCAGAGCATGCTGAGCGAGAGACGCACGGCTTCAGCAGAAATGTAAAGCACGGTTGCGAGTTCGTCCTTCTTGGATTCGTCCTTGGCGAGCTTCCACGGAGCCTTGATTTCGAGGTAGCGGTTGATGCTGCGGACGAGCGTCATGATTTCTTCGACGACCTGGGAGAGCTTGACCTGCGGAACCCATTCCATCACGTTCGTGCGGACGCGGTTTGCAATCGTAATCACTTCGTTTGCGGCGGCGTCGAGAGCATTCGGAGCCGGGAGTACGCCGCCGAAGTTCGTGAGCACCAAGCGGTGAACGCGGTTCAAGACGTTACCGAGGTCGTTGGCGAGGTCGCTGTTGATGCGGCGGACAAAGCCTTCGTGCGTGAAGTTCGCGTCCTGACCGACGACCATTTCACGAGCGAGGAAGTAGCGGAAGGCGTCAATGCCGTACTTTTCCATGTAGTCCATCGGGTTCACGACGTTGCCTGCGGACTTACTCATCTTTTCGCCGCCGTTTACGAGCCACCAGCCGTGGGCGAGGATGTGCTGCGGAAGCGGAATGTCGAGAGCCATGAGCATGGTCGGCCAGTAGACACTGTGGGTCGTCAAAATGTCCTTACCGATGAGGTGGTAAGATGCGGGCCAAATCGGAGTGCCGTCGGCATAAGTCTTGTGGAAGGCGGTGGAGGCGCTCACGTAGTTGAGGAGTGCGTCAAACCATACGTAGGTCACGTAGTCCGGGTCGAACGGCAGCGGAATGCCCCAGCTGAGGCGCATCTTCGGACGGCTGATGCAGAGGTCGTTCAGCGGCTGGCGGAGGAATCCGCGGATTTCGTTCCAGCGGTAGTCCGGCACAATCCAGTCCTTGTGCGATTCGAGATAGTCAATCAGCTTCTGCTGGTAGGCGCTCATCTTGAAGAAGTAGTTCTTTTCCTTGAGCCATTCCACCGGGCGGTGGCTGATCGGGTCGCACTTGTTTTCGTCGAGTTCGTCTTCGCTGAAGAAGCGTTCTTCGCCAACGGAGTACCAGCCTTCGTATTCCTTGGAGTAGATTTCACCCTTGTCCCAGAGCTTCTGCAAGCATTCCTGCACGTAAGCCTTGTGTTCCGGCATCGTTGTGCGGATGAAGAAGTCGTTCTGGATGTTCATCTTCTTCCAGAGGTCTTCGAAGCGGTGGTAGTATTCGTCCACGTGTTCCTGCGGAGTCACGCCACGCTTGGCGGCGGCGCGCTGCACCTTCTGGCCGTGTTCGTCGGTACCGGTCAAGAAGAATGTCTGGTAACCGATGATCTTGTGGAAGCGGGTAAGGATATCTGCGAGAACGGTCGTGTAGGAATGCCCGATATGCGGGGCATCATTGACGTAATAAATCGGAGTGGTGACGTAAAAATTTTTCATGACGCAAAATTTAGTAAAAGGCGAGCGCCGCGGCAAAGTAACTTGTTTCTTTGACATGGCCGAGCCGTACTAAATGCGCTCCGAAGGAGCGCCAATATAGAAATTAGACGAAAGATGGGGAGTCTTTGCGAACACGAAGTTCGCGGCAATGTCGTATAAACGTGTCTTTTTTGCATCTCTAATAACTAATGACTATTAACTAGTAACTCAATTTGCTTATATTATTGCTATAAAACTAGAGGTACTTATGTCTTTTATTGATTTGGCTAGAGATCGTTTTAGTTGCCGTGCGTTTAGCGACCAGGAAGTTGAACCCGAAAAACTGATGCAGGTGCTCGAAGCAGGGCGCATCTCGCCGACGGCGGTAAACGGTCAGCCTGTGTTTGTCAAGGTTCTCCAGTCTCCCGAAGCCCTCAAGAAGATCCGTTCTCTAACGCGTATGGCGTATAACGCTCCTGTGGTGCTTATGGTCTGCTATGACGATAACAAGGTGTATTCTCCGACTGCGTATATGGACGATTTCAAAAGCGGTATCATGGATTCCAGCATCGTTACGACTTCGATGATGATGCAGGCGACCGACCTCGGGCTTGCAACGCTTTGGGCGCGTGGCTTCAACGCATCTCACATCGAACATGAATTCGGTTTCGAGCCGAACATCAAACTTGCTTGCCTTTTGGATATTGGCTATGCCGATCCGGTCAATGGCGTTCCTTCGCCGCGACATGACTTGCGTAAGTCGATGAACGAATTCGCCGAAAAGCTGTAAAACGGCGCAAAATATCGCCATTTCAGAGGGATTATGGATAAGCTAAAGCTCTTGTTGCCTTTGGTCGTTTTTGGCGTGTTTTCTTGTTCAGGGAAACAACCTCAAGTTGATGGGCGTACAAAAGCATTGGCTTCGCCTCGGAGTCTCGTCGTCGTTTACGAAAACGATGTCCATTGCAATATGGATGGCTATGCAAAATTTGCGGGCCTTCGTGATGCGATTGCGGATACGGCTGATGTTTTAACCGTTTCGTCCGGCGATTTTTTGCAGGGCGGTGCGATGGGTAGCATTTCGCGCGGTGGATATGTCGTAACGCTCATGAATGCGGTCGGTTATGATGTCGTGACGCTTGGGAATCATGAATTTGATTATAAAATTCCGCGTCTGATGGAACTTTCGGATTCATTGAATGCGCCGATAGCCTGCGCAAATCTCGTGCAGAAAGGAACATCGACTCCGCTGTTCAAACCATACATTTTAAAGCAGATTGGCGCAAAGAAAATTGCGTTTGTCGGAGTGTTGACACCGCAAACCTTAGTGGGCGAGTCTTATGCATTTACGGATGAATCGCTAAAGACTTTATACGATGTCCCTGCGAAGAAAATTTTCAATTTAGTGCAGTCTGCGGTTGATGATGCGCGTAAAGCGGGTGCGGATTACGTGATTTTGCTTTCGCACTTGGGGTTTGTGCCACCTGTGAGTTCTGTTGATGCTGTCCAGAATACAACGGGAATCGATGCTGTGCTGGACGGACATTCGCATAGTGTCGTTAGCGAAGCGTTTATTGCAAATGCCAATGGCGACAGCGTTCTTGTGTCGCAAACAGGAACGAAATTTCTGAATGTCGGGGTGCTAGATATTACTCGCAATGGAATATTCCATTCTCGGTTGATTCCGATGGATAGCATTGTTGCGGTAAGTCGTAAAGTCGCGGCTGCTCACGATAGCTTGCAAGCGCTTGTTGCCGCTGATTTGCAGAAGGTTGTCTCGAATACGAAATTTGATTTGACCATCAATGGCGATGACGGGAAGCGTTTGGTTCGCAAGGGTGAGACGAACTTGGGCGACTTGGCGGCGGATGCCATGCGTTTTTCTGTAGGAGCGCAAATTGGAATCGAAAATGGCGGGAGTATCCGCGTGACGATACCTGCTGGCGCAGTGAAATATCAAGACATTCTGAACGTGATGCCTTTTGCAAACGGAATGTGTCTGATTCGTGCGACAGGCCGTCAGATCAAGGAGGCGCTTGCACAAGGCGCTTCGAAATTGCCTGAGGAATCCGGCGGATTCTTGCAAGTTTCGGGCTTGCGTTATACAATCATCGTAGATGCTAAGATTGGTGAAACGCCGCGAGTACGCATTGAAGATGTTCAGGTCGAGACGGGAAAAGGTTTTGTCGCTATCGACGAAAATGCGCTTTATACTGTCGGATTGTCGTCGTATGTGGCGTATGAAGGCGGTGAAATTACGGCATTCCGCCAGAGTGAAATCGTCATGGATAAGGTGATGACCGATAGCGAAGCAATGGTGAAATTTTTGAAAAGCCAAGGTTCTGAAATCCCCGAGATTTACCGCAAACCCCAGGGGAGGATTGTGGTGAAATATAAAGAAAAGGAATGAATCGTTAATATCATAATTCGATGAAATGAAAAAACGTATTCTTTATCGGTACGTATTATCTTATTTTTAATAAATTTAATCATGTGAAAATTTATCGTTTATTTACATTGCTTTTAGTTTTCTGTTCTTTTTGTTTTGCAGAAACTAAAAAAGACGATTCTGTGTCCGTTTCTTCATTGATGTTGGATTCCATTATCGTTGGCCGAAATTTAGTGTACCAGTCGCTTAAAAAAGGTGATGGAAATAGCGCCTTGGAGGCTGCTGCTTCGGTAAGGGCTATGTCTCCGGTTCCTGAATTTGCATTGGATGACTTGGAACTGATGGAAATTTACTTGATGACGGATCAATTTGATTCTGCCATTGTGATGTGGGGACGAATTTACAGTACCGTCTTGGAGGAGGTTCGCTATTCTTATGTTAGCGATTCGTTGTTGGCCTTGCTGAACGGAACGTATAGTTATCTTATAGACAAGACTATCAAAACAGATTCGCTCAAGGTTCAATCGCTTTTTGATCGGACTTTAAAAAACATAGGTTCTCAGGAAAATCGGGATTTAGCGCTGGTTATAAAGGATATGGAAGTTGAATATTCTATAAGCAGCAAATTTAGGGCAACCCATTATTACGGCTGCAATCGCGATGATGATTGCGGTAAAGTTGAATCTTATACGGATCGGAAATCCGGGATGTATGTTCGAGTTGTTGGAGGATATTTAAATTGCAATTTAGACACGACTCGTCTTGATTCTATTATTTTGCAATTGGAAAAATTCAAGAGCGATTATCCAGAATCTGAATTTATTCCTTGGATCCATAAATTACTGGAATGGCGGATTTCCCAGCGTAATGATATTATTCATGGATCAAACTATTATAAAGAGCGTTTATATACCGGTGGTATTGGTATTGAAGTATGGGGCTCTGTTCGTTCTATACTTGTTGGTGTGCCGATACAGTTTAGGAGAGTTGTCGTTGATTTTCTACTTGGTGGGATTGATCGTTATAGGGGAACCTTTATAGCGACTACAGGGGTTGATGTTTTTGAAACGGAACGATTTAAGGTTGTGCCTTTTATTGGTGGAATAGACCCGTTGGTTGCTGGAGTCCAGCTTGAATATCGTCCGTGGATTTTCCCTTGCGGCGCACGCGGGATTGGTGAATACGTTTCCTTCAAATTCAGGTATATGGCAATGTACGGAAAAGTAAAAACTGAGAACGAGGGTAAGAAGAAAGAATTCCATAATGGGTTCTTTATAGGCGCAGGCTTCCATCTTTGGTAATATGCGGATAATTTCCTTTTTCTACATTTGCCCCTGTAAAAACTTAAAAAAGGATAGAATCATGCGTGATCAATTCGAAAGCCCGCTTATCAAGCGTTATGCTAGCAAGGAAATGAGTTTCATCTTCAGCCCGCAGTACAAGTTCCAGACTTGGCGCAAGCTGTGGATTTACCTCGCCGAATCCGAAATGGAACTCGGCCTTCCGATTACGCAGGAACAGGTAGACGAACTGAAGGCCCACGAGAAGGACATCAACTTCGAAGTTGCCGAAGAAGAAGAAAAGCGCCGCCGTCACGACGTGATGAGCCACGTTTATGCTTACGGTGTGCAGTGCCCGAAGGCCAAGGGCATCATTCACCTCGGTGCAACGTCTGCATTCGTGGGCGACAACACCGACCTTATCCAGATGCAGCAGGCTATGATCCTCGTGCGCAAGCGTCTTTGCCGCGTGATGGACAAGCTTTCCAAGTTTGCGATGGAATACAAGGACATGGCACAGCTCGGCGCCACGCACTTCCAGGCTGCCCAGCTCACGACCGTGGGTAAGCGCGCTTGCCTCTGGCTCCAGGACATGCTCATCGACCTCGAAGAATTGAACTTCCTCATCGAAGTGCTTCCGTTCCGCGGCGTGAAGGGTACGACCGGTACACAGGCTAGCTTCATGGACCTGTTCAACGGCGATGAAGAAAAGATTATGGAACTTGACCGCCGCGTGACTGCCAAGGCTGGCTTCAAGCGTGTGCTCACCATCACCGGTCAGACTTACACTCGTAAGTGGGACAACCGCGTGAACCAGGTGCTCAGCTCCATCGCTCAGAGTTTGCACAAGTTTGCTACCGACATGCGCCTCATGCAGGGTGTCAAGGAAGTCGAAGAACCGTTCGAAAAGACTCAGATTGGTTCCTCTGCCATGGCTTACAAGCGTAACCCGATGCGCAGCGAACGTATTTGCTCTCTCGCTCGTTTCGTGATGGCCCAGGTCAACAGCACCGCCTTCACGCAGGCAACGCAGTGGTTCGAACGTACGCTCGACGACAGCGCCAACAAGCGCCTCGCCATCCCGGAAGCGTTCCTCGCCATGGATGCCATGCTCATCATCGCTGAAAACGTCACGAACGGCCTCGTCGTTTATCCGAAGGTTATCGAAAAGCGCATCATGGCTGAACTCCCGTTCATGGCTACCGAAAACATCATCATGGAAGGCGTGAAGAATGGCGGCGACCGTCAGGAACTCCACGAAGAAATCCGCGTGATGTCCATGGAAGCTGGCAAGGTCGTGAAGGAACAGGGCAAGGACAATGACTTGCTTGAACGCGTTCTCAAGAACGAAAAGTTCCAGAAGCTCGGCATCACCGAAGCAAAGCTCAAGGAAATCCTCGACCTCCGCAAGTTCGTGGGGCGCGCTCCTGGCCAGGTCGTGAAGTTCGTGACCGAAGAAGTCCGCCCGGCTATCGAAGCGATTCCGGCGTGGGATTCTATCGACGCTGGCGAACTCAAGGTTTAATTTGCCTTATTGCCGTCGCGATACTGCATCACCGCGACTCTCGACGTACGTTTAAGTACGCCTTCGGTCGCGGTTCTTTGTTACTGAGACTCCGCGCTTTTAGCGCGGGAAATGGGCTTTGCCCATTGTTCGTCGAAGGATGTCGTAATCATATCTTGTCGGAAACTTGTTTCCGTTTCAAGATATAGATTAGGACCTCGCTAGGCACTAAGACAAATTGGCTTTTCGCAAATCTGCTCGTTTCTAGGCGGATTTTGTTCTAAAGCGATTTTGTTTATTGATCCAAATTGTTTTTTTGTGTAATTATGCAAAAAGCCGCGCATAAAGTGCGCGGCATTTTAAATAGAACTCGTCATTCTGAGGCGAAGCCGAAGACAACTCAGAAGGCGAGTATGCCCCAAGGCGAAAATGCCTTAAGGCGAGAGATGCAAGATAGCTTGCTATCTTATATCCGAGCCGGTAGCATGATGCGAAGCATCTATGCCGCAGTTGTGCTTGCACAAATATGGCTGAGCCGTTTAGCAAGACGCGAAGCGTCAATGTCGCGACCACAGTCATCCTCCGCAAGGAGG